>CAVPFT010000060.1:0-16211 GCA_963703795.1 uncultured Actinomycetota bacterium | reverse complement strand
CGAGATTTATATTATGGAACGAAATGTTGTAAATGAATTTTCGCCAGCCCCCGAACCCGGGGGAATTTTTCGGGGAGCGGCTAGATCGGTAATACGCATCGTGTCCGATACCGAATCCCGGTGGCGCACCGAAGGCGGATCCCCCCGCCCAAGCCTCTCTTCGTCAAACATATTCGGGTCATTCCAAGGGCTCGTCACGACCGCGATGCTAACACGGTTGGGGATAGGCCGTTTACGCGATCACTAAGCCCGTGAAGCGCATTACCGGCGCGTTAGCCTTTGCTATTCCGAAGATTGGTTGGAACGACATGTTTTGCCGGCGTTCGTCAGACCACGCGCCGGTAGGAGTACCACTCGTCGCCCGCGGGCAGATTGCCGATGAGCCGCCGCACGGCCGTACCGATGTCGCTGCGCGACCCCGGTGAGACGACCTGGTAGCGACGCTCGCCCGAAGTCACGCCTTCGACGCACAGCCGGCCGGCCGCGGTGTCAATGATCGCGACCGACGACTCCCCGATCGCAAAACGGGCCGTTTTGTCCGGGCCCACACCGGCCTGCACCGCCACGATGGTCGCGGACGCCGAGCGCGCCGGATCGGCGGCCATGGTGACGATGTGCAACTGGTCCACATCCAGGTTGTGGCGGAGCAGAAACGATTTCAGGCTGGCGGCGTCGTGCACCGATTCCAACAGCTCCTCGGTATCCACGGTGACCGGTCGCAGCGGCGCGGCTTCGGCGACCCCGCAGAGCCGCTCGACTTGACCCACCACCAGCTCGGTGGCCGCGGCCTCGTCCCTGGCGGTGCCGGCCGGATAGAGGCGCACCAGGTCGCCATTGCGCTTTTGGACCACCCACCAGGTGGCGAACCGGCAAATGGCCGCACGCGTCGGCTCGCGGCCCGGCACGCTGATGTGCAGCAGCAGCCCGAGATCGCGCCGCAAAAGCACGGTCATCCATTCCCGGATCATCGGATCGGCGTTGCCGGCCTCATCGAGTGCACCGCAAGCCACCAGCTCTCCGACCACCGGGTGGCGCAGCGCGAACTCCGCCGTCTCCAGCTTCGGCAGCAATGGCCGCAGGCCCAGCTCAGGGCACAGCTGCTCCACGCCGGTCACCGCCTGCAAGACCCAGAGGCCATCGACTGTCGTTGTCAGCACGCCACTTTCACCTCAGCCAGACACACCAAAGGTGGGGCACATGCGCGTCGGTGCCCCACCTTGGTCGCCGCCCACGAGGCACCGCGCCGGCGCCCCGGGGCAAGCGAGTTCAGAACAGGCCGGCGATCTGCTGGTCGGTGCTGATCGCGGCGTCGAGCACATGGTTGGTCGTCGAACCGTGCTGGCGCACCGTATCGATGAGTCCCTGCAGCCCCGACAGCATCTGCATTTGGGCGTCGAAAAAGCCAGTCGCGCCGTGGCCGGCGAAAAACTCCTGGAGCGCGTTGGTCTTGTTGGAAACGTCCTCGTGAATGGCGTGGAGCTGCCCGGCCCGGGGCCCACGTCCTGCGCGAAGTCTGCGACGGCCCCGGGGTTGTAGGTGATCATGTCGTCCATGGTGATGTTCCTTTCGAAAGTTGACTAAGGCTCGGGTTACTGCGCGTTAATGGGAAGCGCCGCCGAACAGGGCTTGGAACGCCGTCTGCGAGTCGGCCTCGTGCCCTTCCATCAACGCCGCCGCCTGAGCCAAGCCCTCGGCCAGACGCGTTCCGCCCGTCAGCACCTTGTTCAGGTCCTGCGTGACCTCCGCGGCGGTCATGTGGGAGGCGACGACGCCCGCCCCCGACCAGGTCGCCGGGTTCATCACGTTTTCTTGGTTGGCCAGGTAACCCTGGGCGATCGCAAGAGCCTGCTCCATGTTGGCCTGGATGTCGTGGCTGGTGCTACGCAGCAACTGCGGTGTCACCTTGATTGTCACTGTGATTTTCTCCTTATCCGGTTAGGCGTGTCCCCTTGTGGTCCCCTTTGGTCTCCGGGGGGCATGCGTCGAAGTGTATGGGGGCTATTCAGTTGTGTCGATTCACCCTCTGAGCAGGCCGTTTCACACTCTGTCGTCGACGACGCGCACCGTGGCGGGCTGCTCAGACTTGCCGTGGGACCCGCGCTGGCCGCCGGCCGCGCCCACCGGCATGCCGCCGACCGGCGTCCCTCCCGCCACGGTCGCCGTCTGGGACCGCACCGATTCGGCGCCCAACGCCCCACTGGGGCGCAGTCCCACCGGCCGGCCGCTGCTGCCGGGCTCAAAGGCGCTGACCGGGCGGGTGAAGGTGGTCGCCGGCACGCCGCCGCCAAGTGAAGCCCCTCCGCCTCCGGCGCCGGCCGCTTCGGGCACGGCGGAAACCGCGCTGACCGCCGAGACGCCCGGCGCCGCCCCGCCCATGCCCAGTGCGCCGGGGTTGGCGAACATGCCCATCATCGACGTCAGCGGCTGCATCGCCTGCATGGGAGCCTGCATCAGCTGCGGGACCGCGCCGACCATCGACTGCACCGGCTCCATGAACGTGCCGAGCTGACTGCCGATGTCCTGGCCGCCCGATGCGGCCTGACCGGCGCCTTGGGTGCCGGCCTGCACGCCCTGGAAGGCGCCGCGCATCCCGTCGCCCGCCGCGGTATCAGCGGCCGCCTGGCCGATCGCCGAGGCCGCCTCGGCGGGAGCCGCCGGCGAGGCGCCCATGGCCGCCACCGGTGGTGGTATGGCGAGGCTTTCGGACAGCATCGCGAGGATTCCCCCGTAACTGGCGCCGACCGCGGAGTTGTTGGGCCACATCACCATGTAGTACTCGAATTCCAGCGAGCCGATCCGTGGCGTCAACGCCCCAAGCACCCAAGGGTTGATGTTGTAGTCGGCCGCGCACTCGACGCGGTTCCCGACGCACTCGGGAGCCGGGCGCATGGCAGCATTGGCCATCGTGTACGCCGAGACCGCGGCCGCCACCACCGCCGGTTTCACGTCGACCCAGCCCGCCAACCCGTGCAGCGAAACGTTGAGCATGGTGACGCTGAGGGCCGAGCCCGCCGAGCCGAGCCCCAGCCAGCTCGCCGAGGTCATGGCGGTGTTGATCGACGACGCGATACCAGAAGCATGATGGCTGGCGCCCACGGCGGTCCAGGCAGTTTCATTGGCGACGTGGGTCGCCACCCCGGTCCCGGCCTTGAGCAGCAGATCGTTGTCCTCTGGGGTACGCGCAGCCCATCCCGGATCAGGCATGCGCAGTTTCCATTTACGTACCTAGCGTCGCAGCGCGTGCCGCCTCGGTGGTCACATATACGCCCGACGCGAGGCCCTGCGCACCGGCGAACAGTCCGCGCTGAAGCGAGTGCTCCTGGACCACGCCCAGGTAGGAGGCGCCACACGCGTTAAGCGCCGTCGAGAACATCGCCGAGTCAGGGTCGGCGCCCATCGGCGTGGTGCCGAGCAGCGCCGGCGCGGCGCTCGCGGCCGTCGCCTCGATTTCTGCGCTGATCGCCGATTCCGCTCCGGCTGATGCCAGAACGCCCTCGGGTTGTACGGTCCAGGACATATTTCCTCCGATTGTCCTCGCAGTCACATCTTCTGCGAATGATGGCTCAGTCTAATGCCCGCCGGCCGACCGCGTGTTCGGTCGAGATATTTTGCCGGTTTCTCCCATTTAATTTGGCGTGTGTCAAATGAGCGACCCCGCTTCTGCCGCAACCAGCAGCACCGACCGCTATTGCCACATCTGCAACGCCCGTCACTCGCCGTTTCTGGGAAAGGGTTTTCGGGAGCTGGATAACCGCCGAATCTCCATTTGCCGATTAACCGGCAGACGCTATTTCTCGGCGACCATAGACGCGAGCCCGACCAAAATGCCCTCGACATCGGAATCATCGGTTACCAGCAGGCCACGTCCGGGGGGTAATGCCTGAGCGCGAACGAACCGGTTGATCTTATTCTGCGGATCGTTGTCCATGTACAGCTGCACGACCTTTGCTGAGGTTTGATATCTCCACCACGGATCCATCTGAAGCGTCGCCCAATTGGTGCTGTTGCGCGTCGTGAACACGTGCAAACCGATCTGCCGGGCACGTTCCATCAACGTCCACAGCGCCGCGCCCACCGGTGCCGTCGCGGGATAACTCTGCGTCTGCGCCGGCCGCAAATCTTGGACGTCGTCGATGAGGACGAAATGCCGAGTCCCTTCCCAGGGCTTGAGCGCACGCAACTCCTCCTGGCTCAGTCCCTTGGGTGGCAGCCGCGGCAGCAAGACGTCCCGGGCCAGTTCGGTGATCACCCGGTCGATCTCGTCTTGGTCGTAGGCGTAGGCACGCACATAACCCGGGGCGTCCAAATCTCGTAGCCCGTGCGGGGCGGCCTTCGGGTCGATCAGCGTCAGTTGCGCCTCCTCCGGGCTGAATCGGCTCATCACCGCCTCGCCGATGGCCACCAGCGACAGGCTCTTGCCGCAGCCCTGCCGGCCCAAAATCATCACGCCCGGGCTCTCCGGCAGCCGCAGGGGAACCGGACCCAGCTGGTGTCGCTCGCCGATCGCGAACGCGATCGACAGATCGTCGGCCGCAGCGTCGCCGGCGGCGTGGACCTCGAGAATCGCTGTCAATTCCACGCTTTCGGGCAGACGCTGCAGGACCGCGTGCTTCTCGACGCCGGCGACCTCGGCGATGCGGGCGCCCACTCCGGGGGTGTCCACCACCGTGCGGGTGTCCGAATCGACCATTGCGGGAAGGCCGACCAATAACTCGTGTAACGAGTCCGTCAAACCAAAACCGGGGCGGTTCACCGTTCTACGCGCCGCCTCCCTGGACTCGATCGCCACGTGTCCCATTTGGCTCTCGCCCGGCTCAGCCAGCCGCAACTGGATGCGCGCGGTGGCGTTCTGCAGCAGTTTTTGCCGCTGCCCGTGGATCCAGCCGCCCGCGCTGCACATCACGTGCACCCCATACTCGGGACCGCGGCTGCTCAACGAGATGATGCGATCACCAAGGACCATGTCTTTCGTATAGAGATCGTCGTAGTCATCGACCACCACAAAGACATCGCCGAACGGATCGTTGGGGTCGGTTCCCCCCAACCCGTCGCTGCCCGGCCCGAACCGGCGCTCGCGGAACCCGTCGAGATCGATGTTGACGCGCCGAAATGCGTCCTCGCGGGAATCGATCAAAGCGTCCATGCTGCTCAAGATGCGCTCGATGCCCTCGGTGTCCTTGGGCGAGACGATGTCGGCGATGTGCGGCAACGACCCGATCTGGGCCATGGTCGCCCCGCCGACGCAAAAGAAGGTCACCCGCGAAGGGGTGTACATCATCGCCGCCGAGCACATCAGCGTCATCATCGTGGTTGTCTTGCCGCGCTGTTTGGCCCCGACCACGATGATGTTGCTGCGCAACGCGTCGACGGAATGCACGACCTGCTTGGATTCTTCGGGAATGTCCATGATGCCCACCGGGAACACCAGACCTGGGTTGCGACCGTAGTCGACGTGCCACGGCTTGCCGCGCCATCCGGTCACCAGAGCATCGACGGGCTCGGGGTTCTCCAAAGGTTCCAGCCAGGGCCGGCGCGGCGCTCGGTGCGGCACCTTGCGCAGCGATTCCCGCAACACGTCCACGATCTTCTTTTTCTTGAAACCGTCTTCGTGGACAAGGAATTCGTCGGGCTCATCGTCGGCCGCCGAAGCGGCTTCCAACGCTGCGGAGTCGGCTTCATCCAACGGCTGGTACTGCCAGTTGTAGAGCCGGGGCTGCGTCAGGGTCATGTCGACGGTCCTGACCACCTCTTTCCTCTTCGGCACCACGAACGGCGCGGACAGATAAAAGCAGCGGAACGGCTCCAGGTCACGCGGACCGACCTTGAGCAGCGCGAAACCGTTCTCTTTCGAGGGCAGGTGGTAAGCGGCGTCGGTGCCGATCACCTCGCGGCTGTCATCGCCCGACTCGGCGCGTAGTGCGATCCGAAATGCGATGTTGGACTTGACTTTTTGCAGGGATGACAGGTCCAGCCGTTGCCCACCCAACATGAAGAACACGTTGGCGCCGCGGCCCTCCTGGCCGATGTGAATGATCAGATTGATCCACTTGTCGTGATTGGCGAACAACTCGAGATACTCGTCGACGATGACCAGCAGCACCGGCACCGGCGGGAGATCGCGCCCGGCGAGCCGGATCTCCTCGTAGTCGTTTGCGTCGCGCGCGCCCACCGACGTGAAAAGCTCATAGCGCTGCTTGATTTCACCGTCGATGACCCTGCGCATCCGTTCAGCCAGGTGTCGTTCGTCCTTGCCGAGGTTAGACAGCGCCGCCACGACGTGGGGGATGCCCAGGATGTCCTGGGCCGCCGATTCGAACTTCATGTCGACGAAGATGACATTGAACGTCTCCGGTGAATGGGTCAGCGCGATCCCGTAAACCAACGACAGGAAGAACTCGGATTTGCCCGAGCCGCTGGTGCCGATGACCACCGAGTGAAAACCGAAGCCGCCGAAGTCCTTTGCGCGGATGATGACGTTTTGTAGCTCGCCGTTCGGTTTGGCGCCCACCGGTATCTCCGACCACCGCTCGTCGCCCCTGCCGCGCCGCTCGGCCCACAATCGGTCGACATCCAAGTCGCGGGGGTCGCTGATGCCCAGCGACCGGAGCAGTTCGGCCGCCCCACTGGTCGAATCGGCGATTTCGCTGCTGCTGGTCGGTGACCACCGCGCCATCGTGCGCGCGTAACGATAAGCACGCGGAACCGACAGCTGGTCGGCGTGGGCGAAGAACTTGCCGCCCGCGCGAAGTAGCGGCGCCGCGCGGCCTTCGTCGTCGTCGACGGCCTCGCCATTCTGACGGGCTTTCGCCGAGCCGTTGGATGCGCCTTCGACCACCACGGCAGTGTGCCGCTCGCTCATCTCATACAGCTGGTCCTTGTCGAACCCCACGCCGATGCCGACCCGAGAGGCAATGCGCAGCACGGTGATTCCCGCCTTGCCGACCTGGCCGACCACGCTCTCCCACGCCTCGGGGCTGCCGGTGTTGTCATCGACGATCACCCAGTGCGGGCCCAGTTCCGCCGCAGGATCGGTTTGACCGGTCTCCAGGGTCGAGCCGATCGTGGTCGGGCTGGCCGTGGTGGGCGGCGTCCACTGGCCACGCTTGCCCTTCATGTGCAGCTCGGCGCCGAGCGACTCCTCCAGCTCCTCGGGCGTGGCGAACACGAGCCGTCGCCAGCCGCAGGCGTCGAACAGCTCGTCGTGCAGGTTGTGCGGCAACCACACCATCCACGACCACAACTCGGGGGTGCGGGTGACGACCATCAACTTGACATCGCGAGGGTTGTGAAACACCGCCAGCGAGCACAGCACCGAACGCATCAGCGACCGCACTCGGTTCAAATCGTCGCCGACGAAGCTGAACCCTGGCGCCGACCGCAGGTTCACCACCTTGGCGATGTCGCGAATTTTGCGCTGCTCCAAGATGAAATCGCGCAATGCCTGACCGGTAACCGGCTCCAGCTCCTCGTCGGACGCAATGTCGGGCCAGGTCACCGACAACACCGAGTCCGGCGCGTGCTGCACACCCGTGCCCAGCCGCACTTCTAAGAAGTCAACATCGCCGCGCCCGCGTTCCCACATCCGCGGGCCACCGATAATGGCCCCCAACCCGCGCGGATCGGAATGCACCGCCTGCTGCCAGTTGCGCTGCGCACACACCGCGGTCTGGATCTCATCGCGGTTGGCATCAAGGTCGCGAAGATAGCGGCGGCGACCCTTTTCCAACTCCCCCCAGGTGATCTTGCGCGCCCGCCCGAATCGGCCGGAGAACGCCAGCATGCTGAACGCACCGATCCCCATCAACGGGAAGAACCCAGTCGACAGACTGCGTACCCCCGAGACGTAGAGCATGACGATGGTGCCGATCAGCGCGACGATCAGCGCCGGCACGCCGATCATCACCCAGATGTTGCGGGGCTCGCGTTCGGGCAGAGCTATCGGCGCAGTCGGGGCTACGCGAACCGGTTTCGGTGGCTGGATCTTGACCCGGTTGACGGGAAACGCTCGCTTGGACACTTTCTAGCCTCCCGCTCTGGCCGACGTCGTCAGCACGGTCACCTGTCCGGCCGCCGGCACGGTGTCGCGCGCGACAAGCGCTGCCTGTCGCGACAACGCCGGCCCGGCAGCAAAAGTCCGCAATAGTGGCCACGGCGCCTGCACCGCAGCAGCAGGATCGAGACCGAGGGCGCGCATTGTCGAGTCGTCGGCGGCGATGCCGAACCGCACACCGCTATCGGACACCCAGAACAGGGATTCCCTTGAGTCGCTGGTGATCACACCGCTCGTCGACGTCACGAAGTTCGCCGCGCCCGGCAACACCAGCACCTGGTTGGCGACGACCGACGCCGGGTCGCGGTCGTCGCGTACCAGCCGCACGATCCGGTTGTCCATCGACGACGGGACCGGAAGCCCACGCCCGTTGTAGATGGCGACCCGGGCCTGCGGATCCGTCGACGCCTTCTCCCATCCCACGCAGGTGGTCGGATTCGCCGCGGAGTCAATGAAATTCAGTCGCTTGCTCGGGTAGTAGTCGACCGGCAGCGAAGTCACTTCGGGAATGCTGACCAGCACGTCCGGAGTCACCGTCCGCGGCGTCGCCGACCCATAGGAGTTGGCACTGCGCATCAGATCGGCCACGAAGCCTCCGACCTTTTGCACACCGTCGGCCAGCAGCACATAGAACTGGCTGCCCCCACCGGCCGTTTGATCCTGCAACACCGCACCAACCTGTGAGCCCGGCAGCCACTTCGACGGAGTTCCCGCCTCGGGGACCTTGGGCACGCGTAGCGGCTCGGTAGCGGGCAGCCCGTCGAAGAGCGCGCGCGAGATCTGCACTGGGACAGTCACTCCGGGATCCAGCCCGAGGCTCAACGTGACCGCCCTGTCGACGGGATCGACCTGCGAGCGCTTGCCACCCCAGATCACATACGTGGCGCCCTCGAACGTCGCCAACAGTCCCACGCCGTTGGCCATCGGTGTCGCCCGGCCACCGGTGAGCTGGCCGGCGATCGAGGTCACCGAGGGCTTATCCGCTGTGCGTGGTCGTCCCGCCGTGTCGCACACCGCCCAGGCCGACACGGCGCCCCGGTTCACCGGCATCGCCGCCGGCGCACCCGGAATCCCGACCAGCGGCCCCGTTGGATATTTGGCGATCTCGGCCGGTTTCACCCACGTCGGCTGGTTGGCGGTCCCCGTCGCCAGCTGCGCGGAAGTCAAGTTCAGCGCCGGATACAACCGGCCGTCGATGCGCGCGTAGATCGCCCCGGAGGCGCGGTCGCCGATGATCGCCGCATCACCCACCACCCCACTGGGTTTGAGGACGTTCAGCAGCACCATCCACCCCGCAGCGATGGCCACCAACACCAGCGACAGGATCAGCGCCGCGGTCTGCTTGCGGTCGTCGTGCTTCATTCGCACCGAGAAGCGCGTCGTCGCCGCCCGCAGCCGCCGGTTGTAAAACAGGTGCCCCGAATTCTGGTCGCGGTTGGACAAACTCAATGGCATGGCTCAGTACCGTTCCTCAGTAGCCCCTGGGTCCGCGGCGCGGGTCCGCCTGCTGAATCCGATCGGCCAAGTCCGATGCGTCGGCGGCGACGCCGTAGTGACCCCGCGCGTAGTTGATGAAGGCGCAGGCCTGCGCCACCAGATCGTGGATGCTCGCCGATGTCCCCGGCTCATGATAGGCCGCGAATGTCGGGGCGATGAACTGCCAGGCGCCCTTGCTTGGCGTGCCCCTGACCGCGTTGGAATCCCAACCATTTTCGGCATGGGCGTCGTAGTTGGATTCGCGGCGAGCGACCAGATCCATGCCGCGCGCCCACCGGGCACGCGCCGCGGGATTGTGAATGCCCTTGATATCCAAGGCTTTATCTATCGCCGCCAACACCGCCGCGCGTCCGCCGCCACCCCCGAGGTGGCCGCCTCGCCCCGCGAATGCGCGCGACCCCAGGTAGCGCAGCCGCCGCAGCCGCAGCGCCAACAGCCGCGACCGCGAGCGCGACCGCACGATGTGGCGGTGCTGCGCGCGCAACCGCGCGGCCATCCGGGCCTGCGCCTCACGACGCCCCATCGGGGTGTCGGCTGCCGGCATCACATCGGCCATCGCGTCGTCCAAGTTGTGGCGCGTCGCCGCGCTCGCGTGCGCGCGCGCGATCCGCGCTTCCGTCAGGATCGAATTCAGCGCCGTATCGGTGTCGGCCAACCGATGCAGGCGCACCGCGGAGGCGCCCGACCGCAGCGCCGCCATCGTGGGCAACCCGTCCGCGTTTGCCGCCCGTCCTATCGCCTCGGCGCGGGCGCGCATCAGCGCGGGCGTGGCCCCGACGCCGCGACCGGCGTCGTCGCTACCGAATAGGTCGTGGCCCCAGGACAAAGCGGTCACGGCCTGTGTCATCAAACGATCATTCAACGGTTCCCCCGCCGTAATTCCGGTTGAAGTCGGCCTGCGCTTCTTCACGCAATGCCTCAAAGACCATATTCAGTCGATCCATCAACTCGTGACAGGTGTAGGACGTCATCACGTGCGGGGCCAACGACAGCCCGGTCAGCCGCCCGTCTGAATTGCACACCGCATAGATGTCGCCCACGTCGGCGGTGTAAGTCACCGACTCCTGGGCAGCCAGAACTGCTTCCCACTTCTCGAAATTCGCCTTCAATTCGGATAAGACCTGATCGACCAAGGCCTTGTCCGCAGCCGCGTCCGGGCGCACCGCATCTGTACCGGACACGTCAGTCACTGCTCCCACACCTTCTGATCCGCCGGCGGTCATCGCGTTGGCCGCCTCAATAGCATGCACCAAGCAACGGTTCTTTGGCTTGGCGCAGGGTAGGCCGATCTCTTCAGGGCGGTATTCTTCACGGTGGTATTAGGTGTCATTTGCCGCCGCCGCACCGATCGAATCAAATTAGTTCCGAAATACAATTCGAGGGATTTCTGGCGCCTATTCCTGCGGCTCCTCGTCGGCCGGCATAATCACGATTCGCCGGTTGGGCTTGGCGACGACGGCCGGTTTGGCGTCGCCGGACTTCGCAACGGGAACATTCGGCGGGACGGTCAAGCGTCCCTTGACCGGCTGGCCGTTGGGGATACCCGGGACCGTCACGCGCTTTTCTGGGGGTTTGTCCTTACCGCCGCCGTCGCCGTGGGCGCCCATCGCCCCGGGCATCATCGGCATGCCGGTCATGCCCATCGGCCCGCCGGGCGTCGGTGTCCCGCCGGTTGGTGTCACGGGCACCGACTTGACCGACGCCGCGGCGGGGGTCGTGGGCGGCGACGACGACGGCACGGGTGGCGGGCCCATAACGCCGGCCGGTGTCGTGCCGCCACCGCCAAGGCCACCACCGCCGCCGCCAAGGCCGGCGCCGCCGCCGGTGGCGCTGTCCAGGACGGCCCCGTCGCCGGTCAAGGCGGCCTCCGCCGCCCCGCCGCCGCCCTTCGCGGCTCCCATCAGCGGCTGAATAGCCTGCATCGCCTGCTGGGGAAGCTGCGTGAGCGGCTGCATCAGGCCGCCGGCAGCCCCGGTTATGGCACCCGCGATACCCGACACCATTTGCTGGATCATCTGCGGTATCTGCTCGAACTGTTTCGAGGCGTCGCTCTCGTTTGCGGGAAACTTCTGCGCGGCGTCGGCCGCATGCGCCCTACGATCCAGATCGCCTTCAGCGCTGGCGGCCTGGTCGCCGGGCACGCCGAGATCGCCGGCTCTCGCGAGCCCCGTCTGACCGACATCGCTCGGCGAGACGCCGGGTGAGCCAGGGAATCCAAACGGCAGTACCGGTGGGAATGGTGGCGTCGCAGCTACCCCGCCATAGGTCGGGATATTCGCGTTGATTCCGCCCGTCATGATTGCACCTCAACCCTCATGTGCAGCGCGCTGCAAGTCCAGTCTGCCCCGCTTAACCACGATAATCGGCCGCGGCCGCGTATTGGGTCGCATCGTAGAGCGCCGGCCGCTCGAAAGGTAGTCACCGCAGCCTCCCCGAGACCGCCTCGTACCACGCCACGTGGTAATGCGCCAGGGATTCGTGGCCTTCGATCAGCGCGTCGATAGCTGCCAGGAGCATCCAGCCGGCTACCCGTGACAAATCGTGTGGATCCTCCAGCGTCTTCTCGTATGCAGTCTGCTGCTCCGTCTGCAGCAGGTCGATCTCGGCCTCGGCAGCGCCTGTTCCCCGGGTTGCGACTTGGGCCAAAGTCTGAGCGATTCGCGGCAACCCATCGTGTCGCCGCACGGCCTCGACCAACGTGGGGCCTAGCTCGTCCACTTCGGGCCCGCTGCGGGCCACGCGATCACCGGTGAGGGCGGGGTCGTCGGGTCCCGGCTTGGCAATAAATCCATTGGGCTTATGCACCGCGGCGGCGGTGACGGCGCCCAAAAGCTCCACGACACTCGCATCGGATCGACGCGGTGCCGGCTCCAGCAGTCGATTCACGCCGACCGGGATCTTCACATTCGGCGGAATCCATCCGCACCCGATCCCGCCGACCAGCAGCGTTGTGCCGTCGTCACGCAGACCTGCCGCCCATGAAAGACCCGGGGCCTGCCGAGCCACCGCGTCGACGAGACGCTGCAGCCGCCGCTGTTCCGCGGTCCGACTCGATACGTCGCCTGCCACGGCGCCGGTTGCCGCGGACAACGCCGACGCCCCCGCGGGCGTTGCCGCGCTTGTCCCAACCTGCCCGCCCGGTACTCGTTGGACCGTCGACATCAATGGACTGCCCGCTGAGGGCGACGTCGACGGCGACGGCGCCACCGGTGCACCGGAGACCGGAACTGTCGGCGCCGACACCGATGGTGCGGCAACAACGGGGGGCCGCAGATCAGAACCATAAGCGGGCAACGAGCCTGCGGGGCTGGCTGGGGCGCTAATCCCGGGAGCCATAGGAGAAGCTGCCGGCCCACCAGTGACCACTGGCGACGCCACCGGGATGCTGGCTCCGCCCGTCGACGCCACCGGAGCATGAGAGGCAGCCGAGGCCGGTGCGTCCGCGCTCTGTGCCCCGGCAGCAGACTCCACGCCGCCCATCGCCTGGGTGGATACCGGAGGCACGACCGGCTGCGGCGGTGAATTCGACCCCGCCCCAACGGCATTCATCAAGCCTTCGGACAATTTGTGCGCACCACCAGCTGCGGGCTGGCCGGTCATCATCCCGTTGGCGAATGAGTTGCCCAGTTGGTTTGGCGAAAGGCCGCCTAAACCGGCCGCCGGAGACAGTCCTCCCCCGGGGTGTGGTGAAGTCACTCCAGCGACACCTGACAGATGACCACCACCGACGGGGACGCCAGTCGGACTGCTTCCGCCGACGACACCGCCACCGGGCTGCCCGATCCCGGCGTCGCCGACTCCCGCGCCAGGACGCGCGTTGGGTTGCGGACCAATCCCACCGCGCGTCTAACGGTGTGGCCGCTCTGGCTCCCGCCGCTATGGTTGCTGGCGCCAATGGCGCCGCCGCCTACGGAAGGTTGTTCCCCGCTGCCCCCGGTGCTCAAGCCCTGACTAGTGAGGAACTCCTGCGGCGACATGGCCAATCCCTCGGCCGTGAGGATCTGTTGTGTTGCGTCCGTAATCGTCGCCACCGCAGCACCAGACTTGTATGCGGCGAATCCATTAGCCTCGGCAATAAGCCGCTCGATTTCCGCGGCCTTCATAGGTGCGGGCTCCTTCGAGTTCTCGATATTGGCGATCCGCTGGTTGTAGTCGTCAGCGATCCCTCGAAGTCCCTGGCGGAGGTTGTCGATTGCGTCCGCACCTTTCTCAAAGGCGCTGGCTTTCACGTTGTATTTCTCAGCTAGATCAAGATGGTGTTTTTCGCCCTCCTGGAACCGGATACAAGGTCGTCTGCCGTATGTCCTTGATTCTGTGACGCCAACTGCGTCCACTGGTTATGTAATCCCTGGGCGTATTGTTCCTGTTCCTGCGCCTGCGCTCTCCAGTGCTGGGCACCGGAACGCAGTGCCGTGGGCGCCTGCGGCCACCACGCACCGATGAGGACGGCCGTATATTTCCCCGCTGGCAAGTCTCCCGCCACAACCTTATCCCCTCCTCAGGCCTCCCTCCGGCCTACGACACATCGTGGGTTGGCGGCCCGATACCGGCAAATCGCCATGCGTGGGTTGCGCTCTTTACGGGCATATCGTTGCTATTCTGCTCCGCCCGGTTCGCTTCATCTACGCTTCTGCATAAGCGGGGATGTCTTATCGAACACACTAGCTTATAGGCGACCGTATTATGGTAGGCCGCACGCGAGCCTACGTGCAGCGTCTAGTTCACTACTGTCCAATCCCGGATTACCCGCTGCTGTGTCGAGCATGCCGGCGGCATTGGTCAGCGAGATTCGCGCGGATGGCGATATCCTCCCGTTCGTGTCTGCTTTACCGATCGCGATGCGACCTGATACACGGAGCACAGATTCTTCTTAGCGCTCGCAACCTGATCGGGTGTGAGCGTCGGCGACGGGCTCGCCGTTGTCGAAACCTTGCTAGACGCGCTCGAATTCGGCCGAGCGAGGTCGATGATGCCGACGACAAGTGCGGCCACCGCGATCAGCCCAACCACGACAAGAGCGACAGCCATGCGGCCACTCGACGCTGGTCTGCTGGGTGGTGCCGGGGGTGGTGTCCACTGCGCCGGAGGAGGCAGCTGGGGATTCATCACCTGACCAAGGCTAATCGCCTGTGCGGCAATGTCACTTCAGGGCGGAGCCTTCCGTCAGAGCGTTACCGATTCGAATCGCTTCGGGGATCGCCAGTCAACCCGTCGGTCCGCGATGGCGATGCCCCGTCGTCGCAGGACGCGCAACCTCGGGGTCGACCCATCCGCCCAGGCGGTATTCGCCGCGGTGACGCGCGGTCATCCCGTCGTGCTGCAGCGCATCGCCATGACCTGAGACCACATCGGAAATGCTGAAGAGCGATTCGGACCCGTCGTCGAAGTAATGCAGATGGTCAGACACCGGATTGATGGAGCTGCCGGGCACTTCGGCTTTGAATCGGGTCGAGCCGTAGCCGTCGACTGAAGGGTCGTCTCCGAGGCCCCCGAAGCTCATACCGATGAGACCAGGCCCGGTCACGTGACCCGGCGACCAGGTGACCGCGTCACCGGACGCCGCGCCGACGTAGAGATGCCCGCCGGGCGACAGATGGAAGTCGGCCGCCGAATGCGCCAGGTCGGTGCCCGGGCAGCCGACCAAGACCACATCGTTTGCGTGCATCCCGTACACGGCCGCCGCATCCGAAACGACGGTGGATCCGTAGGAATGGCCGACCACGGTCAGACGCGTCGGGGCGCCTTCGTGGGTGACCGCAAGAGCGTTCACATCGGCGGCCAACGTATGGGCGCCGATACGGGCCATATTCGGTTCCCGCAGCCCCGGGTCGTACCAACTGTTCGGCGCGTCGTAGCCCACCCACAGCACCACCGCCGTCTGCCTGCCCCAATCGGCGCGCGCGGCTTCCTGGTAGAGACGCCCGGCGTCGTTGTCGGCCAGCGTTTCATCCCGCACGCCGGTGCCCGCCCCCGCCACCAGAATCGCCGTGTTGGCCGCCGTGTCGGGGTTGCCCATCGCGATGGCAGCGGCCCCCTGGCCGCGGAAAGCCTCCGGCTGATACTTCAACAGAAATATGGCCGCGCCGGCGGCGTCTTCCGACGCGTTCAGGCCTTCTTGTGTGCGGCGGGCATTGTCGTAGCGGGTGACGGCTACCGCGGTCAGCCCGTACCTGACGGGATCGCCCAGCACGTCATTGACAACCACGCCGCGCTGCTCGGCGACGTCCTCCACACGACGAAGATCGTCGTTCATCACCGCGCGATTGACCCGGCTCCGGACGACGACGGGAACACCGTTGAGGTTTCCCAGCTCCGGTCGGTGGTCGGCGATCAATCGGCTTTGCTGCTGCGGGCTCAGCGTTTTCCACCACCGATTGGCTTCCTCGGCGCTCGTGACCGGCGGCGGAAGCGGTATCAACTGCTCAGGGCCCGCCGATTCCGTCGCGTCCACCGCCTGGATAACCGTCGGGTCATACCCGTCGGTGCGCAGGGTGGTCAGCGACCTCTGCAGGCAGTCCGAGTAGCCGCCGCGTACCGAGCGAAGGCCGCTGAGCGCCGACGCGGTGTCGTCGATGGCTTGCTGCTCCAGAGCACGGATCAGCGCCTCGAGCGCCCCTCGATCGTCCCCGGTCAGCCCGCCGTCCGCTTCGAGGCCCAGCGCGAT
>CAVPFT010000059.1:0-207646 GCA_963703795.1 uncultured Actinomycetota bacterium | reverse complement strand
GTTTTGTTGTTGCCGCGTTCAGTTACGTATTGCTGACTAAGCGTTTACGACACGACCCTCCGCATCGGAGCGCATCTCGGCATCATGCCAGATCGTGTCTACCTTCACGCGGGCGTCAAAGAGGGTGCTAAGGCCTTGGGTTTCAGCGTAAGCCTTGGCTTTCTAGTGCGCAGCCAACTCCCCCAAGGAATTTCAAAAACTCAAGCCCTGGGAAATAGAACATTGCCTCTGCATCTACAAGAAGGAGTTCAAACGTTTGAGCTCCCGTCGAGGGCAAAACCGCTGCTTATTCGCTACCCGAACGTCGGGGCGGGGACCCGACTGCCCGCCTCCCTCACGGAACGACGCCCTCGGATGCGGCGCGAGTGCGGAAGCCTAAAAACCTAAAAACCACCGCGATTAGGCGTGGAAGAGCCGACCACCCGCCGCCGGAAGAAGCCTGGCGAAACAACTCGGTATTCCACAACCAGAGACGCTTCGCCGCTATCGGCCCGGCGATCCTCGCCTGCCGGGTCCCTGCTGATCGGTGGTGAGGGCAGGCTGGTCGAACCGCTGCGCGCGGCGCTGGACAAGGACTATGACCTGGTGGGCAACAACCTCGGCGGCCGCTGGGCCGACCAGTTCGGCGGGCTGGTTTTCGACGCCACCGGCATCACGGCACCTCCCGGACTGAAGGCCTTGCACGAATTCTTCACGCCCGTCCTGCGCAATGTGGGCCACAACGCCCGCGTCGTGGTCGTCGGCACCACCCCCGACGCGGCCCCCGGCACCGACGAACGGATCGCGCAGCGCGCGCTGGAGGGCTTTACCCGCTCGCTGGGCAAGGAACTGCGCAACGGCGCCACCGTCGCGCTGGTGTACCTGTCCCCGGATGCCAAACCCGCCGCCACGGGCCTGGAATCCACCATGCGGTTCATCCTGTCGGCCAAGTCGGCCTACGTGGACGGCCAGGTGTTCTATGTCGGGGACGCCGACTCGACACCGCCGGCCGACTGGGAACGGCCGCTGGACGGCAAGGTCGCCATCGTGACGGGCGCGGCCCGGGGCATCGGTGCGACGATCGCCGAGGTGTTCGCCCGCGACGGCGCCCGCGTGGTCGCGATCGACGTGGAGTCCGCCGCCGAGGCATTGGCCGAAACCGCCAGCCGGGTCGGGGGCACCGCGTTGTGGCTCGACGTCACCGCCGAAGACGCCGTCGACAAGATCACCGAGCACCTGCGCGACCACTACGCGGGGCACGCCGATGTACTGGTCAACAACGCCGGCATCACCCGCGACAAGCTGCTGGCCAACATGGACGACGCCCGCTGGGATGCCGTGCTGGCCGTCAATTTGCTTGCTCCGCAACGGCTTACCGAAGGGCTTGTCGGCAACGGCAGCATCGGCAAGGGGGGCCGGGTGATCGGCTTGTCGTCGATGGCCGGCATCGCGGGCAACCGCGGGCAGACCAACTACGCCACCACCAAGGCCGGGATGATCGGCCTCACCCAGGCGCTGGCACCGGGGCTGTCCGAGAAGGGCATCACGATCAACGCCGTCGCGCCGGGGTTCATCGAGACGCAGATGACGGCGGCCATCCCGCTGGCCACGCGCGAGGTGGGCCGCCGGATGAACTCGCTGCTGCAGGGTGGGCAGCCGGTCGATGTCGCCGAGACCATCGCCTATTTCGCCAGCCCGGCATCAAACGCGGTGACCGGCAACGTTATTCGCGTCTGTGGCCAGGCCATGCTCGGCGCTTGAGTCCGGTGACGATGCGGGCCGGAACGGCCCGCTGAGGAGGCGGACAATTCAGCCAGACCCCTAGGAGAGCGTGATGAACCAACCAAGCGGCCTCAAGAATATGCTGCGTGCGGCGGCCGGGGCCTTGCCGCTGGTGCCCCGTGGAGGGCAGCTGCCCAGCCGCACGGTGACCGTCGACGAACTACCGATAGACCAGACCAACGTGGCCGACTACGCGGGGGTCACCGGGCTGCGCTACGGCAACAACGTGCCGCTGACGTATCCGTTCGCGCTGACCTTCCCGGCGATGATGTCGCTGGTGACCGGCTTCGACTTCCCCTTCGCCGCAATGGGATCGGTGCACATCGAGAACCGCATCACGCAGTACCGCCCGATCGCGGTCACCGACACCGTCGGCGTGCGCGTGCACGCGGAGAACCTCCGCGAACACCGCAAGGGGCTGCTCGTCGATCTGGTGACCGACGTCAGCGTCGGCAACGACACCGCGTGGCACCAGGTGACCACCTTCCTGCACCAGCAACGCACCAGCCTGTCCGACGAGCCCAAACCGCCGCCGCAGAAGCAGCCGAAGCTGCCCCCGCCCAGCACCGTGCTGCGAATCACCCCCGGCCAGATCCGTCGTTACGCCGTCGTGGGCGGTGACCACAACCCGATCCACACCAACCCGATCGCCGCCAAGCTGTTCGGATTCCCCACGGCCATCGCGCACGGGATGTTCAGCGCCGCAGCGGTATTGGCCAACATCGAAGCCCGGCTTCCGGATGCGGTGCAGTATTCGGTGCGGTTCGGCAAGCCGGTGGTGCTGCCCGCCACCACGGGGCTCTACGTCGAAGACCACGGCTCCAGCGCTGCCGGCTGGGATCTCTCGTTGCGCAACATCGCCAAGGGATATCCGTATCTGACCGGCAGCATCCGGGCCCTCTAGCCCGGATGCGTTGGGCTAGAAGATCTAGGGCCCGCAACGAGCACCTTCAATCCGTGTGCGCCGCACGCGGTCAGCAGGAAGACCAGGAACAGCCAGAGCGGGGGCCGGGCGAGTTCCCAGACGAAGATCGCGGCCCAGATCGGTGAGCCCTGGGTGACCGCGAGCACCCCGGCGGCACCCGCCAGCGAGGTTGCGGGCACCTCCAGCTGTGTCCCGGCCGCCGAGTTGATCGCCAGCACCAGCAGCGATCCCGCCGCCGCGCCGGTGGCGAGCGAGGGCGTGAGCATCCCGCCTGCCCCACCGGCGCGCAGGAACAGCGCGGTCAGCAGTGGCTTCAAAACCAATATCGCGGCGGCCGCCGACAACGTCATGCTGCTGGCCAGGCTGACCGTCAGGATGCTTCGGCCGTTGCCGGGCAACTCGGGCCACCAATGTGAGCAGAGGCCCATCACCAGCCCAGCGGCGGCCAGGGTGGGGACCAGCAGCCAGGTCCGCATCGGGCCGGCGGGCCGCGCCGCAGCCATGAGCCGGTTGAACGCCAGTCCCACCGCGAGGGTCAGCGGCGCCAACACCAGTGCGTGCACGGTCAGCAGGTACGACGACTTCCCGGTGGGCCAGTCCAGGATGGGATGATCGTGCGTGACGGCCGAGCCGACCGCCACGGCCAGGCTCGAGGTGAGAAACGCCGCCCCCACCGCCCGCGGATGCCAGGTATTCAGCATGATCCGCACCGAGAACAGCGCGCCCGCCAGTGGAACTGCGTAGACCGCGCCGAGCCCGGCCCCGGCCGCGCACGCCAGCAGGATCTCGCGGTCGCGGCCGGACAGCCGCTTCAGCCATGAGATACCGAAATCGCTTAGGGCCGCGGCGAATTGGCGCGGGGCCCCCTCCCGGCCCAGGGACGCCCCGGAGCCGACCAGCAGCACCTGCAGAGCGGCGTCGACGCTCCAGCCCAGCCGCGGTATCCGGTCATGGCGGGCGATGGTCGGCGCGAGCGGCGGCACCTTGGTGCTGCGCCGCAGGATCCACCAGCCGAATCCCGCCAGCGCGGCGCCGGCCATCGGTCCCAGAACGCGGCGGACCCGGCTGCTGCCGGTGATCCCGGTGAGCAACGTGCCGAAACTGTAGTGGTACGTGAGGTGCTCGACGAAACGCAGCACCGCCGTCGTCGCCAACCCGGCGACCCCGGCCAGCAACCCGACGATGAGGACCGCACAAAAGAAGTCGAGGTTGCGGCGGGGCGGCGGGGCCACCCCACGAATGTAAGGTCTAGCGGGCCGCCGCGCTGGAGTCGCCCGCCTCGGCGGCGGCTTCGCGCCCCCTGAGGCCGTGCCAGAACAGGTCGATCATCAGCTGGGCCGCCTCGTCGACGTCGATGTCGCCGGTGCTGAGCCGGTTGGCCATCGCCTCACCCGCGCCCACCAGCGCCACGGCCATCATCTGATGCTCGGCGTCCGGCCGCGGGGTGCGACTGCCGGCCCGCACCAGCTCGGCGACCATCTCGATGATCTGCTCGCGTCCCTCGCGCACGGTGTGCGCGAACGCCTGCGAGCTGATGGCCTGGGCGTACATCACGATCCACGACGCGCGGTTGGCGTCGATGTAGCGCAGAAACGAACCGATTGCATTGCGCAGCAAATCCTTTGGGCTCTGGGTGAAATCGATGTCGGCGCGCACCTCCTCGATGAACCGGTTCAACTCGCGGTTCAGGCAGGCGCCGAAAAGATCCTCCTTGGAGCCGTAATACAGGTACAGCATGGGCTTGGAGATCTGCGCCTCGCCGGCGATGGCGTCCATCGAGGTCTCGTGATAGCCGTTGACCGAGAACATCTGCACGGCGGCGTCGAGCATCTGCTGCTCGCGGACAGCACGCGGTAGCCGTTTGGTACCACCTGCCATCGCTGCGCCTCTCTAGCCCGTCTATCTGACTCCAGGGTAACGATGATGCGGCGGGTTAGTGTCCACACGCTTTATTGGGGCCCTTCATCGTGGCCACCCGCACCAGCGATTGGTCCACCGCCGGCATCGGCAATTCGCCTGCGGCCACTGCCTTCTCGAGCCGGTCCAGGACCGCGGGCACCTCCTTGGTGGTGACCCACAGGGCGACGTCGATGCCGGCCTGCAGGGAGCGCAGCACCGCATCCGACACGTCGTATCGATCGGAGATCGCCTCCATGCTGGACAGGTCGTCGCTGAACACCGGGCCGTTGAAGGGCGGGGCGTTGTAGCCGGTGCCGGTGCGCAGCAATTGCACCGCCTCGCGGCTCAGGCTGGCCGGCAGGTCATCG
The DNA here is from genome assembly GCA_963703795.1 of uncultured Actinomycetota bacterium. Classification (GTDB taxonomy): domain Bacteria; phylum Actinomycetota; class Actinomycetes; order Mycobacteriales; family Mycobacteriaceae; genus Mycobacterium. The sequence goes on along the minus strand of CAVPFT010000059.1, from coordinate 202,693 downwards.
GGGGTCAACCCGGGAACCTGCAGGTGGCCCACCATCACCGCGACGGGGGCCGCGGTGATCAGCGTCCGGTAAGGCACGAGGTCAACGCCTTGCAGGTCGCTCAGCGGCGGCGTCACGACGCCGCCTTTGTGCGAGTCACCGGAGCCTCGCCCGTGCCCGGGGAAGTGCTTGAGCACCGGCAGCAGTCCGGCGTCCCTCAGGCCTTGCGCGTACCTACCGGCATAGGTGGTGACCTTTTCCGGATCGGAGCCAAACGAACGGTTTCCGATCACGCTGTCGTCCGGCGCGTCGGTGACCACGTCGACGTCCGGCGCGAAGTCGATGGTGATGCCCAGGGCATGCATCTTGCGGCCCCGCTCGAGCTCCAAGGTGTAGACCTGATCCGGGGTCTGGGTCTGCGCCAGCTCCTTGGCCGACGGCGCCGGGCCGATCCGGTTCTTCAACCGCGACACCCGGCCGCCCTCCTCGTCGACGCCGACCGCCAGTGGGAGCGGTCCCGCACGGTTCTTGATGTCGGTCAGCGGGCCGTCGAGGATCGACAGGTCCGTCCAGCCCCCGAAGAAGATCCCACCGACGTGGTAGTCGTTGACGACGTCCCGGGCGTCGTCGGCGTTCTTCACGCCCACCATCAGCAGCTGGGCCAGCTTTTCGCGCAGCGGCAGCGTGGTGGGGTCACCGCACGCGGGCGGCACGGGAGCGGCCACCGGCTTGCTGGGCTTCGACGAGGCGCCCGGGGGACCTGCGGCGTGCTGGCCGCAGCCTGCCACCAGCGCCGATGCGGCGACGAGCACGGCCAAGATGCGCGGGAAATCCATCGGGCCATGCTTTCACGGCAAGATCTTGGACTTCGGATCCGGGGCGCGCCGGGGGCATTCTCGTCCGTAGGCAGGCCATCGGCGGTACGTTGACGCCGAGCCTCTTTTGCCTGGCGGGGAGGAGCCAGCGATGACCGGGTTTACGGTGACCGCCGCCGCGGCCAGCATCGCGGTGGGATTGTCGATGGGCGCCGCCGCGACCGTTGGCGTCACCCTCGCGCTGGAAGCCCTCGGAGACCACAGCATCACACCGACACTGCAACCGAATCCATCATCGCCGCACCTGGTGCAATACGGTGACCGGTGCTACCACGGGCACTGCGTGCCGTGCGACAGCGTGCAGGGCTGCGTGAACAAGCTGCCGCCGCTAATACCGCGCTTTTAACGCGCAACTCGCGGTCGCCGGGCCCCGACCGCCCTTCTGCTAGGTTGGCCTGGGTTGGAAGTCTCGGACCGCGAACCCTCGCAAAATCCAGGAGCCGTCGATGAATCGCATCATTGCGCCCGCCGCCGCGAGCGTGGTGGTCGGACTGTTGCTGGGCGCGGCCGCGATCTTCGGGATCACCTTGATGGTGCAGCAAGACACGAAGCCGCCACTCCCCGGGGGCGATCCGCAGTCGTCAGTGCTCAACCGGGTCGAGTACGGCAACCGTAGCTAGCCGGGCGGCAGGGGCGACGCAGGCGGGGCCTGCGGGACCGGCCCCGCCGGCTGCGCCGCTGTCACGTCGCTGGTTGTCGTTGGTGGGCGCGATCGCGCTGGTGTTGACGTTCGCCCAGGCGCCCGGGCAGGTCTCGCCCGACACCAAACTCGACCTCACCGCAAACCCTCTGCGTTTCCTCGCCCGCGCGACCAACCTGTGGAACAGCGAACTGCCGTTCGGCCAGGCGCAGAACCAGGCCTACGGCTACCTCTTCCCGCACGGCACCTTTTTTGTGGTCGGCCATCTGCTGGGATTGCCCGGCTGGGTGACCCAGCGGCTGTGGTGGGCGGTGCTGCTCTGCGTGGGTTTTTGGGGTCTGCTGCGCGTTGCCGAGGCGCTGGGGATCGGCAGCCCGGCGTCGCGGGTGATCGGCGCGACGGCGTTCGCGCTCTCGCCGCGGGTGCTGACCGAACTGAGCTCGATCTCGTCGGAGACCCTGCCGATGATGCTGGCGCCGTGGGTGTTGCTGCCGACGATCCTGGCGTTGCGGGCTTGCGGCAACAGGTCGGTGCGGGCGCTCGCCGCGCAGGCCGGGCTGGCCGTCGCGTTGATGGGCGCGGTCAACGCCATCGCAACGCTGGCCGGTTGCCTGCCCGCGGTGATCTGGTGGGCATGCCACCGGCCGAACCGGTTGTGGTGGCGCTATACCGCGTGGTGGCTGTTGGCCCTGGCCCTGGCCACGCTGTGGTGGGTGGTGGCGCTGGTCCTGCTGCGCCACGTCAGCCCGCCCTTCCTCGACTTCATCGAATCCTCCGGCGTGACAACGCAATGGTCGTCGCTGACCGAGATACTGCGCGGCACCGACAGCTGGACCCCGTTCGTGGCGCCGACCGCCACCGCGGGCGCGCCGCTGGTGACCGGATCGGTGGCCATTTTGGCCACCTGCCTGGTCGCGGCGGCCGGGCTGGCCGGGCTGGCCGGCCCCGGGATGCCGGCGCGGGGACGGCTGGTGACGATGCTGTTGGTCGGGGTGGTGTTGCTGGCCGCCGGCTACAGCGGCGGGCTGGGCTCGCCGGTGGCCCACCAGATCCAGGCGTTCCTGGACGCCGCCGGTGCGCCCCTGCGCAACGTGCACAAGCTCGGCTCGGTGATCCGGATCCCGCTGGCGCTGGGCATCGCGCAGCTGCTCGGCCGGGTGCCGCTACCGGGCAGCGCGCCGGTGTCGGCGTGGCTGCGCGCGTTCGCCCATCCCGAGCGCGACCGGCGGGTCGCGGTGACGGTTGTGGTGCTGACGGCGCTGGTGGTCAGCACCTCACTGGCGTGGACCGGGCGGCTCACCCCACCGGGCACGTTCGCCGCGATACCCGAGTACTGGCACGAGGCCGCCGATTGGCTCGACGAACACAATGTCTCTGAGGCAGGCCTCAATCGCGGGCGCGTGCTGGTGGTCCCGGGGGCGCCGTTTGCGACACAGGTGTGGGGCACCAGCCATGACGAGCCGCTGCAGGTGCTCGGCAGCAGCCCGTGGGGAGTGCGCGACTCGATCCCGTTGACGCCGCCGCAAACCATCCGGGCACTGGATTCGGTGCAGCGTCTGTTCGCCGCCGGGCAGCCGTCCGTCGGCCTGGCCGATACCCTTGCTCGCCAAGGCATTTCCTATGTCGTGCTGCGCAACGACTTGGATCCGGAGACGTCGCGCTCGGCGCGCCCGATCCTGGTACACCGCGCCATCGACGGCTCGCCCCGGCTGCAGAAGGTGGCACAGTTCGGCGCGGCGGTGGGGCCCGGCACGCTGGCGGGCTTCGTCGTCGACAGCGGGCTGCGACCCCGATATCCGGCCTTGGAGATATACCGGGTCGCCGTGGCAGGTGACCCCGGCGCGCCGTACTTCGTCGACACCGACCGGTTGGCCCGAGTCGACGGTGGGCCGGAAGCGCTGCTGCGCCTCGACGAGCGCCGAAGGCTGCTGGGCCGGGCGCCGATGGGCGCGGTGCTGATGACCGCCGACGCCCGAAGCGCCGGATTGTCCCGTCCCCGCCGGGGTCACCGTCACCGACACCCCGGTGGCCCGCGAGACCGACTATGGCCGCGTCGACGAACATTCGTCGGCGATCCGCGCGGCCGGCGATGCCCGGCACACCTATAACCGGGTGCCCGACTATCCGGTCCCGGGCGCCGACCTGGTGTTCGGCGCGTGGAACGGCGGGCGGATCACCGCGTCGAGCGCGTCGTCGGATTCCACCGCGATGCCCGACGTCGCACCGGCGACCTCGCCCGCCGCCGCCATCGACGGTGACTCGGCGACCGCGTGGGTGTCCAACGCGCTGCAGGCCGCCGTGGGGCAGTGGCTGCGGGTGGATTTCGACCATCCGGTGAGCAACGGCGCCATCACCATCACGCCGAGCGCGACCGCCGTCGGCGCCCAGGTCCGCCGCATCCTGATCGAGACCGCCAACGGCAGCACCACCCTGCGGTTCGACGAGCCCGGCAAACCGCTCACCGCGGCGCTGCCCTACGGCGAGACCCCATGGGTGCGGATCACCGCCGCCGGCACCGACGACGGTTCCCCGGTGTGCAGTTCGGCATCACCGACCTGTCGATCACCCAGTACGACGCGTCCGGATTCGCCCACCCGGTCAGCCTGCGGCACACCGTGCAGGTGCCCGGGCCGCCGCCGGGATCGGCGATCGCGGGCTGGGACCTGGGATCGGAGCTGCTCGGCAGGCCGGGCTGCGCCCCCGCGCCCGACGGCGTGCACTGCGCGTCGTCGATGGCGTTGGCGCCGGAGGAGCCGGTCAACTTCAGCCGCACCCTCACCGTTGCGGCTCCGGTGTCGGTGACGCCGCTGCTGTGGGTGCGGCCCCGCCAGGGACCCAAGCTCGCCGATCTGATCGCCGAGCCGAACACCACACGGGCGCAAAGTGATTCCGATGTACTGGACCTCCTCGGGTCGGCATATGCGGCCACCGACGGCGACCCGGCCACGGCGTGGACGGCGCCGCAGCGGGTGGTGCAACAGAAGTCCCCACCGACACTGACCGTCACCCTGCCACGGCCCACCGAGGTCGCCGGGCTGCGCTTGGTCCCCAGCCGGTCGGCATTGCCGGCGCACCCGACGGTGGTGGCCGTCAACCTGGGCGACGGCCCACAGGTCCGCGAATTGAAGGCCGATGGCGGGCCGCAGACCCTGGCGCTCAAGCCGCGGGTGACGGACACCCTCAGCATCAGCCTGCTCGACTGGGAAGACATCATCGACCGCAATGCCCTGGGCCTCGACCAGCTCAAGCCGCCCGGGCTGGCCGAAGTCACGGTGCTTAGCGCCGACGGCCGCCCGATCGCACCGGCCGACGCCGCCAGCAACCGGCGGCGTGCGATCACCGTCGACTGCGACCACGGCCCGGTCATCGCGGTCGCGGGCCGGTTCGTGCACACCTCGATCCAGACCACCGTGGGCGCGCTGCTGGACGGCGGACCGGTTGCGGCGGCGGCCTGCGACCGCGACCCGATCGCACTGCCGGCGGGCCAAGAGGAGCTGTTGATCAGTCCGGGCACCCAGTTCGTCGTGGACGGAGCCCAGCTGTTGACTCCGGCCGCCACCGAATTACCCAGTGCCACCGGCCCGCCGCCGGTTCGCGCCGACACCGGCGCGTGGGGTCCGAGCCGGCGCGAGGTGCGCGCCCCCGCGTCGACCACCTCTCGGGTGCTGGTCATACCCGAGAGCATCAACCCTGGCTGGGTGGCGCGCACCGGCACCGGGGAGCGACTGACGCCGGTCGCCGTCAACGGGTGGCAGCAGGGTTGGTTGGTGCCCGCCGGGAACGCCGGCACCATCACGCTGACCTTCGCCTCCAATTCGCTGTACCGGGCGGGTCTGGCCGTCGGGCTGGCGTTGCTGCCGCTGCTGGCGATGCTCGCGTTGTGGCGCAGACGGCAGGAGGCCGCCGACCCCGACGATGCGGTGCCCGCCCAACCATGGACATCCGGGGCGTGGGCGGCGGTCGCGGCGCTGGCCGCCGGGGGGGTCATCGCGGGCGCGGTCGGGGTCCTGGTGGTCGGCGCGGCCCTGGGTCTGCGGCACGCGTCGCGCCGTCGGCAGCGGTGGCGCGACGGCGCGACCGTCGCGCTGAGCGCGGGCGGGTTGATTATGGCCGGGGCGGCACTGTCCCGGCATCCCTGGCGATCGGTCGACGGCTATGCCGGCCATAACGCGAATGTGCAACTGCTGGCACTGATTTCGCTTGCGGTGCTTGCCGCTTCGGTCGTCACGGTGTCGGACCGGGTGCGCCGGCCCGGCGACGATTAACTCCCTGGAGGGTGTTGGCTACCGGTTTCCCTGCTGGTTGACTGGACATGCGTCCAAGGAGTTGCGGCCATGGGATGGTTTTCGGCACCCGAATACTGGCTGGGCAGGCTGGTGCTGGAGCGCGGCGTCGCGGCCATCTACCTGATCGCGTTCGTCGCGGCCGCATTGCAGTTCCGGGCACTTATCGGGGAGCACGGAATCCTGCCGGTACCGCGGTTTTTGGCCGGCCAGTCGTTTTGGCGGACGCCGAGCATCTTTCATCTCCGCTATTCGGATCGGCTGTTCGCGGGTGCTTCTTGGCTCGGCGCGGCGCTGTCGACGGCCATCGTCGCCGGCGTGGCCGACCTTGCGCCGGTGTGGGCCGCGATGCTGGTCTGGCTGACGCTGTGGGTGCTCTACCTGTCGATCGTCAACGTCGGACAGGCCTGGTATGCGTTCGGGTGGGAGTCGTTGCTGCTGGAATCCGGGTTCGTGATGATCTTCCTCGGCAACGACCGGGTGGCGCCTCCGGTGCTCACGTTGTGGATGGCGCGGTTGCTGCTGTTCCGGGTGGAGTTCGGCGCCGGCCTGATCAAACTGCGCGGCGACCGGTGCTGGCGCGATCTGACGTGTTTGTACTACCACCACGAGACCCAGCCCATGCCGGGGCCGTTGAGTTGGTTCTTCCACCACCTGCCCAAGCCGCTGCACCGCGTTGAGGTGGCGGGCAACCATTTCGCCCAGCTCGTCGTGCCGTTCGGGTTGTTCGCACCGCAGCCGGTGGCCAGCGTGGCCGCGGGCATCGTCGTTCTCACCCAGCTGTGGCTGGTGGCATCGGGAAACTTCGCCTGGCTCAATTGGGTGACGATCGTCCTGGCGTTCAGCGCCATCGACGATGCGTCGCTTCGGATATCCGCGCATCCGGCGTGGTCGGCACCGCCGCCGTGGTTCGTCGGCGTGGTGACCGCGTTCACCGGCGCGGTGCTGTTCATGACCTACTGGCCGGTGCGCAACATGTTGTCCTCGCATCAGCGAATGAACATGTCTTTCAACCCATTTCACCTGGTGAATACCTATGGGGCCTTCGGCAGCATCGGCCGCGTCCGCCGGGAGGTGGTGATCGAAGGTACCGAAGAGGAGCGGCTCACCCCGCAGACCGTCTGGAAGGAATACGAATTCAGGGGCAAGCCCGGTGCGGTGTGCCGGCTGCCCCGGCAATGGGCGCCGTATCACCTGCGCCTGGACTGGCTGATGTGGTTCGCGGCCATTTCACCCGGCTATGCCGAGCCGTGGCTGACGCCCCTGCTGCGGCGATTGCTGCGCAACGATCGCCCGACGCTGCGTTTGTTGCGGCACAACCCGTTCCCGGATTCCCCGCCCCGGTATGTGCGCGCACAGTTGTACCGATACCGCTTCACCACTTGGCAAGAACTGCGCCGAGATCGGGCGTGGTGGCATCGAACTCTTGAAGGGATATACGCCCGCCCCGTCGCACTGGAGAATCGACCAATAGGTGAGTTCCATTTGTGATAGCGCCGGCGCTAGCGCGGTTCCCAAACCAACCCCGATGTGCCACGCTAAGACGGCCAGGGTGAGCAAATCCCGATGGGGGCGGGTCAAATGATAGAGCTAACCGCAGCGTCGTCGTTTATCGACTGGGAAAATCTGACCGGCCAATCACAGTTCATCGTGGACCTGGTAAGCATCCCGATCTTCAGCGCAATCGCCGGCCTGATCACGAACTGGACCGGGGTGCTGATGCTGTTCGCGCCGGTCCATTTCACGGGATTCCACATGCGGGGTCTCAAGACGGTCTTCCCACTCCTGCCGCGCAAGGTCCAGATCTTGCCGATTTTTGCTCCCGACGGCGTCCTGGGTTTCCAAGGTTTCATCCCGTGTCGTGCGGAGAAGATGGCCAGTCTGATCGTGGACAAGTCAATTTTCCGAATCGGGGGCATCGCGGATTTCTACCAGGAACTCGAACCGGACGTCCTGGCGGAACAGCTGGCCAACGCCGCGCGGCCAAATGTTCGTCAGCTTGCGACCGATGTCCTCGAAAAGGAACACTCCCTGCTGTGGCAGTTACTGCCCCAACCGGCTCGGAATGCGGTGCTTGCCACTATTGACGAACGGCTGCCAGCGATATCCCGGAAGGCCTTTGCCAAGATCGGCGAGCACATCGACGACCTACTCAACGTAAAGCTGATGACAGTCAACTACTTGCGAAGCAATCCGGGTATCTTGTGCGACATCTTCAAGGGATTCGGTGGCCCGGAACTGAAGTTCATGGTGCGGATCGGCGCGCTGGGATTTGTGTTCGGGTTTCCCCTGGCACTGTATTTGACGTTCGTACGTGAATTTCATCCTCCTGTCCTGAGTGCGATCCCGGCGTGGCTCACGGTGCTCGGTGGGGCGGCCCTCATCGGAGTGATCGTCAACATCTTGGCCATAAAGGTCGTGTTCGAGCCTGGTGAGCCACAGCCGCGGTACAAGTATCTATGGAGGCAGGGACTACTACCCAAGCGCCAGTACGAGGCGGCGGCACAGTTTGCGCACATGCTGTCGACCGAAGTGCTCACCGTGACCAACTTCTCTCGCGAACTGCTTTTCGGGGCATCCGGTGACAAAACCGCGGCTTTTATCGGGGAAGTCGTGTCCGACGAGGTCACCGGGATTTTGACCCCCGTGGTCTCCACCCTGGCCCACACGTTTGGTCTTGTGGACCTGGACTCACTGCAACAGCGGGCCAGTATGGAATTCGTTAATTTCGCTCCCGAAGTGTTCTACTCGAAAGAGTTCAACGAAGAGAAGGCGAAAAAGATCGAGGCCTTTGCGACGGAGAGATTCCGCGCACTGCCCGCGGCAGAGTTCGGTGAAATGCTCTACACGGCGATTGAGCAGGATGCTTGGCTGCTCTACGTCCACGGCGGGCTGCTCGGCATCCTCGTCGGTGCCGTCCACCTGCTACTTTTCGGATGGTGAGCGCCGCGCCACGCTTCGGTGCTTCACGCGTGCTTCTTTTCTTCCCCGCGAATTCTGTCTTGGCGACCGTCGGTATCCCAGCCGCCAGCGTTATAGCCTTCGGTATTGGTGCACACCTCGATGAATTGCTGGCCGAACGCGGTAAGCGCAATACTCCGGTAAATCGTGATCGTCTTCTCACCGCTTTCGATCGCGTGCATCGCGGCCGGTTGCACCTCCAACAATGCATACCTGCGATAGTCGGCGACCGGCTCGCGGGACAAGTCGATCAGGCCCAGCCGTTCGAGATTTGCGAAGTAATGATGATCGCGGTCGGGCCAATGACAGCCGGCCATCGACGCCACCATGCTGACATCGCCGGCCAACAGCACTGAACCAACTTGAAACAACGTCTTGGTCCGCACGTCGAGTAAAGGCTGCGGGCCGGCCACCGCCAGGAAACGCAAGATTCGCGCCTCATCGGGAAGCAGTTCGTCGAGTATGCGTGAGAAGGACGGATGCACGTCGCGGCGCTGGAGCTCGGGTTTGTAGGAGGTCCGGATCAGTGCATTGCCGCGCTTCCGCAACGCATCCGTCTCGTCGCGCGTACCGGTTCCCACGACCTTGTCGACCACATCTCTGACACCGGTCCACGGTGCAGTTGCGACTTGTCGTAACCCCTCGCCGACCTGGTCAATGACCGGTTGGACCGGTTGGGTGACAGTCCCTATGGCCCTGCCCAGCACCTCGGTGGCCGGGTTGCTGCCCAGGACGGCGGTGAGAAGGTTATCGGGCGGTGGCACACTCGATGGCGGTTTGTCCGCACCCGATGACGGGGGTGTGGCCGTCGCCGACGACGCTCGGGTGTCCGGAGCCGCAAAATCAGCACCGGACGATGGGTCGCCGTTCGCCGTTGCCGTACCCGACTTCGACTGGCTCGACGACTGCTCCGACGCTGATGATTGCTTTTCCTGCCGCCTGGCGCCGCCCAACACGTCGTTCACCGCATCAGTCACCGCGGAGAACGGATTCCACGCGCCCGACCCGCTCGCAGATTCGCGCGCCGAAGAGCTGGACATTGCGCCGGCAGCCCGACCAACGGCGCCAAGAGGATTCAGCAAGTCATCGAACGCGCCGCGCCCTGCGGCCTGTCCGCCCAACAGCCCACCGACGCTGCCCAATGGACCAGAGGACCCGGCAGACGCATCGCTGTCTGGATAACGCAATAGATTCAGTGCATTCCAAACACTGGTCCCGGCGCCGCGCAGTTGTTCGACGGCATTGACCAGCTCTGTCGCAAGGTTCCTGATAAGCATCACAGACGTGCCGAGCTCGCCGAGTGATTCCAGGTTCAGATCGCCAAGAAGCGGCGCCGCTCCCGGCGTTTTGCGATCTTCGGGACCTGAACTGCTCATATCGTTTCCGGTTACGTCCTCCATGAGCGGGGCGTGGGGCGAGGCTTCGGATGTGCGCCACGTCACATTCTACGGCACTACGACGCGAGATCGTATGTGCGGCCTGATTCCCCACCCGGCCTCGCTCGGGTGGGGAATCGGGGATGGCTACGCAGGTCGCGCTGCTACTTCTTGGCCGCTGTCTTCTTGACGTTCTTTTCCTTGACCTTGGCCAGCTTTTCGATCTGCTCGTTCAAACTCTTTGACCGTGCGCGAAGGGCTTCGATGCTCGAATCCTTCGTATCCTTCGCAATGTCGGTGACATCTGACTCGAGTTTCTCGACGTTTTCGAGCAAGTCATCCACGAACTCTTTTGTGTTGTCGAGGAGCTTCCCTACAAGACCGGAAACAGTTGGGTCTGCCATTTTGATCTCCTTTTTGAAGTGGTTTGGACTGGGTAAAACGTTACGGAGCTCGCCTCGACGTGGCGACGTCCCCGTGGGACCAACTACTGGCGTGTTCTTGGCTTCCGGAGCCAAACGGCCGATCCGTGAGGGGATACGGCACTACACCCGGGACCGGGCGCGAACTACGGTTCATTTATGGCCGGTAGCGCCAGCGAAGACGACGCGATCGTGGCGAAGACCGTGGCGGCGATGACCAGCCGGCGCTACGACAGGCTCGGCGAGGTGACGCGGTCGATCCAGCAAACGCGACGAACTGGCGACGATGGAACGTTTCGTCCACAGACTCGCCGAATCTGCCGGCGCTAAGGAGAATCCGCTGTTCATTGCGGTGGACCGCGCGACCTCGTGGCCGGCGGAGCAGCGCGTACTACAGCGTCTCGTCCAGCTCGCCGAGCCGGTTCGTCAACCGCAGGTTCTCGGAGTAGTCGACGGGGCAACAGATCAACGAGACCCCGTCGTCGTCGAGCGCGGCCTTCAGCGTCGGCAACAGCTCCTCGGCGCTGTTGATCCGATATCCCTTGGCGCCGAAGCTTTGCGCATAGGTCACGACGTCGGGGTTGTTGAACTTCACGTAGTAGTGCGCACCGAGTTCGAGGTCCATCTTCCACTCGATGAGGCCGTACCCGCCGTCCTCCCAAATCAACACGACCAGCTGTATACGTTCCCGGACGGCGGTCTCGATTTCCTGCGAGTTCATCATGAACGCGCCGTCGCCGACGACGGCCAGCACCTTGGCGTCGGGCCGCGCCAGCTTGACGCCGAGAGCGCCCGGTAGCGCAAAGCCCATGGTGGACAAGCCGTTTGAGATCAGGCAGGTGTTTCGCTCGTAGGTCGGGTAAAGTCGCGCCATCCACATTTTGGTCGCGCCGGTGTCGACCAGGACGACGTCGCTGCGGCCCAATGCTTCCCGGGTGTCGGCGACCACCCGCGCCGGCGCCAGCGGATAGCGCGAATCCTGTTGTCCCCGAGCGAATTCCTCGGCAAGCAGCCCCGACCCGGGCACCTCCGGATCTTCCTCGAAGGCGTGGCCCTCGAGCGCCTCTCGGAGCGCATCGAGCGATGCGCTGATGTCGCCGATGATCCCGACGTCGACCGAGTAGTGCGCGTCGACCTCGGCGGGGAAGCGATGAATGTGGATGATCTTCTTGTCGGCCTTCGGGTTGATCCGGACGGGGTCGAACTCCTGCAGCTCGTAGCCGACCGCGATGATCACGTCGGCGTTGTCGAATCCGAAGTTGACGTAGTCGTGGCGCATGAACCCGATGGTCCCGATGCTGTTGGGGTGATCGTCGGGCATCACTCCCTTCCCGTGGAAGGTATTGGCCACCGGGATGGCGAACTCGTCGGAAAACCGGATCAGGGCCTCGGTCGCGTCGCCGCGGGCGGCGCCATGCCCGGCCAGCACCACCGGTCGCTTGGCGCTACGCAAAATGTCCACGGCGCGCGCCACCTGCCGGAAGGCCGGCGCCTCGGCACGAACGACGTTGCGCGGCAACGGTTTCAGGTCGTAGTCGGCGGTGTCTGCGTCGATGTGCTCGGGTACGGCCAGATAGACCGCGGCCGGGCGTTCGGTCTCGGCGACCTTGAACGCCTTGCGAAACATCTCGGGTATGGCGTGTGCGGTCGGGACGCCGGCGGCCCACCGGGTGATCGGGGCGAACATCGACACCAGATCGACGTATTGGTGCGACTCTTTGAACTGGCGATCCTGACCGACCTGCGCGGAGATCGCGACCATCGGGGTGCTGTTGGTGGTGGCGTCGGCGACGCCGAGTTGCATGTTGATCGCGCCCGGTCCCAGGGTGGCGGACACCACCGCCGCCCGGCCGGTGACGCGCCCATACATTTCCGCCATGAACGCCGCGGCCTGTTCGTGCCGGGTGAGCACGTAGCGGATGTTGGAGGCGGCCAGCGCCTGCACGAAGCGGATGTTTTCCTCGCCGGGTATTCCGAAGACCACGGAAACGCCCTCGTTTTCCAGGCACTTGACCATCAGCTGAGCGGGTTTACTCATCCGGCACCTCCCTTTGGCCCACAGTAGTGGCAGGCTGGGTAGCGGACGTTTTCACTAACCTTGAAAACACACAGCAACCGAAGGATGTCAGCGTGCCCATCGCCACGATCAACCCGGCCACCGGCGAAACGGTAAAGACCTTCACCCCGGCAACCGACGCCGAAGTCGACGCCGCAATAGCCCGCGCCCACGATCGGTTCCTCGACTACCGCCACTCCACCACGTTCGCCCAGCGCGCCGAATGGGCCAACGCGACCGCCGACCTGCTGGAGAAAGAAGCCGACGAAACCGCGGCGATGATGACCCTCGAGATGGGCAAGACCCTGAGATCGGCCAAAGCCGAAGCGCTCAAGTGCGCCAAGGGTTTTCGCTACTACGCCGAGAACGCCGAGAAGCTGCTCGCCGACGAGCCGGTGGAGGCGTCGAAGGTCGGCGCGAAAAAAGCATACGTCCGGTACCAGCCGCTCGGGGTGGTCCTGGCCGTGATGCCGTGGAACTTCCCGCTCTGGCAGGCCGTCCGGTTCGCCGCGCCGGCGTTGATGGCGGGCAACGTCGGCCTGCTCAAGCACGCCTCCAATGTGCCGCAGTCGGCGCTGTATCTCTCCGACGTCATCACCCGCGGCGGCTTCCCGGAGGGCTGCTTCCAGACGCTGCTCGTATCGTCGCGCGCCGTCGAGCGCATCCTGCGCGATCCCCGGGTCGTGGCGGCCACCCTGACCGGCAGCGAACCGGCCGGCCAATCGGTCGCCGCCATCTGCGGCGACGAGATCAAGCCCACCGTGCTCGAACTCGGCGGCAGCGACCCGTTCATCGTGATGCCGTCCGTGGACCTCGATGACGCCGTCAACACCGCGATCACCGGCCGGGTGCAGAACAACGGCCAGTCCTGCATCGCCGCCAAGCGGTTCATCGTCCACACCGACATCTACGACGCGTTCGTCGACAAGTTCGTCGAACGAATGGAGGCGCTCAAGGTCGGCGATCCGACCGACCCCGACACCGACGTGGGTCCGTTGGCCACCGAGTCGGGCCGCGACGAAATCGCGCAGCAGGTCGACGACGCCGTCGCGGCCGGTGCCAAGATCCGTTGCGGCGGCACGCGTCTCGACCGGCCGGGGTGGTTCTACCCGCCGACCGTGGTCACCGACATCGCCAAGGACATGGCCCTTTACACCGAGGAGGTGTTCGGCCCGGTCGCCTCGATGTACCGCGCCCAGAACATCGACGAAGCCATCGAGATCGCCAACGCCACGACCTTCGGGCTGGGCTCCAACGCCTGGACCAACGACGAGGCCGAGCAACAGCGTTTCATCGACGACATCGAGGCCGGCCAGGTCTTCATCAATGGGATGACGGTGTCCTACCCGGAGTTGGGATTCGGCGGCGTCAAGCGGTCGGGCTACGGTCGCGAGCTCGCGGGTCTCGGGATCCGCGAATTCTGCAACGCCAAGACCGTCTGGGTCGGCTAGGGCCCTGCGCGAGCAGACGCAGAATCGCGCAAAACCCCATCGTTTTGGGCGATTCTGCGTCTGCTCGCCCGTCCTGGCCGGCGAGCGTGGGGCCTATGGACGAATTAAGGCCGGTTCTGATGCATAGGGCCCACACTGGGCGATCTGGGGCGGGCTAGACGCTGGCCAAAGCCCGCTCGTCCTCCTCGGCGAAGGTGTCCTCCAGCTCCACCGGCGAATAGTCGAGGTCGATCTCGCCGAGCGGGCGCCCGCGGGCGCTGGAGATGGTGCCGAACCGCCGCATGCCCTTGTCGGCGGCGTATTGCATGAACTCGTTCACCGAAAGGCCGAACGGCATGGGGTCATACAGGGCGAAGCCCTCTTCGATCAGGCGCAGCCCGAGCGGCATGAGCTCGTTCATGCGCGTTTCGAAGACACCCCAGTTCGCGTCGTCGGCGGCGACGTGGCGACGGCACGTGAAGGTACCCCATGCCATGTGGCGTCGCTCGTCGTCGCCGATGCGCCGGACCAGCTCCTGCATGCCGGGCAGAATCCCGCGTTCCACGCAGATCTTGTGCCAGCCGAAGTAGCCGGTCAGCGCCAACATGCCTTCGACCATGTGGTTGTAGGTCACCGAGGCCCGGACCTGGGCGGCCGGTGACGGATCGGTGGTCAAGGCGTTGAGGCAGTCCGGCAACTCCTCGTAGAAAATCGTGCGGTAGGTCGGGACGTCGTCGAGATACTCGTGCAGGTCGTCGGTGATGCCGACGGCGTCGAGCCACATGCGGAACACCGCGACGTGCTTGGCTTCCTCGAAGGCGAACTGCGTCAGATACATCTCGTCGCCCAGCCGGCCTTCGGCCCGCATCGCGGCCATGAACGGCTGGATGTCCTCGGCCACCGATTCCTCGCCTGCGATGAACTCGGCGCACAGCCGGGTGGCGTAGTGGCGTTCGTCGTCGGCGAGACGTTCCCAGTCCGCGCGGTCGCGGGAGAAGTCGATGTCGGCCGGATTCCAGAACTTCGCGTTGCCGCCCGCAAACAGCTTGAGCGGCAAGCTGTCCCAGTTGAGGCCGCCCTTGGCCATTGAGGCAATTCGGGTGCGTGTCATGTGACCTCCTCAGATCATGTTGGGCTGGGTTGTGTCGCCGCGGTTTTCGGCTCTGAAACTGGCTCTGAAACTGCTGAGGCAGCGAATGCGGCCGCGAGCACCGCGACCAAACGACGCACCGCCAGCGCCGGCTGCTCCGGAGTGGGCTCGTCGAGTCCGAGGACGGGATCCAAACCGCGCATGTAGGGCGCCAGTGCCAGGTGCGGAAAGATCAGCAGCAGCAACGACAACAGCGCGTCGATGTCCGCATCCGCACGTAGGTCGCCACGGGTCTGCGCGTCGCGGACCAGCGGCCGCAGCACCTCCAGGTAGTGGCGGTGAATGACGTTTTGGACGCTGACCCGGGCCTCGGTGTCGACTTCCAGAGTGGCCGCGGCGTGAATCGCGCGTTCGTGCGGATGGTCGGCGAAGTAGGCCACCCACGCGTCGAGCCAGTCGGTCAGAAAGTCGAAGAACGGCCGGCTGGGGTCGAGCTCGCGGATGCGGGCCTCCATGTATTCGCGCACCCGCTGGCTGGCGATGTCGGCGATGAACGCATACAGGTCGCGCTTGTCCGCGAAGTATTGGAAGAGGCTGCCCTTGGCGACGCCCGCACGCCGCGCGATGACGTTCAGGCTGCCCCGGGAAAATCCGTGCGCCCCGAATTCGTCCTCGGCGGCTGCGATCACCGCTGCGCGACGGGCCGGATCCACGCGCGCCCAAGTCACCGTCGGCAATGCGGCCTCCTAGCGTCGATGACCACTGGTCATTCTACGGTGAGGCACGTCACAGTCAAGGGTTCCACCGCCGAGGCGTTCGCGGGATGCACGGGACGGTCGCGCGGCGTCCGTCGACAGCTCTATCGTGTTTGCTGAACCGCCGTTGCCGGGGAGGCTGATGTGGACGGGACGCCATTCGGACGCTACCGCCTGGTGGAGGTGCTCGGCCGCGGGGGCATGGGCGAGGTGTGGCGGGCCTACGACACCACCATCAAGCGGGTGGTGGCGCTGAAGCTACTGCCCCCAAGCTTCGCCGACGATCCGGTCTTCCAGGAGCGGTTCCGCAGGGAGGCCCACGCGGCGGCCGGGCTCGACGAGCCCCACATAGTGCCGATTTATGATTTCGGCGAGATCGACGGTCAGCTGTATGTGACCATGCGGCTGATCAAGGGCCGGGACCTGCAAACCATCCTGGCCGAGGGCCCACTGTCCGCGGCGCGCGCGGTCGCGATCATCGAGCAGGTGGCCCAGGCGGTGTACGCCGCGCACAAGGTCGGGTTGGTGCATCGGGATATCAAGCCGTCCAACATTTTGCTCGACGACAATGACTTTGCCTATCTGATCGATTTCGGGATCGCCCGCGCCGCCGGTGACACGGGCCTGACCAGCACCGGGACCACCATCGGGACCTGGTCCTATATGGCACCCGAGCGGTTTCAGAGCGGAACAACCGACGCGCGCGCCGACATCTATGCGCTGGCGTGTGTGCTCTATGAGGCGCTGACCGGCCAACCCCCGTTCCCAGGTAACAGCCTTGAGCAGGTTGCTGTCGCCCACATGCTCGCTCCACCCCCGCGACCGTCGCGGGAGCAAGGCGGCGTTCCCACCGCGATGGACAGTGTCATCGCGACCGGGATGGCCAAAAACCCCGACCAACGCTATGCCACCACGGTGGAGTTGGCGCACGCTGCTCGCGATGCGACGACGGTGCCCCTTTCGCTGCCGGGGTCCACCACAACGGTGCGGCCACCCGGCCGGCCCGACCACTTCACCGGCGCTCCCACCAGCTCCGAAGACACGCAATTGGCGGCCCCCGGAGCCGCGCCCTGGCTGCCACCACCACCGGGGGGACCACCACCACTGGGGCCACCACCGACCGCGCGGCGGCGGGTTCGGCGCCCCTGGGTCACCATCTCCGCGCTTGTGGCCGTCGCGGTGCTGATCGCCGGTGGCATCTTCGCGGCCGTCAAACTGTCCCACCACAACAATCCGATCGCCACCGTGCCATCCGCCGCCGCGCCACCCCCCAATCCGGGTCCCTTCACCGGCACCTACGCCGCCGACTTTGCCCCGGAGACCGATCCCAACGGTCAGCCGGTCGAGGGCTCGCAGGCGACAACCGAAACGTGGGGCATCCGTTCGGTGTGCCGGTCCGGGGGGTGCGTGGCCACGGCGTCACGCCGCACCGGTCAAACCACGCTCGTGACGACGTTGGTGTTCGACGATGTCGGCGGGCGCTGGCTGGCCGTCGGCCTCGGCTCGAGAACCTGCCACGACGCTCCCTACGAAGACTGGGAGGTGTTTGCGCTGCAACCACACCCCGACGCCACACTCGCCGGGGAGTACAGCACGATTACCAGCAACAGCTGCGGCCGCAAGCGATCGGTTACCTTCACCCGCACCGGAGACGTCGATGTCGCCAGCCTGCCCGACCCGGCCACCCAACCGCCGCGGGTGGTGTCGCCGGCCGAAGCACTCCGCGGCACCTACCACGACACGGTGACCGAGAACGGACACAAAGCTGAGTACGACGAGGTTGTCCGGACGGACTGCCTACGCACCGGCGATCGGTGCATGAGCTTTTTCCACGGCAGTGGTTTCACGCCACTGGTATTCGGCAGCGGGACGTGGACCATAAACCGCGCGTGGGACCTACCGTGTCCGAATGGCGGTACGTACCACGAGACAACCACCGGGCAGTTTCCGGCGCCCGCACCACCACAGGATCCGATCGCGCTGCTCACTGGGCGCGGTCACAACGAGGTGAACTCCACCTGCGTCACCAGCGGTGATTTCGACGAGAAATTTGTGCGCACCGGCGATTAGAGCCGGCTGGACGGGACGCCGGCTCCGGCGAATCATGGCCGAACGCAACGCCAATCAACGCGAGCCGGCATCACGGCCGCATCTGGTAGGCGCCGCTGAGGGGAACGACGTGTTCCTTCCAGATCTGGTTGTAGCGCGCGGGGTCGTGCACCGGACGCCGGATCATCCGCATCGCGAAACGGGCCTGCGCGTCCGTCGTCGAGGGCTTGTCGCTCAGCTCCACGGCGTAGCCGTTGAAGTCCCTGACCAACACGGCGAAGATCTCGTCGATCAACGCGCCGTCCACCCCGGATAGCCCCGCCTCCTCGAGGATGAGCTGGGCGTAGGGCACCGTCGCGAACAGCTGGCCGACGGCGAACGCGAAGTCAATGTCCTTCTGCTGCTCCGCATCCGGCGTGGCGCCGGCCAGCATCTCGGCGAGCACCTCGATCTGCTCGCGGAGCAGGGCGACGTTGGGAAGATGCGCGAAGGTGTCGAACGACGCGCGCCAGTCGTGAAAGCGCACCTTGCCCAGGCCCCCGGTCGGTCCCTGGGCGAACAGGAACGTGTCGTCCGACGCGTCGTCGCGGCGGCCGATCAGGGGCAGCTCGGCGTTCGGGGCGAACAGGAAATTGGGCATGAACTTGGCCAGCAGCCCGATGTTGATGTGGACGGTGCCCTCCAGCCGGGGCAACAGCCCGATCTCGCGGGTCACTGCCTCGAAGAAGGTGTCCTTCTCCACCCCCTTGGCGGCGATGACGTCCCACAGCGCGATGATGACCCGCTCGCCTTCGCTGGTGATCTTCGCCTTGGTGAGCGGGCTGTAGAGCAGGTAGCGACGGTCGGCCGCCGACGCGCTGCGCATGTAGTCGCAGGCGCGGGTGGCGACCAGCTTCATCGCGGCCAGCCGCACGTAGGCGTCGGTGAGCAGCCGCCGCACGTGGCTGAAATCGGTGACGACGGTCCCGTACAGGACGCGGTTGGACGCGTGGGTGACCGCCTCGTACATCGCGTGCGTGCACATGCCGACCGCACCCCAGCCCAGGTTGTACTTGCAGAGGTTGACGGTGTTGAGGGCGGCGTGGAACGCCCCGGGGCCGCGGTGCAACAGGTCGGCCTCGGTGACCGGGTAGTCGCGCAGCGAGTAATTGGCGACGAAGTTCTGTGAGTTCACCACGTTCTTGATCAGGTGGTACCGATCGTGGCGGGAGTCGGCGGCGAAGAAGACATATTCCTGGTTTTCTGGGCTGCCCGCAATCTTGCCGAAGGTGGAGACCATCCGGGCGACGTTGGCGTTGCCGATGTAGTACTTCTCGCCGGTGGCGGTCCAGCCGTGTTCCGAGGGCGTGAGGATCATGTCGGTCTGGTAGACGTCGGCGCCGTGGCTCTGCTCGGACAACCCGAAGCCGAACACCTCGCCAGCCTCCAGCTGAGCGGCCGCCTTGCGCTTCGCGTCCTCGTTGTCACTCATCCAGATCGGTCCCAGACCCAGGGCGGTGACCTGGAAGGGGTACCAGTAGCTGAGCCCGTAAAAGCCCACGATCTCGGCGAACTCGCTGATCCGGTAGGTGTCCCAGCGGCAGTCGTCGGCGCCGTATTCGGCCGGCGTCAGCAGGGAGGCAAAGATGCGCTCCCGCCCGATGTGGTTCAAAAAGTCCGAGTACCACACCCGGTCGTGGTCGTCGGACTTCAACCGCGCCTTTCCCCTGGACTCGAAGAAATCCACCGTCGCGGCCATGATCTCCCCCGAGCGCGCGTCCGGGTATTTGCGTTGCAGGTGGTTGGGATTGAGCAACATGGCGGTGACTCCCAGGGATTCCGATCAGGACGAGGGTGACGGTACTGCAATCAGCGGGGCCGTCGGAGCGCACCCGACAAAACGTGGCTCACTGCGTCGCGCGCGCCAGCAGATAACGCCGCTCGGGCAGGCTGCGGGTGCGCTGGGCCGCCCGAAGGTAGCACTCCCGGGCGGCGTCTCGGTCGCCGAGCTCGTCGAGCAGATGCGCGCGCACCGCGTCGACGCGGTGGTGCCCGCTGAGGGCGGGATCGGCCGCCGCGTCGTCGAGTTCGGCAAGACCGGCGGCCGGACCACGCACCATCGCGATAGCGACGGTTCGGTTGAGGGCGACCATCGGCCCGGGTGCGAGGGCGGCGAGGACGTCATACAACGCGAGGATCTGCGGCCAGTCGGTCGCGCCGGCGTCGGCGGCCTCGTCGTGCACGGCGGCGATCGCCGCCTGCAGCTGGTAGGGCCCGGGCGTTGCGACCGGCAGCGTCGCCTCGATGATCGCGACACCCTCGGCGATCGCGGCCCGGTCCCACCGGCCGCGGTCCTGCTCGGCCAGCGGGACCAGTGATCCATCCGGGCCGGTGCGGGCGCCGCGCCGGGCGTCCGTCAGCAGCATGAGCGCGAGCAACCCCGCGACCTCGCCCTCGTCGGGCAGGCTGGCGCTCAGCTGCCGGGTCAACCTGATCGCCTCGGAGGTCAGCTCCACGCGGTTGAGGGCCTCGCCCGACGTCGCCGTGTAGCCCTCGTTGAAGATGAGGTACAGCGTGCGCAGCACAGCGGGCAGCCGCTCGTCGCGCTCGCGCGCGGTTGGCGTCCGAAATTGTGCACCGGTATCGCGGATGCGCGCCTTGGCCCGGCTGACGCGCTGCCCGACGGTCGCCTCCGGCAGGAGCAGAGCGCGCGCGATCTCGGCCGTCGTCAGGCCGCCGAGCGCACGCAGCGTCAGTGCAACCTGCGACGGGACGGCCAGCTCGGGGTGACAGCACAAGAACAGCAGTGCCAACGTGTCGTCGACCTCCGACGCTGCGCCCGGAGGCGGCGCGGGCTCGAGCGCATATGTGTCTTCGCGGCGCCGGCGGGCGGCCTCTTTTCGCCAAATCTCGACCAGCCGCCGCGACGACGTCGTGATCAGCCAGCCGGTCGGGTTTTGTGGTACGCCGTCGACCGGCCAGCTGACCGTGGCGGCGAGCAGCGCCTCCTGGACGGCGTCCTCGCAGTCGTCGAAGTTGCCATTACGTCGCACGAGCACACCGAGCACGCGTGGAGCGAGCTCGCGCAGCAGGCCGACCACCGCATTCTCGGCGGGCTCGGCGGGCCCGTTGCGGTTCACATGTCCAATCCGCTCAGATCGAGCACCGGACGGACCTCCACGAGACCCCAGACGGCGTCGGGCACGCGTGCCGCGATCGCCAGGGCGCGGTCCTCGCCATCGCAGTCGACCAGCAGGAAGCCGGCCAGGTGCTCCTTCGCCTCGGCGAACGGCCCGTCGCTGATCATCGCCCGGTCGCCCGCGACCGTGACGCGCTTCGCGAGGGCAGGATCCGCGAGACCTTCGCTCACCACCAGCTCACCGGACTCGGCGAGCTCCGCGCTGAGGGCGCGGTGCTCGTAGCCGAACCGGTCACGCTGCTCCTTGGGCAGTGCCTGCCAGCGCTCGAGGAACTGCGGGTTGCTCTGAATCAAGATCATGTACTTCACTGCGACCTCCGGCGGGTTTGGACGAAGTATTGCGCTCCTGTGTCGAAACTGGCTCCCCGGTTTCGACACCCCTCTGAAGACCCATTGAAGGCTCCGCGTCGTGGGGCCCCGGACAAGGGAGTAAAACGATGGAGATCAGCCACGCTGGAACCGACGTCCACGCCGTCCTCGACGAGTTGGCGGCCGCGCACGCCGCACATGATGCGGACGGCCTGTTCGCGCTCTACTCCGACGACGTCGTGGCGTATTCGCTTGCGCCGCCGCTGGAGCAGGGGCCGGACACGCCGTACGGGACCCTGGAAGGTATTCGCGCCTGGTTTGCCGGATTCGACGGGCCCGTGCAGCTGACGTTCCGCGACCCGGTCGTGAGCCAAGACGGCGACCTCGCGTTCGCCCACACCCTCACGAAGATGACGGTGACGCGCGTCGGTCAGCACGAATCGATCTCGGTCTGGTACCGCTCGACCTTCGGCCTGCGCCGCATCGACGGGTCGTGGCGGATCACGCACCGACACGACTCGACGCCGTTCTACATGGACGGCTCCTACCGCGCGGCCACCGACCTTGAGCCCTGAGCCGCGTGTGAGCGCGCCGCACAAAACGGCACTGTCGGGCGGGCGCCGGATCGACCTAGAGTCAGGTACGTGTCAGAACTAAATACCGCCCGCGGACCCATCGATACCGCCGATCTCGGCGTCACGCTCATGCACGAGCACGTGTTCATCATGACCACCGAATCGCCCAGAACTATCCCGAAGCCTGGGGCGACGAGGAAAAACGGGTGGCCGACGCCATCGCCCGGCTCAACGAACTGAAGGCCCGCGGCGTGGACACCATCGTCGACCTCACGGTGATCGGGCTGGGCCGCTACATCCCGCGCATCGCGCGCGTCGCGGCGGCCACCGAGCTGAATATCGTTGTGGCGACCGGGCTTTACACCTACAACGACGTGCCGTTCTGTTTCCACTACCTGGGCCCGGGCGGGATGCTGGACGGCCCGGAGATCATGACCGACATGTTCGTCCGCGACATCGAGCAGGGCATCGCCGACACCGGCGTCAAGGCCGGGATCCTCAAATGCGCCACCGACGAGCCCGGCATCACACCCGGCGTCGAGCGGGTGCTGCGCGCGGTGGCCCAGGCGCACAAGCGCACCGGCGTGCCGATCTCCACGCACACCCACGCGGGGCTGCGGCGCGGGCTCGAGCAGCAGCGCATCTTCGAAGAAGAGGGCGTCGACCTGAGCCGGGTGATCATCGGCCACTCCGGCGACAGCACCGACGTCGGCTACCTCGAAGAGCTCATCGCCGCCGGGTTCGTATCTCGGGATGGACCGGTTCGGCATCGACGTGATCTCGCCGTTCGAGGACCGGGTCGACATCGTGGCGACGATGTGCGAGCGCGGGCACGCCGACAAGATGGTGCTGTCGCACGACGCGAACTGCTATTTCGACGCCCTTCCCGAAGATCTGGTGCCACAGATGACGCCGAATTGGAATTACCTGCACATCCACAACGACGTGATTCCGGCGCTCAAGGAACGCGGGGTGACCGACGAGCAGGTGCACACCATGCTGGTCGACAACCCGCGCCGCATCTTCGAGCGGCAGGGCGCTTATCAGTAGCACGGCGTGACCGAACCCGTCCCGCCGATCGGCACCCAAATCTCGGCGCTGGCCGAACTCGCTCCCGACGAACCCGCAGTCACGTGCGATGGGCTGACCATCACCCGCGCCGAGCTCGACCGGTCGACGAACCGGTTGGCCCGGGCCTACGCCGAACGCGGCGTCGGCGTCGGCGACTACGTGACCGTGGTGCTGCCCAACTCCATCGAGTGGATCCAGGCCGTGGTGGCGTGCTGGAAGCTGGGCGCGGTGCCCCAGCCGCTGTCCCCGCGGCTGCCGGATGCAGAGTTCGCGGGCATCCTCGGACTGCGACCCCGCGCTCTGCTGGTCGGGCGAGACCATCCCGGAACACCTGGCGTGCCAATGGGTTTCGTGCCCAATCCGGCCCGATCGGCACTGTCCGACGACCCGCTGCCGAAGCGGTGTCACCGTGCTGGAAGTCGATGGCGTCGGGCGGCAGCACCGGCCGCCCCAAGCTCATTGAAGCGGGCGGCGACAGCCGGGTCCCGCCGGCATTCGGGGACGCCCTGGGTGCGCAGGAAGGCGATACCACTCTGGTGCCGGTGCCGCTCACCCACAACACCGGCTTCAGCAGCGCGACGATCGCACTGCTGATGCGCAATCACCTGGTGCTGATGAACCGGTTCGACCCGCATGAGTTCCTCCGGCTCATCACCGAGCATCGCCCCCAGGTCGTCACTGCCGTGCCGACGATCATGCAGCGTGCGCTACCGGTCTACCGTGCCGACCCCGGTTCCTTTGACCTGTCGTCGATCCGGCGGTTCTGGCATCTGGGAGCGCCATGCCCGCCGGCGATCAAGGAGGCGTGGATCGAACTGCTGGCTCCCGAAGATATGGAACTGTACGGCGGCACCGAACTTCAGGCGCTGACCATTATCTCCGGAGACCAGTGGCTGACGCACCGCGGGTCGGTCGGCAAGGTTGTCAGCGGGGAGATGAAGGTTCTCGACGACGACGGCAATCCCTGCCCGCCCGGGGTCGTCGGCGAGATCTACCTGCGGCCCAGCCCCGGCAGCGCACCGACTTACCGGTACATCGGCACGACGGCAAAGACCCGGGACGGCTGGGGGACTCGCTGGGCGATCTCGGCTACTTCGACGTCGACGGGTTCCTGTACCTGTCGGACCGACGCGTCGACATGTTCACCGTCGGCGGCCGCAACGTGTACCCCGCCGAGATCGAGGGCGCCCTGTCTGCGCACCCGGAAGTGCTGTCCTGTCTGGTTGTTGGTGTGCCCCATGAGGATCTGGGCCAGGTGCCCTACGCCCTGGTGCACACGGCCGACGGATCCGCGCTGGACGCCGCGGGCGTGCAAGGCTTTCTGCGCGAACGCATCTCGGCGTACAAGGTGCCGCACACCCCGGACTTCATAGAGTTCGTCGACACTCCCCTGCGCGACGACGCCGGCAAGGCACGACGGTCGGCGGTGCGCGCCGAGGTCATGGCGCGATTGCGTCGGCCTCAGCATCTATGAGCTGGCCTGGTTCGGCCGGCTTCTCGCGTTTCTCCCAACGGCGCAGCGCTTCCCGGCACGGCGACTCGACCAGCGCGTAACTGACCGCGGCGATCGCCCAACCGAAGATCAGCGTGAACACCAACACCGTGGGCATCCGACCGGTGAACTGGAACGTCCCGAGCACCGGGAACACCATGGCCAAGGCGGCCAAGTGCCAAATGAACAGACCGTACGACCAGCGCCCCAACGTCACCATGCCGGTGCTGCCCAGTACCCGGTGGGGGGCGTCGGGCCGGTCCAGCACCAACGGGGCGACCAGCGCGAACGCCACCAGCGAGCCCATCGCCGTCTTCACCGCGAACTGGGCGGCGGTGCCCGGAACCAGGCCCTCCGGACCCGCCAGCGGGGAAGCCGCCACCAGATAGGCCAGTACGGCTATGACGGCCATCAACACGCGGCCCGCCTTTTTCTGCGCCAAGCGCACCGGCAGGCCGATGCCGCTATGTACCCACTCGGCGAGCAACATGCCAGCGGCGAACCACGAGAAAAACGCCGGCGGCCAGTTCAGCTGATTGATCCCGGGACCCCAATGCCCCGATCCCAAAGGCGCCCAGCCCCAGGCCAGGCTGAGGGCCGCGAGGGCGGCGATCGCCGGCACCCGGGCCCGGACGGGCAGGCGACGGGCCAGCAACGCCAGGAGCGGTAACGCCAGGTAGAAGCAGACCTCGACGGACAGGCTCCACATCTGGGTCAGGCCACCGGTCAGGGTCAGCGGCACATAGATCTGGGTGAGCGTGAGGTTGGCCAACCACACCGTCGGGCTGGCGTGATCCGCGTCGGGCAACAGGGTCAGGATCACCACGACCGCCACCACATAGGCCGGCATGATGCGGACCACCCTGGATCGCAGGTAGTGGCCCGTGCGTGGACGCGATCCCAGATCCCTTGCCGCGGCGGCGTGTCCGCGCCACAACAGGAATCCCGACAACGCGAAGAACACCGCCACGGCGAGGTCGAAGCGGCCGAACAACCGGCCGGCGACACCGCTGGTGTGTCCCGTCTGGAAGGCGACGTGCGTGACCACCACGCCCATGGCCGCGCACGCACGCATACCCTCCACGGCGGGCAGGAAGCTGCGGATCCCGCCCACCTGCCGGTCATCGGTCACGATCTCAGTGTGCCCGTCGGCAACGGGTTGGTGAACCGGTGCCTTAAATTCTGCTGTTAGGGTCGAACGGGTTTGCCACGCTGCTTGGGGCGGGTCGGGGCGGGTCGCGGCCGAGTCCATGAACCACTAGGAGGGCACAGCAACGTGAACCGAGCAGTCATGTTGCGGTTCGCCGCATGCGGGTCATCGGACTCGGGGCCGCCCTGCTGATCGCCGCGCTGCTGCTGTCGACGTACACCAGCACCAGGATCACCAAGATCCCGCTGGACATCGACGCCACGTTGATCAGCGACGGCACCGGAACCGCACTCGACTCCGCGTCGCTGTCCGGTGACCACCTCGTCGTCAACCAGAACGTGCCGCTGGTGTCCCAGCAGCAGATCAGCGTCGAGTCGCCCGCCAACGCCGACGTGGTCACGCTGCAGGTCGGCTCCTCGGTGCGGCGCACCGACAAGCAAAAAGACAACGGGCTGCTGCTGGCGATCATCGACACCGTCACCCTCAACCGCAGGACGGCGAAGGCCGTATCGGACGACACCCACACCGGCGGCTCGGTGCAAAAGCCCCGATCCTTCGGCGACGAGAACCCGCCGACCGCGATCCCGCTGCGGCACGACGGGCTGGCTCACCGATTCCCGTTCCACACCGAGAAGAAGACGTACCCCTACTTCGATCCCATCGCGCAGAAAACGTTCGACGTCAACTACGCCAGCCAAGAGGACGTCAACGGTTTGACCACGTACCGCTTCACGCAGAACGTCGGCTACAACGCTGACGGCAAGCTGGTGGCGCCCGTGATGTACGCGTCGCTGTACCCGGGCAACGATGACGGCAAGGTCACCGCGTCCGCGGCGATGTGGGGCGTGCAGGGCGATCCGGGCGACCAGATCACCATGACCCGCTACTACGCGGCGCAGCGCACCTTCTGGGTGGACCCGGTGTCGGGCACCATCGTCAAGGAGACCGAGCACGCCAACCACTACTTCGCCCGTGATCCGCTCAAGCCGGAGTTGACGATGGCCGATTACCGGGTCACCTCCAACGAAGACACCGTCGAATCCCAGGTCAACGCGGCCCGTGACGAGCGGGACCGGCTGGCGCTGTGGTCGCGAGTGCTGCCGATCACGTTCACCGCGGTCGGCTTGATCGCGCTGATCGGCGGCGGAATACTCGCCTCGTTCAGCCTGCGGACCGAGAGCGCGCTGACCGACCCCGGCCTGGACCGGACCGACCAGGAGTTCTTCGGCCGCAGTGGGCTCGAGGAACCGGTGCCCGGCGCCGAAGCCGAGACCGAGAAGCTGCCCACGCAGCGCCCCACATCGCGTGCGGATGCCGGCTCGGACGAACCCACGCCGGGCTCCGATGAGCCACCCGATTCACCCGTACGGGAATAGCCGGCCGGGAGCGTTCACTGTGCGCTGGGGCCGCCCCGGGTACGCGTTGGGCTTGGCGCTGCTGGTGGTCGCGCCGCTACTGAAGCCCGGGTACCTACTGCTGCGCGACGGGGTGTCCACGCCCCGGTCGTACCTTTCCGATACCGCGCTCGGGTTGACGTCGGCGCCGCGGGCGACACCACAGGATTTCGCGGTGGCGCTGGCGTCGCACGTGCTCGACGGCGGCATCGTGGTGAAGACGCTGCTGGTCCTCGGGCTGTGGCTCGCGGGATGGGGTGCGGCCCGACTGGTCGCGACGGCACTACCCTGCGCGGGCGCGGCCGGCCAGTTCGTCGCGACCACGCTGGCGATCTGGAATCCCTATGTCGCCGAACGACTCCTGCAGGGCCACTGGAGCCTGCTGGTCGGCTACGGCTGCCTGCCGTGGGTTGCGACGGCGATGCTGACGCTGCGGACCGCGAGCCGGTCCGGCCGGCGAGGTCTTCGTGCTGGCCTTCTGGATGGCGCTGGCCGGGCTGACCCCGACCGGGCCTGTTGCTCGCCGCGACGGTGGCGCTGGTCTGCGTGGCGGCGCCCGGCGCCGGACGGCCGCGCTGGCTGTGCACGCGCGGCTGCGTCGTTCGCCGCGCTGGTGGCGGCGCTGCCCTGGCTGACCGCGGCGGCGCTGGGATCGTCGTTGACCGTCCACACGGCGGCAAACACGCTGGGGGTCAACGCCTTCGCGCCACGCGCCGAGCCCGGCCTGGGCACGCTCGCCAGCCTGGCCAGCCTCGGCGGCATCTGGAATGGCGAGGCCGTACCGGGCTTCGCGGACAACGCTTTTCGCGGTGTCGTCCGCCGTAGTGCTGCTGGGGGTGGTGCTCGCCGGGATGCCGGCGGTGGCACGCCGTGCGGCGGTGGTGCCGCTGCTGGTGCTGGCGGCGGTGTCAGTGCTGGTGACCGGCGGCGCTGGCGACCGGGCCGGGTCTGCATGTGCTGCGGGCGGTGGTTGACGCCACGCCGGGCTTGGGTGTGCTGCGCGACGGGCAAAAGTGGGTGGCGCTGGCGGTGCCGGGATACACGCTGGCGGGCGCCGGCGCCGTGGTCACGCTGCGACGGTGGTTGCGGCCGGCGGTGACGGCCGCGGCCTGCTGCCTCGCGCTGATCCTGGCGCTGCCCGACCTGGCCTGGGGCGTGTGGGGCAAGGTCGTCCGCCGTCCGCTACCCGCCCGGATGGGCGGCGGTGGCGGCGGCAATCAACGCCGACCCGCTGGCGGTCGACGGTGTTGCCCGCGGGCACGATGCGGCGGTTCTCCTGGTCCGGCCCGGCGCCGGTGTTGGATCCACTGCCGCGCTGGGTGCGCGCCGACGTGCTGATCGACCGGTGACCTGGCCATCTCCGGGGTCGTGGTCCCCGGGGAGGGCAATCACGCCCGGGCGGTACAGCACCTGCTTCTGGCGGGGCCCGATCCCGCCGCTTTGGCCCCGGCCGGCGTGGGGTGGCTGGTCGTCGAATCCGACAGCGCCGGTGACATGGTTGCGGCCGCGCGCACCCTCGACGCGCTGACGCCGGTCTACCGCGACGACGAATTCGCCCTGTATCGGATCGGCGGCAACACCGCCGCGGCGTCGCCCGCCCGGCGCACGGCGACGGTCATCGCGCATCTGGCGTGGCTGGCGATGCTGATCGGGGGCGGCGTCGGCGCGGTCGTCAGCGGCTGGCGGCGCCGACACTTAAACCACGCACACGACACGCCGACGGGCGTAGCAGAGGATTAAGTCTCGCGATTCCACGAACCGCTGACGAAGTCGCCGGCCCGCACCGCCTCGAGCACGCCGCGCATCGCCTCGGCGCTTTGCGTCCACGAGAATTCGCCGCTGCGGGTCGCGGCCTTGGCGCCGAGTTGATCGCGCAGCACCGGATCGGAAAGCAGTTGTTCGAGGCGATCCACCAGCTCGGCGCGGCTGTCCACCAATATCCCGGTCACCCCGTCGACGATCGAGTCGGACAGACCGCCGGAGGATCGGTAGCCGGTGGTGGGCACCCGGTGCTGGGCCGCCTCGACGACCGCTAGACCCCATCCCTCCTTACGGGAGGGCAGCACGTGCACCCAAGAGCTTTGCAGCACATGGTGTTTGGTCAGGTCGTCGACGTGGCCGTGGAAGGTCACCGAATCGGTGAGGCCGAGCCGTCGCGCGTGGTCGACGAGTCGCTCCCGCCACCAGCCGCCGCCGACGATGTCGAGGTGCAGACCCGGGATCCGCGGCCGCAACGCCGCGACCGCGTCCAGCGCGTCTTCGATCTGCTTGTGCGGCACCAACCGTGACAACACGACCACTCGCGGTGCGGCCGAGCGCGGGCCGGGCAACGATTGCGCCGGCGCCTCGTCGAGGCCGTTGCGCACCACCGCGATCCGCTCGTCGTCAACGCCCAGCGCGACCAGGTCGCGCGCCGACGGGAGCGACACCGTCACGTACTGATTGCGCCGGTTCAGGCGCGGCGACAACGTCGACTCGACAAACCAGCCGATCCGGCCGAGCACCGGCCCCGCCACCGGCCACTGCTCGCGGTGGCAGTGGTGGACCAGCACCACCACCCGCCGGCCGTACACCAGCCGGGCAAGGAACGGCAAGCCGTTCTGGGTGTCGACGACCACATCGGGCCGCACTCGCCGCAGCGGCCCCAGTCCGAGCCGCGCCGCGGCCATCGCCAGCAACGCCCAGACGTACACCGAGTACCGGCCCCCGGACCGGTTGATCCGCACACCGTCGACCACTTCGCGCCGTGGCGCACCCGGATAGCGGGCGGTGCGCAGCGTGACGGCGATCCCGGAGGCGGCCAGCTGCGCGCCGATGCGCTGCAAGTAGGCTTCGCTGCCGCCGCCCTGCGGGTGCCCCGTGTCACGCCAGCACAGCAGCAGCACCGAGCGCAGATCAGACATGGCTCAACAGCCTAATGGGTCCGGCGAGATCGACCGGCTCGCGCGAGGCCGCAAAGCTTTGCGGCGCCGGTCCGTGAGTGGGATCGTTTCACGATGAGCATCAGCAACGAGTCGACCGCGTCGCGCAGGTTTGAGGCCCATCGTCCGATGTTTGGCTCGAAATGGGCCTCCATAACGACACCCGCGTTTCAGCAACACCGCGCCAGGTCCTCCCTGATCATGGTGGTCGCGATCCTCGCGTTTACCGCCGTCATGGGCGGGCTGTATATGGCCGTGCAGATGTATTTCATGCATGGCTCGGGCGGGTCCCGATCTAACGGCTGGATCGTGAGCAAGGTTTTCCGGTACGGCCTGATTGCTCTCGTTATTGGCGGTGGCGGCGCCTGGTATCGGTGGTCTCAACGGTCTTCAGGCGGAAGAATCCTCATCGATGTCACGAGGGATGCCCTGACCGTCAGCAAGCGGCCGGGTGATGTTTACCCATTCGGCGACGCGAAGCTGGGCGTGTGGGGGATATCTGGCGGCCAGACGATGGGTGCGGCGCTGCACCTGCATTGCGGCCAGCGCCGGTTCATTCTCGGCGGTCGAGATTATCGCGTTGCCCCCGGAACCCCGCTCGAAGCGCCCGACGCCGGCTACGGCCTGCCGGTGGACGTCGACGCCTGGGTGACGGGCACGGAGTTTGGCGAGATTCTCACGATCTCCGGCCGGCAGAGCACTCCGAGTGGGTTGGCCGCACGCCCGCTGGCAGCGGCGGGACCGACTCGGTGCCTGTTGTTTCCCAGCTCCACGTTGATCCAGCAGATGGGACCGTTTGCATTCCGGCGGCGCCAACAGCTCCTGAGTTCACTCAACCACCCTCGCCTGGCCATTGACGTGGGCGCGGACGGGATCCGGGTGGTCGACCCGAACAGCAATGCGCTGCTTGCGTCGGCTCAGGTGGCGCAGGTGACCGCGACACCGGAAACCTACAAATACAGACAGGGCTGGTCCTCGTACGCATCGACCGAGCAGATGGTGAGCCGGATGGCCGCGAATCTGGCCACGACGCCCGTCATGGTCCTGTCCATGCCCGGCGCGCAACCACTGACCATCGGATGTCGTGACACCATCGGGGGTCTGGACATGCGGTTTTCGTGGCCGCGCGACGTGCGGCAGCGCGTCAACGACCCCCCCGACTTTTCGTGCTCCGGGGGCGATTTCCTGCTGCTCGTGGAGAAATTCGGCTTGGCCCCGTATCTGCAAAGGCACGACCAATAGCTTCAGCGGCCGTCACCGACGTTTTCGCGCGGCGTGCAACGCTGGCCCGTTCGGTACGACTGCTGTCGGAGTTCCGCTACGAACAACCGGATCCGGCCCGGTTCTACGGCGCGCTGGCCGCCGACACCGCCGCGATGGTCGCCGACCTGTGGCTGGCCGGTCACTCCGAGCCTCCGGTGGGTCGCACGCTGCTCGACGTCGGCGGCGGGCCCGGGTATTTCGCGTCGGCGTTTTCGGATGCGGGTGTCCGATACGTCGGCATCGAACCCGATCCCGGCGAGATGCACGCGGCCGGCCCGGCTGCCGATCGGGGGGCGGGCGAGTTCGTTCGCGCGTCGGGCATGGCCCTTCCGTTCGCCGATGACTCGGTGGACATCTGCTTGTCGTCGAACGTCGCCGAGCACGTGCGACGGCCCTGGCAGCTGGGCGGCGAGATGTTGCGGGTGACCAAGCCGGGCGGCCTGGCGGTGCTGTCCTACACCGTGTGGCTGGGCCCGTTCGGTGGGCACGAGATGGGCCTGACGCACTACCTCGGCGGTGCCCGCGCCGCCGACCGGTATGCCCGCAAACACGGTCATCGCGCGAAAAACGACTACGGGTCGTCGTTGTTCGCGGTGTCGGCCGCCGACGGTCTGGACTGGGCCGCGAGCACCGGCGCAGCGGTGGCCGCATTTCCCCGCTACCACCCCCGATGGGCGTGGTGGCTGACATCCGTGCCGGTGCTGCGCGAGTTCCTGGTGAGCAATCTCGTGCTGGTGCTTTCGCCCCGATAATGGAACATGTTCTCGTTTTGCCTCGGCTTGGGTAGGGTGGCGGCCATGGGCGACCTCAAGACCGAATACGACAAACTCTTCATCGGCGGCAAGTGGACGGAGCCGTCGACCTCCGAAGTCATCGAAGTGCACTGTCCGGCGACCGGCGAATACGTCGGCAAGGTGCCGATGGCCGCGGCGGCCGACGTTGACGCCGCGGTCGCCGCGGCCCGCGCGGCGTTCGACAACGGCCCGTGGCCGTCGACGCCGCCGAAGGAACGCGCGGCCGTCATCGCCAATGCGCTCAAGCTGATGGAGGAGCGCAAGGACGGATTCACCAAGCTGCTCGGCCTCGAGACCGGCCAGCCGCCGACCACTGTCGAGACGATGCAATGGATGAGTGGGATCGGGGCGATGAACTTCTTCGCCGGCCCCGCCGTCGAGCAGGTCAAGTGGCGCGAGATCCGCAACGGCGGCTACGGGCAGACCATCGTCCATCGCGAGCCGCTCGGCGTGGTGGGCGCGATCGTGGCGTGGAACGTGCCGCTGTTCCTGGCGATCAACAAGCTGGGCCCGGCGCTGCTGGCCGGCTGCACGGTGGTCCTCAAGCCGGCCGCCGAAACCCCTTTGAGCACAAACGCTTTCGCGGAGGTGTTCGCGGAGGCGGGCCTGCCCGAGGGCGTGCTCTCGGTGGTGCCCGGCGGCATCGAGACCGGCCAGGCGCTGACGTCCAACCGCGACGTCGACGTCTTCTCCTTCACCGGCAGCTCGGCCGTCGGCAAGGAGATCGGCCGGCGCGCGGCGGAGATGCTCAAGCCGTGCACCTTGGAGCTTGGCGGCAAATCGGCGGCCATCCTCCTCGACGACGTCGACCTGGCCGCCTCGATCCCCATGCTGGTGTTCTCCGGGATCATGAACACCGGGCAGGCCTGCGTGGCGCAGACCCGCATCCTGGCGCCACGCTCGCGGTACGACGAAATCGTCGACGCGGTAAGCGCTTTCGTCCAGGCGCTGCCGGTTGGGACGCCGTCGGACCCGGCCGCCCAGATCGGGTCGCTGATCTCGGAGAAGCAACGTGCCCGCGTCGAGGGCTACATCGCCAAGGGCATCGAGGAGGGCGCGCGGCTGGTGTGCGGCGGCGGCCGTCCCGAAGGGCTGGACACCGGATTCTTCGTGCAGCCGACGGTGTTCGCCGACGTCGACAACAAGATGACGATCGCGCAGGAGGAGATCTTCGGTCCGGTGCTGAGCATCATCCCGTACGACACCGAGGAGGACGCGATCAAGATCGCCAACGACTCCGCGTACGGCCTGGCCGGCAGCGTGTGGACGACCAACGTGCCTCGCGGCATGGAGATCTCGGAGCAGATCCGCACCGGGACCTACGCGATCAACTGGTACGCCTTCGACCCCTGCTGTCCCTTCGGCGGCTACAAGAACTCCGGCATCGGGCGCGAGAACGGGCCCGAAGGCGTCGAGCACTTCACCGCGCAAAAGAGCGTGCTGATGCCGATGGGCTACACGCTCGACTAGACCTTCGTTCCCGCGAGTGTGCGGCTGCCCGCACATTCGCGCCCGAGCGTGCGGCTGGCCGCACATTCGCGTTGGCTAGCGGCCCTGGAACCGGGCCTGCCGGCGCTCGATGAACGACTGCACGCCCTCGGCGGCGTCCGCGCTGGCGAACAACGCGGCCACGTCGGGGCGCAGTCGTTCGATCGCGGCGGCCTCGCCCTGTTCGCGGGCCAGATGAGCCGAGACCAGCGTGGCCCGCACCCCCAACGGTGCGGCGCGGTCGGCGATGGTGTGCGCGATCTCGCGCGCCCGGGCCAGAGCCGCCCCCGCGTCCTCGGCCACCTCTTGGACCAACCCGATGCGATGCGCCTCGGCGGCGTCGAACTCGTCGCCGGTCAGCAGCCAGCGCATGGCGTTGCCCCACCCGGCCTCGCGGGGAAGCCGGATCGTCGCGCCACCGAACGGGTAGATCCCGCGCTGCACCTCAAGCTGCGTGAACCGGGTTCCGGCCGCCGCGATCCGGATGTCGGCGGCCAGCAGCAGTTCGATGCCCAACGTCATGCACCAGCCCTGCGCCACGGCGACCAGCGGTGTCGTCCACGGTCCGTCCAGCCGCCAGGGATCCCGGCCATCGTCGGGGGACGGCAAGCTCGCCGGCCGCGATGCCGGGGCCGACGTCCACGAGATCCAGACCGGCGGTGAAGTGGTCGCCGTGCGCGAACAGCACGCCGACCCGGACCTCGGGGTCGGATTCCAGCACGCCGTACGCGCGGGCCAGATCGGCGAGCATCGCCCGGTCGAACGAGTTGCGTTTGTGCGGCCGATTCAGGCCGATCAGCAGGACGTGTCCATCGCGCTCGAGCGACACCGTGTCCAGGTTTGGTAGGGCCATCGCCAAAGTGAACCCCAGCGCCGGGGATTATGCAAAGAAGCATAGAAACCGAATCGTTACGTCTGCGCTGACCAGGGCCGTTGGCAAGCCCTGTCCGCCATTTGCGGTGTTAACGGGTTTACATAGGGAATAAAACTTGCCTACTCGACTGCTGTCTTATATGTTTTTAAGCATAACCATGGGCCCCACACAGGCCGGGAGAAGATCATGTGGATCCTTGAGCTCAACATCGCCGGTTACCAGTTCACCCGCGAGATGCCCGACCTGAAGCGGCCGCCGCTCAGGTTCAGTCCGCGTAACTTCCACTGGCCGGTACCGCGGCAGTCACACGCTGCATGACCAATACAAAGTTGGACACTGCCCCGGGGAAGCGTTGCGACACCCGGAAAAAGATGCTGGTCAGCGCCGCCGAGGTGATGCGTCAACGCGGGGCGGCGGGGGTCACCATCGATGAGGTGCTCGCCCGCAGCGGCGCGCCCCGCGGGTCGGTGTACTACCACTTTCCCGACGGCCGCAATCAGATTCTGACCGAGGCGCTGCGCTACTCCGGTGACTCCATCACCGCGATGATCGACGACGCCGCCGGCTGGGGCGCCAAGGCCCTGCTCGGCGAGTTCGTCGAATTCTGGGAGCGCCTGCTGACCGAGGGCGACTTCACCGCGGGGTGCCCGGTGGTTGCGGCGGCGATCGGCTGCGACGACGACCCCAAGCTGTCCGCCGAGGCCGGCGCCATCCTGGGCCGCTGGTGCGCCGCACTGACCCGCGCTTTCGTCAACGACGGCTTCGAGGACGCTTGTGCCGCATCGCTGGCGATGATGTCGATCTCCGCCCTCGAAGGTGCCGTGGTGCTGGCCCGTTCGACGCGCAGTACCGACCCGCTGCGCCAAGTTGGCGAGCAGCTCGAATTCCTCATCAAGGCAAGGGAATTCGTCATTCGCAATAAGATCGGGCAGTAAACGCGGCAGGCCGTCAGTCGCTGGCCGGCAGCGGCTTGACCTCTTTG
Source organism: uncultured Actinomycetota bacterium (assembly GCA_963703795.1). Lineage (GTDB taxonomy): Bacteria > Actinomycetota > Actinomycetes > Mycobacteriales > Mycobacteriaceae > Mycobacterium. The sequence goes on along the minus strand of CAVPFT010000059.1, from coordinate 167,286 downwards.
AGCTGTAGCGCGGTCGCACCGACGCTCAGGCTCCCCGCGCCCGGCTTGGTCACCAGCACCTCGGCACCGGTTTCGTCGACGTACCGCTTGCCCATCACGGTGCCGTCGGCGAATGCCGGGTCGAGGTCGCCCGACCGTTCGCCGCCGATCGGCACCATCGGCGCACCACCGCAACGCAGGTCGTCGAGGCTGTCGGCGCTTCTGACCACGATGACCTGGGTATCGCACACCTGGCTGGCGAGGCGGGTCCCGTTTTTGATCATGCTCGTAGCCCTTCTAGATCCTCGATGATCTCCCGGCGAAGCACCTTGCCGGTGTGAGTGGTTGGCAGCTCGTCGCGAAAGACTACCTGGTCGGGAGTGCGTGACCCGCGCAAGCTCTTGCGGACATGTTCCCGAAGTTCCTCGGGGTCGGGATCGATGCCCGCGGCGGGCACCACCACGGCGACAATCGCCTGCCCCCACTGCGGATCGTCGACGCCGACCACGGCGACATCGCGCACCGCGGGGTGCTCGATGAGCACCTCCTCCAGCTCGGCGGGCGCGATGTTCTCACCGCCGCGAATGATCGTGTCGTCGCTGCGTCCGCCGATGAACAGGTAGCCCTCGTCGTCGAGCAGGGCGACGTCCCGGGTCGGGAACCAGCCGTCCTCGTCGAGCACCGAGCCGACCCCGGTATACCGCCCCGACACCTGCTCGCCGCGCACGAACAGCTCACCGGTTTCGCCGGGCCCGAGCACCGTGCCGTCCTCGTCGCGGATCTGCAGTTCGATGCCGGGCACCGGCCGTCCGACCGATCCCAACCGCTTGGCGGCGTTGGCGTCCGACGCCCCTGCGCCGCGCGGTGGTCGTCGGGGGTCAGCACCGCGATCGTCGAGCTCGTCTCGGTCAGGCCGTACGCGTTGACGAAGCCCACGTGCGGCAACAGTTCGAGCGCCCGGCGCACCAGCGGCAGGCCCACCCGCGAGCCGCCGTAGGCCAGGTTGCGCAGCGACGGCAGCTCGTGCCCGCCGGACTCCAGCATGGTGACGATGCGGTCCAGCATGGTGGGCACCACCGTCGCCGTGGTCACCCGCTCGGCGTTGATCAGCCGCACCCATTCGTCGGCGTCGAAGTTGGTCAGGTAGACCATCTTTCGGCCGGCATACAGGTTCGACAGCGCGGCGCCGACCCCGGCGATGTGATACGGCGGCACGCAGATCAGCGCGGCGTCGGTCGGTTCGGCCGACTCGAACTCCACCGTCCCGGTCACATAGCTGGTCAGGTTGTTGTGCGAGAGTTCGACGGCCTTGGGTTGCGACGTGGTGCCCGACGTGAACAGCACGATCGCGACGGACTCGGGGTCGGGGAATGCCAGGACCTCAGCGGCCCCCTCCCCTTTGCGCCCGGCCGTCAGGAATTCGCCGGACGACATCACCCGATCGGACGCATCGCCGATCATGTCCCGGTAGCGGTCATCGACGACGACCAGCGGTTCGGGCAGCCGCTCGATCAACGCCCGGACGCCGTCGGCGGACAGCCGGTAATTGATCGGGGTGAAGGCGAGCCCGGCGCGTGCGGCGGCGAAGATCAGCACCGGCAACATCGCGCCGCCGGTGCCGACGTACGCCACGTGCTTGGCGTTCGATCCCGCGATCACACCCGCGCCGCCGTCGGCGAGGTCGCTGAGTTGCTGCGTCGTCAGCCGCAAGTCTCCCGAGACAAGGGCCGTGCGATCGGGGTTGCTCGACGCAGCCATCTCGAGCAGCAACGAAACGCTCATCCTCGATCCTTCGCCGATCCCCGCCCTTTACAAATCTAGGCCACAGTGTAAGTCATCTAACTTTCGGTGCGGGCCGCCAGGTTGGGTCCCAGGCCGAGATCCCGGGGGATCCAAGATCGAGCCCGGACCGTTTCGCCGCGCTAGCTGGCCGGTTAGGTGCCGGTCCAGACCGGTGGGCGCTTCTCGGCGAACGCGACCGCGCCTTCCCTCGCGTCGTTGGAGGAAAACACCGGCGCCAGGATCTTGATCTGCTCGGCGAACCGGGTGTCCAGGCTTCAGCCGCGGGACTCGACGATGATCCGCTTGGTGGCGGCCACCGCGAGCGGCCCGTTGGCGGTGATCTTCTCGGCCAGCGCGATCGCGGCGTCCAGCACCTTCCCCGGCTCGGCCAAGACATTGACCAGGCCCAGCGCGTGCGCGCGCTCGGCGCTGAGCTGGTCACCGGTCAGCGCCAGCTCCATGGCGATCGCATAGGGGATGCGCTCGGGCAGCCGCAGCAATCCGCCGCCGCCGGCAACCAGCCCACGCTTGACTTCGGGGATGCCGAACGCCCCGTCCCTGGCCGCCACGATCAAATCGGTGGCCAGGGCCAGTTCCATGCCGCCGGCCAGGCCGTATCCTTCCACCGCCGCGATGAGCGGCTTGACCGGTGGACGTTCGGTGAAGCCCATGCCGCGGCCCTCGACGATCACGTTCTCGCCGCGGGCGAAGGCCTTGAGATCCATGCCCGCGCTGAACGAACCGCCCGCGCCGGTGAGGATCCCCACCGACAGGCCCGGAATCGCCGTCGAGCCGATCCATCGCATCGGCCAGGCCGCGGCTGACCGCGGCGTTGACCGCGTTCTTGGCCTTCGGCCGGTTGATGGTGATGATCAGGATCCGGTCCCGTTGTTCGACGAGGACTTCGGGTTCGGTATTGCCGGCTTCTTCGCTACCAGTCACGCTGCTGATGGTAGCGGCTGACACTCAAGCCTCGGATCAAGCCTGAGCCATCGCGGTCTCGACGACCGTCAGCTTGTCGGAAAGCCCCGCGCCCCTTCGGATTTCGAGGAAGTCGGCGACCATGGCCTCGGTCACCTCGTGCGGGTCCTTGACGGTGGCGCCATCGGCAAGCACCGAGATGTTGAGCTGATCGACGTAACTCCACACGGTGATGTTGAGGCCACTGCCGGCGGTCAACGGTCCCACCGAAAAGACCTCTGTGACCAGCGCGCCGCCCACCCGGCCGCGCTCGCGGGGACCGGGCACGTTCGAGATGTTCAGGTTGAGCACCTTGTTCTGCCCGTCGCGGTTGGACATCCACCGGAACAGAGCTTCCGTACCCGCGCGCGGCCAGTAGGCCGCCCAGCGGCTGACCAGTTCCGGCCCCAGCAGCTGGTGGCTCTCCTTGGCGGAGACGGCGTTGTCGTGAGCGGCCCGCACCCGTTCCAGTGGATCGTCGAGGTCGGTCGGCAGCGCGACCATCATCCCGCTGAAGCGGTTCCCCGACATCCGCTCCGGCGAGAAGTCGTAACTCACCGGAACCGATGCCAACAGCGGTTCGGCCGTGCCGTCGTACCGCAACAGCAAAGTACGCAACGCTCCGCTGGACATGGCCAGCACCATGTCGTTGATCGTCGCGTCGAGCTTCTTGCCCGTCTCCTTCACATCGGCTAATGCGAGAGTCGCGGTGGCGAACCTGCGCTCCGGGGTGAGCCGGTGGTTCATGAAGGTCGGCGGCGGCGTGAATGGCATGGTTAGCTGCGGTGAGAGCTTGCGCGAACTGCGTCGCACCCGGCCCACGCCCTGCGCGGTGTAACGGATCGTCGCGGGGATCCGCCCGATGTGGCGCAGGTGGTCCACGAACGCCGACGCCATCAGCTGCCGCCCGGTGGGCGCCGGATCGGGCGTATACGAGCTGCGCTGGGGTGTCGGCATCAGATCCATCCCGTGGGCCATCAGGTTCGCCGAAGCGACGCCGTCGGCGAGCGCGTGGTGGATCTTGACCACCACCGCGATCCGGTCGTTGGCCAGGCCCTCAACGAAGTACATCTCCCACAGCGGATGGGCACGATCCAGCGGGGTGCTCGCGATCTGTCCGATCGCCTCGTCCAGTTCGCGACGACCACCCGGGGCCGCCAGCTTCCAGGGCCGGATATGGCGGTTGAAGTCGACCTCACAGTTCTCCCGCCACATCGGGTGGTGGAACTTCAGCGGGACGTCGATCAGCTGATAGCCCAACGGCTCAAGCTTGTCCATCCGGCCGGCGATGACCTCACGAAAGGCGTCGATATCGAAGCCGCGGCTGTCTTCATCCAGCTCGATCACACCGACCTTGATGGTGTGCATGTGCACGTTCGGCGTTTCGCTGTACAGCAGTACCGCGTCCCAGCCGCTCAACCGTTTCACCGCTGCCCCCTACCCATACGGCGACGATACTCAGCGGCGGAGGCTCAGATCACCTCTTTCGCGATCCGTGCCTTGGCGCGATAGACCTGGTTGAGGAACAGTGAAGTCGCGTGGGCCAGCACGCCGGCCCGCTCGCCGTCGATGAGGTCGAAACCGTGGCCCGCGCCGGGCAGCTCCAGGTAGCCGACCATCGAATGCGAGACCGCCCGCAGCCGCTCGACGAAGCTACGGGCCTGCTCGACCGGGATGACGGTGTCTTTGCTGCCGTGAATCACCAAGAACGGCGGCGCATTACGATGCACGCGCGCGATCGGTGAGGCGTCGCGGAACACCTCGGGGTGACGGCCGATCGTCCGTCTGACCACCACGTGCTCGAGGAAGTCGACGAACCGGTCGCGCTCGGGAGTGGAACGGTCCTCCCAGTCGTACCGGCCGTAAATGCCGACCACGGCATCCACCGAACTGTCGGCGCCCTCGGGCAGCTCCGCTTGGTGCGCGGGGTCATTGGGGGTCAGACCGGCCAGCGCGGACAGGTGTCCGCCGGCCGAACAACCCGCCACCGCAACGAAATTGCGATCGCCACCGAACTTGTCGACGTTGGCTCGCGCCCACGCGATGGCGGTCTTGACGTCGGTGATGTGGCGCGGCCAACGGTGGTGCGGCGCGACTCGGTAGTCGATCGCCAGGCAGACCCACCCCAGCTCGGCCAGGCGTGACATCAGCGCGGACCCCTGCCCCATGCTCCGACCATGAATCCAGGCACCTCCCGGCACGAAGACCAGGACGGGGGCGGGTTGTACGGGCAGATCCTCGCGGCGCCAGACGTCGAGCACCTGCGCCGGGCTGTTCCCGTAGTGGACTCCGCGGCGATAGAGGTAGCGGCGCTGACGCAGCGCGTCCCAGATCGGCGGCGTCCGCTCCGCCGTGGGCCATTCGCCGTCGAGATCCGCGGACGCCACGACCCCTCGCAGCGCCGCGAGGGAGGCCTCGTGGGTGCTCTCCCGATCCCGGCGGCGCTCGTCCTTGATGCCCGGCGTCCGCCAATCCTTCTTCATCGCCGATAGGGCTTCCGGGGCGTACCGGGCGCCCCAGATGCCCATTGCGGTCAATCCGGCCAGCGGCTCCAGGCGCTTGCCGACGACCGGCAGCGAAGCCCCTGCCACGCTTAAGGCCAGGATATAGTCGGCGGGGCCGGCCCGCAGCAACCATCTTACGTAGGGCGTCACGCGGGTTCCCCTCGCAGTCATGAAGGGAGCCTACCGTTCTTGGTCACTGAGCAGGAGCAAGTCCTGCCAGGTTGCGACCCGAACGGTCTTGGCCGCAGGCGGCGAGTGTTCTCCGGTGGACCGGCGCGCCTCAATGGGGCGTGTCGGTGGGCCGGAACTACCGTGCCGTCGCATGGTCTCGGGAGGTGATCAGGCCTGGCCGGTGGTGTGCCCGCAGCGGTCCGCTGTCCGTTGCGGGGTCCTGCCGGCCGTCGCCTGATCGCCAAGCCGAGCCCACGCCTGCCGATCGCGGCCGCCGCGGCGTGATGCCGGGTGACCGTGCCGGAAGTCTGCTGCTGTAAAGGCTTTCGCCAGTGTTGCTCGCCCCACTTGCTGGTGTAGGCGGCATCCACCCTGATCACGGCGATGCCGCGCCGATCGGCCATCGCGGTCAAGCGCATCCGGAAACCTGCGGTGGGGATGCCGGCGATGGTGCGGCGTAACCGCTTTCCGCGCTGCCCTCGGCCCAGGGTTTCCCGGCCTGCGGCGCGGGCATCGGCGAAATCGAGGTTCTCGATCACCACGGCTGCGCAGTTGTTCTGCTGGGCCAGGTCGAGGAGTGCGGTGATCGCCGCGCGCACCCGCCCATCACGACGGCTGGCCGTCAGGTATGTGGTGGCTACCTCGATGCTCGTCGGGTCACCGACCGGATTGCCCGACGCGTCTAGCACAAAGGTGGCCAGGTGGTCGGCGTTGAGGTCGACCCCCAAGACTCGCTCGGCGCGCAACTCATGGAGCTGGGGCGCTGGCCGCGGTGGTGTTTTCCAGGAGGCGTCTAGATACCAGCGGCCCTTGCCCGGGTCGAAGTGGATGTCGTAGCGCACCGCGCGCCGCGCTGCCACCCGCGCAGCCCACTCGCCGCCGCGGTGGGCAAACATCACCGGGGCGACGACGACAAGATGGGAGCCGAACCGCTGCGCCAGCGCGGCGGGCACCTTGACCTGTAACCGGCCCTCGGTGTCAACCCTGATGGTTTCATTACCGCCGGCTTTCCCGGATTCGCCATCGGCGGTCAAAAACATCCGGGCCGCATCCCACCGCTTCCGCCAGCATCGTTCGCTCATTCCGGACTGCGCGAGATGATTGCGGGTGCGCCACAAGCGTTTCCCACCCACCACCACCGATGGACACCCGGCCGCCAACGACGCCTCCGCCGTCGTCAACCGCCGCCGCAAGATGGCCAGCCGCCGAGTCTTGCTGAAGCGCTCGCCCTTACTGCGATAGCCCCGCCACCGCCGACGCTCATAACCGCGTTCCGCAGATACACCCGCGGCATCCTCGACAACAGCGGTTCGGTCGCCCGGGCGTAGCGCGCACCGCTCGGCCAGCACTTTCACAGCTTTGCGCAGATCCGCCACGTGCGCGGCCAGCGTGCGCATTCCCAACTGATACTGGTCCTCGACCGTCCGGGTTATCGCCCCTGCCCACCGCGACGAAGCCACCACGGTGATCGCCTGCTTACGCTGGGTGCGCCACCGCGCGCGTCCTTCACGATCCAGCGCACCACAACCGATCCGCCGGGCAATCTCACTCCGATACACACTGCCGAGAAAATCCCCGATCTCGGCCAACGCCGCACCCTCAGCATCCGCCACATGGATCCGCGTGCGAATCCGCACACCCGCCGGGCCAGCCGCGACCACCGGATCACCAATCCGCCGAACCGATGCGCGCCCACCCACAGATCACATCCTGGCCGCCCCCACCGACAACCCGCCCCGCTATACGCGCTCGTTCACTATCAATCACTTCGGCTCACTGTCCGGGCAGCACCTGATTACCCCCGCCCGGATCGACAAACCTGACGAATCCGTTAAGGCGTGTCACCACGGGCCGCGGATCGCCGGCGGGCGACGGCACGTCGCGCGACGTAGCCGAGGGCGCTCACCGCGAACATCGCCGCGGTCAGCAGCAGCCACCTGCCCAGAAACGGCTGCTGGGTTTGCCCGGTGGCCGCGTGGTAGGTCGGGGCGCCCTGTTCGATGATGCCCGGAAGGAAAATCAGCAGCGTCAGCCCGGCACCCAGAGCCGGCACCCGAATGTGGTTGCGGGCACTTACTTTTGGACGACGTGCCGGGGTCGCCCGCCGACCGATCCGCGCGGACAGCACCCGGTCGGCGAGCGCGTACAGCGGGAAGAGCAGCAGGTCGTGGGCGATGACGCCGGCGGCCAACCAGACGACAATCGACTGCCACCAGGTGCCGGGATTCCACAGCGTTGCCGGCTTGAAGGTGGCGACGATGTAGCCCAACAGGGCGAAACCGGACAGCATCGTCAGCAGGTGCAACGGATGAGATCCGTAGATCGTCCTGAAACGCGTTGCCAATCCCGACATCTCAGCTCGGTTCGAACTCGATGGACGCCACCCATTTGGTGTTATGCACGCCGGGTAGCGCCGGAACGATGATGCGTGCCGGATAGCCGTGATCCAAAGACAGGTCGGCGCCGTTGACCCGCAGCGCCAGCAGCGCGTCCGCATCGCCAATCTGGTTGGCCTGTAACGTCGCCGCACCGAACGCACCGCCCCGTTGCAGCGACGCCACTCGCGCCGCGCGGGGCGCGGGCACGCCCGCGATCCGGGCCAGCTCGGAAAGCCGCACCCCGCTCCAGGTCTGCACCGTCGACCACCCTTCGACGCACGCGATCGGCAACCGCGCCGTGAATTGCGGCATACCGGCCAGCGTGGCGCGGTCCAGCACCACCTCCGCGGGCCCACCGCGCAGGGTCAACACCCAACTCCCGCCGACACTCTCGGGCGCGATCCCCGCGGCGACGGCGGTCTTGTTGACCGGGAAATCGCCCTTGAACTCACGAACGCCGCGCCCCCGCGGCAGCAGTAAGACGGCGCCGCGGGCGGCACCGCCGAGGGTTTGGCCAACGGTCAGGACGCCGACCAGCAGCACGCCGGAGCCCACCAGTGCCAGGGCACCGCGGCGGCTCATCGTCGGTTCGGCGGGATCGGCGGCCACCAGCCCGTCCGGATCGGGTGGTTGGGAATGGGTATCACTGCGGTTGGTGCGCAACACTTCTCGCAGCGATAACGAGCGCAACCCGGTGACCATGCGCCGAATCTTGACCGCGATATGCATCAGAAAACCGGCGATGAACACCCAAGCCCCGAAATAGTGGCCGGTGTAGAAGCTGAACCCGAAGATGTAGTCGTACTGGATGTTGAGCACACCGGTGACGATTTCGAACAGTGCCCCGCCGACCAGCATCAGCAATGACAGCCGCTCCAGCAGCTGGGCGATCGAGCGGGCCGGCGGCCACACGAACAGCCGCGGGATCACCGACCACAGCTTGGCCAGCACCACCGGGATGATCACCAGGCCCAGCCCCACGTGCAGACCCTCGGTCAGCCGGTACAACCACGCCGGACGGGTCGGCCAGGTGAAGAGGGGCAGTCGCAGCCAGCCGACGTGGTCGGGAATGGCCTGCCCGAATTGCGGCGCGTAGGCGATGTAGGACAGCAGCCCGGTGATGATGACGATGGGCAACGCGATCAACAGCACCAGCCCGAACACCGACGTCAGCCAGGGGCCGCGCAACGGACTTCGAAACTTCAGGCTCACTAGGCTGCCAGTATCGCAACCGCCCGGCCGCCGACGAGACGGACACCGGTCAGGTTCAGACCGACCTGCGCGGCGAGCGCGGCCGCGCTGTCCGCACCGACCGATGCCCATCGGAACCAGGGCCCGACCTCGCGGGCCGACTCCAGCCGCACCCAGCGCGGACGGATCCCGATGACATCGGTGTCGAACTCCGCAACGCAACGCCCTCCGCGGCCCAGCAGCTCGGCGGCGCGGCCCAGGATCCGCCGCGGGTCGCCACCGAGGCCGACGTTGCCGTCGACCAGCAGGACCGTCTGCCAACGCCCCGTTCCGGGCAACGGCTCGAAAACGTCGCCCAGCAGGGCCGGCGCACCGCCGCGACCCGCCAGGCGGATCGCCGTCGCGGACCGATCGATGCCGAGCGCGGGTATTCCCCGCCGAATCAGCCGCGCGACCAACCGTCCGGGCCCGCACCCCAGCTCGATCGTCGGCCCGGCGCAAAGCCGCGTGACGCCGTCGTCGAAGGCGTCGTCGACGGCGTCACCCGGTGCGTCACCGTTCCGCGCGCCCAGCCAACGGTGCGCGGGCAGCGACCGGACCTGCCCGTCCTCGTGACGAATCCAGCATCGCTCGCCGCCGAGCGCCCGATCGTAGAGATGCCCCAGCATTTCTCGCCTCTCGCGTAGCGCCCGAGGAACCCGCATCGCCGACACGCTGATATACACGCGATGGGCCGGCGTTTCGATCAATCGGATCGGTACCCCGATCGTCGAGGGGCCAACCCACAGGCGATTCGGTGCCGAAGCAAGCCCGGATGGATACTGGACCGATGCCGCACAATGACGTTCACGCCGACCTGCGCCGAATCGCCCGCATCGCCCCAAAGCGAATCGTCGGTCCCCGGAGCTTGCCGATCATGCGGGCCTTGATGGCGTCGACGGGACGCCTCCTTAGCCGCGGCGCATCCGGCGATGTCGAGGTGATCACCCTGGCATCGGGAGCCGGCGTTCGGCTGTTCCGGCCCTCCGGCGTGACCGGACCCACGCCCGCGCTGCTGTGGATCCACGGCGGGGGGTATGTCATCGGGAAGGCCCAAATGGACGACCGGCTGTGCCGCCGGTTCAGCGCCAGGCTGGGCATCACGGTCGCGTCGGTGGAATACCGCCTGGCGCCGGAACATCCGTATCCCATTCCACTGGAAGACTGTTACTCGGTGTTGACGTGGCTGGCCGGCCTGCCCTCGGTGGACCCGGGCCGGGTGGCGATCGCCGGCGCCAGCGCCGGCGGCGGCCTGGCGGCGGCGCTGGCCCTGCTGGCGCGGGACCGCGGCGAACTCACACCGGCGTACCAGGTGTTGGTGTACCCGATGCTCGACGACCGGAGTTCCGCGACCGCCGAGAACTCCGACTACCGGCTGTGGAACGCGCGCAGCAATCGCTTCGGGTGGGCGGCATATCTCGGCGACGCCGACCCGCGGGTCGCCGTCCCCGCGCGCCGCGACGACCTGAGCGGGCTGCCGCCGACATGGATCGGCGTGGGCACCCACGACCTGTTCCACGACGAAGATCTGGCCTACGCCGAACGGTTGACCAACGCGGGCGTGCCGTGCCAGGTCGAGGTCGTTCCGGGTGCCTTCCACGGCTTCGACATTGTGGCGTCGAAAGCCCCAGTGTCCCGCAGGTTTTTCGACAGCCAGTGCGACAGCCTGCGCGCCGCCCTCGCCCCGGCGAGTTGAGCGTGGTCACATCGCGAAGTAGACAAGCTCGCCGCCGATGATGGTGGCCGCCACCATGCCGGCGTCCAGCTCGGCCAGCGCCGTCGCCGGTGGTTCGGTCAGCACGCAGAGGTCCCCCGGCTGTCCGATCTCGATGGTCCGCGCCCGGCCCGGCTCATCCGGTGAGCCCAAAAACATCGTCAAAGCCTTTAGCGCCGAAACACATTCGTTCGCATTGAGAACGGCGCCGCTCAGTGTGGTGCGGTGCACGGCGGCGCGCATCGCCGTCCACGGGTCGCCGTGGCCGAAAGGCATGTCGGTCGACAGAGCCACCGGCACCGCCGCGTTCAACAGGGATGCGACGCGCCAGAGCTGATCGTGCTCGGCGGCGGGGATGTCGGCGAGGTACTGATCGCCGCGCTCGGCGACGAAGTTGGGCTGCGTCACCACCGTGAGGCCCAGCTTGGCGAGGTCGCTCAGATCGGCCAGGTTTTCGCGGGGCACCACGGCGGCGTGCTCGATGCGATCCAGCGGATGGCTGCCGGCGGCGCGCAGGGCCGCGATGGTCACCACCAGCTGGGCCGCGGTCACACAGTGCACGGCGACCGGTCGGTCGTCTTTGTGGTGATCGGCAATCCAGTTGGTCAGCGAGTCCAGGTCAAGGCGATCATCCTGCAGGATTTTCTTACCCGGCGCCAGAAACCGCAGCCGTGGGCGAAACTCGCCGTGACGGTGCGCCACCAACAGCGAGACCAAGTCATCGGCGTCGAGGTCGGGGGTGGCGTCGGTGACGCCCGTGACGCCGGTCGCGGTGATTCGGCGGCTGAGCTCCGCCAGGTCGCTTTCGCGCCGCTGCAGCGCCTCCGACCAGCCATGGTCGGCGCTGCGCAGGCGCCCGTCGGGATGTTCGGCGAGGCCGACCCGGCCCAGTGCCTCGGAGTTGAGGATCCACAGCGCGCCGCTGCGATGCTGGATGCGCACCGGGACGTCGGGCAGTACGGCATCGAGCGCGGCCCGGTCCAACTCGCCTGCGACCGACTCGTGATAGCCGACGGCGCGAATCCACCCGTCGGGGCCCGGCGTCGCGTTCGAAAGGAGTTGTGTCAGCTGGGCTTTGGTGCTGACCCCGGGCGGCCCGACGAAAAACGAATCCAACGCGGAAGCCGCCGAGCGCAAGTGCACGTGGTGGTCGTGGAGGCCGGGCAGGACGGTTCCGCCGCCGGCGAAGAGCACCCCCTCCCCCTTCCGGGCGACCAGGCCGTCGCCCACCTCGTCGATCCGTGCGTCGACCCGGATATCGGTGACCGTGCCATCGAGCAGTGTGGCGTTCCGAATCAGCATGACGGGCAACCCCTTTCGACGACGGCGCGGCGAACGGCGTCGTTGTCGGCGCCCAGCTCGGGCGCCGGGCCGGATGCCCGCGGTGCCTGCGGTGGCGGCGCCGGATGCTCCGCTGCCGACGCCAGCGTTGGCAGCGCCGCGTAGGTCGCTGCGACGGCGCCCATCGACACGTGGATCAGCTCGCCTCCGCCCCGGCCGAGCGATTCCGCCACCGCCAACGCCGCGTCCAGCCCGGTCAGCGGGTCGGCGATGGCGTCGCCGCAGAACACCGGTCCATCGGCGGCTGTACCCACCAGGCCGCCGGCCACCGCGGCGTCATCGCCGAATGCCGGCCTGGGCGCGTCATATCCGTTGATACGCAACCAGATGCGGCCCGACCGTGGTGCGACGTGGTCCGGCCCGAGCCGACGCCGCGCCAGCGCCGCGGGGCGGGATCCTTCGATCACGATATCGGCGACGGCGAGCAACTCGCGTAGCTCCTCGGCCTGGGCGTCGAAATCGAGGCAGTAGGAAAGTTTTTCACCGTTGATCCAGTCGAAGAAGGCACGGTCGCCGTCTCGGGTGCCGTCCGGCCGGCGCGGGCTTTCGACTTTGACGACGGTTGCCCCGGCGCGCGCCAGCAGCTGCCCGCACAGCGGGCCGGCCCACATCGACGACAGGTCGACTACCAGCAGGCCGGCCAACCCGCGCCCATGCGCCCGGGACCCCATCCGCCGCACCCGCGGTGCTGCGGCGGTGGCCTCGCCAAGGCCGGCCGCCGGGAGGTCGAGCAGGCCCGCCCGCCCGGTGATCGTGGACACCGGATGCATTGCGGCCCAATGCTGTAACGCCTGCCAAGGATCGGCGGGCGCCTCGTCGACCCGCAGCAGCGCGGGGACGGCGGCGACGTCGTCGGGGCGCGACAACGTGATCGCGCACCAGCCGTCGCGGGCCGCCAACAACCGGGTGGCCCCACCGGCCGACACCCGGCCGCCGCGGGTCAGTCCGAGCAATCCGGCCCGCCCGGTCAGCAGGCCGGCCGCGTCGATGGCGATATCCATTCGGCGTCCGGCCGCCGCGGCCACGCTCCGCGCACGGGCCAGCACGTTCGCACGGGAGAAGTCGGGCGGCCCGTCGGGCGGCCCGGTCAGGAAGGCCAGCCCGCTACTGCCCCACTGGGCCTGCCACATCGACGAAGCCGAACTCACGCCCACCATTGTGCGCGTGGCTGTCCGACGCGTCTTTAGAAATGCAGCGCGCTGAACCGCCAGTCCAGTACCGGCCGGTCGGGCTCGCCCGCGGCGTAGACCAGCGACCGTAGCCCCAGCACCCCGCCGTGTTCGGTTGGCTTCGCGGACTCGACGTGCAGCTCGCTGTAGAGGGTGTCGCCCTCGTGCACCGGACCGGTGTGATCGCAGGACTCCCAACCCAGAACCGTCACCAAATTGGGCAGCAGCCGGCTCGCCTGCGCGAGCGCGAGCCCGATGGTGTGTCCGCCGTACACCAGCCTGCGCCCGCCGACCCGCGAATCATGATGTGTGGCAGCGATGTTCAGGGTGAGCCGGGCCAGTTCGGGTGCGCCGCTGACCACGTCACCGGTGCTACGCAGCACAGCACCCGCGAGGCCGGGGTCAAAATGCGGACCGGGCACCCGGTTTCGGAAGACCTCGCGGTCCCAGTGCGCGGTCGGATCGGCGGGTGGGCCGGGCGTGTCGGCACCGATGGCCGACAGGTCGTCGCCGGGCGCCTCGGACGGCTCCCAGTCGGGGCCGGCCGGCAGCATGGCACAGCGATAGAAGTCGAGCACCAACCGATCGGCCTGGTCGATCGTGATCATCCGCAGCGCCGCCATTCCCGTCGGCGCGCGGCCCGCCTTTAGCGAGTTGGCGCGCAGCCCAATCACTTCGGTGCGGGTGTAGATGGTGTCGCCGACGACCGGGAAGCGGTGAAACACCAGGCCGCGGTAGAACAGGTTGGCTTTGACCCGCTGGGTGACCAGCGTCGACTGCCCGATCGCCACGTCACAGACCAGCGCCGGATGCGCCAGCGGCCCCGGCACCCCGGTCACCGCGGTGCAGAGAACGGCGTCGCACGCCAGCCGCAGCCGGTCCCCGACGATCGCCTGATGGGCGGCGGCCAACCCCGATGACAGCGTCATCGCGGGCGCCCAGTCGAACACCTCGCCGACCGAGAGGTCATCGAAGTAGGGCCCGCCTTCGCGCTGACCCGCATACCCGTTAGCACTCACAACGCCACATGCTGGCAGGGTGTCGAATCGGGGGTCAACGGTGGAGGGTGGTCACGGGTGACTGACGAAGAAGACATGCTGGTCGCAACGGTGCGGGCGTTCATCGACCGCGACGTCAAACCGAGTGTCCGCGAGGTCGAGCATGCCAACACCTATCCCGAGGCGTGGATCGAGCAGATGAAGCGGATCGGCATCTACGGCCTGGCGATCCCGGAGGAATACGGCGGCTCACCGGTGTCGATGCCGTGCTACGTGCGGGTCACCCAGGAGCTGGCGCGCGGCTGGATGAGCCTGGCCGGCGCGATGGGCGGGCACACCGTGGTGGCCAAGCTGCTGACGCTGTTCGGCACCGAGCAGCAGAAGCGTGCCTACCTGCCGCGCGATGGCCACCGGCGAGGTGCGGGCCACGATGGCGTTGACGGAGCCGGGCGGCGGCTCGGACCTGCAGAACATGTCGACGACCGCATTACCCGACGGCTCGGCGGGCTGCGGATCAACGGTTCCAAGACCTGGATTTCCAACGCGCGCCGTTCGGGCCTGATCGCGCTGCTGTGCAAGACCGACCCCGACGCCACCCCGCGTCACAAGGGCATCTCGATTGTGCTCGTCGAGCACGGGCCCGGCCTGACGGTGTCACGGGACCTGCCCAAGCTGGGCTACAAGGGCGTCGAATCCTGCGAGCTGTCGTTCGACGACTTCGGCGCGCCGGTGTCGGCGGTCCTGGGCGGCCGCACGGGCGAGGGATTCGCGCAAATGATGAAGGGACTCGAGACCGGCCGCATCCAAGTGGCCGCCCGAGCCCTGGGCGTGGCGACGGCGGCGCTCGAGGACGCGCTGGCTTACGCCCAGCAACGGGAAAGCTTTGGCCAGCCGATCTGGAAACATCAGTCGGTCGGCAACTACCTGGCCGACATGGCGACCAAACTCACCGCCGCCCGTCAGCTCACCCGGTATGCCGCCGAGCGGTACGACAGCGGCGAACGCTGCGACATGGAGGCCGGGATGGCCAAGCTGTTCGCCTCCGAGGTCGCGATGGAAATCGCCCTGGACGCCGTGCGCATCCACGGCGGCTACGGCTACTCCACCGAATACGACGTCGAACGCTACTTTCGCGACGCGCCGCTGATGATCGTCGGTGAAGGCACCAATGAGATCCAGCGCAATGTGATCGCCGGGCAGCTGGTCGCCCGGGGCGAAATCTGAGGACTGGCGAGGACCAAGCCAAATCGCCCGGACCGACGGGGGCGTGCTGTATATTTGCCTGACTTCGGCACCAGCAAAGCGGCGCGCGGGGAACCACACGGAAAGGCAGTTGCCATGAGTTATCCCCCGGGGCCGTACGAAGGTTCGCCAGAATGGCAAGGACAGCAGCCGCCATGGCAAGGCCAGCAGCAGCCGTCCGGTTGGCAGGGCCAGCCGCCGGCCGGCTGGCAGGCCCCCCAGCAGGCACCGCAGCCGGGCTGGCCGGGCCAGAGCGAACCTGACGGCCACCTCGTCTGGGCGATTCTGTGCACGGTCCTGTGTTGCCTCCCGCTCGGGATCGTGTCGATCGTGTACTCCACCAAGGTGTCCGGGCTGTGGGCTCAGGGGCGGTATGCCGAGGCCCAGTCCGCGGCCGACAGCGCCAAGAAATGGGCCATCATCGGTGCGGTCGTGGGCGCCGTCAGCTATGTAATCGGCGTCGTTCTGTGGTTCGCCTTCGTCGCGGCGGTTGTCTCGACCATCCCCTCGATCACCACCACGACGTATTCCTACTGAGCAACGCCTTGGGCGCCAACGTAAGTCGCGTCCACCAGCCCCCAGGCCCGGGCGGTATCGGCACCCACCGGGTTCCCGGACAGCATCAGATACGCCGTGCGCCAGCGGCCGATCCTGCGGGTAACGCTCACGGTACCGCCGGCGCCGGGAATCAGGCCCAGGCTCAGTTCGGGTAGCCCGAACACCGAATCATCGCGCGCCGCAACCCATCCGCAAAACGCCGCCATCTCCAGTCCGCTGCCCAGCACCCGGCCGTGCACCTCGGCGCGGCACGCTCGGCCGAGCCGGGTGGTCAGCGCGTCGAGCGCCAGGGCGGGGCTGTGTCGGGTGCGGGCCAGGTGTGCACTCGCCGGGTCGGCGAAGGTGCCGAACTCGGCGAGGTCGCCGCCGCTGCAGAACGACGGTCCGTTGCCGCTCAACACCATCCCGGTCACCGACGGGTCCAGTTGCGCGACGGTCAACGCCTCGAGCAGCGCGGCGCGGGCATCGGTGGAAAACGCGTTGTGGCGTTGCGGCCGGTTGAACCGGATGCGAAGGATGTCGCCGTCGCGTTGGGCCTGCACCGGGTCGGCGATCTCGGGCATGCGGGCCGGGCCGCGCTCGTCCAGCCAGCGCGCGAACTCCGGGCCGGCCTGCAAGGTCGAGTACGCCAACGACTCGGTCACCACGCCTGCCAGCGTCGGGCCGCCGGGGTCGACGGCGCGCAGCACGTCGTCGCACACGCTGCTGGCGTGCGGCCAACGCTGACAGCGCCGCGTCAGCTCCGCAACCGCGTCGGGCACCGAATCGACGGTGACCACCCTACGATCGGCGCACGGGTCCTCGGTCAGCGTGAAAGTCGCTGTGTCCAGCCAGGATTCGGCGTGTGCGATATCGGCGGCCGAGCCGTGCGCCACGATTACGCCGGGGGGCGATGCGATACCGGCACAGGGCTCGCTCGAAAGGTCGACCAACCGGAGCATCGGTCACACCGAATACTTCTCGATCAGCCCGTTCTTGTATAGCTTTCCGGTGTCGGTGCGCGGCAACTGCGCCTCGAACGCGATCGACCGGGGACACTTGAAGTGCGACAAGTGGTCTCGCAACCATGCCATCAGCTCGTCGCCGAACTGATCGGTGGCATCGGCCTCCTCGACGGTCTGCACGGCCGCCATCACCCGCTGCCCCATCTCGTCGTCGGGAACGCCGAACACCGCCGCGTCCAACACCTTCGGGTGAGTCACCAGAAGGTTCTCGGCTTCCTGCGGGTAGATGTTCACCCCGCCCGAGATGATCATGTGGTGGCGCCTGTCGGTCAAATACAGGTAGCCCTCGTCGTCGAGATATCCGACGTCGCCAACGGTCACCCAGCCGTGCTTGCCGCGCGACTCAGCGGTCTTCGTCGGATCGTTGAGGTACTCGAAGGAGTACCCGCCCTCGAAATAGATCTCGCCGGCCTGGCCGGGCGGTTGCTCGGTGCCGTCTTCGCCGACAATATGCACCCCACCAAGCATGGGCTTGCCGACCGAACCCGGATGCGCCAGCCAGTCCTCGGCGGTGATGAGCGTCGACCCGATCGCCTCCGAGGACGCGTAGTACTCGTCGATGATCGGACCCCACCAGTCCATCATTTGCTTCTTGATCTCCACGGGGCACGGCGCGGCGGCGTGCATCACCCGCTTGAGGCTGGACAGGTCATACGAATCGCGAACGTCTTGAGGCAGTTTCAGCATCCGGACGAACATGGCCGGCACGAACTGGGCGTGGGTCACCCGGTGGCGCTGGATGGCGTCGAGGCAGCCTTCGGCGTCGAACTTCTCCATGACGACGGTGGTGATGCCGCCCGCCTGGACGTTCATCGACCACACCGATGGCGCGGTGTGATAGAGCGGCGCCGGGCTCAGATACACCGCGTCGGGATCCATCCAGAACCCGACCAGGGCCGACATCATGCCCGGCGCTTCGGCGGGCGAGACGTGCGGCAATTCGCGTTTGATCCCCTTGGGCCGGCCGGTGGTGCCCGACGAGTACTGCAGCAGGTCGCCCTCGATTTCGTCCTCGATCGGGGTGTCCGGTTGGTCCGCAACGCATTCCGGGTAGCGCTCCCAGCCGGAGGAATCCCCCCCGGCGATCATCAGCAGCCCCGGCAGCCCACCCGGTAAGTGCTCTGCCAGGCCCACGCAAGTTCCGCGCAATGGCGCCGATCCGATGATGGCCTTGGCGTTGCTGTTGTCGATGATGTAGGCGGCCTCGGCCGCGGTCAGGTGCGTGTTGATCGGCACGTAGTACAGACCGCTGCGGCGGGCCGCCCACATCACGGCGTGGATGTGCTCGTTGTTCTCCATCAGGATTGCGACGGTGTCCCCCTCGCGCAGCCCGGCCTGGCGGAACCGATGAGCCAGCCGATTGGCGCGGGCTTCCAGGTCCTCGAAGGTGATGACCGTCCCGGACGGGTGCAGGACGACGGCCGGCTTGTTGGCGCCGAGATGGGGGCGAATCTGCATGCGCCGACTTTATTACCCCTTGCGCGGGCGGGCGGCGGGTGGGCGACTACGTCAACGCAGCGGCAGCAGCAGGGCGCTGTCGCCGAATTCATGCCAGAGATAGCCGTGTTCGACGGCCTCCCGATAGGCCGCGGCGACCAACTCTGGGCCCGCGACGGCCTCGAGCAGCAACAGGTGCGACGCGCCGGCGTCATGCCAGCCGGTGATCAGGCCGCCGACCACCCGGCACGGGCGGCCGGGGCCGAGCACCAGATCCGTCCAGCCGGCGGCGGGGCGCACCGAACCGTCGGCGTTGGCGGCCGACTCCAGGGCACGCGTCACCGTGGTGCCCACGGCGACCACCCGGCCGCCGGCCGCGCGCGCCGAGTTGACCATCCGCGCGGTGGCGGCCGGCACCTCGAAGGGTTCGGGGGTCGGTGGCTCGCCCGCCTCCGCGGACGACACCCCGGCGTGCAGGGTGATCGGCGCGATCGCGATGCCCGCGGCCACCAGGGCGGCTACCAGTTCGGTGCTGAAAGGCCTTGCCGCACTGGGCATTTCTGCGCTACCGGCATGCCGGGCGAATACGGTCTGGTAATAGCGCAGGGGCCAGTGTCGCGGAACGTAGGAATATCTGATCGGCCGGCCGTGCCGGGCGAGATACGACCCGACGCCGCCTTCGGGTCCCTCGATGATCACCCGCGCGGTCCACAACCGCGCGCCCTCGACGCCCGGTTCCGGGTAGGACGACCCAACCACGAGAGCCGCGCCGCCCGGCAGGTCGATGCGTTCGCCGGGCCGAATGTCGGGGAGGTGACCGTCCGCATCCACGGGCCGCAGTTCCACCACCCAAAGCTTTCCGGCGCGCGCCATCGAGAAGTGCACGACGATGGGGCGCCCGGCGCGGCGGCCGTCAACCGCGGCCGGCAGGGTCGCCGAGTTGTTCACCACGAGCAGATCGCCCGGTCGCAGGAAACCGCCGAGGTCGGCGAATCCTGCGTGGCTGACCCCGTCCGGCCGGGCAACCAGCAGCTTGACGCCGTCCCGGGCGACGCCGTGCGCTTCCGGCGGCTCGACGGCATCGGAGCCGGGCGGCCGGTCGAAGTGCGTGCGCGGGCGCACCAGAGTGTTGAAGACCGTCACCGGCTCGCCCCCGATACCGCCAGATCCGCGGCCCGGTACCGACCCGCGGGCGGCCTGGTGTCCAGCAGGCGCAGCAACGCCGGAACTCTCGCCTCCGGCTCGGCACGGTCGGAGATATCCTCACCGGGAAACGCGGCCTGGTGCATCTCGGTCCGCATGTCGCCCGGATCGAAGGCGTAAACCGGCACGGCCGGCGCCTCGGCGGCCAGGACGGCCGAGAGCTGATCCAGCGCGGCCTTCGACGAGCCATAGCCGCCCCAGCCCGCGTAGGGCTCGACGGCGGCGTCTGAGGTCAGGTTGACGATTGCCCCCGCGTTTTCGGTAAGCGCGGGCAGCGTCGCCTGGATCAGCGCCAGCGGGGCGAACAAGTTGCTCTGGTACACGGCCCACAACTCGCTCGCCGGATAGTCGGCCAGCGCCGGCTGCGGGCTGGGGCCCAGCCGGCTGGCGTTGTTCACCAGCAGGCGCAGGGGTCCTGCCTTGGCCGCGGCGGCGACCAGCGCACCGCGATGGGACGCGTCAGTGACGTCGCCGGGCAGTGCGATCAATCGGCTTGAATTCAGCTCTGCGGCGGTGTTTTTCAGCTCGGCGGCGCGACGGGCATCGCCGATGACGGTCCAGCCGCGGTCCAGCAGGGCCGCCGTCAGCGCCTTGCCGAACCCTCGCGACGCGCCGGTGACAATTGCAACGGGGTGGGGTTGAGATTGAGTCATACGGCCATACTGCAAGTTAAAGTAAACTTTAAGTCAAGTCTCAATCTGGGTAGGCCACATGGATAAGCGGGAATTGTTCACCGTCAGCGAGATAGGCCGGCGCAGCGGATTCGCGGCATCGGCAATCCGGTTCTACGAGAGCCAAGGCCTCATCTCGGCCACTCGGACGGCCGGCGGTCAGCGCCGATTCGAACGGCAGATGCTGCGGCGCCTGGCCTTCATTCGGGCTGCCCGAAACGTCGGATTGAGCCTGGACGAGGTCGCCGACGCGCTGGCGAAACTTCCGGACAGCCGCACCCCGACCCGCGCCGACTGGGCCCGGCTGTCCAAGACCTGGCGCGCACGCCTCGATGACCAGATCGCCGGGCTGATAGCGCTTCGCGACAACCTGGACTCGTGCATCGGCTGCGGCTGCCTGTCACTGAAGCGCTGCGCCATCTCCAACCCGGGCGACGCGGCCGCGGTCGCCGGATCGGGGGCGGTATACCTGCCCAGATCCTTGCGGGCAGAGCGGATCCGAGAGCCCTAGTCGGCCTCGGACAGCCGCTGCTTGAGCGCCTCGAACTGGTCCTTGACGCCGGTGGGCAGCTTCTCGCCGACGAACTCGAGCCACTCCTCGATCAGCGGCAGTTCCTCGCGCCACTCGGCGGCGTTGACCGCCAGAGCCTGCGCGACGTCCTCGCCGTCGACGTCTAGCCCGTTCAGGTCCAGGTCCTCGGCACCCGGCACGACCCCGATCGCGGTGTCCTGGCCGCCGGCCTGGTGCTCGATGCGGTCCACGATCCACTTCAGCACCCGGCTGTTCTCGCCGAATCCGGGCCACAGGAACTGGCCTTCGGTGCCCCGGCGGAACCAGTTGACGAAGAACACCTTCGGCAGCTTGGACTCGTCGGCGTTCTTGCCGATGTCGAGCCAGTGCTGGAAGTAGTCACCCACGTGGTAGCCGAGGAACGGCAGCATGGCCATCGGGTCGCGGCGCACGGCGCCGACCTTGCCCTCGGCGGCGGCGGTCTGCTCGCTGCCCATGGTGGCTCCCATGAACACGCCGTGCTGCCAGTCGCGTGCCTCGGTGACCAGCGGCACGGTGGTCTTGCGGCGGGCGCCGAACAAAATGCCCGAGATCGGCACACCCTGCGGGTCGTCCCACTCCGGCGCCAGGATGGGGCATTGCGACATCGGCGTGCAGTATCGCGAATTCGGGTGCGCCGCTTTGGTATCCGTTTCGCGGAGTTCCCAGTCGTTGCCCTTCCAGTCGATCAGGTGGTCCGGCTCGCCCTCCAGGCCTTCCCACCACACGTCGTTGTCGTCGGTGAGCGCCACGTTGGTGAAAACGGTGTTGCCCGCCGCGATGGTCCGCATGGCGTTGGGATTGGACTTCCAGTTGGTGCCCGGCGCGACCCCGAAGAAGCCGAACTCGGGGTTGACCGCGTACAGCCGGCCGTCCTTGCCGAACCGCATCCAGGCGATGTCGTCGCCGAGGGTCTCGGCGCGCCAGCCCGGAATGGTCGGCTGCAGCATCGCCAGGTTGGTCTTGCCACACGCCGACGGGAAGGCCGCGGCGAAGTAGTACGCCTTGTTCTCCGGGGAGATCAGCTTGAGGATCAGCATGTGCTCGGCGAGCCAGCCCTCGTCGTGGGCCATCGCCGAAGCGATGCGCAGCGAGTAGCACTTCTTGCCCAACAGGGCGTTGCCGCCGTAGCCGGAGCCGTAGCTCCAGATCTCGCGGGTCTCCGGGAAGTGGGTGATGTACTTGGTGTCGTTGCACGGCCACGGCACGTCCGCCTGGCCCGGCTCCAGCGGGGCCCCCACCGAGTGCAGCGCCTTGACGAAGAACCCGTCGTCGCCGATCTTCTCCAGAGCGGCCTTGCCCATCCGGGTCATCACCTTCATCGAAACCACGACGTACTCGGAGTCGGTGATCTCCACGCCCAGCTTGGGGTCGTCGGCGCCCAGCGGTCCCATGCAGAACGGCACCACCCACATGGTGCGGCCGCGCATGCAGCCGCGGTACAGGTCGGTCATGGTGGACCGCATCTCCGCGGGGTCCATCCAGTTGTTGGTCGGCCCGGCGTCGATCTCGCGCGCGGAACAGATGTAGGTCCGGGATTCGACGCGCGCCACGTCGGACGGGTCGGACAGCGCCAGGTAGGAGTTCGGGTGCTTCTTTTCGTTCAGCTTCTTGAAGGTGCCGGCCTCGACGAGCTGCGCGGCGAGCCGGTTGAACTCCTCGTCGGAGCCGTCGGCGAAGACCACCCGGTCCGGCTGGGTGAGCTCGGCAACCTCCTGCACCCACGCCAGCAGGCCCGGGTGATTTGTCGGAGCATTGTCCAGACCGGGAATGGTCGCTGAAGTCATCGAACTCTCCTGAATTCTTCTTCTGCCTGCTTTACCGGCAACTCTCGCTTACGTGCGCGCGCCCACACAACTGTTTACATGGTGGCGTTAACTACAGGTTATCGTGGACTACTTGTCGGGGAGGTCTCGGGCGGGTATAAGCCTCCTCACAACAACGATTCAGAAGCCTTGCCAAACGTCACGGCAGATCGCCATACGCGCTCGTCGAGGCGGGTTTGTCGGTTTTATCGCCGCCCTTGTCGCCGGCGGCCTTCTCGGGTTGGGAAATTTCCGGTTCCCCCAGTTCCGCGCGCACGGCGTCCAGCGCGGCCTTAACCGTGGGCATCTCCCGGTCACGCACCGCCGCCGCCCGCGCCGCGGCGATGGCGTGTTCGCGGAGTTCGCCGTCGATGGCGCTGACCTGATCGGCCACCTCTGCGTTCTCCGCCTCGTCGCGGACGGTCGCCGCGGTGCTCAGCGCCGACTCCGCGATCACAACGCGGGTGGCGACCAACTCCTCCAGCACGGATTGCAGCGACGACGTCACATCACCCGCCCAGCGGTCCAGCAACGCCCGGTCGCGCAAGAGGCCGCGGATGTGGATCACCACCAACGTGAGCGCCAGCCCGATCGCCACGCACCCCACGGCCCCGGCCGCGGCCAGCCCGGGACCCAGCCGAGAGGCCAGGCCGCCCACCAGCCGACCGAGCATCAGCGCCACGCCAAGCCCGAAGCCGGCGCCCAGCAGCGTCATCAGCCAGGTTTCCTGCCGGCGTGATTTCAGGGGCGGAAGCCGGATGTCAACCGTCGGCAGCGTCTCGACGTCCGGCAGCGCCACCGGAAGGCTCATCGCCTGCGCGATGTCGGCGAGTTGGGTGGTGATGCCGTCGTTGATCTCGACGATCACCGTGTCGAGCCGCCCGCGCGTATCCGCCTCGAAGCCGGACATGTTGCGCCGCGACAGACCCGCGGCGTCCTCTTGCAGCTCGGTGCGCAGCGACGAACACCGGTTGCGCGCAAAGTGGGACAACTGGACCCGGGCCTGCTGAATCTGGCCGCGCAGCGTGATGGTGCGCTCGGTCTTGGAATGGCGCCGGTCGCGCAAGGCGGTGCTGCGCTCTTCGCGCAACGCGTCGACCCGTGCCCGTCGACCGGCGCCCTCCGCATCACGGTCGAACCGCCCGGCGATATTTTGGAGCCGGGATTCCCACGCGCGCAACCGATTTCGCTGTCCGATGTCGGGATCGGCGAGTTGTTTCGCAACGGTCTCCACCAAGTCGTCGACGCTCGGCTCGCCGACGTCGGGCGAGGCGGCCGCCCCCACCCAGGGCACGTGGCCGTAGCGCGGTGCGTGCGCGGCAAGGATTTCACGGTTTGCGGCAACGACGTCGCGCCAGTTGCGGTGCACGTCGATCTTGGACACCACCCCGACAACCACGTCGGTGCCCCCGGCGGCGGCATCCAGCTGTGTGCAGTCGGATCCGGTCAGTTGGGCCGCCGCGGAAACGACGAACACCGCCGCGAGCGGCGCATCGCCGGGTCCCAGATCCGTCGACTCGACGAACTTGTGCTGCGGCAGCCGTTCGCGCAGCGCCGCGACCACCCCGCTGACGCCGGCCATCCAGGGGCCGGTCACCAACACCACGTCACAGCGGTTGATCGCGGGCGCATCCAGCTGCGGCCCGATCTTCGCCACCAGCGCGTCCACCTGGGCGGCCGGATCGACGCCGTCGCCCTTCACCGCGAGGACTCCCCGTGCGGCGACCCGCGGGCCTGCGACCACAACCGAAGCGATCCCCTGGCGATATCCACACCGCAGGCGCGGTGCAGATCGCTCACCGGGCCCAGCCTTCCAAGGCTGTAGCGCCGCCAGTGCACCGCCCGGGGCAGGTGTGCGGCCGCATCATCGCGGTCCTGATCGACGGGATCGACGTCCAGACCGGCCGCCTCGGCCAGGTCAACGGCCGCCGCCATGCGCGCGACGACGGTCTCGTCGCGGGATAGGAACCCACTGATGCTCTCGGCGATTTCGTCACGGGAGACGGCCAGGGCCTCCAATTGCGCGACGGCGGCCAGCACCCGCTGGTAGCGCACCTCCGCGCCGACGACCGCGGTCTTGTTCAGGACGGCATCGACACCGCTCATCCGGCGCAGCAGGGCCCGGACCTGCGCCGGCGTCCTGCCCTGCCGGACGGCGGCGATGCCGAGCGCGGTGCCGAAGAGGTCGAGGGCATCCAGGAGGCGACCCCGCACGTCGGTCGGAACCGCGTTGTCCGCCGCCAGGAACCCGGAAAAGGAACCGTCGAGGCTGCCGGCGCCGCCCGGATCGGCGGCCAGCACCCGCAGCGCGGCCCATAGGTCGGTATCCAGGTCGTCCAGCGCGGCGACCGCGAGCAATCCGATCATCGGCTCCATGGGCGCCCCGACCAGTTCGGAGAACTCGGCGCAGCGCATCCGCGCCGCCGCGATCGGCGCATCCCCGGACCGGCCGGAAAGGGAGCCGGCCAAATCGGCTTTGTTCAGCACGGCCAACGCCGGGCGCCCGGCCGCGGCGATCGCGTCGGTGTCCTCGGGTTTGACCACCTCCGCGGTGACGTAGACAACCACGTCGGCGTCACATGCCGACGTCGTCGCTCCCGTCGTCGCCGAGATCCCCGACGCGATTCCGGCGCGGTGGAGGGCGCGCGCCACCGTCCGGCGACCCACCCCGGGGCGCCCGCGCACAACCACGCGCAGCGGTGCGGCGGCCCGGTCGGCGATCGCCGTGACGCGCGGGTCAGCGCGGCCGGCAGCAAAGCGTGCCAGCCCGTCAGCGAAAGTCTCGTGCCCTTGTCCCGTCATCTCCTGCCCGTTCGATCCGATAGGCCCGAATCGGCCCGGCCCGGCCCGGAAGGCTTAGCCCCCGCCGGATGCGGGGTCGTCGCCGAGGCCAGGTCCGTTTGCCGGGCGGCCGATCGGGCCTCAACGAATGGTGGCATCTGCGTCGACGAGATGCGAGCCACCGTTTATCTGTTACCAGCTGAAGGCAACTGTTGGGTATCAATCTGGATCAGGGGCGGCAACATCGCATGTTCATGGGCCACGATGGACAAATGCATGCGCAACCCGGGGTCGGGATCTGTCCCGACGCGCTGGACGCTGGCCCGGAGACGGGAGAGGCCGCGATGCCAGCACCGGATGCGCCGGATTCGGGCCGCCCCGAGCAGCGCCATCTCCCGGCCACGAGCTTCCGCTCGCGGCGTTCCGCGCTTTCCGGCGCCCAGCGCCAGACCTGGGACCGCCTGTGGCCGGAACTGGGCCTGTCGGTGGGGACGCCCCCGGGCACCGCGCGCGAGCGTCCGAAGCCGTTGGACACCCGTGCGTGGTTTGGCCGCCAGGCGCCGGTGGTGCTCGAGATCGGTTGTGGCAGCGGCACGTCCACGCTGGCAATGGCCAAGGACGAGCCCGGTGTCGACGTGATCGCGGTCGAAATCTACCGCCGCGGGCTGGCGCAGCTGCTGTCCGCGATGGACCGCGAGCGGGTTGGCAACATCCGGTTGATCCGCGGAAACGCGATCGACGTGCTGGAGGATCTGATCGCCCCGGGTTCGCTGACCGGCGTCCGCGTCTTCTTTCCCGATCCGTGGCCGAAGGCCCGCCACCACAAACGCCGGTTCCTGCAACCAGGCACGATTGCCCTGATCGCCGACCGGTTACTCCCCGGTGGTGTCCTGCACGCGGCGACGGACCACCCCGGCTATGCCGAGCACATTGCCGAAGTCGGCGATGCCGAATCCCGGCTCGTCCGCGTCGGCCCCGGCAACGAATCCCTACCGATCTCGGTCGTTCGCCCCACCACCAAATACGAGACGAAGGCCCAAGAAGCGGGCAGCGCCGTGACCGAATTCATCTGGCTTCGACGATGAGTAGGCGAGGAATATGAGCCTGACACAAGAGACCCCGGCGGCACCGGGCCCCCTCGACTCACCGGCGGCGCAGTCCGGTAGCGACGTCGGGGCCCTGGGGAGCTACTCGCCACCGCCCGGCGGACGGGTCCTGCTGGTGTGGGACGCCCCCAACCTCGACATGGGCCTGGGTTCGATCCTGGGCCGGCGCCCGACGGCGCTGGAACGGCCCCGTTTCGACGCGCTCGGTCGCTGGTTGCTGGGACGCACGGCGGAGGCCAGTGCCGGCCGTCCGGGCGTGGTGATCGAACCGGAGGCCACCGTCTTCACCAACATCGCGGCGGGCAGCGCCGATGTGGTTCGACCGTGGGTGGACGCGTTGCGTAACGTGGGCTTCGCGGTCTTTGCCAAGCCGAAGATCGACGAAGACAGCGACGTGGACCGCGATATGCTGGGCCACATCGAACTGCGGCGCAACCAAGGGCTCGCGGCGCTGATCGTGGCATCGGCCGACGGTCAAGCGTTCCGTCTACCGCTTGAGGAAATCGCAGGCGACGGAATCCAGGTTCAAGTGATCGGATTTCGTGAACACGCTAGTTGGGCGTTAGCGTCGGATACCTTGGACTTCGTCGACCTGGAGGACATCAGCGGCGTCTTCCGGGAACCGTTGCCGCGAATCGGCCTGGATTCGCTGCCTGAACAAGGGGCGTGGCTGCAGCCGTTCCGGCCGCTGTCCGCGCTGTTGACGGCGCGTGTGTGAGACTGGAAAACCAATGCGCGGCTCGCAGCTGACGCAGTAAGGAGCTTACGTGTTCGCCTGGTGGGGTCGAACCGTGTACCGGTACCGGTACATCGTGATCGGGGTCATGGTGGCCCTGTGCCTCGGGGGCGGAATTTATGGGATGAGCCTGGGTAAGCACGTCACGCAGAGCGGTTTCTACGACGATGGCAGTCAGTCGGTGAAGGCCTCGGTGCTCGGCGACACCGTCTACGGCCGCGACCGAGCCGCTCACATCGTGGCCACCTTCACCGCTCCCGACTCCAAAACCGTCGACGACCCGGACTGGCGAAAGAAGATCCTCGACGAGCTGAACAAGTTCAAAGACGACCATTCCGGCCAGGTCGTTGGATGGGCAGGCTATCTGGCCCTGTCGAACCCCGCCGACGCGACGGGGCTCATCAAGGGAATGGCGACCGAAGATAGGAAGCACACCTTCGTCAGCATCCCGCTGAAGGGCAACGACGACGACACCATCCTGAACAACTACAAGGCCATCGCGCCCGACCTGCAAAAACTCGACGGCAGCACGGTGCAGCTCGCCGGGCTGGAGCCGATCGCCAACGCCTTGACCGGCACCATCGCCACCGACCAGCGCCGGATGGAAGTTCTGGCGCTACCGCTGGTGACGGTGGTGCTGTTCCTGGTGTTCGGCGGCGCGGTGGCCGCCGGCCTGCCGGTCATCGTGGGTGGGCTCAGCATCGCGGGCGCCCTGGGCATCCTGCGGTTCATCGCCATCTTCGGGCCGGTGCACTATTTCGCCCAGCCGGTGGTCTCGCTGATCGGCCTGGGTCTGGCGATCGACTACGGCCTTTTCGTGGTCAGCCGGTTCCGGGAAGAAATCGCCGAAGGCTACGACACCGAAGCCGCGGTGCGCCGCACGGTCATGACAGCGGGCCGCACCGTCACGTTTTCGGCGGTGCTGATCATCGCGTCGAGCGCCAGCCTGCTGGTGTTGCCGCAGGGCTTTGTGCATTCGCTGACGTACGCAATCTTCGCCGCGGTGGGGCTTGCGGCGCTGCTGTCGATCACGCTGCTGCCGGCCAGCCTGGGCATCCTCGGTCGCCACGTCGACGCGCTGGGCGTTCGGACGGCGTTCCGGGTGCCGTTCCTGCGCAACTGGAAGGTTTCGCGGGCCTATCTCAACTGGCTCGCCGACCGGCTGCAGAAGACCAAGACCCGTGAAGAGGTCGAGGCCGGCTTCTGGGGCAGGCTGGTCAACTGGGTTATGAAGCGGCCGTTGGCTTTCGCCATCCCCATCGCCGTCGGCATGATCCTGCTGGTCATCCCGCTGGGCAACCTCTCGTTCGGCGGCATGAGCGAGAAGTACCTGCCACCGAACAACGCCGTGCGCCAGGCGCAGGAGCACTTCGACAAGCTCTTCCCCGGCTACCGCACCGAGCAGCTGACGCTGGTGATCCAGAGCAACAACCACAGCCCGGTGACCGACCAGCAGGTCGCCGACATCCGCAGCAAGGTCTCCACGCTCACCGGTTTCACCAACAAGCAGTGGGACGAACGGCCCTGCCCGGACATTGCCGGCAACCCGTGCGTTGCCGGACCCAACGGCACGACCCATCCGAAAGACCCCTCGATCCGCGTGATCGAGAACGGCTTGGTCAACCGCACCGATGCCGCCAAGAAGATCGCGGAGCTGCGGTCGATCACCCCGCCTAAGGGCGTGAGCGTATTGGTCGGCGGCACACCGGCTCTCGAGCAGGACAGCATCCACAGCCTGGCCGAGAAGGGTCCGTTGATGCTGGTGTTGCTCCTCAGCGCGACCCTGCTGTTGATGTTCCTGGCGTTCGGGTCGGTGGTGCTGCCGATCAAGGCGGTGGTGATGAGCGCGCTGACGCTGGGATCCACTCTGGGCATCCTGACGTGGATCTTCGTCGACGGACACTTCTCGAAGTGGCTGAACTTCACGCCGACACCGCTGATGGTGGTGCTCATCGCGCTGGTCGTCGCGGTGGGTTTCGGTCTGGCCACCGACTACGAGGTATTCCTGGTCTCCCGGATGGTCGAGGCGCGCGAGCGCGGCATGTCGACAGCGGAGGCCATTCGCATCGGCACGGCGACCACGGGTCGCCTCATCACGGCCGCCGCGTTGGTCCTCGCCGTGGTCGCGGGCTCGTTCGTGTTCTCCGACCTGGTGCTGATGAAGTACCTCGCATTCGGTCTGATGGCGGCGCTGCTGCTGGACGCCACCATCGTCCGGATGTTCCTGGTGCCGTCGGTGATGAAGTTGCTTGGCGACGACTGCTGGTGGGCCCCGCGCTGGGCACGGCGCCTGCAGAATCGGATCGGGCTGGGCGAGATCGACCTCCCCGACGAGCGCAAGCGGCCCACCATCGACGGTCGGCCCACGAGGCCTCCGGTCGGAGCCGGCCTCGCCGTGACGGCGCGTCCACCGCACGACCCCACGCACCCCGGCGCGCTGGAGCCGGCGCGGCCACGCCCGGTCAGCGCCCAGGAGGTCCGGGCCGCCCCGGAGCTGGCGGCGCCATCCAGCGCAGCGCCGAACACCGAACGCATTCAGGCCAGGCAGCCGACGCAAGCGAAAACGACGCGGCTGGCGGCTCCCGGCCCGCAGGCCGCACCCGGGCGGGAACGACCGCCGGCCCCGACACCGTCCAGTGGTCAGACCCGGGCAATGCCGATCCCGACCGACGCCGACGACTCCGACGCCGCCACCGAGAAGCTGAACGCCCCTGGACAAAGCGACAACGGCGACCGGCGCCGCCGCGGCGGCGGGGGACTCAGCGCCCAAGATTTGCTGCGCCGCGAGGGACGGTTATAGGCCCTGGAACCTTAGGGCTTGCCCGCGGGTTCGTCCGGTTTCGCGTGGACGGCCACCCCGCCATCCTCGGTTCCCTCGATCTGCTCGTCGGCTTCGGCCGATGGATCCGGGGCGAGCAGCACCTGTATCGCGTTGTTGAGGAATGCGACCGTCGGAACCGCCAGCAGGGCGCCGACGATCCCGGCAAGCACGCCGCCGGCGGCGATGGCCAGCACCACCGCGAGCGGATGAATCGAGACCGCGCGTCCCATCACCAGCGGCTGCAGCAAATGCGTCTCGACTTGATTTACCGCAATTAGCAAAACGAGGGTGAACAGCGCGTAGACGATCCCCTTCGAGAGCAGCGCCACGACTATTGCCAGCGAGCCCGCGATCACGGCACCCACCAGCGGGATGAAGGCACCGAGAAACACCAGCGAGGCCAGTGGCAGCGCGAGCGGAATACCCATGATCGCCAGCCCCGCACCGACGCCCGCCGCATCGGTGAGGGCGACCAGGAACGTGGCCCGCACGTACCCGATCAGCGACCCGTATCCGGCGCGGCCCGCCTCGCGCACCCGTTCGCGGGCGTCGACGGGGAAGATCTTGGTGACGTAGTGCCAGATGTTGCGGCCGCCGTAGAGGAAGAAAATCAGTGTCAACAGCGCCAATACCGCGGCCGTGACGATCTCCGTGACGGTGGCCGCGGTGGCCAGTGCTCCGCTGGTCAGCTTGGCCTGGTTGTTGTGCAGGGCCTGGATCGCGGCGCTGCCCGCGCTGGAGATCTGTTCGCCGCGCAGATGCAGCGGCCCTTCGATCAGCCACTTGCGCGTGGAGTCGATGCTGTGGGTCACCTGCTCG
This sequence comes from uncultured Actinomycetota bacterium, assembly GCA_963703795.1. Lineage (GTDB taxonomy): Bacteria > Actinomycetota > Actinomycetes > Mycobacteriales > Mycobacteriaceae > Mycobacterium. The sequence continues at coordinate 136,327 of CAVPFT010000059.1, read as the reverse complement.
GTCAGGTCGGGTAAGCCGTCGACGAACTGGATGATGACGAAGGTCAGGATGCCGCCGAGAATCGCGAATCCGACCAGCAGGACCAGCGCCACCGCGGCGCCGCGCGGCAAGCCACGCCGGTCGATCCAGTCAACCGCCGGCACCAGCAACGCGCTGATCATCAACGCCAGCAACACCGGCACGACGATGATCTCGAGCTTCTCCACGACCCAGAGCAGCGCGATCGCCGCGGCCAGGATGACCAGCAAGCGCCACGCCCAGGCCGCCGCCTTGCGGACGAGGGGCTCCACCGAAGCATCGTCGGCATTTACTGACATCTGAACCCTCCTGGCTGGCACGATCCGGTTACGACGACGACACAGTCGGTGCTGCGCTTGGACGGCTGCGCCACCTGCACGGTTACCCTAAAACACGTGTCGCACGACGCACCCGTCCGCAAGCTCCACTTGCCGCGCGTGGGGGCACCCCCCCGCGCGACACCGCGCGGCAAATACTGGTGGGTGCGATGGGCGGTCCTCGGCATCGTCGCGATCGTGCTTGCCGTCGAGATCGCACTGGGCTGGCACCAGCTGGCCAAAGCCTGGATGAGCCTGTACCAGGCCAACTGGTGGTGGTTGCTCGCGGCGGTGCTGGCGGCGGCCGCATCGATGCACAGCTTCGCCCAGATTCAGCGCACCCTACTGAAGTCGGCCGGCGTGCCCGTCAAACAATTGCGGTCGGAGGCCGCCTATTACTCGGCCAACTCGCTCAGCACCACGCTGCCCGGCGGCCCGGTGATTTCGGCCACGTTTCTCCTTCGGCAGCAGCGGATTTGGGGTGCGTCGACATGGGTGGCGTCGTGGCAGCTGGTGATGGCGGGTGTGCTGCACGCCGCCGGGTTGGCAATGCTTGGTCTGGGCGGAGCTTTTTTCCTGGGCGCAAAGAACAACCCCTTCTCGTTGCTGTTTACTCTGGGCGGTTTCATCGCGCTGTTGTTGCTGGCCCAAGCGGTGGCGTCGCGGCCGGAGCTGATCGACGGCATCGGCTGCCGGGTTTTATCGTGGGTCAACTCGGTTCGCGGTAGGCCCGCCGACACCGGCCTGGCAAAGTGGCGCGAGACGCTCACGCAGTTGGAGTCGGTCAGCCTGAGCCGTCGCGACTTGGCGGTGGCGTCTACCTGGTCCCTTCTCACCCGGGTCGCCGACGTCGCGTGCCTGGGCTTCGCCGCTTACGCGGCCGGCGACCATGCGTCGGTCGGCGGGTTGATAGTCGCGTGCGCGGCCGCCCGCGCCGTGGGCACCATTCCGCTGATGCCGGGCGGACTGTTGGTCGTCGAGGCGGTCCTGGTGCCCGGCCTGGTCTCGAGCGGCATGTCGTTGCCGAATGCCATCTCGGCCATGCTGATCTACCGGGTGATCAGTTGGTTGCTCATCGCCGCGGTCGGCTGGATCACGTTTTTCTTCATGTTCCGCACCGAAAAGGATCCCGACTCGGACGACGACGCGATCACCGGTCCGCTGCCCGTCCTGCAGCACCAGGGCGACCCGACCGAGACGGCCCTGCAAGGGCCCCTACCGCCGCCCGAGCCCAATCCCCGGAACGGCTAGCCGACGGTATTTCCCCGCGGCGGACCGGGAAGCGGGTTGGTCCCTGCGGGAGGAACCGGCGCGCCGCCCAACGGCAGCGCGCCCGCGCCATTACCGGGCAGGGCGGGCAGCCCACCGGTCGCGCCCTGTGCCTGCTGCATGAGGCCCATCGCCTGCGGGATCGTGATCGGCAACTTGCACTGCGTGGACAGGGTGGTCAACGGCTGCGCAAGCGTCGTCATATCACCGGCAACTTTGGGGTTGGCCTCGAAGTAGGACTTCATTGACGTCAACGACTGCGGCCCCGCCTGCTGCTGCAGCAACGTGGTCATGGTCTGGTTGGTCTCCGGATGCGAATCCAGGTAGTCACCCATGGATTTGGCGACCGAACCGATCGTCCGGGCGACTTCACTGGCCGCGCACGGGTCGTTGGCACCGGTGGCCGGCGGCCCGGCCAGGACCGCGATGGCGGCGCCGGGCACTGCCGCGGCGATCAGCCCGGCGAAAAATCTGCGGCGCCCTGTCGCGGTGCCTATCGTCATCAGTCACTCCTTGAGAGTTTGCGTCGGTGGGCCGGTGCCGGACATCTCGCAAATTGCGGGCAAGAGAAAGCTGTTCGTGACGGATGTCGAAGTCGAATTCCCCCGGAGCCCCAGCGCGGCCATCCGACATCCTGCCATCCCGGGCGCGGTCATCGCCAGGCCGCTGCTGGTCGTGTGAGATAAATCCCGCCGGGTCACCGGAGTACAACGACGTCGCAGCGTCTTGGCAACATCGGTGTCTTTGCAGCTCAGGAACCAGACAACCCGACATAATCCACAGGCTGCTGCGGTATTCTCGCCTGCACGCATTGCGTCAGATCCCGGGGAGTGAAGAAATCCAGCAGTTCATGATGCGCCTCAGCCGCAGCCTGCGAAAGTACCGCTGGTTGGTCTTCACGGGCTGGTTGCTGGCATTGGTGCCGGCGATCTATCTGGCGATGACGCAGTCCGGAAATCTCACCGGTGGTGGCTTCGAGGTGGCCGGCTCGCAGTCGCTGGCGGTCCACGATCAACTCGAGGAGCTCTACCACGACGAGGGGGCGTCTTCGTTGGCGCTGGTGGCGGCCCCCCGCCCGGACGCCAGCTACCAGGACATCAACGATGCGGTCGCACTCCTGAGACGGATCGCCGGCGAGTTCCCCGGCGTGACGGAGGCGCCCAACCCCACCCAGCGCCCGCCGCAACCCGACCGGCCCTACGTGGTGTCGCTGCGACTGGACGCGCGCAACGCCGGCACCAGTGACGTCGCCAAGCGGCTGCGCGACAAGGTCGGCATCAAGGCTGATCAGTCCGGCCAGACCGCGAACGGCCGGGTGCGCCTGTACGTCATCGGGCAGGGCGCGCTCACCGCTGCCGCGGCGGCAAACACCAAGCGCGACATCGCCGCCGCCGAACGCTGGAACCTGCCGATCATTTTGATCGTGTTGCTGGTGGTGTTCGGTTCGTTGGCCGCCGCGGCGATCCCGCTTGCCCTGGGCATCTGCACGGTCGTGGTCACCATGGGCCTGGTCTATCTGCTTTCGGAATACACGACCATGTCGGTGTTCGTGACCTCGACCGTTTCGATGTTCGGGATCGCGCTCGCCGTTGACTATTCGCTGTTCATTTTGATGCGTTTCCGCGAGGAACTGCGGGCCGGCCGCCGGCCAACCGAGGCGGTGGACGCCGCGATGGCCACCTCCGGGCTCGCGGTGGTGTTGTCCGGGATGACCGTCATCGCCTCGCTCACCGGCATCTATCTGATCAATACCCCGGCGCTGAAGTCGATGGCCACCGGAGCGATTCTGGCCGTCGGGGTGGCGATGCTGACGGCGGCCACCATGACACCGGCGGTGCTGGCGACGTTCGGCCGGGCGGCAGCCAAGAGGTCGGCCCTGCTGCACTGGTCCCGGCAGCCGGAGAGCACCCAGTCTCGGTTCTGGAACCGGTGGGTCGGATGGGTGATGCGCCGACCGTGGATGTCGGCGGCGGCGGCGTCGGTGGTGCTGCTCGTCATGGCCGTACCGACGGCATCGATGGTGCTGGGCAACAGCCTGCTGCGCCAGTTCGACTCGTCGCACGAAATCCGCGGGGGCGTGGCGGCGGCGGGCGAAGCGCTCGGGCCCGGAGCGCTGGGCCCGATCCGGGTGCTGGTCACCTTTCCCGACGGCGGCGCGGCCTCACCCGAGCACAGCCAGACGATCGCCGCGGTCCGTAACCGGATGACGCAGGCCCCCAACATCGTCTCGGTGTCACCGCCGCAATTCGCCGAGGACTCCAGCAGCGCGGTGCTGTCCGCGGTGTTGTCGGTCGATCCCGAGGCGATGCGCGCCCGCGACACGGTCAGCTGGATGCGCACGCAGCTACCCAGGGTTCCCGAACCGGGAACCGCGCGAGTGGATGTCGGCGGCCCGACCGCACTGATCAAGGATTTCGACGACCGGGTGTCGCAGACCGAGCCCCTGGTGCTGCTGTTCGTGGCGCTGATCGCGTTCGTGATGCTGTTGATTTCGATCCACTCGGTGTTCTTGGCGCTCAAGGGCGTATTGATGACCTTGCTGTCGGTCGCGGCCGCCTACGGCAGCCTGGTGATGGTCTTCCAGTGGGGCTGGTTGGCCGATCTCGGTTTCACCCAGATCAGCTCGATCGACAGCACAGTTCCCCCGCTGGTGCTGGCGATGACCTTCGGGTTATCGATGGACTACGAGATCTTCCTGCTGACCCGCATCCGGGAACGGTTCCTGCATACCGGGAACACCCGCGATGCGGTCGCGTACGGCGTGAGCACCAGCGCTCGCACCATTACCAGCGCCGCCCTGATCATGATCGCGGTGTTCATCGGCTTCGCGTTCGCCGGCATGCCGCTGGTCGCCGAGATCGGCGTGGCGTGCGCCGTCGCGATCGCGGTGGACGCCACGGTGGTGCGGCTGATCCTGGTCCCGGCGCTGATGGCGATGTTCGCCCAGTGGAACTGGTGGCTGCCCGGGTGGCTGCGCCGGGTGTTGCCGTCGGTCGACTTCGAGAGGCCGCTGCCGGAGGTCGACCTCGGTGACGTCGTGGTCATTCCCGACGACATCTCGGCCCTCACAGCACCCAGTGGCGACCTGCGGATGGTGCTCAAGTCGGCCGCCAAGCTCAGGCAGTTGGCACCCGACGCCATCTGCGTGGCCGACCCACTGGTCCTCACCGGCTGTCGGCGCAACGGCGGGGAACCCGGGCGGGCTGCCGAAAAAGGCGTGGTAGACGTCCTGGGAAATGGCGTTGAAAAAAGCCGGGGGCTTGGGCCGGGGCAGATCCCCCACCAGGTCGACATCGGCGATGACCGCGTGGGCGTCGGGCTCAGCCCGGCCGGCACGGGATCTTCTTCTAAGCCCGCCACCAACGGTAATTCGGCGACCAAGAAGCTGGTCGACGGCCTGGCGTCCCGCAACGGCATCGCCCGCGCGATCGCCGGAGGGGACCGGCCGGTTCACCCGGTCACGCTGTGGCGCGGGCGGCTGTCGGTCGCCCTCGACGCGCTACAGACCGACCTGGAGACGAACCGGGACGGCACCGAGGAGCCAACGTACGAACGGCGCAGCCCGGTTGAGACCACCCACGTGCAATTGCCCACCGGCGACCGGCTGCTCGTCCCGACCGGCGCCGAAGCGCTGCGGCTCAAGGGCTACCTGATCATGTGCCGTAACAGTAGCCGCGATTACGCCGACTTTGCCGACATGGTCGAAACGGTAGAGCCCGAGAACGCCGCGGTAGTGCTGGCCGGAATGGACAGGTATTACTGTTGTCAAGCACCCAGGCGGCAATGGATCGCCACCCAGTTGGTCCGTCGGCTCGCGGATCCACACCCTTCCGATTTCAGTGACGACGAGTGCTCGGAACCCGACGCCAAGGCGGACTGGGAAGATGTCAGGCAGCGCTGCCTGTCGGTGGCCGTAGCGATGCTGGAGGAGGCGAGGTGACGTTGGCATCCGAACGGCGCCCCGCACCCCCGCCGCAGCGACCCGCCGGTGAACAGCCCAGGCCCGAAGGCAACCACGACCAGCCGGTGGAGTTCTGGCCGACGGCCGCCGTCCGTTCGGCGCTGCAGAGCGGTGACATCGACACCTGGAAGCGCATCGCCGCCGCGCTGAAACGCGACCCGTACGGGCGGACCGCCCGCCAGGTCGAGGAGATCCTGGAGGGCGCGCCGCCCTACGGCATCTCCAAGGCCCTGTGGGAGGTGCTGGAGCGCGCCCGCACCCACCTGGATGCCAATGAGCGGGCGGAGGTGGCCCGCCACGTGCGGCTACTGATCGACCGGTCCGGCCTGAACCACCAGGAGTTCGCGTCCCGCATCGGGGTGGCCCCCGAGGATCTGGGCGCCTACCTGGACGGCAGCACCAGCCCGTCGGCCTCGCTGATGATCCGGATACGCCGGCTGTCGGACCGGTTTGTCAAGGTGAAGTCCGGGCGTACGGCCGAATCCAACTGACTCACCTGATCGGCACCACGTCGGACACGAGCCAGTTGCCGTCGCGCTTGGTCAGGGCCACCCGCAGCGCGGGCGACGTCCGATTGGGTGGCTGGCCGGGCGTGGTCTGGGTTACCCGCAGAATCACCGCCACACTGGCCGCTGAGGGCCCCAGTGCCTCCACCCCGGCCGCCAGCGTGGCGGCTTGCGCCGTGACGTTGTGCTGCGCCAGATCGGCGCTGGACTTGTTGTATTGCTCCTTGAACGCGCCCGCCTGATCCGGCACCATCATCGCCGTGGCCCGATCGATGGAGCTCGTCGGCGCAGCCGGGGTGAACGACGCCATCGCCTCGGCGATCCCCGTGGCGGTCTGAACCACCTGCCGGGAATCCTTTTTGAAGTCGCGGTCCGAGCGTGTCCAATGCGTGTAGCCGGTCAGCACCGCCGCCGACAGGGCGGCCGCGCACAGGAAGACAACGGCCAACCGCAGACCCGGTGCGTCATCGTCGGTACCGACGCTGACCGAATCACGGCGCAGCAGCCAGAAATTGACGCCTACCCCCTCCAAAATCAGCAGCACCAGCACCGAACACACCGACACCCACCACACCGGCCAGTCGAGTACCAGCCCGATCATCAGCAGCGCGGCGATCGCGGCCAACGGGGCCGCGATGTCGAAGGCGAACAGCCGCCAGATGTTTCTCATCGGATGGATTCCATCCCGGAAATCATCAACTTGCCGTCCACGTCGGAGACGTCGAGCCGCAAGTTCCAGTGCACCGTCTGCGGCTTGCCGCCGACGTTCTCGCTGACCGACGTCGCGACCAGCATCACCGAGTCCATTCGGGTGGCGAACGGCGGCAACTTGGTGGTGACCACGGGCCGGGACACCCCGGGCTGGGTGTCCAGGTCGCGGTGCACCGTTTCGACCGCCACCGCGTCGATCCGGCCCGCGCTCTTCGACTGCAGCTTCTGCACCACCTGCCGGTACGGCTGCATGGCCGCGTCGAAGTCCGTGTTGAGCTCGCCGACCGTCCCGTCATGCAGCTTCTGCAGGCTGGCGTCGACGTTGCTGCTGTTCATGTTTATCAACACGCTCGTCCACTCGGCGGCGGCCTGCATGACCCGGGTCAGGTACGTGCGCTCGCCCGCGTCGTCTCGGTGCGCCGACCAGATCATCACCCCGAGCACGACCGCGGCGACCGACAGGACACCGAGCACGGTCGACGCGATGCCGTAACTCGAAAACATCTGGCTGTCTGGGCGTTCGGCCCCGGAAGGGTCGGGGCTCGACTCGTCGTCAGTGTCGTCAGTGTCGTCAGTGTCGTCAGTGTTCGGTCAGGTTCGGCAGGTTCGGGAGGTTTTTTCACGGTCGGTGGCTCGGTTGGCTCGCCGTCGGGCATGGCCCGATCGTTGCACCCAAAAGAAGATGGAAGGATGGCGGGGTGACGTATGCGGCCATTCGCTCGGGCATCGACCTGAGCCATGTCGATTCCGATGCCCGCCCGCAAGACGACCTGTTCGGCCATGTGAACGGCCGCTGGCTGGCCGAGTACGACATCCCCCCGGATCGCGCGACCGACGGCGCGTTCCGCCACCTTTTCGACCGCGCCGAAGAGCAGGTGCGCGACCTGATCGTCGAGGCCAGCGAGAAAGCCGCCCCACCAGGCACCGACGAGCAACGGATCGGTGACCTCTACGCGAGCTTTCTCGACGAGAAGGCCGTCGAACGCAGGGGCCTACAACCACTGCTTGACGAGCTGGCGATCATAGAGAACTGTGCCGACGCCACGGCATTGGCCGCCGCGGTGGGCGCCCTGCAACACACCGGGGTGGGTGGCGGCGTGGCGATGTATGTGGACACCGACGCGAAAGATTCCGCCCGCTACCTGGTGCACTTCACCCAATCGGGCATCGGGTTGCCCGACGAATCGTATTTCCGCGACGAGCAGCACGCCGCGGTGCTGGCGGCCTACCCGGAACACATCGCGCGGATGTTCGGCCTGGTGTATGGCGAGGACCCCAAAAACCCCGCCGATCACGCCGACACCGCGGCCCGCATCGTGGCGCTGGAGACCAAACTCGCCGCCGCGCATTGGGACGTGGTCAAGCGCCGCGATGCCGACCTCACCTACAACCTGCGCACCTTCGCGGAGTTGCGGAACGAGGCGGTCGGCTTCGACTGGGCAGGCTGGGCGACCGCGCTGGGCGGCGCGCCAGATGCCCTCGCGGAAGTGGTTGTGCGCCAGCCTGATTACCTCACCGCGTTCGCCGGCCTTTGGGACAGCGAAGATTTTGAGGATTGGAAGCGCTGGGCGCGTTGGCGCTTGATCCGCGCCCGCGCCCAATGGCTGACCGATGACCTTGTCGCCGCCGACTTCGACTTCTATGGCCGCCTGCTGACCGGTGCCCAGCAAAACCGGGAACGCTGGAAGCGGGCGGTGTCCCTGGTGGAGGGACTGGCCGGCGACGCCGTCGGAAAGCTTTACGTGCAGCGGCATTTCCCGTCCGATGCCAAGGCACGGATCGATACCTTGGTGGAGAACTTGCAGGCGGCGTACCGGCACAGCATCAGCGAGCTGGACTGGATGACGCCGCAGACCCGCGAGCGCGCGCTGACCAAGCTGGAAAAGTTCACCGCCAAGGTCGGGTACCCTGCGAAATGGCGCGACTACTCCAAGCTGGTGATCGACCGCAACGACCTCTACGGCAACTACCAGCGCGGGTACGCGGTCAACCACGACCGCGAGCTGGCCAAGCTCGGCGGCCCGGTGGACCGCGACGAGTGGTTCATGACACCCCAGACCGTCAACGCCTATTACAACCCGGGAATGAACGAAATCGTTTTCCCCGCGGCCATTTTGCAGCCACCATTCTTCGACGCCGAGGCCGATGACGCCGCCAACTACGGCGGCATCGGCGCGGTGATCGGACATGAGATCGGGCATGGCTTCGACGACCAGGGCGCCAAGTACGACGGCGACGGCAATCTGATCGACTGGTGGACCGACGACGACCGCACCGAGTTCGGCACGCGCACAAAGGCACTCATCGCACAATACGAAAAGTACACGCCGAGGGGCCTCGACGGCGGCCACCACGTGAACGGCGCGTTCACCGTGGGTGAGAACATCGGCGACCTGGGCGGGTTGTCGATCGCGCTGTTGGCCTACCAGCTGTCGCTGGACGGCCGGCCCGCTGCCGTGATCGACGGACTCACCGGTGTACAGCGCGTCTTCTACGGCTGGGCGCAGGTGTGGCGTACCAAATCACGTGAGGCAGAAGCGATCCGGCGGCTTGCGGTGGACCCGCATTCCCCGCCGGAGTTCCGGTGCAACGGCGTCATCCGAAACGTCGACGCCTTTTACGACGCCTTTGACGTAGCCGAGGCCGACGCGTTGTACCTGGAGCCGAAGAGCAGGGTCAGGATCTGGAACTGACCTCGGCAAGGCGCGGCTCGATTCTGGCGGGCACGTGCTTGTGCCAGGGAGTGCCGGCATAGCGGTCGCGCCATTCCGTTGACGTGAGCATGTTCGGGGCGACGCCGGGAACGACGGTTTGTCCGTCGTCGTCGATGTAGTCAAGCCCAAAACCGTTGGGCAGCGCCGCATGTCCGGGAAGCATGGTCTCGGTGATTTCGATGGTTGCCTCGGCGGTGCCGGCCGCCGTGCTCACGCGGGCCCGACCCCCGTCGACCAGCCCGAGGGCCCGGGCGTCTTCGACGCTGACGCGCAGCGCCCCGTCGGTGTCTCGTTTACGCCAGGACGGGTCGCGGAAGATATCGTTGGCGGTATAGGCGCGCCGCTCGCCCACCGACAGCACGATCGGAAACTCCGACGTGGTCAGCCGGGGCGGCGCCGAGGCCAACGCCCCGAGATCGGCCAGCATTTCGGGGATTTCGAGAGCGATCTTGTGATCGGCATGGCTGATCAGCGCGAAGTCGTCCTCGTAATTGTGTGCGGTGAACGTGACTCCCGACGGGCTGTTGAGGATGGCGTCGAACAGCGCGTTGCCGTCGCCGTGGCCGGCCCGCCGGACGGCGTCGGGATAGTTCAGCGCGGTCTTCTGGGCCAGTCCCCAAAGCGCGGCCGCACCGGACAATCCCTCCGGCAGCGTCGGCCCGAGCGTCTCGTAGAGCACGTACGGAAGCACTTTGGCCATCGTCGGGTTGGCGGCCACGGCCCCCAGGAACGCCTCGGTATATTCCTGGCGGCTCCGCTGAGCCGCCTCCCGCAGCGGCCGCAGGTCCGCCTCGTCGACTACGCCAAGCGCGCGCACCAGCCGCGCCCAGATTTCGGGTTCGGGCAGCGTCCCCGGCAAGGATTCGAGCAGCGGCCGGCGCAACTGAAAACCGTTGTGCGGGAATTCGAAATTGAAGAAGGTGGCTTCCGGCTTCTCGAACTGGGAGGCCGCGGGGAGCACGTAATGGGCGAGTCTGGCGGTCTCGGTCATCGCGACGTCGACGACCACCATCAGTTCCAGCGCCTGGAAAGCCTCCCGGCAGGCGGCCGAGTTCGCCAGTGAGTGGGCGGGGTTGCCGCTTTCGACGATCATGGCCCGGAACCGGTCCGGGTGGTCGGTCAGGATCTCCTCGGGCACGGCATTGGCCGGCACCAGCCCGGCGATGATGGGCGCGCCCGTGACGGGTGTGCGGCCGGAGACCGTGCTGAACAGCGGCGCGAATGACGAATGCAGATGCTGGCCACCCTTTTTCGCGAAATTACCGGTGAGAATCCACAACAGCTTGTTCAGGTAGGAGCACAGCGTGCTGTTGGGTGCCTGCTGAATGCCGAGGTCCTCGAACACCGCCACGCTTGCCGCCGAGCCGATGCGCCGCGCGGTGGCCCGCAACAGCTCTTCGTCCACCCCGCAATGCTGCGCGTAGTCGGCGATCGGCACCTCGCGCAGCGCGTCGCGGACGTTGTCGACGTTATGTACGTGCTCCGCCAGAAACGCTTCGTCACAAAGGTTTTCCTGGACGAGGACGGCGGCCAGCGCGGCCAGACACCAGGCGTCGGTGCCGGGCCGCACCCGCAGGTGGAAGTCCGACATCTTCGCCGTGTCGGTCAGCACGGGATCGATCACGATCATCGACCGGGCCGGATCTTTTGCGATCTCGTTGAGCACCACCCGTGCCCGCGGGAAGCTCTGCGACATCCAGGGGTTCTTCCCGATGAAGACCGACACCTCGGCGTGCTCGAACTCGCCTCGCGTGTGCCCGCCGTACAGCTGCGCATCGACCCACGCTTCTCCGGTTTTCTCCTGTGCCAACGCGTTCGACCGATAGCGCGACCCCAGTGCCTTCAGGAATGCGCCACTGTAGGCCCCGCCCAGATGGTTGCCCTGCCCGCCGCCGCCGTAGTAGAAGATCTTGTCTCCGCCGTAGGTGTCGCGAATGTGCTTGAACCCCTCGGCGATCTCGACAATCGCGGTGTCCCAGTCGATCTCCTCGTAGCTGCCGTCGGGGCGGCGGCGCATCGGAGAGGTCAGGCGGGCGCGGTTGTTTTGGTAGTGGTCCAGTCGCAGCGCCTTGTTGCAGGTGTAACCCTGCGACCCGGGATGCTCCTTGTCGCCCCGGATGCGGGCCAATGTGCGGTCCTCCACTTGCACGACGATGCCGCAGTTGCATTCGCAGAGGATGCATGCCGTGGGCTTCCATTCGCCGGTCATCGCGGGAGTTCCTTTCCTTCGGTGGCCGCGAGCAGCGCGCTCCGCAGCTGGCGGTAAACAGCGTCAAGGGGTGCCAGGTCGCGCCGCACCCGGGCCAGCACGATGGCGCCTTCCAGCGCCGCGGTCGCCGACATCGCCAATTCGTTGGCCTGGTCTGCCGCGATGCCGTCGGCCATGAAGCGCTGCGCGATCAAGTCGGTCCAGCGGTCGAACACCGCCGCCGCGCGCTCGATCACCGGGGCCATCCGCTCGGGGTCCCGCTGCTCGCCGGCTTCGACGGAGACCGCGACGATGGGGCAGCCCGCGCGAAAATCACTGTCGAGTAGCTGACGCCGGTACTTGTCGATCAGGGTGTCCAGCAGTTCGAGGCCTCCCTCGGCCTCGGTGATGATGTTGCCGACATGCTCGCCGGCGTAGTCGACCGCCTCGCAGAGCAGTTGCGTTCGCCCGCCCGGGAAGTAGTGGTAGGCCGATCCGCGTGGCGCGCCGCTGTGCTCGAGAACGTCCGAGATCGCGGTGGCATGGGCGCCACGCTCCCGGATCAACAGCGCGGCCGAGACGACCATCCGCTCGCGTGGGCTTCGCATTCGCCGCTCCTCGGTTCAGGCTTATGTATGATGCTATACATAATCGCCGGGGCCCGTAAAAGGCCGGCACGAGAAGACGCAGAATCGCCCGATTTCGGATCGAAATGGGCGATTCTGTGTCTTCTGCGTCTTGCCGGTCAGGCGGGAATTAGTTCTGCCAGTCGCTGGAGCCGTCGTTCTTCTTGTAGTCGCCGCCGTGGAGTTCTTCACGATGATCGGATCACCCGCGCCGAAGTTGTCGAAGAACCACTTCGCGTTGCTCGGGCTGATGTTGATGCAGCCGTGGCTGACGTCGCGCTTGCCCTGGTCATCGACCGACCACGGGGCGCTGTGCACGAAGTCGCCGACGTTGTCGAAGCGGACGGCCAGGTCGACGGTCACCTTGTAGCCGTACGGCGAGTTGACCGGGACCCCGTAGGTCGAGGAGTCCATCACCACCGACGGCATCTTCTCCTGCACGTAATAGGTGCCGTTGGGGGTTTGGTGGTTACCGGACGTCATGCCCATCGACATCGGGATCGTCTTCTCCACCGTGCCGTTGCGCGTGACGGTGAGCTGGTGCGTGGCGTCGTCGGCCGTGGCGATCAGCGTGTCTCCCGTCTGGAAGCTCGACACCGTGCCGCCCGCGTCGACGGTCACCGCGGTATGGGCGGGCCAGAAGCTCAACGGGCGCCAGCGCAGCTGGGTCGGGGTCATCCAGTAGAACTTCCCGGGCACCGGCGGGACGGACGAAACGTGGACGGCGTCGATGGCCGCGCCGGACTCGTCAACCCGTCCGGGGAAGTTGATGATGATCGGCTGGCCCACCCCGACCGTCGAGCCGTTTTTCGGGACGAACGTCGGCGGGCCGAACGGCGCCGCGCCGGTGAACGGTGTCGGGTTCTGCCCGGCGGCCGGGCCCGCGAAAGCGGGTACCGCCGGCGGCAACCCGGGGGCGGGCGGCAACCCGGGGGCGGGCGGCAACTCCGGGGCGGGAGGCGGCGGGAACGGCAACGGTGGTGGCGCCGCAAATGGGGGTGGCGCCGGCGGGTCTGCGGGTGGCGCGACAACCCCCGGATCGCCCGGCCCCGGGTCCGGATCCGCCAACGCAGGGCTCGCGCTCAGCACGAGAACCCAGCCGAATACCGAAGCCACTCCGGCCGCCTTCAGAGCGGCGAAGAGGCTTCCCCTCGTCCAGCCCGACATACGCATCCCTCCAGTCATTTGCTGGACACAGTTTGACATAAGGCTGGGGCCAGCTACCTAATCGCGCCTCCCGCGGTGGGCCGGCGCCCGACGCTATTTATGCCGCTGACCTGCCCAGCTATGAATTGCGCGAGGTTGCCGGGGCAACGTCCAGCATCCGCCGGTTGGCCGCCATACCGGCCAATGCGACGCCCATCAACCCGGCCGAGGCGCTCAGCATCAGCGCCACGCTGCGCTCATACAACAACCCGCCCGCGAGCGAGCCGGCCATGATGCCCACTTGGAACGCCGTCACGTAGAGGCCCGAGGCTCCGTCAGGATCATCCGCCCCATTGCGCATGGCGGCGGATTGCAGCATCGGTGAGACGGCGGTGGCCATGGCGCCCCACAGCACGATGGCTCCGGTCCCGACCAGCAGGGTGGTCGCGGTGCGGTGGCCGCCGAAGGCCAGCACGGTCAGCAGGATGAAGGCGGCCGTGAGCCCGGCCATGCAAAGGATGACGGCGCCCGTGGGCCGGCGGTCCAGCGGCCGCGCCACCAAACCCACGGCGAGCACTCCGGCGGCGCCATAGGCGGCCAACACCCAGGCGAGGTCCGGTCCACGCACGCCGACGACTTCGCGGATGATCACCACAATGTAGGTGTACGACACGAAATGGCCGGTCACGCCGATCATCGTGATCAGGCTCACCACGATCAGCCCGCGATTGCGGTGGTGACGCGCCCGCGGACCGACACACTTGAGCTGGTCGGCGCTGAGCACCAGCTCGGGCAGCAACAGCCGGGCGGCCACGGTGACGACGGCCGCGGCGACGGTGATGCAGACCGCGGCCAGCCGCCAGCCCCACATCAGGCTCATGGCCGCCGTGAGCGGGCTGCCGATCACGAGTGCCAGGCTGGTGCCCACGTAGATCGACATCGTGGCGCGTCCGGCATGGCTTGGCGGCACCAGCCGGGTGGCGGTCGGGGCGATCACCGACCACAGCAGGCCGTGGGTGAACGCGCAGAGCACCCGCCCCCCGGCCAGCACCGCAAAGTTGGGTGCCAGCGCCGAGATGAGCTGTGAAACGGTGAGACAGACCAGGCTGAACAGCAACGCGCGCCGTCGCGGCCAGTGCGCGGTCCAGCGCACCAATGGAACGGTCGTCAGGGCCGCTACCAGCGCATACCAGGTCAGCAGGGTGCCGACCGCGACCAGGCTGACCCGCAGGTCTCGCGAGATCGCCGGTAGCGCTCCCACGGGCAGAATCTCGGCGGTGACATAGATGAAGGCCGCCGCCGCCAGTACCGCTAGTTGCGCAGCGACCCGTGGCGTCCACGTTCGCGCGGCAGTGGTGGCGGTTTCGGCAGTCATGGGCAGTGGTCGCTCGGGTCGCGTGATCGTCCCAGCAACGCTGCCAGCCCGATTTCGCTGCCCCTACCGTACGCACCGCGGCAACAGGTTCACCAAAGTATGCGTTCCAACACGCCCGCGGGGTCAGGAACGAACCAGGCGCGCGATGGCGGCGGAGGCTTCGGCCAGCTTATCGTCGGCGTCGTTGCCGCCCTCGGCCACGGCACGGGTGACACAGTGGCTCAGGTGCTCGTCGAGCAAATTCAGCGCCACCGAACGCAGGGCACTGTTGGCCGCGCTGATCTGGGTGAGGACGTCGATGCAGTACTTGTCTTCTTCGATCATGCGCGCGATGCCGCGCACCTGGCCCTCGATGCGCCGCAGTCGCTTGGCGTAGTTGTCTTTCTGCTGCGAATATCCGTGTGCGGTAGTCATCTTCCCGTCAAACCCTTCCCGCGGTGTCGGTACCGAAAGTCTACCCGATACCCCGAAGGGGTATAGCCCGCGCATTTGCGCCCGGCGCACCGGCATACTTGGACAATGGCCACAACCTCCCATGCGGCGCCAGTCGCTGACCTCAAACCGCGTAGCCGTGACGTCACCGACGGCCTGGAGAAGGCCGCCGCCCGTGGCATGTTGCGCGCGGTAGGCATGGAAGACGAAGACTTCGCCAAGCCACAAATCGGCGTCGCGTCGTCATGGAACGAGATCACGCCGTGCAACCTCTCGCTGGACCGACTCGCCACGTCGGCCAAGGAAGGGGTGTTCGCCGCCGGCGGCTACCCACTCGAGTTCGTGACCATCTCGGTTTCCGACGGCATCTCGATGGGTCACGAGGGGATGCATTTCTCGCTGCCGTCACGGGAAGTGATCGCCGACAGCGTCGAGACAGTGATGCAGGCCGAGCGGCTGGACGGCTCGGTGCTGTTGGCCGGATGCGACAAATCGCTGCCCGGAATGCTGATGGCCGCCGCACGGCTGGACCTGGCGGCGGTGTTCCTCTACGCCGGGTCCATCTTGCCCGGACGAGCCAAACTGTCCGACGGCACCGAGCGCGACGTGACGATCATCGACGCGTTCGAGGCGGTGGGCGCGTGCGCCCGCGGGTTGCTGCCCCGTGAGGACGTCGACGCGATCGAGCGGGCGATCTGCCCCGGCGAGGGAGCGTGCGGCGGCATGTACACCGCCAACACCATGGCCTGCGCCGCGGAGGCACTCGGGATGTCGCTGCCGGGCAGCGCCGCGCCGCCGGCAACCGACCGCCGTCGCGACGGGTTTGCGCGGCGCAGCGGCCAGGCCGTCATCGAACTGCTGCGCCGCGGCATCACCGCCCGCGACATCCTCACCAAGGAGGCCTTCGAGAACGCGATCGCGGTGGTGATGGCGTTCGGCGGCTCGACCAACGCGGTGCTGCACCTGCTGGCCATCGCCCACGAGGCCGACGTAGAACTGTCACTCGATGACTTCAGCCGGATCGGGTCGCGGGTGCCGCACCTGGCCGACGTCAAGCCGTTCGGCCGCCACGTGATGTTCGACGTCGACCACATCGGCGGCGTGCCGGTGGTGATGAAGGCACTGCTGGATGCGGGCCTGCTGCACGGTGACTGCCTGACGGTTACCGGCAAGACCATGGCCGAGAATTTGGCCGCCATCGCCCCACCGGACCCGGACGGCAAGGTGCTGCGCGCACTGGACAACCCGATCCACCCGACCGGGGGGATCACCATCCTGCGCGGATCGCTGGCCCCCGACGGCGCGGTGGTCAAGACGGCCGGCTTCGATACCGACGTGTTCGAAGGAACCGCAAGGGTTTTCGACGGTGAGCGGGCCGCGCTGGACGCCCTCGAAGATGGCACCATCGCCAAGGGCGACGCCGTCGTGATCCGCTACGAAGGTCCCAAGGGCGGTCCGGGGATGCGCGAAATGCTGGCCATCACCGGCGCCATCAAAGGGGCCGGCCTCGGCAAAGACGTTCTGCTGCTTACCGATGGCCGGTTCTCCGGCGGAACGACCGGCCTGTGTGTCGGACACATCGCGCCGGAGGCCGTCGACGGCGGCCCAATCGCGCTCCTGCGCGACGGTGACCGGATCCGCCTTGACGTCGCCGCCCGCGTCCTCGACGTGGTCGCCGATCCGACCGAATTCGAGGCTCGGCGAAAGGATTTCGCTCCTCCCCCGCCGCGCTACAAAACCGGCGTACTGGCCAAGTACGTCAAGCTGGTCAGCTCGGCTGCGGTCGGCGCTGTCTGCGGCTAGCCCCGTCCCGACCGGGATCGACCGGTCGGGCAGGACGAATTAGATTCTGGCTTAACCGAATTCGGGCTACGCCTGCGCGGCCGTGGCGCGGGTGCGCATGCCGAAGTAGGCGGCATTCAGACCCAGGAAGGTCAACAATGCACCTGCGACGACATTCGACCAGACCATGCCGGCGGTCAGCGCGTAGCCGTGGAGGACCCACGGCGAGACGATGACCCACACGCCAAGCAGCGGTAGCGTCCACGTCATGCCGTGCGCGCGGTCCAGGCTCGTCGCGCAGCCGTACGCCAGGAAGGCGACCGCGATCCCGGCGATGAAGTCGCACGCCGTGAGCGGGCCCGTCGCGCTGAATCCGACAATCCATGGTGACGCAGCCACATACAGGCCCGTCAATAGAGCCAGACCGAAGGTGACATGCGCACTCATCGACTCGGCAACGCGCTCATAACGCGCCCGCAAAGCCAACAAATCGGGGTGGTGATCGATTGATGAATGGACTGTACTCATTTTGTGACCTTTCTGTTATGCAGGAAGCCCACGTTGCGCAAAAAGCGATGTGCGACAAGCACTGTGGGCTGGCTGCAAACCATCCATCCATTTCAAGACTACGCTCAATCGCCGGGCGCCACCAACGATAATCGGACCGCCCCTTACACCACCCGGCGGCCGAATTCACCGGCCGCGTAGCGTCGTAACACGTGGACATCGCGGACCGACTACGACTCGACGTTCCGGTGGGACAGGCCGGAATGGGCGGCGGCCTGGCGGGCGCATCATTGGCGGCAGCGGTCGCCAGGGCGGGTGGTCTGGGAACAATCGGTCTCACCACGCCCCGCCGGTTGCGCACGTCGATCGATCTTGTGCGCGAACACGCGCCGGGTCGCGCCGTCGCGGTAAATCTCTTGATGCCCTTCGTCCGTCGCCACCACGTCGGGGTCTGCGTCGATGCTCGCGTGGACGCCGTCGTGCTGGCATTCGGCGAAAAGCGCGGGCTCGTCGAGCACCTTCGCGATGCCGGGATCTTTGTGTTTGTGATGGTCGGTACCCCGGAGCAGGCGCGCGCGGCGGCCGCCTGGGGCGCCGACGGTTTGATCGCTCAGGGACGCGAGGCCGGCGGCCACCTCGTCGGAACCATGCCGGCTCTGGACTTCCTGCCCCACGCCCTGACGGCGGCCGGCAAGCGTCCGGTGTTCCTCGCCGGCGGAATCGCCACCGGCGCCGACACCCGCGCCGCCCTGGACGCCGGGGCCACGGGCGTCATCGCCGGCACGCGATTCCTCTTGACGCACGAGGCCAACGCGAACCGCGAGTATCAGCGACGAATCATGCAGGCCGACAAGACCATCGAAACAAACCTGTTCGGATTCAGCTGGCCGCTGCGCCACCGCGTGGTACCCAACGCCGCCACTCGGCGTTGGTGCGGCGACGACGGAAAGGCCAACGCATTGCCCGCCGCCCTCAACGCGGCCAGCCGCCCGATGTCCGTACCTGGGGTATTTCGACGCCGGCGCGTTGATGCGTTTACAGTCGCCGGCCCGTCCGTTCTTCACGCCGCTCGCCTTGACCGCCGGAACGCCCGATTCGTGGGTGGACCAAGCGGCCCTCTACGCCGGCGAGACGGCGTTGCGGATCGGCGAACTGATCTCGGCGGAGCAGGCGGTCGACGAGCTGCGCCCGCGCTGACGCGCCGCCCGCTACCGCACCAACGCGAACGCGAAACCGTCCCAGTGCTTGGCCCCAACGGTTTGGAGCACCGCCGTGTCCAGCCGCGGGTGCTCGCCCATCACCTGCAAGGTCCGGCGCGTCGCCTGGACTCTGGCGTCGTCGGACTGCGGTTCTAGGATCCGTCCGTCACGAATGACGTTGTCCACCACAATGACTGATCCCGGACGGGCCAGCCGGACCGCCCACTCCACGTAGGCGACGTTGTTCTCCTTGTCGGCGTCGATGAATACCAGGTCGAAGGGGCCACCGGTCAGGGTCGGCAACGTGTCCAGCGCCGCGCCGACTATCACCTCCACCCGGTCGGCGACACCGGCCCGCTGCAGGTTTTCCCGCGCCACCTCGGCGTGCTTGGGCTCGTATTCCAGGGTCACCACGCGGCCCTGCGGGCCCGCGCCGCGCGCCAGCCAGATGGCGCTGAAGCCACCCAGTGTGCCGATCTCGAGGATGCGGCGCGCCTGGATGGCACCCGCCAACAGGCACAGGAACTTGCCCTGCTGCGCCGATACCGCGATGGCGGGCAACCCCGCCGCGTTGCTCGCCTGCACCGCTGCGGCCAATGCAGGATCGTCGCCGACCACTGTGCTGTCCAAGAATGCGTCGACGTCCTCTGGGGTTGGTTTTTCGGTCATGTCGCCACGCTAGCCGGGCGCGCCCGACCTGGCCCGCGGCCTTTACCAGATACCCGTATGGGGTATACTTGTGGCGTAGCAAATCGACGATACAGATGGGGTGAATCGAAATGGCAAACTACGACGCAGGAACCCTGCTGACCTGTGGCCACGAGGGCTGCGGCTGTCGCGTTCGCATCGAGGTCGCGTGCCACTGCTCGGGGGCTGCTGAGCCCTACCGCTGTGTATGCGGCGACGAACTGACCCCGGTCCGGTAGCCGCCGCCACCCCGGCCGTCCGCTCGGGCCTTGCCGATCATGGCGATCACCGCCCGAACGCACGACCGGCCAGTTCGACACCGCCCGCCAGTCGCAGCCCGACCGCCGAGGCACCGACCTCCACCCGGTAACGGCCCGGATGGATGCGCCAGCTTCCGATGCTGCCGTCGTAGCGGGCAAGCAGGCGCGGATCCGCCTCGATGGTCACTCGGCGGGTTTCGCCCGGCTCGAGCTCGACTCGCTCGAATCCCAGCAGCCGTAGGCGTTGCTCACCGGGCGCCGCGGTCAGGTACAGCTGCGGGACGTCGGCCCCGCCGCGGTCGCCGACGTTGACGACGGCAAAGCTCGCGGTGACAGTCTCACCGCCACCCACCACCAGGTCGCCGTACTCGAAGCCGGTGTAGGACAAGCCATGACCGAACGCAAACATCGGGGCGTGGCCGCATTTCGCGAACCAGCGGTAGCCGACGTCGGCCCCTTCGAAGTAGTCGATTGTGGCCGGTGTCCCCCACGGGGCACCGAAGCCCGGCAGCTCCGGGCGCGGCGTCTGACCGAGATCGACCGGGAAGGTGATCGGCAGCCGGCCCGACGGATTAACCTGGCCGGCAAGGATTTCCGCGATGGCCCGGCCACCGGCCTGACCCGGATACCAGGCCTGCACGATGGCGTTCACCGCGTTCCGCCAGGGCATCGCCGCGGGGTTGCCGGTCTCGAGCACCACAACGGTATTCGGGTTGGCGGCGGCGACGGCGGCAATCAGGGCGTCCTGGCCCCATGGCAATGATAGGTCGACGCTGTCAAAGCCCTCCCCCTCCGCGCGGATCGCGAACACGATCGCGACGTCGGCCCGTCGCGCCGCGAGCGCCGCCTCCGCCGGACTGCCGCCCGGATCAAATGTGATCTGCGCGTTGGGAAGTTGGTTTCGCAGCTCGCTCAACGGGCTCGACGGGAGCAAGTACAGGTTGCGTGCGCCGGCCTCCGGGCCCGCTCCGCCCATCGGGATCACGTCCGCGTAGCCGCCCGGTGGGACGACGGCGCTGGAACCATAGCCCGCCACAACGCCCACGTGTGCGTGGCCGCCGATGACGGCGATCCGTGCGGTCGACTCGGGCGCCAGCGGCAGTATCCCCCGGTTGGCCAGCAGCACGATTCCCTGACGTGCGATCTGCAAGGCAATCTCGTTGTGCGCGGACAAGTCCGGCGCCAGTGCGGCCTCGGGCCGGTCGATTCCGACCGCGAACATCGAACGCAGAATCCGCCGGACCATGTCCGACAGGCGCTCTTTGGGCAGCCTGCCGTCGGCGTAGGCGGCTCGCAGGGGCTCCCCGTACGCCTCCGACCCCCACAACCGCGCGTCGATCTGTGCGCCGCACTCTTGATCCAGGCCGGCAAGCGCGCATGTCCAGCTCGGTGTCGCGCCCCAGTCGGACATCACCCAACCGCGGTATCCCCAGGCACCTTTCAGCACCTGGTTGATCAAGACATCGTTTGCGGCGGCGTAGTCGCCGTTCACCTTGTTGTATGCCGCCATCACGGCGCCGGGCTGCGAGCGTTCGATGGCCATCTCAAAGGCCAGCAGGTCGGATTCGCGATGCGCGTCGGGATCGATGACGGCATCCAGCCAGTGCCGGTTGGTCTCGTTGCAGTTCAGCGAGTAGTGCTTGACCGTCGAGATGACGCCCTGTCGCTGTATGCCGTTGACCGACTCCGCGGCGATCGCCGCGGTCAAAAGCGGGTCCTCGGATACGTATTCGAAGTTGCGACCGTTGCGCGGGTCGCGCGCGAGGTTGATCGCGCCCGCGAGCTGAACATTGAAACCGCGACTGCGCGCCTCCCGACCGATCGCCTCGCCGGCGGCGCGGGCCAGCCACGGGTTGAAGCTGGCGGCCAGCGCCAGCCCGGCCGGCAGCGCGGTGGCCGTGTCGCCCGGGCGGTAGCCGGGGTTGGTGACACCGAGGCCGGCATCGCTCATCAGCAACGCCGGCACGCTGAGCCGGGGAACCCCGGGCACATATCCGGCGCTCATCGGGACGTCCGGCGGGATGCGTTCATCACGCACCGGCCACATGTCGCCGGCCCCCATCACCCCGACGAGCAGCGAGAAGCGCTCGTCGTCGGTCAGCGCAGACTCGACCTCGCGTGCCCGGAGGTCGGCGTCCGCCAGTTCGCTCAACGCACACCCTCTTTCGCGTACACGACACGCAGCACGTGCCCGAGTTCGGGTCCCATCACCAGCTCCGTCAGCGTGCAGATCGTGGCGACGAATTCCGGACCATGCGGCGGCTCGGCCTGGCATAGATGATGCGCCACTTCGTGTAGCACCACCAGCTCGCGCAGCGCCCAGTCGGCGGTGTCGCGGTCGGGAACCGCGATAACGCCTGCGCCATACCCGCTTTCGTAGTGCGCCGCGGTGGCGGCCCGCCGCGCCCGCACTTTCAACGGTGACACCCCGGGCCACCGTTGCCGCACCGCCGGCAACGCGAGGACGTCGTCGACATAGCGCTGCACGGAGGCGACCGAGCCGAATCGGCCCTCGGGCGGAAGCGTCAACTGGGTGCCGAAAAAATCCACGGCGCGGGAGCCATGCTCGGCGGCACGGTCGAACAACGTCCGGACGAAATCCTCAGCCGCGTAGACCTTGGAGCGCTGGGAGTCGCGGGCCCGGCTCACCGGCGCAGTGCGCTCCGCGCGCCGGACAGCTCGGGGCTGTTGTGCAACCGGGCCCGCCGGCCGGCCCGGTCACCCGCGCGCCGCGCCGCCGACGAATACCCGGCCGTCGCCCGACTGACCTGATAGGTGCCGCGCGCCTTCGACGCGCCGCGATAGAAGTCGTGCAGCTCGACATCCTTGTCCCGCAGGGCGATAGCGGTTCCGGGCGGACGGCGGCGGTCCTTGGTGGCCTCGGACCTGGCCTGCTCGCGGGCCTCGGCCAAACGCTGGCCGACGCGGGACCCGAAGGCGAGCTGGAAGTTCAGCCGCGCGGTGATCGTCGGCGTGGGCCGGTGCGCACCCGAGGCGAGATAGCTATCCGACGCCCGGACCATCTGGACGACCAGGCTGGCGTAGAGGGCGTGACTCGCGTCGATGTCCTCGGCGAACCCGTACGCGTAGACGAACGTCGAATTCGACGCCACGTCGCAACGCACGTCGTTGGCGGCCGCGATCACCACGAAGAGCTGCACATACGTCCGCAGCCCCCGGGTGCCCGCGGTCCCGATCGTGATGGTGCGCTGGGTCGGGGCCTGCGCCGGCGAGCGGTCGGACGCGTGGGAGCGCGCCACCGCCAGGTCGATGGAGGCCGACGTCGCCAACCGTTGGGCGGCGCTCATGAAGGCCTCCGCCTCGTGCGGGTTGTCGGTGCCTTCGGCCTGACGCAGCAGCGCGGCTATGCGGGCGAGCATTTTGTCGTCGGTCATGGATTCCAAAAGTACGGGAGCGGTACGACACTCGGCGGGTGGCGGAGCCGACGGCCGGTCATAGCCGTTTCAGGATCCAGGAGACCACGTCGCCCAGCACCTGGTCGCGCTCCGGCTCGTTGAAGACCTCGTGGTACAGCCCGGGGTACACCTTCAACTCGACGTCTGTGGACCCCACGCATTCCACCAGGCGGCGGCTGCCGTCGACGGGGATCAGCCGGTCGTCCGAGCCGTGCACGACCAACAGCGGCGCGGTCAGTGCCGGGGCCCGCTGCGGCATGGTCTCGCCGACCTGCAGCAGCGCGCGGCCGACGCCGGTCGGAACCTTTCCGTGGTAAACCAGCGGATCGTCGTTGTAGGCCTGCACCACGGCGGGGTCGCGGGAGATGGCTGCGACGTCGAGTTCCTGCACGGGAAGCCCGGGCACGAGCACACCGAGCACTTTGGCGGCGATGATCATCAGCGGCGACACCAGCTCCTGGGCCGCCACCGCCGGCGCCGAGAGCACCATCATGTCGTAGTTGTCGGGGCGTTCGACGCCGTAGGCGAACACGATCCCGCCGCCCATGCTGTGCCCGAGCACGACGCATTTGAGGCCGTGGTGCTCCCGGGTGGCGATGCGGACGAGGGTGTCGAAATCGGCGGTGTACTCGGAGATGTCCCGCACCAGCATGCGCTTGCCGCCGGAGCGGCCGTGCCCCCGGTGATCCAGCGCGTAGGTGACCAGCCCGGCGTCGCCGAAACGCTGCGCGACGTGGTCGTAGCGGCGGGCATACTCGCCGAGGCCGTGCGACAGCACGACCACCGCCCGCGGCGGGGTGTCCGGCGTCCAGACGTCGTACACGATGCGCACGCCGCCGACGCCGTCGAAATTCCGTTCAGTGCGGGTGGTAGTCATCAGTCAGCAGCGTAGTGGCTCCTCATACCGGGGTGTCACAGGCGCTGCGTAGGCTCTTGGGCGTGAGTGTGCTCGCGGAAAGCTCTGACCGGGACTTCTCAACACATGCCGAGCCATACCGACGTGAATTGCTCGCCCACTGCTATCGGATGACCGGCTCCTTGCACGACGCCGAGGATCTGGTGCAGGAGACGCTGCTGCGCGCCTGGAAAGCCTACGACCGTTTCGAGGGCAAGTCGTCGATCCGGACCTGGCTGCATCGCATCGCCACCAACACCTGCCTGACGGCCCTGGAGGGCCGGCAGCGCCGCCCGTTGCCGACCGGGCTGGGGACGGCCAGCTCGGAGCCGACGGCGGAGCTGGTGGAGCGCCGCGAGGTGCCCTGGTTGGAGCCGCTGCCGGAGTTGACGGACGATCCGGCGGACCCGTCGGTCATCGTCGGCTCGCGTGAGTCGGTGCGGTTGGCGTTCGTCGCCGCGCTGCAGCACCTCTCCGCCCGGCAGCGGGCGGTGCTGCTGTTGCGCGACGTGCTGCAGTGGAAGGCCGCCGAGGTGGCCGAGGCGATCGGGGTGACTACGGTCGCGGTCAACAGCCTGTTGCAACGCGCCCGGACCCAGCTGGAGGCCGTCGGGCCCAGCAGCGGCGACCGCCTTCAGGCGCCGGATTCCCCGGACGCGCAAGACCGGCTGGCCCGCTACATCGCGGCGTTCGAGGCCTACGACATCGACCGGCTGGTGGAGATATTCACTGCCGAGGCGGTCTGGGAGATGCCGCCCTACACCGGTTGGTATCAGGGCCCGCGGAACATCATCACCCTCATTCACCAGCAGTGCCCCGCCGAATCTCCCGGCGATATGCGGATGATTCCGCTGGTCGCCAACGGCCAGCCGGCCGCCGCGATGTACCTGCGCGCGGGTGACGTGCACCTGCCGTTCCAGTTGCACGTCCTGGACATGCGCGCCGACGGGGTGTCGCATGTCGTGGCGTTCCTCGACGGCACGTTGTTCGCCAAATTCGGGCTGCCGGAGTCACTATGACCGCATCCCTGGCCGTCACACTCGCGCCCGGGAAACCGCGTCTGCTGTTGGGGGGCTTCGAGATTGGCAGCGTCGGCTATGTCGCCGAAGAGTTCTTCATCTCCGGAACCGCCTCGTCGTATGGCCCGACGGGGAAGTTGGATTCAGATGGCCAGTGGAGTGTAAGCCCTTTGGGCACAGCCGATTACACCACCCGAATGGTGGTGCTGACGCCATCCGATCGCACGCGGTTCAACGGCACCGTGCTGGTCGAATGGCTCAACGTGAGCGGTGGCATCGATGCGCCGGCCGTGTGGATGATGGCGCACCGCGAGATCATTCGCGCCGGGTACGCGTACGTTGCGGTTTCGGCCCAGAAAGTGGGGGTGGAGGGCGGCGCGAGCCTGCTCGGGGTGGACATGTCGCTGAAAAGCCAGGACCCGAAACGATATGCATCCCTGCGCCATCCGGGTGACGCTTTCTCTTATGACATCTTTTCCCAGACGGGCGAGCTCGTCAGGAACGCCGGGGACAACGGCGTCCTCGGCGACCTTCGCGTGCGGCACGTCGTTGCGATCGGCGAGTCGCAATCGGCGATGTTCCTGACGACCTACATCAACGCCGTCGATCCGCTCGCCCGGGTCTTCGACGGCTTCCTGGTGCATTCTCGATTCGGTCCTGCCGCGCCACTGGACGAGGTTTCCATATTCGACGACGAACGGTTGGCCGGCGTTCCAGATGCGGTAAAGTTCCGCACCGATCTACGCGTCCCGCTCGTCGCGATCATCACCGAAACCGACCTGTTCGGCGCCGTGCGACACGGCTATTACTTCGCGAGGCAACCCGACAACCGATGGCTGCGGGTCTGGGAGATTCCCGGCGCCGCGCATGCCGACAACTACACGATCCAGGTCGCGCCCATCGACAGCGGTTCGGCGCCGTTCGATGACATCGTGGCGGCGTACGCCCCAACCAACACGCTGATGGGTCAGCAGCTAGGGCACTACATCAACTTCGCGCCGCAACACCATTACGTGGTGCAGGCGGCGATCGCCGCACTGAACAAGTGGGTACGTGACCGGCGAACCGGCACCCACCGCCGCACCCATCCAAGTGCGCGAAATCGACCAGCCTGAGCCCATTCTGGACTCGAACGGCCTGGCCCGGGATGGCGTCCGAACCCCGTGGGTGGATGTACCGATTGCACGGACGTCCGGTGTCGGCGCGGATGAGAGCATCATGGCGGCGATCTTCGGCTCCGGCGAGCCCTTCGACGCCGCCACGCTGCGCCGGCTCTACCCGGGCGGAGCGAAGGAGTACCTGGAACGCTTCACGGCCGCACTCGACGCAGCGATCCAGTCCGGGTTCATCGTGGCCGCGGACCGTACCGAGATTCTGGAGCTCGCCGCCGCTGCCTACTCTCGGGGCACCACGCCCCAGTCGTGACCGACCTTTAGGGGAGTTGCTCGGTCCTCATGGTTTGTGGCCATCAATCGACCTGGAAGAGGCGACTGTCGGGTGACGGACCCGGCACCGAACGGACCAGACCGGCCCCGGTGACCAGCGGCAGATCCAGCGCGGACAACAGACCGGGCGGGGCCGCGCAGACCGCGGGGATGGCGTTGACCATCCGCGAAGCGCCGGCAATGCGCGCGCCCAGATCGTGGTCGTGGTCGTCGGCCATCTCGAATTCGCACCGCATGCTCGGGGAACCCTCGATCTCGACGCGATAAAGGCCCCGGCCGGACGCCGGGCCGTAACCGGTGTCCTTCGGCGGAATGCAGATGTGCGGCTGCGGCCAGTCCGGCGCGATGTCGTCGCGCATCCGCGTCACGTGGTCGATGACGAAGGTCGGCTTGTCGCCGACGTAACCGGTCAGCGTCGAGCGCATCGCCGCGATCGTCCCGGCATCGATGTGGCCGGTGGGTGTGTCGAAGGACTCGGGGGCCGGGATGCGTTCGTTGGTCTCCTCGACGTTGTCGATCTTGACGCCCAGCCCGGCGGCGAGCTGGTGCAGAACGGGCCCCCAGCCAAAGGTGAACACGCCGGGCGTCGCCGCGAACGCGCTGAACTCCGGCGGTTTGCCGAATCCGAGGATCTCGTACACCGCGGCTTTGTCCGGATAGGTGGCGTAGTTGAACATCTCGGTCACCCGAATCGACTCGATGGTCCGCGAGACTCCCGAAAGAACCAGCGGCAGAACGTCGTTGGCGAACCCGGAGTCGATACCGGTGGTGAAGAACGACGCCCCGCCCTCCTGCGCGGCCCGGCGCAGGGGATCGGTGAACGCCGCGCGTTCGGGTTCTGGAGCATCGGGGAAGACCAGCGGCACCACCGAGCACGACACCACGTTCTTTCCGGCCCGCAGGATCGACACCATGTCCTCGACCGCTTCCAGCGGCCGCAGGTTGGCGCCGGCCGCATACACCACCACGTCGGCGTCGCCGGCGAGCATCGCCGCCGGATCCTGCGCCGCGATCACTCCCACCGGCGCGATACCGCACAGGTCTCCGGCGTCGCGACCCGCTTTGGAATCGCTGTGCACGACGAGATCGACCAGCTCCAGCTCCGGATGGTCGATCACCCCGCGCAGGGCGATGAGGCCCATGGAACCCGGCCCCCAAACTCCTACCTTGAACACTGGTACTCTCCTATTATTAGGACATATAATCTTGCATTTGGGACGGATCGTAAGGAGGTGGCTGTGGGTGCGTCAAGGCGTCCGTCAACCGCCAAGTCACCGCCCACCGGCCGGGTGATGGATGTTCTTGCCGCCCTGGCGGATTCACCGAACGGGCGGACATCGGCCGAGCTGGCCAAGAGCTGCGGGATCAGCACCTCGACCTGTGCTCTGGTGCTGGCCGAACTCGAACGGCGGGCATGGGTGACCCGGCACCAGGACCGCCGTTACGTCCTTGGCAGCGGCTTGTTCGGCCTGGTGCACGGCCTGCGGACGCAGTTCCCCCTGCTGGACCGGGGTCGTGAGGCGCTGCGCCTCCTGCACGACACGCTCGGCGCGGGCTGCTCGATGTCGAGGATCGGTGACCGGCACCTGACCACCGTCGACGCGGTCGGCCACGGCACCGACGGCGAGCATGCCGTCGGTCAGCGCTTCCCCATCGACCCGCCGTTCGGCCTGGTCGCGATGGCGTGGCGCGACCAGGATTTCGTCCGGGCCTGGCTGCACCGTGTCACGCCGCCCCTGACCCGCGCCGAAATCGCCCAGCACCAGCGGGTGCTCGCCGACATCCGGGCGCGCGGCTATGGCGCATGGCGGTTCGACGACACCCACCAATCGCTACACAACCGGCTGGCCGACGTCCTGGCGTCGCTGGAGCCGACCGCGCAGGTGACCCGCCAGCTCACCGCCCTGATGACCAGGGTGACACTGCGATCGGTCACCCACGCGCTCGAAACGGAACTGGCGTCAACGGAATTCGTCGTCCTACCGATTTTCGGCCACCAGGGCCAGTTGGAGGCCCAGCCCGAGTACCAAATCGAGATCCACCTGGGCCGCTCGGCCGGGCTGACCCTGGCCACACTTGACGCCGCACTGCGCCGCGCGCAGGGACTGCTGGCCGCCGGTGCGGCCTGACTAGACTGGGCCCATGCCCGCCACCGCGGAGATTCGGCGTGCGGCCGACCGGGCCGTCACCACCACTTCCTGGCTGAAGTCCCGACATTCGTTCTCGTTCGGCGACCAGTATGACCCGGACAACACTCACCACGGACTGCTGCTGGTCAACAACGACGATATCGTCTCGCCCCGAACCGGATTCGACACACATCCACACCGAGACATGGAGATCGTGACGTGGGTATTGCGCGGAGAACTGACCCACCAGGATTCCACCGGCAACCGCGGAGTGATCTATCCCGGTCTGGCGCAACGCATGTCGGCTGGCAGCGGAATCCTGCACTCCGAGAAGAACGATTCCGCCACGGCGCCGGTCCATTTCGTCCAGATGTGGGTGGTCCCGGACGAGACCGATATCGCACCCAGCTATCAACAGCATGAGATTGACTCCGGACTGTTGGATGGCGCACTTGTGACCATTGCCTCAGGCATCCCCGGTCGTGAGGCGGCCATCACACTGCACAACCGTTACGCCGCACTTCTCGGCACGCGGCTGCAACCCGGGCGATTCGGTGAGTCTCCCGCAGGCCCCCTACCTGCATCTATTCGTCGCACGTGGCCGAATCAATGCCGCGGGCATCGGTGACCTTGAAGAGGGCGACGCGGTGCGGTTCACCGAAGCCGAAGCCCCGCGGGTCACGGCGCGCACGCCGTCGGAACTGCTGATCTGGGAGATGCACGCAAAGTTGGGCGACTGAGACCACATAGAGTGGGCACGACAGACAGGAGCCCGCATGTCTAAATCGCAGCCGCGACACGCGGCGCCCAACCCCACGCACAACATCAATGCGATTCGGACCGCACGGTTCTGGGCGCTGCCCATCGTCGTCACGCTGGGCCTGATGTCGGCACTGTGTGCGCTGTACCTCGGCGGGATCTTGAACCCGACGACCAACCTGCGACATTTCCCTATCGCCGTGGTGAACGAGGACGCCGGACCGTATGGCGCTCAGATCGCCGACGGTCTCGCCTCCGGCTTGGACAAGAACAAGTTCGACGTCCGGATGGTTTCCCATGATGAGGCGCGGCGGTTGCTGGACACCGGAAAGGTGTACGGGGAGTTGGTCATTCCGCCGACCTTCTCGTCGAGTCTGCGTGAGTTCGGGGCAAGTGCGGTCACGCCCGCCCATGCGGCACGGCCCTCGATCGCGATCTTCACGAACCAGCGAGCCGGCACGTTGGCCTCCAGTATCGCCGGCCAGACCCTGACGCAGGCCATATCCGTGGCGAATGGCAAAGTGGGTCAACGCCTTACGGCGGACGTCGCGGCCGAGGCGGGTGGTACTCCGCTAACCGGAGCGTCGGCGCTGGGCATCGCTAACCCGATCGACGTCAAAACAAGTGTGTACAACCCACTTCCGAACGGCACCGGCAACGGGCTGTCGGCGTTCTATTACGCGCTCTTGCTGCTGCTGGCGGGCTTCACCGGCAGCGTCGTGGTCAGCACGCTGGTGGACGCGCTGCTCGGCTATGTGCCCGCCGAGTGGGGTCCGGTGTATCGCTTCGCCGAGCAGGTCAGGATCTCACGATTCCAGACGTTGCTCGTCAAATGGGCCATGATGGTGCTGCTGGCGCTGCTGACGTCGGCGGTGTACATGGCGATTGCCCATGGACTCGGCATGCCCATCCCGCTCGGCTGGCCATTGTGGGCGTATGGGGTGTTCGCGATCATCGCGGTGGGCATCACGTCGAGTTCCTTGCTCTCGGTGCTCGGCTCGATGGGCCTGCTCGTCAGCATGCTGATCTTCGTGATCCTCGGATTACCGTCCGCGGGCGCCACCGTGCCGCTGGAGGCGACGCCGCCCTTCTTCCGCTGGCTGTCCGAATTCGAGCCGATGCACCAGGTGTTCCTGGGCGTGCGGTCGCTGCTCTATCTCAATGGCCGTGCGGATGCCGGTCTGTCGCAGGCGTTGTGGATGACGGCGATCGGTGTGGTCGTCGGCCTGTTGCTGGGCGGCATCATCACGCACGTGTACGACCGCAAGGGCTTCCACCGGATCGCGGGGGCGGCCGAGATGGCGATCGCCGCGGAGCACCAAGCGCAACATCAGGCGCGCGTGGGCAAGCGCGAAAGCGCAGCCGAGGCTGCACGCGAGGCTCCACGCGAGGCTGCAGACGAAAGTGCAAGCGAACAAGCGTAATTCGAGCGCGGCCTAAGCGTCATTGGTTCGTTATCAAAGTTGACAGTGTGGCCTATGTAGCTGATGCTTTCCATGTTGCATCTACATCAGTGCCGAAAGGTCCATCGTGCGGACGCCAACTGCCAGCTTGCGCCGGCCGGCCGCCTGCTGCGCTGCCCTAATTGCATGCGCCACCTTGGCGAGCACCACCGGACGGCCCGTCGCACACGCCGCCGATGGACGGGATCTGCTGGCTAGCGCCATCGACACCACCAAGGGCTCGTACCTGGTCTACAACTTCGGCCCCGGTCACCCCACGCCGATGCTCAACGCGGGCGGCAGCTGGTATGAGATGAACAACGGCGGCCATCTGATGATCATCAAGAACGCCGCGGAACGCCTTGCACCGCATTTGCTGGTGGATAGCCACCAGGGTGATGAGGCGCGCTGCGAAAACAATCCGGCGGCCCGCACCGGCGAGGGACTTTGGCAAGCGTCCGAGGTCTACCCGCCGCTTCAGGCGTGGCAGCGGATGGGCCAACCGACAATCGCGATCAACGCCAACTTCTTTGACATCCGCTCGCAGAAGGGCGGCTCCTGGCGCCAGACCGGCTGCAGTTCGCCGCTGGGCGCCTTCGTCGACAACACCCACGGCCAGGGCCGGGCGAACCAGGCCGTCACCGGCACGGTCGCGTATCCGGGCAAACAGGGGCTCTCCGGCGGGGGCGAGAGCTGGAGCGCCCTGTCCACGATGATCATGCCGGTGGGTGGTGCGCCGTACGTGTTGCGGCCCAAGGGCACGCAAGACTATGACGTCGCCACCCCGGTGGTCGAGGACTTGCTCAACAGGAACGAGAGGTTCGTCGCGGTGTCGGGGATCGGGCTGTTGTCCCCCGGCAACACCAAACAGCTCAACGACGGCGGTCCCAGCGCCGCGCGTACGGCCCTTGCCTACGCGAAGCAGAAGGACGAGATGTACATCTTCGAGGGCGGGAGTTATACACCGGACAACATTCAGGACCTGTTTCGCGGCCTGGGCAGCGACACCGCGGTCCTGCTCGACGGCGGTGGGTCGTCGGCCATTGTGTTGCGCCGGGACACCGGCGGCATGTGGGCCGGCGCCGGGTCGCCGAGAGGATCGTGCGACACCCGGCAGGTCCTGTGTGACTCGCATGAGCGGGCGCTGCCCAGCTGGCTGGCCTTCAACTAACCCTCAACTAGCCACGCCCGCGGGGCTTTCGCCATCGGGCGGCCCGAAGGCAAAGATCGCCAGGCTTAGCGCCACCACCACCGCCGTGACCGCGAAGACCGGCGCCACGACGAAGCGTGACATCGTCGCGCCGACCAGGGCGCCGGCACACATTGTGAAAACCACACTGAGTCGCAGTTTTTCGCGTTCGCCCGTGCCGCCGGCCAGGCGGCTGTCCAATCCGAGGCTGACGATCGTCGACGTCAAGACGGTGGTGGAGAGTTCCTGGATCCCGAACTGGCGGGCGCTCGAGTGCTGCAGACCGAACGTCACCGCTAGCACGCCGATCATGATCAGCTTGCTGTTGTCGTGATAATGCAGGACGCCCGCGCCGGCCAGGATCGACAACGCCGCCAATAACGCGATTTCCGTTGCCAACACCGTGCTGATCCACGGTCGCGTCCGTTCGCCGAAAAGCCGGTGCAACCGGCCGCTGAGTATCGTGGTGCAGACGAAGGTGGGGAGGGCCACCGCGACCGCGGTCAGGTCGATGCTGGTTTTCGGGGCCAGCCAGAAGCCGAGGAAGATCACGTTGCCGGTCATGTTGGCCACGAAGACGTGACCGAGTACCAGGATGCTGATCGAGTCGGCCAAACCGGTGGCAAAGGTCAGCAACAGCAACGCTGCAACGGTGAATCGATCGGCTACCGGCGAAGTAACGGCCATGGGATGCAGTATCTTTCAGCAGAGCCGGGGTTCGTCGGGCCGGAGCGCGGTTACAGGTGCGGCGTCAAATCCAGCGAGGTGATGGTCGTCATCCTCGTCACCTGCCAGCGACCGTTGGTGCGCTTCATGAACAGCCGGTAAGACAGATATTTCAATGACGGGATGTTCTTGCTCAGCGGACTGGTGGACGTGGTGTTGGTGTACACGATCACGACGGCATTCGGATCATCCAGCGATTCGACCGCCGCGCCGGTGACCTCGGTGGTGTTGGTGACCTTGGCCTGCTTGTTGGGAGCCACGATCGCGTCGACGAATTTGCGGTACTGGGCCTCGAAGTCGCCGCTGAGGTAGACCGCCGCGCGATCGCCGAGTTTATCCATGTTCTCCGGCGTATAGGTCCACAGCGCTGTGATCGCCTTGGCCGCCGTCCGCGCCACCTGCAGCTTGGTCGCGGTGGCGGCGCGATCGGTCAGGTATGGCTGGACCGCCGCGCCCGCGAACGCGGCCGAACCGACGAACAGCACGGCGGCCACCGTCACGGCGACGGCGAGTGGCTTGCCGGTCAGCCACTTCTTCCGGACGCGACCGCCCTCGGTGGCCGTCACGCTCGCCCTCGGCCTCGCCGTCCGTCTGTTTCGCCGCGTTCGCGTCGACCTCGCCGGATGAAACCTCTGCGGATTCTTCGGTTTTCGCCTCGGCTTCCACGGTTTCCGTGGAGGCGTCGGCGGTCAGGTCACCTGCAGCAGGTTGCTGATCTTCCACTGATTCCCTTCCTGCGTTGCGGTTACCGTCCAACGATTGGTGTTCTCGAGTACCTGTTTCTCATCCGGTGATTTGGAGGTGACTTCGGTTGCCACCATCACACTGGCGCTCCCATCGTCGTTCCACCGTTCCACGCCGGCGCCGAGCACGCTGCCGGTCGCGGGTTCGGCTCGGGCGACCTGGAGCAGGATCTCGTTCGCCTTGTCCCGATACTGCTTGGCGAAATCACCGGTCGCTTGGGCCAAGATCCGGTTCACATAGTCGTTGGCGTGATAGGGGTCGATCGAGGTGAACTGCGCCATGAAGCCGTTCACATAGCCGAGCACCACGCGGTCCTTCGACTTCGACGCGCACGCGGCGTTCATGGGAGACCAGCATCACGGTGCATACCGTGATCGCCGCCGCCATCAGCACGGCGGCAATGGCGGTAACCAGCGGTAACCCCCACCGTCGCCGCGCGTCCACGGGATTCGCGACGAGCAGAGATCCCTCGCCGGGCTGAAACTTGCGCCGGGGACTCATTTTCCGTTCCCCGGCGGCTTCGGTTTGGTCAGCACGGTGAGGTCGTCAACGCGCCAACGGTCGTCCCCGCCTTTGGCAAAGGTCACCCGCAGCGTTGCGCTGATGTACCGTTCGCCGGGCGCAACGCCCCGCCGGCCCTGCAAGAACAACAGCATCGTCGCCCGATCCGGCGTGGCCGACTGGACCGACCAGTCCATCGGCCAGTACTCATTGATGACCGGGGTGCCCTTCTGGACGATGTCCTGCTGCTCCTTCAACTGCCCCCGATATTTGTCGGTGGCCAGCGACTGGGCGTGTGCGAAGTCGTCGTGCAACGTTTTCGGGTCGTACGTCAGCATCTGCGCGACGATTTTCGGCCCTTGCGCCTTGATCTGGGCGACAGTTTCATCGGTCGCCCGCTCGCGGGAATACACCACCGCGTAGCTCACCGCGGCACCCGCCAGGCACACCGCCGCCGCGGTCAGCACCGCCACCGCGGTCCACCGCCGGATGTTGGGCAGCGGTTCGTCGGATTGGACGCGTCGCACCTCGGTGCGTAGCAGCAGGTCGGCGAAAGTGCGGCGCCGCGAATCCCACAGTGGCCACAGCCATCCCACTACTGATGCGGTGTCGAGCAGGTGGGCCAGGTCTCGCAACAGCAGCGTCCACGGCCCGATGGCCGCGCCGTCGCGCCCCACCACCGCGATTCCGAAAAGGGCGCGTCCCAGACTCCAACCGGTGATCGTCGGCAGCAGCAACCGGTTCACCAGCATCACCAGGATGACGACGCCGATGGCGGACATGCACGACCACCACCACGCGCCGCGCGCCGGCACGGCGAAAGACACCAATGCCAACGTTGTCAGCGCGGCGATGGCCGGCGAATACGTCAACGGCGAATGCGCCGGCGCGAAAGTGCCATGGCGCCAACGCATCCTGCGGTGGTTCTGTTACGGCCGCCGTGGTCTGGATGTCTTCGACCACCACCGTCACTTCGTCACCTGGTCGAGCTTGGAAATCTTGTACTGGCCTTCGGCGAGTGCCATTTTCACCCGCAGGCGGTAGCCGGTTTCGTTTTGCGTCTGATCGGTGGTCGACTTGACGCGCAACGCGACCAGCACCTCGACCGAACCGTCGCTGTTGTGGCGCTCGACCGCCGCCCGCACATCGGATACCTGAACGTGTATGTTCGCGGCCTGATAGGCCTGAACGAGCATGTTGGTATACAGCAGGGCCTGGGAGCGGAAAGCGTCCGTGCCGCAGTCGATGATCTTCTGCTCACTCGCGACAATCGCGTTGCTGTCGGGCGCCTGGGTCGCCGAAACGCAATCCATCGCCGCCTTGAGCGCCGCGGTGTCGTTGCGCGCCATTGCTTGGCTTTCGTGGTGGAAGCGCAAAGCGAAGTAGCCGCCGGTCCCGATGGCGCCGGCCAGCAGGACCAGCGCCGCGGCGATGCCGGCCAGCCACCCACGACCCAGACGCGACGGAGGGCGCTGGACATCCGCGTCCGCATCGGCTTCCGGTTCTTCCGAATCCTCGGTGGCGTCGGCTTCGGCGCCGTCTTCGGCCTTGGCTTCGGTGGCGTCGGCTTCGGCGGCGTCGGCTTCGGCGTCCGATGCTGCCGAATCCTCGGCCGTCACCGCGGGGCTGGTCTGATCGGTCCCGTCCTCGGACTCCGGCGAATCGTCGGCCGTCACCTCGGGACCGGCTTGGTCGGCAGCCACCGCCGGCTCCTGCTCGATCTTCGAACGTCGCCTGCGCAGACGACGTAACTTCGGCATCGGTGGGGGGTTCAGCCGGCTGGCGCCAGCATCTCCTTCCATCCGTCGTCTCCTGTTTTCGTCGAGTTTTCGACGGAGTACTTGACTCCGTCGGGCCCTACCAGTTCACCGCTCTGAGGGCTGTATACCGCCGAGGGAGGCCCGCTCGGAGTGTAGACACACGGGTTGGGCTGTTGACCGTTGCACTGCACGCTACCGGATCCCGGCCGCGACAAGGGGTCGCTGGTGGGCGGGGGCGTCCCCGCGACTCGGTCCGACGGTGCCGGGTTCAGGCCGTTATTGACCGACGGTGCCGGGATCACCATGCCTGGCCGCACCGATTGATCGCAGCGCGCGGCGGGCGCCGGGCAGGTCAGGATCTGGTTCGGGTCGCCGAACCAGGGGTTGGTCCCCAGCGGAACGTAGGGCCTGGGGTCGCGGCACTCCCGTGGCGTGGCCGCCCGCTTGCCGGGGACATCGACACACGGAATGTTGCGCGACCCGCGGACGCTGTTGGCCGGCGTGTCCATCGGGATCTTGCAGTACGTGCCGGTCGGCAGCGGCACCAGGTTGGTGTCGGCCGGGGACCGCCACTCCGATGGCGTGATAAAGCCGGTCATACACGGCGGCGGCAGGTTGATCGACAACGCCAGGTCGAGTGCGGCCTGGTTCGGGTAGGGCGCGGCCACCGTCTGCGCGATCGAGGCACCCTGGGGCAGGAACACCAGCGCTTGCTCCAGGCCGGTGTGGTATCGCTTGAGCATCTCGATCACGACCTCGAGGTTCGCCAGTACCTGCGGCAGCGATTCCCGGACGTCGCCGAATACGTCGTTGACCTGATCGGCGGTCGGCGCCGCTTGAGTCAGAATGCTTTTCACGTGCTGGTCGTTTTCCGCGGTCTGCGCGGCCAAATTGTTGAGATTGCGCGCCCAGCGCTCGATCGCGCTACTCGAATCGACCTGGCTCTGCAGAACCGGGCCGGAGTTCTGAATGATGTCGTTGACGTCGGTGATGTTGGTCTTGAAATCACCGACGATCGCCTGAGTGGAGTCGACCAACCGTTGCAGGGCGGGCCCCAACCCACCGACGGATTGCGCCGTCTCGTCGAGCAGCTGGCCGATCTTCTCCTTGGGCAGCGC
The DNA here is from genome assembly GCA_963703795.1 of uncultured Actinomycetota bacterium. GTDB lineage: Bacteria > Actinomycetota > Actinomycetes > Mycobacteriales > Mycobacteriaceae > Mycobacterium. The sequence goes on along the minus strand of CAVPFT010000059.1, from coordinate 99,486 downwards.
GGCAAGCCCCCGGTTCGCGGTGTCGAGCGCCGGTCCGATCTCGCTGGGCACCGTGCCGTTGGTGATGGTTTGCCCGGGCGAGAGGGTCCGGCTCGAGTTCCCGCTCGACACGAGGTCCAGATACTGCTCGCCGACCGCCGACACCGAGTGCACGTTCGCCACCGCGTCGGCCGGGATCTTGTAGCTGCTGTCGATGCTCATCGTCGCCTCGGCGCCGTGTTCGGTCGGCTGGACGTCGGTGACCTTGCCGATGGTGATGCCGCGATAGGTCACGTTGGACGTTGGATACAGGCCGCCCGACGCGGGCAGCTCGGCCTTGAGCGTGTACCTCCCGATTCCCATCAGGCTCGGAACCTGCAGGTAGTACACACCGAGCACCAGTATCGAGGCGACCGTCAAGATGCCGAACAGGATCAGCTGGCGTCGGATGAAGGGAGTCAGCATTGGCTAGTGTCCGCCCTTTCCACCAGCGGTCCGCCGGGCGCGTCATTGGGGTTCGGCGTGTAGCGGACGTCGGGGATCATCGTCTCGGGATCACGCCCGAACGACTGCTCCAGCGCACGCAGAGCCCCCGATAAACCGGTACCCGTGAGGAACGCGTTGTCGACGGCGCTGTAGGTCGCGTCCAGCGTCAGCGACACGTTCATGTAGTCACCGCGGATCACCTTGGGCACGCTATCGATGTCGAACGGCAGGGTCAGGATCAACTTGAGCGCGCCGATCAGATCCGGCGAGGCACGGCCCAGCTCCCGCAACGGGCACTGCAGGTGTTGCAGGTCGGTGTGCAGGGGTCCGCGCGCCTCCGACAGGTACTGGTCGGCGTACTGGCTGAGGCGTCCCACCGCGTCGACGGCGCTGATCAAATGCTGTTGATAGTCCTTATTCGCGAAAAACTTGATCAGCGGCGGGAAGTCGGTCAGCACGCGATCCAGGACGTCGGCACGGCCACCCACGTAGGTCAACAGCCGGTTGGTGGAGTCGATCGCGTGGGTGATGTCGTCGCGCTGCTGGTTGAGCTGGTCGGTGAAGGTGTCCAGCTTGCCGAGGAAGGCCCGGATCTGCTCCCCCCGCCCGTTGAAGATGTTGAAGATCTCGTTCTGCAGCACTTCCAGATTCGGGATCCCGCCACCGTGCAAGATCAACGCCAGACTGGCCAGCGTTTGCTCGATCGAGGGAAACGCGGACGAGTTCTTCAGCGTAATGGTGTCGCCGTCCTTGAGCTGCTCCGGCGACGGGTTCGGCGGTGCGGCCAGCTCGATGTGTTGAGAACCCAGCAGCGAGGTCTGGCCGATCTTGGCGGTGGCGTTTTTCGGCAGCTTGACGCTCTTGTCCACGCCGAGCGTCAGGGTGGCTACCCAGTTCTTCAACTGGATCGCTTTTATCGAGCCGACAAAGATGTCGGCAACCATGACCTTGCTGTTGCCGTTGATCGCCAACGTGTCCGGCATCTGCACATAGACGGTGTAGGACCCCGCCCCGCTGCCGGGACCGCCCGGAATCGCCACGTTGGAGATTCCGCGCCAGCCGCACGAGCTCAGCACCAGGGCGGCCACCAGCAACACCATCCCCTGCCACCCCCGGTGGCGGATTCTGCGGACACAACGCATCGCGGTCACTGGCCCAGTCCTGCGTTAGCAGGCCCACCCGCGTTGGGTGCGGGTGCGGCGACCGGCGCGGGCGTCGGGGCGACGGGCCCCGGGGCCACTTCCGGTCCCGGTGGCGGCGGCGGTATCGGCACCTGTGGAGGCCGCACGCCAATGGGCGGCGCTATCGGGTTCTCGTCGTAGGCGTTCGGCGATCCCGGCGGGGTCTGCAGGTTTGATTGAACGGGTTCGATGTTGGGGCCACCCATCAGTTCGGCCAGCGAGTCCGGGGTCATCAGGCCCGCGGTGACCGGCCCGACCTGCTGACCCTTGCATGCCCGGGGCGACAATCCAGCCCGGCTGGGTGTTGCGGTGCGACAACGGTGTGTCCGGCACCCAGATCCCCGGGACGGTGGTGTCCTTATACCCGTTCGGCGGCTGCAACCGCGGCTCCGAGTAGGCGATCTCCTTGGGCAGCGTCTCGGCGGTGCTGAACAGGTTCAGCACCGAACGGCAGGTAGTTGAACTTGATCGCATCAAGGACCGGCGCCAGATATTCCGCGCAAAGTTCGGCGGATTCTTGATACCCGAGCCGGCTGCCGGCCTGAATCGAGCTGCAGATGAACTGCATCGGGTTTGCGAAGCGGTGATCGACGGAATGGCGACGACCGCACCGTGCGACGGGTGGTAGATCTGGTTGACATTGGCTGCGGCGGTCGGAAGGACGTGCAGGGCGGTCTCCAGCCCGTTGAGGGGCTCCGGTTGCAGCAGCGTGTTCGTTGCGGTTTCCAGGTTGTTGATGTCCTGAACCAACACCTCGCGGTTCTTGTCGAGGAACGGGCGCAAGGTCGAAAGCAGGCCGTCGACCTCCTGTACCGCATTGGCAAGTTCGCTGTCGGAGCCCGCGAGCCGCGTGGTCAACTGCGCCAGGTTCGGATTCAGCGCCACGAATTGCTGGTCGTCCTGGTGCAGGGCGTTGACGAAAAGCGCCAGGCTGCGCACCACCGCGAAAAAGTCGCCGCGGCCCTCGTTCAACGCGTTCAGCGCCTGCGACAGGTTGTTCAGCGTGGTGTTGATCTCCTTGCCCTTGCCGGCCAACCCGTTCGCGAACGACTCGATCACCTCACCGAACGGACCCTGTCGGCTGCTCGGGCGTCGGACCGAGTTTGGAGACGATGTTGGTGATGCTGTTGCGCAGCGCGTCCCATTCCACCGGCACCTGGGTGCGGTCTTCGGGGATCACGGCGTTGTCGGCCGAGTACTGGGCCACCCTTATAGGCCGGCTCCAACTGGATTGCGCGCGAGGCCACCAGGGTGGGGTTGAGGATCACCGCGGACGCGTTGGCGGGAACCTTGTATTTGTTCTCGTAGTGGAAGGTGACCTTCATCTTGTCGCCGGCCGGGTTCGATCTTGTCGATCGCGCCCACCGGCAAGCCCATGATCTGGACTTTGTCCCCCGGATAGAGCGCGTTCGCCTGCGGGAAGTAGGCCACCACGGTGTTGTTGGTCAGCTTCTGGAACAGCTGCCAGCCGAAGTATGCCGACGACGAGGGCCAGCACGATCACCAGCGACCCGATGATCACCGACGCCCGTGACAACTTCGGTAGCCGATGTTGCGGAAGTCAATGCCGGTGCTCAATTCTGGCTACCTCCCGTGACTCCGCTACCGCCCGATCCGCCGGGGTTGATGAACGGCGCCGGCAGCTGGTTCCCGGGCCCGGGCGGTGCCGGCGGACCCGGCGGCAGGCCCGGCGCGAACGTCGACGGTGGCGGCGTCGGGCCGGCCGGTGCCAGTTGCTCGGTGCGCGCGCCCGGCGGCGCTTGCGCCGGCAGCGGCACCGGTGTGCCCGGAACGTTCGGGGGCGGCTCACCCGGGCGCCCCGCGATCGGCATCGCCCGGCGTGGGCGGCAGACCGTCGGGGTTCGGCGGCGACGTCGCGACGTCGACCGGCGCGGGGAAGCCCGGGGCCACCGTACGGGCCGACGCTCGCACCCGCACAGGGCAGCGGATTCCACGGCCGCGGCAGACCCTCGTCCCCGACGGTGACGTTGCCGCCCGGGTTGGCCGGCGTGTAGGAGCACGGTGATCCGGGCGGTATCGCCGGGCCGGGATGATCCGGGGTGCCCTCCAGCACCGGCGGTGCCGGCGGCGGCGCACCGTTGGGGAACCGGGTGCCGTTGGGGTCGGGCCACCGGTATTCGGGCAGGCCGGCGCCGCGCCAGAAGTTCTCCGGGTCGATGCCGCGCTTCTTGAAGGCGGCATCGACCAAAGGCTGGCTGATCTGAGACAGGCCCAACAAGTTGTGCACGACCACTTTGAAGAACGGCCCCGAGCTGATCGTCTCTTGGAACGACGGGAGGAACTTGCCAACTTCGATAAACCCGTTAGCCAGGTCGTCTTTGCGCTCGACCAGGATTTGGCTGACCGTGCGCAATTGTTCCAGGACGTGATTCAGGTTGGGGTTGTCGTTGATGAATCCCTTCACCTGTTCGGAGAACGCCGCGATGTTGCCCAGCAACGCATCGATGGCCTGGCCCCGCTCGTTGAACGCCGCCAGCAGCGTCTTGGCATTGACGAGCAGCCGGTCCACCTGCTCGCTGCGGTCACCGAGGACGCTGGCCACCTGGTTGGCCTGAGCCAGCAGATGCTTGACCTCTTCGTCGCGTTTGCCGATCGTGTCGGAGAACTTGGCCACGCCATCGAGCGCCGCGCTCAGGTGCGGGTAGGTCTGATCGATGGTCTCCGACAGCACGTGCAGTGACTGCTTGACCGTGTCGATGTTCCAGCCCTGGGCGGCCTTGGTGACGTCGAAGAACGCGTCGTAGATCTGATAGGGAGTCGTGCTCTGGCCCAGCGGCAAAGTGGCACCGGGCCGCAGCGTCTGGGAACCCCGGGCCTCGACCTCGAGGACCTTCCTGCCGAGGATCGTGTCCGTCTTGATCGCCAGCCGGCTCTCGGTGCCGATGGTTTGGTGCCGATCGAGAACTTCATCACGATGTGGTCGCCGTCGATCTTGAGGCCCTCCACCTTGCCGACGTCGATGCCGGCGATGCGCACCTTGTCGCCCGAATTGATTCCGCCGGTGTCGGTGAACTGGCCGTAGTAGCTGGGCCTCGCCAACAACATCGGAATGCTCGTGATGCTTTGGCCCGACGCCGACGACGAGGATCGTCACGATGATGCCCATGAGCCCGATGCGCGCCCGATTGGGAGGTTCCAGCGTTCTCATTGCGGAAAGCACCTACCCGTCGGCTGCTGGAAGAGCCGGACCGTGCGAACCGGACCACCGCCCTGCAGCCCGTTGATCTTGAGCGTGATGTCGCAGACGTAGAAATTCACGAAGTCCCCGTAGGACCCGATGGCGCGCCCGATCATGTTCAGCGCGGTCGGCACCCGGTGGACGAAGTCCTCGCAGCTGGTCGCGCTGATCGATGAGCGGCTGCTGGACCGCGTCCAGGTAGTTGAGGGTCTTGTGCAGCAGAGCGCGGTCCTCGCCCAGCAAGTCGGCCACGGTGCCGGCGGCATTGCTGATGTGCGCGGTCCCGCCGGCCAGCTGGTCACGGTGGTTGTTCAGCCCGGTGATCAGCACCTCGAGGTTGTTGACGGTTTGGTCGAATTGCTGGCGATGGCGGACCGTCGTGTCCAGCACGATGTTCAAGTTCTTGATCACCTCGCCGATCGCCTGATCACGCTCGCCGATCTGGCTGGTCAGTTGCGCGGTGTTGTCGAGAATGTCGTTGATGGTGCCGCCCTGACCCTGGAACACGGTGACGAGGGCCGTCGCGATGGTGTTGACCTTGTCCGGGTCCAGCGCGCGAAACAGCGGCTTGAAACCACCGATCAGCGCGTCGAGATCCAGCGCCGGCGACGTGCGCGCCACCGGGATGAAACCACCGGGCGGCAGGATCCGGTCGGAGCCTTCGCCCTCGCCGCGCTTGAGCTCCAGATAGCGGTCGCCGATCAGGTTGAGGTAGCGGACCTGTGCGGTCGTCGACTGATACAGCGGCACCGAGCGGTCGATGCTGAAATCCACCTGCGCCCGCTTGCCGCCGTCGACCAGGCTGAATCGAGCTGACCTTGCCGATCTCCACCCCCGAGGCGCGGACGAACTGGCCCGCCCGCAGCCCGCTGATGTTGGTGAATTCCGCCGAGTACGCCGTTGGTGCGGTCGAAGCGCATCTGACCGAACACCACGATGATCATCACAGTGAACAGCAGCAGCACCAATGAGAAGATGCTGAGTCGGACGACGGTACCGGTGATTTTCATGGGTTGATCGTGTTATCCCCTACCTGGCGGCCCCAGACGTACTCGATCGCGTACGGCGAACCGGTGTCTAGGTGGTTGTACGGCGCGAGGCTGTTGCCGGTGTCCATCACCAATTCCGGCGCCGGCCACAGATCGTGGGTGATGTGCTGCCAGCAACCCGGCGCACCCCCGGGTCCGCCGCGAGCGTTCACGCGCGGCAGGTTTTCCGGCCACATGTACGGGTTCGGCGCCCCACCGACCGACTCCCGCGAGTCCGCCGACCAGGCTGGCTATGGCGGCTACCGCCGATACGGGGTTCGCCAGGAGCCCCAACCCGGACAGTGCCTCGGTCATGGTGTTCAGCGAGTAGCCGTTGCCGCCCAGGAACGTGCGCGACCGTGGGTTCGACGTCGTGGTAGTTGCGGATGGTGCAGAACAGCTCCGGGCTGTAGGTGTCCAGCACCTCGGCGGTGGGCACCAGGTCGGCTGCTCCGCGCGCCAGATACGGCCCACCGCGCTGGAAGATGTCCGCGCCGGTGTTGCCGAATCCGGTCGGCCGACAGCAGCGCTTGGTCCAGATCCTTCTGCTGCTTGTTGATCGTGCGCGCCGTGATCACCGCGTTGTTGAGGAAGTCGAGCAGATCCGGGGCGGCGTTGGCGTAGGTGTCGCCCAGACCCGCCAACCGCTGGATGTCGCGACGGGCCTGCGGCATCTGCGGGTTGACATCGTCGAGGATGGCGTTGGCGTTGACGATCGACTGTCCGAACCGATCGCCCAGCCCGGCCAGCGCTTGAGCGGCGGCGCTCAGCGTCAGGTTCAGCTTGACCGGGTCCACCTGCTGCGTGATCGAGGTGAGGGTCTGGAACAAGGTATTGATCTCGGTCGTCACCGACCTGGCGTCAATCATCGTTCTCCGACGTCATCCGCTGCGGCGACGGGTTTTGCGGCTGGGTGAAAGACACATACTTTTGACCGAAGATCGTGGTGGCCACGATTTTCGCGTCCACGTTGGCCGGAACCAGCTTCAGGTACTTCGGATCAATGTCCAGGATCAACTTGGCCGCCGGTTTGCCGTCCTGCTGCACCTCGGAGACGCTTGCCACCCGACCGATCTGGACCCCGTTATAGGTGACCTTCGCGCCGGGATCCATCACCAAGCCCGCTCGCGACGACATCATCGTCACCGGCGTCTTCTCCGTGAAATTCCCCCGGAACTGCTGGTACACCAACCAAAGCACCAGCGCGGCGACCAGGAAGACCGCCACACCAACCAACCTGTAGGGGCGGGTCGGCGCCTTGTTTACCTTCGCTACCGGAGTCGTCATGGCCTATTCCTGCCTTACACCGTGAACGCGAAGTTCGGGTTGACGCCGTAGAGCGCCATCTCGGCCAACAGGACGACGACATTCACCGAGACCAGCGAGAAACGCATCGAACGGCCGACAGCCTCACCGACACCCACCGGCCCGCCGCTGGCGTTGTAGCCGTAGTAGCAGTGAGTGAGCATCACGACCCCCGCCATGATGATGACCTCCACGAACGACCAGAACACGTCATTGGGGCGCAGGAATGTCCGGAAGTAGTGCTCGTAGGTGCCGCTGGCCTGTCCGTACAGCACCGTGGTGACGACCGCCGGAGACAGGAACGACATGATCAGCGCCAGCGAGTAGAGCGGGATGATCACCACCAGCCCGGCCAGCGCCCGGGTGGACACCAGGTACGCCACCGAGTTGATGCCCATCACTTCCAGCGCGTCAACCTCCTCGCTGATCCGCATGGCGCCCAGTTCGGCGGTGGCGCCCGCGCCGACCGTGGCCGCCAGCACGATGCCGGAGACGACGGGGGCAACGAGACGCACGTTGATCAGTGCGGCGACGAACCCGAGGAACGCCTGGATACCGATCTGGCCCAGCGACGCGAAACCCTGCAGGGCGACCAGCGAGCCGGCCGGACAGCGTCACGAAGGAGATGATCACCGCGGTGCCGCCGACGACGGCCATGGCGCCGGTGCCCATGCCGATCTGGGCGATCAGCCGCAGGATTTCCGTGCGGTAACGGGTCACCGCCCACGCCATGTCGCGACCGCCGATGACCGCGAACCAGCCCAGCTTCCCGGCTTCGTCAAGTGATCCGGTCGTGGCTGCCCCGAAGCGACGAAGGCTTGCGGAAGCCCGCGGGAAGCGGGCGCGCACTACATCGGCTGACGTCATGTCAGACTGCGCTCGTTCCGAATTTCACACCGATGGTGGTCAGCACCACGTTGACCGCGTACAGCGCGACCACGGCACAGCACCACGGTCTCGTTGACCGCCGTGCCCAGACCCTTGGCACCGCCGCGCACGGTCAGGCCCCGGTAGCAGCCGACCAGGCCCGCGATGAGTCCGAACGTCAGCGCTTTGACGGTCGAGATGACCACCTCGGGCAGGCCGGTGATCAGGGTCAGCGTGGCGAGGTAGGCGCCGCCGGACACATTCTGCAGGTAGACACCGAAGATGAAGCCGCCCACCAGGCCCACCATGCTCACCAGGCCGTTGAGCATCATCGCGACGAAGGCGCAGCCCAGAACCCGGGGCACCACCAATCGGTGGATGGGGTCGATGCCGAGCACCTCCATCGCGTCGATCTCCTCGCGGATGGTGCGGGCGCCCAGGTCGGCGCAGATGGCCGTCGATGCCGCGCCGGCGACCACCAGCACAGTCACGATCGGGCCGATCTGGGTGACCACCGCGACGCCCGCGCCCGCCCCCGAGATGTCGGACGCGCCGACCTGGAGCAGCAGGATGTTGAACGTGAAGATGAAAAGCACCGTCACCGGCACCGAGACCGCCATGGTCGGCAGCAGCGCGACCCGCATGATGAACCAGCACTGCAAGACGAACTCGCCCCACTGGAACGGCCGACGGAACACCGCCTTGCCGGTCAGCACGCACATCCGGAAGAAGCCGCCGACGAGCGTCAGCGCGGGCGTCACTCGGTCGCGGACGTAACCGATCAGCCCGTGGCCCGGTAGCCGTCGTCACCGCTGCCCCCTCACGCCGACACCGCGTGCCTGGTAGCGCCGCGGCGGATCTTGTCGCACGCCTGCTCCTTGCCCCGACCCTACGTGTGTGACCATCGGCTCCCTACCGCGCAGGTAGTAACGGAGACCACAGGAATGTACCCGATGGGCGTGCACGTGTGAACTGCATCGGCACAATTAACCCTTCGTCAACAGCGGGCAAACGTTACAGTTTCCGTCAGCTTTCCTCTCCTGGTCGTTAAATCCCTTGGGGCAGAATGGCTTTCAGCGATATCTTGCGGCTCCGTAGCGGATCCGAAGTTCGGTTTTGAGGACCTTCCCGGCAGGGTTGCGGGGCAGCGCGTCGACGATCTCGAGCGCCTTGGGGTGCTTGTAGCGCGCGAGCCGCTCGGTCAGAAACTCGGCGAGGTCATCGAGCCGCAAGTGCGTCGCCGGCGACGGCCGCGACCGCGATCGGCACCTCGCCCCACTTCTCGTGAGCCCGGCCGATGACGGCGACTTCGACGATGCCGGGATGGCCGGCGAGAACGTTCTCCACCTCGGCGCAGTAGATGTTCTCGCCGCCGGAGATGATCATGTCCTTCTTGCGGTCGACCACCCAGACGTAGCCGTCCTCGTCCATTCGGACCAGGTCGCCGGAATGGAACCAGCCGCCCGCGAACGCCTCCGCGGTGGCCTCCGGGTTGTTCCAGTAGCCGCTCATCAAAGTCGGCGCCCGGTAGACGATCTCGCCGACCTCGCCGACGGGCACGTCGTTCATGTTTTCGTCGACCACCCGGGCGGCGACCGTCGGGATCACCTTGCCGACCGATCCGCGCTTACGGATCGCGTCTTCGCCGAGCAGCATGCAGGTGACCGGCGACATCTCGGTCTGCCCGAACGCGGCCAGTATCTGGGTGCCCGGGAAAGTTCGCCGACATCTCCCGCAGCAACGCATCGGGCGCCGGCGCGGCCCCCCACGACATCACCCGCAACCTCAGGTCACGGGGTCGCGCCTGTTGCTCGGCGCAAACCGCCTGCCACTGCGCGGGAACCAGGAAGATGCCGGTGACCTTCTCCGCGGCCAGCACGTCGAGCAGCTGCCCGGGGTCGAAGGCGCCCAGCGGATAGATCACCGTGGGAATGCCGAGCAGCATCCCGGTCAGCAGGTTGCCGATTCCGGCGATGTGGAAAAACGGGACACCGACGAAGCCGACGTCGCTGTTGATATTGGCGCCGTTGGTGTAGAGCCCGGTCATCGTCTGGCCGGTCAGGTTGGTGTGGGTCAGCACGGCGCCCTTCGGCCGGCCGGTGGTGCCCGAGGTGTACATGATCAGCGCCGGCGAGTCGTTCGGGATGTCGACGGGTTCGGGTCGAATCGCCGGTCTCGTTGACCAGGTCTTCGTAGCCGAGCACGCGCGTCGTCGGTTGAGCCACCCGCCACGACGATCGTGTCCAGCAGCGACTGGATGTCGCGCACACCGGTCGCCACCGGGGCCAGCACCGCTTCGGTGATCATCACCCGCGCTTCGCAGTCCTCCACCAGGAAGGCGATTTCGGCGGAGGTGAGCCGGAAATTCAGCGGAACCGCGATGGCCCCGAGCATGTTGACGGCCAGCACCGACTCGATGAATTCGGTGCGGTTGAGCATCAGGATCATGACCCGGTCGCCGAAGCCGACTCCCCGACGGCTCAACGCATCGGCCAGCGCCGCGACCCGGCTGCGAAGTCCGGCCCACGTCACGGTCTTGCCCAGGAACCGCAGCGCCGTCGCGTTCGGCTGCATCAGCGCGTGCCGCTCGAGTTGGTTGACCCAGTTCTGCCGCCGGGCCAGGTACGGCTGCTCGGTGGCGGTGCCTGAGTCGATGCTGGCTGGCCAACTGCGCGGTCAACTAACGCCTTCCCTTCACTCTCGCACCGCTTGCGCCAGGTTGATATTTGATAAAACTTAGTGTTGTGTGGGTCACACTATGGCTTTGACGCCCCGAGACAAGCCCCGTGACAAGCCCCTGAAAGCCCTGGCAGCCCACGTGAACGCACCGCTATCTACGCAGGCCGAGGACGCCGGCGGCCACTGCGCCGGGCACAGTTGTCCGACGAGGTCGCGGGCCACCTGCGGGCGGCGATCATGTCCGGGGCGTTGCGTCCGGGAACATTCATCCGCCTCGACGAGACCGCGGCCGAACTCGGGGTCAGCATCACGCCGGTGCGCGAGGCGCTGCTGAAACTTCGCGGTGAGGGCATGGTGCAGCTCGAGCCGCACCGCGGTCACGTCGTGCTGCCGCTGACCCGGCAAGACATCCAGGACATCTTCTGGCTGCAGGCAACCATCGCCAAGGAGCTGGCCGCCGCGGCCACCGACCACATCACCGACGCGGAGATCGGCGAGCTTGACCGGATCAACGACGCGCTCGAAGCGGCCATCGGGTCCGGCGACGCCGACACCATCGCCGGCATCGAGTTCGCGTTTCATCGTGCCTTCAACCACGCCAGCGGCCGGATCAAATTGGCATGGTTCCTGCTGAACGCCGCGCGCTACATGCCGATTCGGGTGTACGCCGCCGACCCGCAATGGGGTGCGGCCGCGGTTGACAACCATCGGCAGTTGATCGCCGCGCTGCGCCGGCGTGACGCCGCCGCCGCGATCGAGCACACGGTCTGGCAATTCACCGACGCGGCGAATCGGTTGACCGAGATGCTGGACCGCTCCGGAATCTTCGGCTCAGCCGGTCCGAACCGCCAGGGCGCCTAGTTCGCCGCCAGCTGTTCGGCGCGCTGCTTCAGGTTTTCCGCGAGTTGGTCGAGAACGTTGTTGAGGAGCGACTTCACCATCGGCGCGGGTATCGGCATGGTGGTCTCCACGTCCATGTCCACCGTCAGCAAGCTCGATGCGCCGGTCTCCACCACGCTGAACAGTTGCTCCTGCTTGGAGAACAGGTCACCTTGCTGCATGACGGTCTGAATCTGGTTCTCCCCCGGGTAGTAGACGGCCTGAATATAGGTGCTCTCGCATGCCCTGTACCTCGGTGTCGAGCCGCACCTGACTGGGACGCCCGTCGTCGTAGCGGGCCAGCACCCACAGGCCCTTGATCCCTTCGTTCCACTGTGGATACGCCTCGAAATCGCGCGACGATGGCCATGATCGACGCCGCGTCGGCACCGACCTCGACGGTCTTGCTCATAACTGGCATTGGCGAAGCATAGCGGGGTGCGCCTGCGCCGAAACCGACCGCCCAGGGCCGAAATTCGCCGGTCTAGTGGTCCGACCTGCGCCGTGGACAGCAGTGCGCGGATGGCGTCGGGAATCGGGACCGGCTTGCGGTTGGTCCGATCGACGTAGACGTGCACCCAGTGCCCCAACGCGGTGATCGGCTGGGCGCTTCATGAGGCCGCTCGGGCTGCAGGGCCGCGGAACACGCCGAGCCGGTAGGTGACACTGCTGCGGCCCAGCCGCGTCACCGCGATGCCGACCCCGAGGCTTTCGCGGGAAATGCAGTTCGGAGAAGTAGCGGCAGCCCGACTCGGCGACGATGCCCAGCGCGGGCATGGTCGAGCGGGTCAAGCCCGGTGCTGGTGTTGATCCAGGCGTTGATCGCGGTGTCGAACAGTTGGTAGTAGACGGCGTTATTGAGGTGGCCGAACATGTCGTTGTCGGCCCACCGGGTTCCCACGGGCCAAAGCACCGGGAAATCGCGGCTGGTGAGCCCGTCCGGTGCGGCGGAACCGCAGGCGAAGTCATGGGTGTTGACTACCAGTAGCGCATGGCTTGCCGAAACAGGTCCGCCAGAACCGGTTTGCTCATCTCGCGCGGAGCGTTCTGTAAAAGGCGCTGCTGAGGGTAAGCACCCTCCGTCAGGGCCGTCACGTCATCTTCGGTGTAGCCCACCCCACCCAGCCCGTTCGGCATGCGCACCGCTCGCATGATGCGGATGAGTTCGTTGGCCAGCACCTCGCCCGCATCCTTGGCGCCGGCGCCCTGCGTGTCGGCGCCGAGCAGCCGTGCGCCCTCCAAGTGCCGCTCCGGGCTCACCTCCGCCGTGAAGCGGAACGACGACGGCGCATTGAGGATGACGGCCATGCCATGCGGGACGAGCGGCTCGTCGGCCGGGTAGCCCGAGGGGCGGAAGTCATGCACCAGCCCCGCCACCGCGTACGCCATGCCGTGGGGTGCGTGAACGCCCGCGTTGCCGAACGCGATGCCCGCAAGCGTTGCGGCCCACATCATCTGCTCACGGGCCTCGCTGTCGGAGGCGTCGTTCACGGCACGCTCCAAGAACTGCCCCAGCAGGCGCAACGCCTCACGGCAGCCCAGATCACTCCACGGATTGGCGCCCTGACTCATGGGTCGCAGGGTGGGCCGTTCGGGAGCGCGCCGCCGAACGTAGGGCCGCGCGGTGTAGGACTCCAACGCGTGCGACAGCACGTCGAGGCCTGCCGAGGCGACGACCTCGGCGCGGCAGACTCGCGGTGCAGTCGGGGTCGACGAGCGCCTCCGTCGGGCGTAGCGCGTGCGAAGCGATGCCCGTCTTCGCCGATAGCGACAGAAGGTCAAAGATCGCGATGCCGGTTACCTCGCTGCCGGTGCCCGCCGTGGTGGGGCACGCGATATGCGGCTTGAGCGGGCCGGGTATGGGTTTGCCCTCGCCGATGGGCGCGTTGACATAGGTCAGCAAGTCGGCGGGATAGGTGGTGTACAGATTGGCGGCCTTGCACGTGTCGATGACGGAGCCGCCGCCCAGCGACACGAAACCATCGGGATTCAACCTCTTGCGCGAAACGCGCCGCCTCCAGAAAGGACGCGTCGGTGGGCTCGACGTGTACGTCGGTGTAGGCGACCACGTCCAGTCCTGCCGCGACTAGCGAGTCACGCGTCGTCGCGAAGATGGGCAGTCCGGCCACGCCGGCGTCGGAGAACAACGCCACCCGCCGCAACCCGAGAGCGCGGGCTCGATCACCCACCTCCGCCAGACAACCGCGCCCGAAAGTCACCCGCGATGCGTCAACGGTGAAGGCTCCGTCGCAGTCCTCAGCAGCGATTGGGAAATCGCAGCACGCCATACCGTCCTCCTGAGCCCGGTCGCGACGGCAATCTACCGCACGCGGCGCGACGAGCGCGGTCTCGCGCCGCTCAGGCGCGGCGCCAGGCGCGCCCGAGCGCCTGACCCTGCAGGGTGAACAACCGCTCGGAGACAGGCCAATCCGGCAGCAGCGAGTCGAATCCGTGACACGTGCGCGGAAACACGTGCAGCTCGGTGGACACCCCGGCGCGAAGCAGCTGTAGCGCGTAGTCGATCGCCTCGTCGCGAAAGGGATCTATCTCCGCGCACGTGATCAATGCGGGCGGCAGGCGACGTAACCGGTTTCGCCGCGCGGGCACGGCGACCGGCGATCCCGCGTCCGGGCCCAGGTAATAGCGCCACATCAGATCCGCCGCCTCGCTGTCGAAGGCCGGGCTGGTGCAGAACTCTGCTTTCGACGCGGTTTCTCGATCGTCCAGCACCGGCTGGTGCAGCAGCTGGAGCACGACCGCCGGCAGCAACCCGTCGGCCGCATCGTGCACAAGGCATGCGGCCAGGGTGGCGCCGGCGCTGCTGCCCGCGACGGCCAGGCGCGCCGCGTCGACCCCGACTACGGTCGCATTGGCCGCCACCCATCGCAGCACGGCCATCGCGTCGTCGAGGGCGGCCGGATAGGGGTGCTCAGGGGCCAGCCGGTAGTCGACCGACACCACCGTGCAGCGCCCGCGGCGCGCGAGTTCCACGCACTGGCGGTGATCGGTGTCCAGGTTTCCCAAGGCGAACCCGCCGGCATGGCAGTAAACCACCGCGGGAGCCGGTGGCTCCCCGCCGCGATAGATCCGCACCGGCACGCTGCCCGACGCGGTCGCTACGGTGTCGCCGACGATCTCGACGCCTTGGGCCTCAGTCTGTTCGGCCGCAATACGACGTCGCTCGTTGAACGGTTCACGCATCAGTTGGATCGAGTCCAGCGAAAAGTCCGTCCGCGTCGTGGCGATCCCGCGCAGCTCGGGGTCAAGCCGCTCCCAGCCATCCAAGCCAGCCGAGCCGTCCAGTTCCGTCACCGGCGTTGCCCGTCCACCGCCGCTACCGCCTGGCCTTCGGCGGCCGACATGGCTGCAGCTTCGAAGGTGAAGTCGGCGGGTCTGAATCTGCGCGTCATTCCCCAGAAGCTACGCGCGCTGCGGGGCCACTGGGTGACCACGCGTCCGTTGGCCGCGCGGAAGTAATTGCTGCACTGGGTGGTCCAGACCGTGCCGACCATCCAGCGGTCGATCTTGGCGACGAACTCCGCCAGCGCCCGAGGCCGCACGGCGACGTACCGCTTGCCCTTGCGCCGCATGTGCTTCAACGCCCGCACGATGTAGCGCGCCTGGGCTTCGAGCATGAAGATCACGCTGTTGGAGCCGACGTTCGTGTTTGGCCCGTACAGCATGAAGAAGTTCGGGAACCCGGGAACCGCCATACCGAAATATGCGTGCGCCCCGTCACGCCACGCCTCCCGCAGGGTCGTCCCACCCTCTCCGCGGACATCCAGCTGACCCAGATAGTCGGCCGCGGCGTAACCGGTGGCGCACACTACGACGTCGACGCCGCGTTCGGTGCCGTCCTCGGTGACCAGGGATCGCGCGCGCAGGGCCCGCGCCGGGCTGTTCAGCACCTCGACATTGGGTCGGGCCAACGCGGGCAAGTAGTCCGACGAGAACACCAGCCGCTTGCAGCCCATCGGGTGATCCGGAGTGAGCTTGCGGCGCAATTCCTCATCAGCCACGGTCTTTTCGAGCATGCCGAGCGCAATCGCGGTGAACTCTTCGGTCTTCTCGCTGCCATGCTCGATCACCGATATGTTGGACTCACTGCGCAACCACAGCCGGGTCCGGTACAGCTTCTTGGCGAATGGAACATACGAGAAGACCCAGCGCTCCCGGCGCGTGTAATGCCGGTCGGGCTTGGGCAATATCCAGGTCGGTGAACGCTGCACCGAATACACCTTGCCGGCAACCCTCGCCAATTCCGGCACCAGTTGGGAAGCCGTCGATCCGGTGCCCAGCACGGCTACCCGCGCACCCTCCAGCGGAAGGGAGTGATCCCATCGCGACGAGTGCATCACTGTTCCGGTGAACGGCTCCTCTTCCTCGAGGTTCGGGAAAAGCGGCCGGGTGAAAAGCCCCACGGCGGACACCACGATGTTGAACCAGTGCTGTTCGCCATCCGTGCTGGTCAGGCACCACCGTTGGCTGTCTTCATCCCAACGCGCAGAGCGGATTTCGGTGCGCAGCCTCAGGTGTCGCCGTAGGTCGTACCTGTCGGTGCAACGCTGGAAGTACTCCAGGATCTCGGGCTGTCCGGACCACAACCGCGACCAATTCGGATTCAAGTCGAACGAGTAAGAGTAGAGATGCGACTTGACGTCACAGGCCAGCCCCGGATAGGTGTTGATCCGCCAGGTCCCCCCGACGCCGTCTTCTCGGTCGAAGATGGTGAAGTCGTGAAAACCGGCCCGCGACAGCAAGATTCCAAGAGCCAAGCCGCCCGGCCCGGCACCGATGATGCCGACCGAAAAACGGGCGCTCATGGGATCTGCAGGCATTGCCCACCGTCGACGACGAGTTCCGATCCGGTGATGAACGACGCCGCGTCGGACACCAGAAATGCGACGGCGTCGGCGATCTCGCTCGGCTGCCCGATCCGCCCGAACGCCGACGACGCGGCAAGCCTCAGCTGGGTGGCGTCATCGAGCATCGAGGTCGCGACGGGTCCGGGAAACACCGCGTTGACTCGGATGCCGAAGGGGGCCAGTTCGGCGGCGGCGGTTTGGGTCAGGCCCCGAAGCGCCCACTTCGACGAACCGTAGGCGGAGTGCCCCGGGAAGGGACGGATCGCCCCCGTGCTGCAGATGTTGACGACGGCCGCGTGTCCCGCCGCACGCAGCTGCGGGAGGGTCGCCTGAATGCCGAGGAATGCGCCCAAACAGTTGACCCGCCAGGCGTTTTCGAAGGCCTCGGCCGTCTCGTCGGCCAACGACGCCCGATGCAGGACGCCGGCGTTGTTGATCAGCGTGGTCAGCGACCCGAATCGGTCGACCACCGCGTGGACGGCCGTGTCCCACTGTGCCGGGGACGTGACGTCGAGCTGGATGCCGATCACCTCGTCGTCGGCCAATTCACCGACGGCAGCGGCCAGTTCGTCGGCACGCAGATCGCAGGCCGCCACCGAATACCCTTCTGCACGTAGCCGTTTGGCGGTGGCCCAGCCCTGTCCACCGGCCGCGCCGGTCACCAGTGCGACACGTTGGCTCACGATGACGGGACCTCGGGGCTGTCGGCCAGGCCGGCGCTGGTGACGAACCGGCACCGGCGTTGCCGGAAACGCCACCGCCCACTATCTGTGGGGTCGCGAACCAGTTCGTCGTCGTACAGCGCGGGCCTCAGGTGCAGGTCGCCGGCTCGTACGAAAAGCACCTGCGAGCGCGCCGTGGCGGTATCGCCGCGGACGTCGATTCGCGAGACTCCGGTCAGGTGCAGCCCGCGCGGAGCCTCCCGGAACATCTTGGCGATGCCGTCGTGTCCGGCGAAAGACCTTCCGTAGACCAGATATACCGCGTCGGCGGTGAACAGCTGGACACACCCGTCGACGTCGCCGCCGTCAAGGGCGAGCGCGTAGCCGGCGATCAGCTCGCGGATCGCCGCTTCTTGGTCAGTCATTGTCAATCATCCGTCGCCTCCCGTAGGTGCTCCGCGGCTCCCCTCCGCAGCGCCTGCGATTCGGCCGCGAGGGTGATCATCCGAAATCCCAGCTGCGCCATGGTCCGACCCGTCTTGCCGTCTCCGGCATGAATGCCGGTTACCAGCCCCACGTCGGCGGCCGCTCGGTTGATTCGCCCTATCGCGTCCAGAACGGCCGGATGTTTGGTTGCGCCAACGACATCGACCCCCATCGAGATGGCCAGATCGGCGGGACCGACATAGAGTCCGGCCAGGCCATCGATGGCACAGATCTGACTGAGGCCCGCCAGCGCAGCCGCCGTCTCGATCATCGCGAACACGCTCACCCGCGACTCCAGCGCAGCGGTGTCGTGGCCCAAGCTGGCGCGCAACGGGCCGAAGCTACGGACGCCCGCCGGCGGGTAGCGGGTGGCGGCCACCGCCTCGGCGGCCTGGTCCGCCGACTCGATCATCGCGATGACGACGGCGTCGGCGCCCGCGTCGGCCACTCGCCCGATCGGCGCCGCGTCGGCGTTGGGCAGCCGCACCACGGTGGCTATCGGCACATGTTCGATGCGCCGCAGCATGCGGGCGATGTCGGCGTCGTCGAGGTAGCCGTGCTGGGCGTCGAAACCCACGTAGTCGTAACCGGCACGGGCGAATTCCTCCGGCCCGAGCGGCCGTCGGACCGGTGATCCAGCCGCCCCATATCGGGGTCGCCCGGTTCAGTGCCCGGCGCAAAATGCTCTCCGGATTCTGGGGCACGCTCACTCCGCGATCGCGATCTTGATGCGTTCCGGGGTCGGTCGGCAGGCCAGGTCGAACGCGCCCTGCACGTCGTCGATGCCGAAGGTGTGGGTGAGATAGGTGCCGAGTAGCTCGGGATGCTCGTCGGCGAACTTGCCGGCCAGTTCCAGGACCCGCCGCCGGTCAAGTGTCACACCGGATTTCAGCGTCAGGTTGTTGCGCAGCATGGCGCGCATGCTGATCGGGTAGGCCTCGTCGTCGGCGACGCCGAAATAAAATACGGTGCCGCCGGGGGCGGCGGCCGCGATGGCGTGCCCCAGGGTGGCCACCTGGTGGCCGACGGCCTCGATCACGACCTCAGCGCGGTCGCCCGGCGCGAGTTGGCTCACCCACCGGTCGCTGGTGGCACGCACCGGGTCGTCGACTCCGAATGCCGTTGCGTGGCTTCCGCGATCGAGGGGATCGACCCCGGTGACGCGCCGGGCGCCGGCCGCCTTGGCGACGTAGGAAAACAGCAGGCCGATCGAGCCCTGACCGATGATCGCGACGTGCCGGCCCGCCAGATCCGGCAATTGCTCACACGCATACAGGACACAGGCAAGCGGTTGCAGGCCGATCGCCTGCGCCGGATCCAGCGCCGGATCGTACGGCGCCAGCCCGTTGCCGTCGCTGATCACGCGTTCCATCATGCCGTCGAACCCGGATGCCCAACCCACCACGCGATCTCCGGGGCGGTGGTCGGGATGCCGGCTGGCGATCACCTCGCCCGCCACCTCGTGGACAGGGAACCCGTCCTTTTCGGCGGCGCTCGGCCCGTCGTCTCCCGGGAGCCGGCCCCGGGCCCCGCGAAATGCCGGCAGGTCGCTGCCGCAGACGCCGGCGGCCAAGAACCGCAGCAGCACCTGACCGTCGGCCAGGTCCTCGGGCGTCTTGTCGGGAATCGACGCCCGCTCAAACAGATACGGGGCGACGATCCGGTAGGACCACACGTCAGACCTCCACCGGGATCTTGTTCCATCCCCATTGGAAGCTGGATGGCAGCCGGGTGGCGGCGTCGCCGTGGATTGCGTAGTCGGGCACGCGGCGAAACCATTCCCGCAGCAGCACATCGATTTCCAGCCTGGCCAGGTGGTAGCCGATGCAGAAGTGCTGACCGCGACCGAATGCAAGCGAGCGACGGATCGGCCGGTCCCAGATGAACTGGTCGGGCTCCGGGTACTCGCGCTCGTCCCGGTTGGCCGACGCCAGCAGCGTGATGATGCGCTGGCCCGGTTGAATCGTCTGGCCGTGAATGGCGAAGGGTTTCCGCGCCGTTCGCGCGAACCACTGCGCCGGCGCACAGAACCGGATCATCTCCTCGCGCGCGACCGGCACGTTGGCGGCGGGGTCGGCGCGCACCGCCGCCAGCTGGTCGGGTCGCTGGCTGAGCTCCCACAGCCCGTGCGCGACGATCTTGGGCACGGTTTCGGTCCCGCCGATGAAGATGCACAACATCTGGGTCGCGGCTTCGACATCCGACAGCGCGCTGCCGTCGGGCAGGCGGTAGCCGAGCAGCCCGTCCACGACGGGCAGTGGATCCCCGGACGCGTCCGCGCGTCGGCACTCAACCACCGGGATGAGATATTCAAGGTAGTTGGGCCGAGCTTGAGCGGTGTCGACGCCCTCGCCGGGCTCGGCGAGACTGCCGGCGTTGACGGCGGCCAGCACTTGCGGCGCGAGATCCGTTGATATGCCCAGCAATCCGCAGACCATCGAAGCCGCGACGATGCCGCCGTATTCTTGGGTAAGGTCGAACGAGCCTTTCGCCAACAACTCATCCAGGCGCTCGTTGGCCAGGGCGCGGATTCTGGCTTCCAGGCCGGCGACCGACTTCGGACGCAACGGCTGGGAGTGCGCGCGGCGGATCTCGGCGTACAAGTCCGCGTCGAACACCGCGTGAAATGGCAGCGGATGCAACGGCGGATCGTCGAGCGGCCCGGTGTTGTGGTTGGCCAACACCGAGGCCGGGGGCAACGTGCCTTCGGTCGCGACGAATGTCCCGTCGTTGACTTCCAGCACCTGCCAGATGTCCTCGAAGCGGGACAGCGCGAAGGTGTCCCACTGCGGCATGTAGTACACCGGGTGCTCGTCACGCAGGATTCGGTAGTACGGCAACGGGTTTGCCATGACTCCCGCGTCGAAGGGGTCGTAGGAGAAGTTCACCTGGAGTGGCGATGGCGGTAGGGCCTGCAGAATCGAGTCCTCCCAGCCGTCACGCAGGGCCGGCGCCACGCTCATCCAGGTGACGATCTCGGGGGGTGGGCTACCCTTCCACGAGGGGTAGTGATTGGCGAAGCACTCCCAGCCGCCGTCCAGTGCCCAGTAGTGGATGACCTCGTTGTAGCGGAACGTCGTGGTGAACGAACCCAGCCAGCGCTTACCCGTGCGCTCCGACCATGGGACATAGAGGCGCTCCAGCTCGCGGATGTAGTCGTCTTGACGCCCCGGCTTGGTCTGCATGATCTCTTGAATCACAAGCGGCGCAGTGAAATTGGCCTCGCATAGCTGGGCCAGCGTCTTGTTGCTGGGCCCGGGATACATGATCCGCCCCTCCCCGGAGGCGCCGATATCCGCGAGGAACGCCGACCATTCGCCGGCCGCCGCCTCGTGGCTCCCGCCGCGCGCTTGGGCCGCCCCGAGCCTGGCGTAGTCGGCGAACCCGTCGATCTCCCAGATGATCGTCACCTGCGGCCAGTGCCCGTTGTACGGGGTTGTCTCCCAGACTGCGAACAGCCGGGCACCGAGCTCGTCCATCATCGGCTGGTAGGTGTCGGTGAACTTCTCGGTGAAGCACTCGCTTCGCCCGGATCCCAACGAGATCGTCTCGTGCAGGTAGAGCAGGGTGTGGCTGTAGTACTTCTTCATGGGCTAGTGGGGGCGCTGGTCGAGCCGGATCAGCTCTGAATCGACCGCCGAAGGGCCGTCACACAGGAGCGTCTCGGTGGGGCCGACACAGGCGCACGGGATCCCGGCCGCCGCAAGCGCGTAGCCCTTGAATCTCCGCGCCGCCGCGGTGAGCACGTGCTGCGCGCGGGTCGTCGCGCGGTTGACCCCCAGGGGCCACCCGTCACCCCACAAAGCGACTTCGGTCAACCCGTCGTCCAGGGACTCGAGCACTTTGTCCCGTACGCGCGCATCGGCGGTGAATGCCTCGGCGCTGACCGCCAGGCTCTGGCTCGTCGATCCCGTGAGGGCGAACCGCACCTCCGGGTCCAACGCCCGCACCCCGAGGACCCGCAGTGGGCGGGTGTCGCAGCCGTCCGGCAGCAGCGCGGTTACCTCCCAACCGGCCATCACCCGGTCGTAGAGCCAACCGCCGGCCGATTGCACGACGTCGGCCGCGCTGACCGCGACGACGTCCAGTCGATATCGCAGACACTCGGCATCCGCGCGGGTGGCTCGAGCAGCGCTACCCCGGCCGCTCGAGCTGATGTATGGAGTGACCATCAATCCGTTCCTGCAGCGCTTGTCATGGGCTTGTAGTTCACCGGACAGCGTGACACTTCGACGCAAATTTGTAAAGGTGCGCCAGCCGCTCACGACGTGCGGCGGGCCTCCAGTTCGGCGAGAACCTCCTGCGTGTGCTGGCCGAGTTCCGGTGCAGCAGAACGCGGCGCCCACGGCGTGCCATGGAAATCCGCCGGCGTGGCAACCATGGGGACACTGGCTTCTCCGTCCGGTACGTCGACAGGGACGTCCACCAAGCCGCCCGCGGCGTGGAACTGCTCATCGGCCACTACATCCTCGAGCGCGTTGACCGGCGACCAGAAGAAATCCGGTTCGCCCGCGAAGATCCGCGCCCATTCGTCGAGCGGGCGGGTTGCGAAGATCTCGTCCAACTCGGCGATCAGCGGCACCGCGTTGGCGGCGCGGGCGCGCGCATCGCGGAAGCGGGGATCGTCGCACCATTCGGCGCGGCCCACGGCCCGACACAGCGCGGGCCAGTGGCGGTCGGCTTCCAGCCCGACGATCCAGAAGCGCCGCCCGTCGCCGGCGGTGTAGTTGTTCATGCACGGGTTGCCCATCGATTCGCGCTGTCCGATCGCGATCGGCTGGCCCGTGAGCAGGTAGGTGTTGAGGTCGAAGCTCACCGTGTAGGCGCCCTGGCGGTACAGCGAGGTGGTCACCAGCTGGCCCGTCCCGGTGCGTTCGCGGGCGAGCAGCGCCGCGCACACGGCCGCGGCCAGGGTCATGCCGGCGGAGTGGTCGCCCATGCCACCGCGCTGGAACGGCGGCGTGCCGCCCGGCCGGGTGAGCAGATGCGCCACGCCGGCGCGGGACCAGAACGCGGCCACGTCGTAGGCGGCCCGGTCGGCGTCGGGCCCGGTTTCGCCGTACCCGGTGATCAGGCCGTACACCAGGCGGGAGTTGCGGGCCGACACCGACTCGAAGTCCATCCCGAGGCGTTGCAACGCACCGGGGCGCACATTGGTCAGGAAAACGTCTGCGTCAGAAAGCAATTCGAACGCGGTGTCGCGGCCCGCGTCGGTGGTGAGGTCCAACACGATGCTGCGCTTGGACCGGTTGTCCATTTCGAACGGCGGGTTGACCCCGAGATCGCAGCCCAGCATCCGGCCGAACATGCGCCCCGGGTCACCGCCCGGCGGCTCGATCTTGATCACGTCGGCGCCCCAGTCGGCCAGGATGCCCCCGGCGGCCGGTCCCGCCACCCAGACCCCGAGCTCGACGACCTTGATGCCCTCCACTGGTCCCGCCATGCTTGGCACCTTAGCGTCCGAGGTACTACCGCCACGGTCCTCCAAAACGGGGTCCGCCGTGTGGAGCCGGCAGGCGGCGCGACCATCGCCGACGCGTTGTTCGACGAGACGCCGCGCGGTTCCGTGGACTGATTTATCGCCCGCTATCGCGAAATCGCGGGGCGCCGTTCATGGCTGCACCGGCATGGTGATCTCGGGATGCAGCCAGCGTCCGTGAGCTGATCAGTCACAGGCGGGGGAGGTTAACGACCAGGTTAAAGATGCCCGCGATACCGGTGCCGATGTTGCCAAAGCCCGAGTTATCGCCGGTGATGTTGCCGCTCGGGCCGCCGAAGATGGGCCCGTTGACGCCGGTGTTGAAGAAGCCCGAGGTAAAGCCGTTATAGAAAAGGCCGCCGCTGGCCGTGTTGAAGAAGCCCGAAGTATCCGCCGGTACCAGCAGAACCGCCGGTGGCCGAGTTGAAGAAGCCCGAGCTGTTGCCGTTAATACCTGAACCACCGGTGGCCGAGTTCAAGAAGCCCGAGACCCCGGTACCGGTGTTGTTGAAGCCCGAGTTGACCAGGCCGCTGTCGGTGGTGAAACCGAAGCCCGTGTTCACGTTGCCCGAATTCCAGAAACCGGTGTTTGAATTGCCCGAATTCCCAAAGCCCGTATTGACGATGCCCGAGTTCCAAAAGCCCGTATTGATGAGGCCCGCGTTCCCAAAGCCCGTGTTGAAGCTGCCCGAATTCCCGAAGCCGGTGTTCCACCCGGTCCCCAAAAACGGCGGCCCCGGTCCCGCCCGAGTTCCCGACAGCCTGTGTCTAGCCAGCCCGAGTTTCCGTAGCCGAAGTCCCCGATGCCGGAGTTCCCCAGACCAATATTGTTGATGGCGCTTGGGAACCGGGTATGCGTGGCACGAGACGGTATTGATGCCCGCGT
Source organism: uncultured Actinomycetota bacterium (assembly GCA_963703795.1). Classification (GTDB taxonomy): domain Bacteria; phylum Actinomycetota; class Actinomycetes; order Mycobacteriales; family Mycobacteriaceae; genus Mycobacterium. The sequence continues at coordinate 75,505 of CAVPFT010000059.1, read as the reverse complement.
TGAAGATGCCGATGTTGCCGGGGCCCGAATTGAAGAAGCCGATGTTGTTCGTGCCGGAATTGCCGAAACCGATGTTGCCGCTGCCCGAGTTCAACAGGTTGGCGAAGTTGATGCCCATCTGATTGTTGCCGGTGAGCCCGATCCCGATGTCGTTGTTGCCGGTGTTGCCGAAGCCGAAGTTGTTGTTGCCGGTGTTGCCGCCACCAACGTTGTTGTTGCCGGTGTTGCCGCCGCCCATGTTGGCGTTGCCGAGGTTTCCCAGGCCGAAGTTGCTGTTGCCGAGGTTACCGAGGCCGACGTTGTAGCCGCCCGGATTGAAGCCGATGGGGCCGCCGGTGTTCCCGAAGCCGAAGTTGTTGTTGCCGAGGTTTCCGGCACCGAAGTTTCCGCTGCCGGTGTTTCCGCTGCCCATGTTGGCGTTGCCGATATTGCCGCCGCCCAAGTTGGAGTTGCCTGTGTTTCCGGGGCCGAAGTTTCCGCTGCCGGTGTTCCCGCCGCCCACATTGAACGCCGCCCTTGTTACCGATACCCAAGTTAAGGCCCGGGGTCGTGTTGGGGTGCGGGAAAGCCGCAGACGTGGCAGCCGCAGCCGCGCCCAACGGCGAGACGTTAGCCAACTCGGCGGCCGTATAGGCACCCCCCGCCCCGCTCAAGGCCTGCACAAACTGGGCATGAAACCTCGCCGCCTGAGCGCTAAACGCCTGAAAGGCCTGTCCGTGCCCGGAAAACAGCGATGCCACCACCGCCGACACCTCATCGGCGCCGGCTGCCACCACCCCGGTCGTCGGGGCCGCCGCCGCCGAATTCGCGGCCGTCACCGCCGAACCGATGTTGGACAGATCCGTTGCCGCCGAAGCCAAGAACTCCGGAGCCGCCGACAGATACGACATTCGCTGCCCTCCCTCAGGTCGCCGACTCACATCAGCGAAATCGGACGAACATCAAGAGTGTCCGGAGTGTAGGCAGATTCCGGCCCGATATTCCAGCTGTCCGGCAAACATTGAACCCTCGCGTGCGTCGCGGTAAGCCCGTGGGCGCAGGCCAGCGCCGCGGTGCGGCCGGGCTGGCGACTAGCGCTACCCGCCATAACGGCCGCTCCCCTTCCCTCGTCAGGAGCGGCCGTTGCCGCGTACCGGTTTGGCACACTTGCGGATCAAGGACGGCAAAGGCATTTGGGGTTTTCTAACACCGTCAGTGCGCCGGGCCGATCCCTGGTGGTCGTCCTGCCACACCTGACCGGTAGGTGGGCCCTAGGCTTGTACAGCGACCACGGTCACGGCGGGACTGGGCGGCATCGTGGCCCTCGGCGACCTGCAAACAGTGGCCGCCCTACGGAAGGTGTTGTGACGCAATGAGTCTGGTTGCCGGACGCGGTCCGCTCAGCAACGATCCGGCCGGGCGGTTCTGCCCTCCGGTGCCCACCGGCCTTGACATCGGGATCTACATCGAGCCACATCCGCGACGAGTCCAGGCCTTCCGCGACGGACGCATCGTGATCGACACCGAGCGGGCGCTGATGGTGCACCGGCGCGGCCATCCGCTCAGCTACGTCTTCCCGGTCAACGAGGTCCGCGGCCTACCAAGCGAACCGGAGCCGGAAGCGCCGGACTTCGTCCATGTGACCTGGGACGCGGTCGACACCTGGCTGGAAGAGGGCCGCAAACTCGTCCACTATCCGCCGAATCCCTACCACCGCGTCGACTGCCGCCCGACGAAGCGCCACCTACGCGTCTCGGTCAACGGCACCGTGCTGGTCGACACGCACGACACGGTGATCGTTTTCGAGACCGCCCTCGAACCCCGGCTCTACGTCCACCCATCGCATGTTCGCACCGATCTGCTGCGGCAGACCGACACGTCGACCTACTGCAACTACAAAGGTTTTGCGACGTATTGGTCGGCCATCAGCGCCGACGCCGTCGTCGAGGACGTCGCCTGGAGCTACCAGGACCCACCCCCAGAAAGCGTGCCTATCAAGGGGTTTCTCAGTTTCGACGCCACTCGCGTCGACGTCGTCGCCGAGCTGCCGCCTACCCCGGGTAGTTAGGCCGCCCGAGGCCGAGCACGTGCTGGGCGATCATGTTGCGGAAGACCTCGAGGCTGCCACCGTAGATCCCGAGCGGCAAAGCCAGCCGGAAAAGATATTCCGCGGCGCCGTCGGTGGCCGAACCCTTGGTGTCGGTGGGCAGCGCCGACGCGGTCCCCAACATGTCCATCAAATCCGGGGAGACGTCGCGCATTGTCTGCGCGATCGCGACGCGCCCGAACATCCCCGGGGTCGACAGTGCCGCCTCCGTCCGGGCGATGTCGCGGCCGAGCCGGTACTGCACCGAGTCGTCATCCAACGGCCGCCGCCCATCCGGAGCGGGCTCCGACAGGATCGCCGCGACTTTGTCCACTGTTTCGGCCATCAGGTCGCCGTGGCCGGCCATCGCCGCAATGTGTTGCAAGCCATGGTCTTCCGGATCGACCATGCCGTGCTCGGAGTCCAGCGCCGAGCGCATCACCGTCCAGCCGCTGTTCACGTCACCGATCCGGTACAGGTCGTCGACGCGTACGTCGGTGTAGTAGACGATGTTGGTGCGGTCGCCATCGATCGTGCGAATGCCCTGAATCTCGATCCCCGGTGAGTCGAGCGGCACCAGGAACATGGTCAGGTTCTTGTGTTTCGGCCCCTGCGGGTCGGTGTTGGTGAGCAGGAAGACATACCTGGCGTTCTGCGCGTTCGAGGTGAACATCTTGGAGCCGTTGATGATCCACGCATCCCCGTCGCGCGTGGCCCGGGTCTTGCAGGTGGCGACGTCGGAGCCGCCCTCGGGCTCCGTATAGCCCAGACACAACCGGATCTCGCCCGTCAGCACTCCCGGCACCACCCGGCCGGCGAGCTCCGGTGCGCCGAATTGCTGCACCAACCGCGCGACGACGGACGTGGTGCCCCAGTGGTACCAGGGTGTATGAGCCCGGGCGATCTCGAGCTCGAAGATTCGTCGGCGCAGCGGGCTGAAGCCACCTTCGGAATCCAGTTTCCAATCCGAGGCCAGATAGCCCGCTTCGCCGAGCGCCAAATGCACTTGCTCATCGAAGTTTTCGCCGAACTCTCGATCCCGGCGGAGCACTTCGTCGGTGACGTGCTTGGTAATGAAGGTTCGAGTCTGCTCGAGGAAGGCCTCGTCCTCGGCGCACAGTTCGACGTGTGAGAAGTCCATTAGATCGCGTCGATGACCTGGGTTTTGAAGCGGTCGATGCTCTCCAGCGCATGCGCCAGGCTGTCGCCGGCCAGGCCGGCCTGTACCCAGGTCACCCCGAGTCGCGCCAACTTCTCCAGGCCGCCGAGGTAGGCGTCGGCGTTGAACGCGTCGCTTGCGGGGCTGCCGCCGTCGAAGTTGGTGAAGGTGATGTCGATTGCGGAGAAGTCCCGGTCCGCGGCATCGCAGCGACGCCGTAGATCATCGATGCCTGCGCCGAGGCCTTCCTCGGATTCGATGGTCGCGGTGCCCGCCGTCTGGGCCAGCAGTGCCGGGGCCGGAAACGGGCACCAGCCGTCGCCGTACAGGGCGACCCGCTGGCGGGCGGCGGTGGTGTTGCCGCCGATCCAGATCGGCGGATGCGGCCGGCTGACCGGGCGCGGGTGGGCCGTGATCCCCTTCGCGGTGAAATGCCTTCCCGTAAAGGACATGTCATCGCTGGTCCACACCGCCCGGATCACCTGCAGCGCTTCCTCGAACAGCTCGGCACGCTCGTCATAGTTCACACCCAGCGCCGCGAATTCCCGCTTGAGATAACCCACGCCGACCGCGAGCGTGAATCGACCACCCGAGAGCAGATCCAGCGTCGCGCCGGACTTGGCCACCACGAACGGGTTTCGGTACGGCAGCACCACGATATTGGGGATCAGGCGCACCGTCGTCGTGCGGGCCGCCGCGAAACCCAATGCAACAAAGGGATCTAGAGCGTCGTGGCCCCCGGCTTCCAGCCAGCGCTGTGACGGGGCAGGGTGGTCGGTGAACCCGAACCCGTGAAACCCGGCCGCTTCGGCCGCCGCCGCAACCGTCGCGATACCCTCCCCCGTCACCAATTCCGGGTTGTAGGGATGGGTGTGCATCGGGTGGGTGATGGCGAACCGCATAAATGCTTCCCAGCCGTTAGAACCGCGCGCGGGCGTCGATCGCCGTGTCGCTGGTGCGCAGCGGACGGATCAGCGCTTCCTGGGCAAAGGAGGCCAGCAGCTCCCCCGCCTCGGCGTGCACTGCGCCTCGGACGTACGACATCCCCGCGCCGACCTGGGTGCTCTCGTGGGTGTAGAGCAGCCAACCGTCCCAGCGCACCGGTTCGTGAAAAGCGACCGAAATCGTCATCGGCGCGGTGGACACGGTGAGGTGCGCCTGGCTGGTGCCGATGCCCGGGTGCGCGCGCATGGTGGTGGAAATCCCCAGATGGCCGGTGAAGTACGCGACGAGCGCCTTGGCCAGGTCGTCGCGGGTCGGGATCGGGTCGTAGCGCAACCACGCGTGGAGTTCCGGCGGTCCGACCTCGTCGGGGCTGTTGACGTCGACAACGTCGACGAGTCGCAGTTCCCGACCGACCATCGGCATTTCGGACACGTTGGCGTCGGCCGGCGCCGCCACCTCGGGCCGCGGCAGGTGGTGGCGGATGACGTCGCCGGTCGGGACGTCGGCCAGCACCGTCACGCTCAGGCACCGTCGGCCGTTTTGCTGCACGGCGACGATTGCGGTGGCCGTGGAGCGGCCCTCATGCACCACGTCGAGGACAAGCTCGATGGGCGGCCCGACGGCGACGGCGCGGGAGAACACCGCGTGCGCCGAGCGCACCGACTTGTCCGGAAATCGTTTCGCCACAGCGACAATCGCCTGGGCGACCACCTGGGTGCCCTCTACCACCTGCCGTTCGTCCCGCCCGGCCCCGACATCACCGCCGGTCTCCGCGGTGAACCGGTCGGGTCCGTCGGGCCGCGCGTCGAACAGTTCGAGCAGGCTCTCGACCGACCATTGAGCCTGATCAGAATCCTGGGATATCTCGGTCAAATCCACCCCGCCTCTCGCAGTAGGAGCTCACGGCTCAGCGTGACACTTTGAGTAAGATTTGTAAAGCTAGCTTGCAGGACCGGGGACCATCGCAGGGAGGCCGCTCGATCAGCTCTTCGAGCAGGCGAACCCGGCGAAGATTGACGCCTACCACGCGGCCGTCGCGCGCGAACTCGGCGAGATTGACACCGGTGCCCGCGGTGCGTGACACTTTTGCGGTGTTTTGTAAAGGCATCGCCGGATGAAGCCCCAGCCCCTGGCCAACGGCTTCTGCTTCGGTGAGGGCCCGCGCTGGTTCGAGGGACTGCTGTGGTTCTCCGACATGCTGGGCGAGGCCGTACACACCTCGGACATGCGCGGGTCACTGACCACGCTGCCTCTACCCGGGCACTCCCCGTCGGGCCTGGGGTTTCGTCCCGACGGCTCACTGCTGATCGCCTCGACCGAGGACCGGCAGGTGTTGCGCTACGACGGTGAAACCGTCGTCACCATCGCCGATCTCGCCGACGTGGCGCCGGCCAACCTCGGCGACATGGTCGTCGACGACGCGGGGCGCGCCTACATCGGCTGCCAGGCGTTCTCGGGCGGCGTGATCGTCCGCCTCGATCCCGACGACAGCGCCACCGTCGTCGCCGAAGACCTGGACTTCCCCAACGGAATGGTCATCGCGGAAGACCGAAAGACGCTGATCGTCGCCGAATCGACCGCCCGGCGGCTGAGCGCGTTCACCATCGGCGGCCCCGACGATCCTGCCGGGCTCGCTGGCCGCCGGATTTTCGCCGACGGCCTCGACGGGCCACCCGACGGCATCGCGCTCGACGCCGAGGGCGGGGTGTGGACGTCGATGACGCTGGCTCACCAGTTCGAGCGGATCACCGAAGGCGGCGCGGTGACCGACCGCATCGACATGGGTGAACGGGTTGCCATCGCCTGCGCCCTCGGCGGTCCCGAGCGCCGCACGCTGTTTCTGCTGTCGAGTACCGACGCTTACCCCCAGCGACTGGCCGGCGCCCGGCTCTCCCAGCTGGATGCCGTGACGGTTACCACTCCCGGCGCCGGCCTGCCGTGAGACGCGAGAGGTGGACATGACCGACTCCTATTACGAGCTCATCGATGACGCCAGCAACGAAGCCAGGGCGTTGGGCGAAAAGTTCCGGGCGACCGACCTGACGCGCGGCACCTGGTCGTCATCGATACAGCATGGCGGTCCGGTGTCGGCGCTGCTGGCCCGGGCGCTGGAACGGTGCGAACGCCGCGACGACACCCGGCTGTCCCGCGTCGTGATCGACTTGGTGGGCGGGGTTCCGGCCGAGGGCGACCTCTGGGTCCGCTCGCAACTCGACCGTGGCGGCAAACAGATCGAGCTGGTCAGCGCCGAGATGTTGGCGCCGGGTCCCGATGGCGAGCCCCGGCCGGTCGCCCGCGCCAGCGGATGGCGGTTGCAGCAGCAAGATACCGAGGCCCTGGCGTTCGCTGCGGCCCCCCTGCTCCGACCGAGGACCGAGGCCCACAGCCGCAACCTCAAGGCAAGGATGTGGGACCGCAACTACGTGCACAGCCTGGACTGGCTGTGGCTGACCGAACGACCGACCAACGGTCCGGGAGAGTCCTGGATCCGGCCAGAGGTGGACCTCGTCAACGGTGAAACGATGACACCGCTGGAGCGACTGTTCGCCGTCGCCGACTGCGCCAACGGGATCGGCAGCAAGCTGGACATCACCAAGTGGACGTTCGTCAACATCGACCTGGCCGTGCACGTTTTTCGGATCCCCGACGGTGAGTGGATCGGTTTCCGCGCGGACACCAGCTACGGCCCGGACGGCATTGGAACGACGGTCGGGACGCTGTTCGACGAACAGGGCGCGGTAGGCGCCATCCAGCAGTCCGTGCTGGTGCGCCGGCGCCCGGAGCGAACCTGATGATGGGGGAGCGAAGAATATGAGCCAACCGGCCCAAACGACCGATGCCGACACCTCGACGCGGCAGCGGATCCTCGCCGCCACCGCCGACGTGCTCGGTCGAAACGGCAAGACCAAACTCAGCCTGTCCGAAGTCGCTGCCCAGGCAGGAGTCTCGCGCCCCACGCTCTACCGCTGGTTCTCCTCCAAAGATGAGTTGCTCTCGGCTTTCTCACAGTGGGAGAGACAGATCTTCGACAGCGGTTTGGCCAGGGCGACCGCCGGGTTGAAGGGGGTCGACAAGCTCGACGCCGTGCTGCGATTCATCGTCGAGTACCAGCATTCGTACTCGGGTGTGCGCATGGTCGATGTCGAACCCGAGCACACCATCGCCCAGTTCTCCCGCGTCATCCCGCAGATGCGCGACGGCCTGCAACGGCACCTCTCCGGACCCAACGCCGCGGTGAAGGCGGCGACCGTGATCCGAATCGCCATCTCGCACTACATCATTCGAAGCGACGACGCCGATCAATTCCTGGCGCAGCTGCGTCACGCGGTCGGCATCAAGGGCGCCTGACGAGTTTCGCCCCAGCGGATAGCCGGCGCTCAATCTTCGTCCGCATCGGGCGGGTCTGGATCCCCCGCAGCAGTTCTTCGGGGTGGTGGGCGTGGTTGATTTGAGGCGGGCCGTTGTCGTCAGTCCAGCCAAGTCGCCCGCTATCGGTGACTTCGGTGTGCCATTCGCCCCGGCTTGCCCCGCCGTGGTCGCAACCGCACGCGAAGAACAGTTTGTCCGCGTCGGTCCGGCCACCTTGAGCCCAGTCCGGCGAGTGGTGCACCTCGCAGCGGTAGCCCGATTCGAGGCAATTGGGCCGGGTGCAGCCGCGGTCGCGGGCATAGCAGATGAGTCTTTGGTCGGCAGTGGCAATGCGTTTTTGGCGACCGAGATAGAGGGGCCGCCCGGTGTGGTCGTCGAACACCGCCAGGTAGTGGATTGCCTTGGCGGCCATGCGAACCAGATCCCGCATTGGCAGTCTCGAGCCACCGCCGGTGTGCGCGGGCGCGGGCATTGGGATCGACGGGTTGACGACGGCATGTGCGGCCTGGTTGAGGTCGGCCAGTGTGGTGGTGACGATGACGGTGACGGGATGACCGCGGTGCACCCCGAGCTTGCCGGAGGCGATGGCGGCTTGGAGTCCGAGCTTGAGCGCGTCGTGGCAGCGTTGTGCGGGTGTGCGCTGGTCGCGCTCTTGGGGCTCGGCGCTGTCGGGTTGGTGACGGCCGGGCCGCACGGCCGCTTCGATGGCTTCGAAGAACGCGCGCGCCTCGGGGTCCAGCAATCCCGACAGCCGGGACATGAGGTCGGGCCCCTGCGGGCCAAGATGCAGCCCGCGGCGGCGCGCCCGGTCGTCGTCGTTGAAGAGGCCGTCGGGATTGAGGTGGTCGGCGATCCGCTGGCCCAGCTTGATGACGACACCGGCGTCGAGTTTGGTCGCGTGCCGCACCAGCGCGCGCTCGGCTTCGGCCACGTCGGGCGGCGAGACGCAGGCGGGCAGCACGTCGACCGCCTGGCATATGGCGCGGATGTGATCCTCGCCGACCGCGCCGGCTTCCACCGCGGCGGCCAGTTCCGCCAGCTCCGGGGGCACCGGGGGACCGGTCAGGGAGCGCCGCGGCCGGATCCGGGCCGCGAGTTTGAAGCGGCGAACGATCTCTTTGGGTGTGATGCGCAGCCGTGCCCACAGCATCTCTCGGACCGCTGGTATGCACTCGCTGCCGTCGGGCGGGTCGGCGATCTCGGCGAAGAACCGATACATCAGGCCCCGATTCGTGCGGTCCTGCGTCTCCAACCGCTCAGCGACGTCAACGCGGAAATTGTTGCCAACCACGTCGGAGCTGGTGTCGCGCAGCACGGCGTGCGCAGCATCGATGGCCTCCAGAGCGGCACCGATCCGCTCCCGTGCCTCCTCGGCGCTCGCACACGAACCCATACCCCGACGCTATGAACCGCCTCTGTCAAAGTGCCGTACCCGCGACGGCGACATCCCGGGCTTGTGGATAAAGGCGCAACTGTGGATCAGTCGAACAGCACCGCGGCATTGAGGTATCCGGACGGGTCCAGGGCCGCCTTGACCGCCCGCATCGCGGCGATGTCGGCGGGCTCGCGTGACATCCGAAGATAGGGGCGCTTGCGACTGCCGACGCCATGCTCGGAGCTCACGTTGCCCCCGCACCGCGCGATGAGGTCCATCATCGGCTCGTACAGCGCCCGCTCCCGCTCGAGGGGGCATCGCAGCACGTTGAGGTGCAGGTTGCCCTCACCGATGTGGCCGAACAACAGCGGCAGCGCCTCGGCGACTTGCGCGTGAACCAGGCCGACCGCGTCGCGAGCGAAACCGCCGACCGCGGAAAGGGGCAACGACACGTCAAACTTCAGCGGTGGTCCGTACACACCCAGCACCTCGGCGAGCGATTCGCGAACGCGCCACAACCGTTGCTGCGCAGCGACATCCACGCCGACGGCGGGATCGCCGCTCATCCGGGCGCCGTCGAGTAGGTCGGCCAGCCTCTCGGTCTGGTCGTGGTCGGCGGCCAGCTCGACCAGCAGCAGCCAGTCACCGGCCACCGGTGCGCTCACCCCGAGGTGCTCGGCGGTCAGCGCGGCGGCGCGGCCGTCGATCAATTCCAGCGCCGCAATCCCGTCCACGTCCCGAAACGTCCGGCCGGCATCGACCAGCGCCTCGAGGTCGGCGAACCCGCACACGGCCGTCACCCGGTGCGACGGCGTGGGATGCAGCCGCAGATCCAGTGACGTGATGACACCCAGGGTGCCCTCGGCCCCGACGAACAGCGCCGGCAGGTCGTAACCGGTGTTGTCGCTGCGCACCAAGCTGTGCCGGCGCATCAGCGAACCGTCGGGCAGCGCCACCTGCAAGCCGACGACCTGCTCGCCCATGTTGCCGTAGCGAACCGTGCGCAGGCCGCCGGCGTTCGTCGACGCCATGCCGCCGACGGTCGCGGTGTCCCGGGCGGCCAGGTCCACGCCGAACACCAGGCCCGCCGCGGTCGCGGCGCGCTGCACCGCGGCCAGCGCGGCTCCCGCGCCGACCTCGATGCGACGCTCGACGGTATCGAGATCGCCTAGCGTGCAAAGGCGTTCGGTGGACAACAGCACGTCGTCGTACTCGGGTACGGTGCCGGCCACCAGCGAGGTGCGACCCCCCTGCACCGTCACGTGCGCCCCGGCGTCGCGGCACACCCGCAGCACCTCGGCGACCTCCTCGGCGGACCCCGGCCGCACCAGCGCGCTGGCCTGGCCGCGATAGCGGCCGGTGTGGTCGACGCTGCGGCCGGCCAGCACGTCGGGATCGATGACGACGTGATTCGATCCGACGATCCTTTTCAGGTCCTCCAGGCTGCCTGGCATGCTCGCGGTTATAGCACCTCACCGGCGATCTTTTGCGCGCGGCGGTCGGCGCGATACCTTCCCAGGCGACGCGGATCGGCGACGGACAGCAGGAGCTCCGATGTATGACCTTGAGGACGCAGTCAGGCAACGCCGTTCGATCAGGATGTTTCTGCCCGATCGGCCCGTGCCCCGGGAATTGATCGATGAAGCGCTCGACCTGGCGATTCGCGCGCCGTCCAACTCGAACGTTCAACCGTGGCACGTAGTGTTCGCGTCCGGCGCGGCCAGGGACCGGTTGGTGGCAGCGTTGCTGGAGGCGGCTCAGGCGGCGCCACCGAAAGTCCCGGCGCTGCCTGAGCATTTCAGTCATTTTCGAAGCGAAACGGGCAAGGTGGTCTATGGGTCGATGGGCATCGCGCGCGACGACGTGGCGGCCAGGCGTGCCGCGGTGCTGCGCAACTGGGAATTCTTCCGCGCGCCACTGGCCGGCATTGTGTGCATGGAGCGCGAACTTGGGCTAGTCGACAGCCTTGGAGTCGGGATGTTCCTCCAGACGTTGGTGCTGTCGCTCACCGCGCGCGGGTTGGGAACCTGCGTTCAAGTAGCGATCGCGGGCTACCCCGAGATCATCTACGAACAGTTGAACATCCCTGAGCAATTCACGATCTTGTGCGGCTTAGCGGTCGGCTACCCGGATCCGGAGTTTCCAGCCAACAAAATCCGCGTCGGCCGGCAACCGATCGAGAAGAACGTCATCTTCGTCGACGACTAGCGATGGGCGCCCGTCGACAGCGCCAAAACTCCCTAAAACTCCTTGTGCGGCACGTCGGTCACCAGCCCACCATCCATCACGAACTCGCTGCCGGTCGCGTAGGACGACTCGTCGCTCGCCAGGAAAACGACGAACGTCGACACCTCTCGTGCCTCGCCCGGGCGGCCCAGCGGGACGGTGACCATGTCTTCGGGCAACTTGGCGGTCATCGGGGTGCGGATGAAGCCGGGGTGGATCGAGTTCACCCGGATGTTCAACGGCGCCAGCTCCAACGCCGCCGACTTGGCCAGGCCGCGCACGGCCCACTTCGACGCGACATACGGGTGTACCGCAGGCGCGCCGCGCAGTCCCTCGATCGACGACACGTTGATGATCGAGCCGCCCCCGGCCGCGGTCATCGGCTCGACGGCCACCCGCATCCCCAGGAATGTGCCGGTGAGGTTGACGTCAATCACCTTCTGCCACTTGGCCAAATCGAAGTTCTTCAGTTGCCCGAGCGCCACGATGCCGGCGTTGTTGACCAGAACGTTGAGCTTGCCGAATTCCCCTGTCGCCGTCGCGACCGCGGCATCCCACTGGTCGGGCTGGGTCACGTCGAGGTGCACATACCGTGCGGCGTCACCGATTTCGTCGGCGAGCGCCTTGCCTTCGTCGTCGAGGATGTCGCCAATGACCACCTTGGCTCCCTCCTGAACGAGCATCCGCGCATGTTCGGCGCCCATCCCGCGGGCGCCGCCGCTGATCAGCGCAACTTTTCCGTCTACCCGTCCTACATGTCCCACGAAGCGTCTCCTTTCGGGTTAGGTGGTCACCAAAGTGCTTGGTGTATATAGCCCTTTGCCGGTAACCAGTGGCAAATCGAGAGTGGTCCGAATACCGGGCGGAGCGGCGATCACCGCCGGGATTGCGTTGACGACGCGGCCCGCGGCGCCCGCGATCGCGGCGTGGTTGTGGTCGCCCTTGCGGCTGCTCGGGATGATGTCGACGGCATACGACGGCTCGCCGGTGATCTCGACGCGGTACGAGCCGTCGCCCGCGGCGGGCTGGGGCAGGTCGGGCCGCAGGTCGGGCCGCAACCGCGTGACGTGCTCGATGACGATGGCGGGGTGACCCTTGACCATGCCGCGGATCTCGAACTGCAGCACGGCCACGGTGCCCTTGGCGACATGACCGACTGCGATGTCGAAGTCCTCGGGCGCCGGCTCACGCTGGTAGGACTCGGTGATCTCGTCGACCTCGATGCCGAGGCCGGCCGCCAGCTGACGGATCGCGGTGCCCCACGCGAGGCTCAGAATGCCCGGTTGCAGCAGCATCGGGATTTCGTCCATGGGCCGGGCGAAACCCATGTAGTGCATGACTTCCACACCGTCGTAGCTGGCGTAATCGTGAATCTCCATGCAGCGCACCTGCTCGATGCGCTGACAAGTCCCGGCAAGCGCGAACGGGATCAGGTCGTTGGCGAATCCCGGGTCGACGCCACTGATGAATATGCTCGAATTACCTCGCTGGGCAGTATCTTCCACGCGTGCGATGTACTTGTCGGGCATGACGCCCCACGGGTATTGCAGCAGTCCCGGCGACGAGCCGACGACGTTGATGCCGGCGGCCAGGATGCGCATGACGTCCGCCATCGCGTCGGGCAGCCTGGTGTCGCCCATGGCGCAGTAGACGACACACTCGGGCTTGGTGGCCAGCACGGCGTCGAGATCGCTGACAGCCGCGACGCCCGTCATGGTGGCGGCATCCAGGCCGACGCCGCACAGCTCACCGGCGTCCCTGCCCACCTTCTCCGGAGACGACACGCACACCCCGGTCAGCTCAAACTGTGGATTGGTGATGAGCTCGGTCAGGGCAAGGCCTCCGACATTTCCGGTACCGACATGCGCGACGCGGATCGCCATCTTCAGTCTCCGTCCCTTGAATGCTCGCGAACTTTTCCAGACACTAGTCCATTATTTTTGCAGGGGTTCCCGCGGCATTATGGTGACGCTTATGGCGCAGCGCGAGGATGTTCAGTTCAGCTCGGGTGACGACCGGATCAGTGCGTGGCTTTACCGGCCCGAGGGCGACAGCGGACCCGCCCCACTGCTGGTGATGGCGCACGGCCTGGGAGCGGTGCGCACCATGCGCCTGGACGCCTACGCCGAACGATTCAGCGCCGCCGGCTACGCCTGCCTGGTATTCGACTACCGCAACTTCGGCGACAGCGAGGGTGAGCCGCGCCAACTGCTCGACGTCGGTATGCAGCTTGCCGACTGGGCCGCGGCGGTGGCCCACGCCCGCACCATTGCGGGCATCGACCCCAGTCGAATCGGCTTGTGGGGCACGTCTTTTGGTGGCGGACACGTAATCGCCACGGCGGCGCGGCTGTCGGGTATCGCCGCCGCCGTGGCGCAGTGTCCGTTTACCGACGCCATCGCCTCATTGCGCGCGATGAACCCGGTGACCGCCGCACGCATCACGGCGCGCGCGGCACGCGACCTCGTCGGGTCCCGGCTGGGCAGGGACCCGGTGATGGTCCCGACGGCGGGACGGCCGGGTGAGGTCGCACTGATGACCGCGCCCGATGCGTACCCGGGCTATCTGAAGCTGGTACCCGAGGGGGTGGAGTTGCGCAACGAGGTCGCCGCGCGCATCGGGTTGACAATCACCACCTACCGACCGGGACGCTCCACCGCGCACATCACCTGCCCAATCTTGTTCTGCGTGTGCGAAACCGACTCGGTGGCCCCCGCGGCGCCAACGCTGCGCTACGCGGCCAAGGCGCCGCGCGGTGAAGTCAGGACCTATCCCGAGGGCCATTTCGCGATCTATGTCGATGATGCGTTCGAGCGCGTCGTCGCCGACCAATTGGCTTTCCTAGACAAGCACTTGAAGAACCCCAGCGGGCAGCCGTGAAAACTTATAGGACTTGTTGTCAAATCCCGGATTTTGCGGCAGGACGGTTCTAGTCTCGGTCAGTACCCAATACCCACGGTTGCGGGTAAGTCCTGACCTGGTCCGTTGGGGAGGCCGGCGAGATGTCGTATTTGATCAGTGCCCCGCAGACGTTGGCGTCCGCGGCGACCGATGTGGAAAGCATTCGTTCGGCCATCGGAACGGCCGGCTCGAACGCGGCGGCCCCGACAACCGGTTTACTCGCGGCGGCCGAGGACGAGGTGTCGGGGGCAATCGCGAACCTGTTTGGCGCCTACGGCCAGGAGTACCAGGCGCTGCTGGCGCAGGCCGCGAATTTCCATAACCAATTCACCCAAGCGCTGGCCGCCGCCGCCAGCGCCTACGCCGAAACCGAGGCCACCAACGCGGCCCTCGTCGCCGGGATCTCGAACGAGGTGACCACGCCGATCCGGACGCTGCTCGGACAGGCGCCGGTCGCCGCCGGCGGGTCCGCCGGAGCCGGGCCACTGACGTCGAAGCTGACGTCAGCCTCCGGGGACCCTCTATACGCGCTGATCATGGGCGGCACCGGCAACGCGCAACCCGACCCCACGTACGTGACCAACATTTACAACGCCTACATCAAGCCCAATCCCCTGTTCGCTTCGGCCATCCCGCAGGGCCTGTTCACGCCCGAGCAGTTCTGGCCGGTCACCCCGCAACTGGGGAACATGACGTTCGGGCAGTCCGTCACCCGGGGCGTCGGGTTGCTGAACAACGCGATCACATCGCTCCTCAGCAACCCGTCCAACAGCGCCGTGGTTTTCGGCTACTCGCAGAGCGCCACGATCGCCACCAACGAAATAGCGGCCCTCATGGCGGCGGGCTCGCCCTATCAGGGCCAGCTGTCCTTCATGCTGATCGGTGATCCCAACAACCCCGTCGGCGGCATCCTCGAGCGTTTCCCCGGCTTCTACATCCCATTCCTGGACACGGCATTCAATGGCGCGACCCCGCCGAACTCGCCCTACCCGACCACCATTTACACCGCCCAGTACGACGGCATCGCCGACGCACCGCAATACCCGCTCAATGTGCTCTCGGACGTCAACGCCCTCATGGGCTATTTCTTCGTGCACGGCACGTATCCGGACATGACGGCCACCCAGATTTCCAACGCGGTGCTGTTGCCCACGTCCCCGGGCTACACCGGAAACACCCAGTACTACATGCTCATGAGCCAGAACCTGCCGCTGCTGCAGCCGATTCGCGACATCCCCTACGCCGGTCCGCCGATAGCCGACATATTCCAGCCAGACCTTCGGATCGCCGTCGACCTGGGCTACGGGGACTACGGACCCGGCGGCACCTACGCGAACATTCCCACCCCGGCCGGACTGTTCGAGATCCCCAACCCGTTCACCATCCTCCCCGACGTGGCGTTAGGGACCGTGCAAGGCCCCTATGGCGCCATCGTGGAAATCGGGGTGGAAGCCGGATTGACGTCGCCGTCCTATTTCCCCAACACCTACCCGTGGGTGCCGTCCATCGATCCACACCTGAACTTCTCGTTCGGCCAGTCGAGCACCACGCTGCTGTCCCTGATGAGTGGTGCTGCCGGGGACGCACTCCACTTGATTCCGGCGCCGGTGTTCCCCTAAAGCACTTCTTAGGGTCCGAGCGGGGAGGTCTGCCGGATCGACTCGTCGCGGATCAGACCCCGCAGCAGCGCGGTGCTGAACTCGGCGGCGATTTCCTTCGCGGAGCGCCGCCCGCTCGGCCGCAGCCAGCGGTAGCTGCCCAGCGTCATGCCGATGTAGCCCAGGGCCACCACGTGCGAGTCGCATTCGTAGAACTCGCCTCTGGCGATCCCGCGGTCGATGAGCCCGTGCACGTGCTCGTAGACCTGAGCCTCCTTCTCGCGGACCTCGGCGACCTGTTCGGCGGTGAACCATTCGGTGATGTAGGGCTGCTCCTGGAAGTACACGGCGGCCCGCTCGGGATTTGCCGCGATCCCGGTGAGCAGGCGCACGGTGTACTGGTAGAGCGCTTCGCGCGCCGTCCAGGACGGATCGTCGTGCACCGCGGCCAACGTGCCCTCGGCGGCCTGGCGGTAGATGTCGAACAGGATCAGCGACTTGCTGGCGTAGTAGTGGTAGACGGTCGCCTTGTTCAGCCCGATCACGTCGGCGACGTCGTCCATCCGGGTGCCGTGATAGCCGCGTGCGGCGAACAGCTTGGTGGCAACGGCCAGCAACTCCTCACGGCGGGTTTGCCCGTTCTCGGATGGCATCTGTACTCACTATCGTCACTGTCGGCGGGGGCGGGTGGGCCCCGAACAAGGCTAATTGTCAATCAACTGGTTGGACAGTTTATGCATGACGGCAGGTGTCGCACCGACGCGGATGGGGCTAGACTCGGTTGACGCCTAAGTCGCGACCAGAGGGGTGACCAATGGATCCGAATCCGAGCTACGACGTGAGCGACGAGATCGAGTTCTTCATGAGGTACCTCGGCTGGGGTCTGCGCGGTGTCACTGACGGCAACGGATATCCCCCGCAGGCCTACCCGCCCGTTTAGGCCGCGCTATAGGGCCTCGCTATAGGGCCTTGAGTTCCTCGGCGACCTCGCTCACCGATTTCTTCGCGTCCCCGAACAACATAGTGGTCCCCTCGGCATAGAACAGCGGGTTGTCGATGCCCGCGAAGCCCGAGTTCATCGACCGCTTAAGCACGATCACCGACTTTGACTTGTCCACATTCAGGATGGGCATGCCGTAGATCGGGCTGGATGCCTCGTTGCGGGCCGCGGGGTTGGTGACGTCGTTGGCGCCGATCACGATCGCGACGTCGGTGCGGGCGAATTCGTCGTTGATGTCGTCCATGTCCTTCATCGCGTCGTAGTCGACCTCGGCCTCGGCCAGCAGCACGTTCATGTGCCCGGGCATGCGGCCGGCGACGGGGTGGATCGCGTATTTCACCGGCACGCCGCGCTCTTCGAGAAGGTTGGCCATGTCCTTGACGGCGTGCTGTGCCTGCGCGACGGCCAGGCCGTAGCCCGGGACCACGATCACCTGGTTCGCATAGGCCATCTGGATCGCCGCGTCGGCGGCCGAGGTGGACCTGACGTGCTTGTCCCCGCCGCCGTCACCGGACGGGGCCACGCCGCCGCCGCCGAAGCCGCCGGCGACGATCGCGGGAATGGACCGGTTCATCGCCTTGGCCATCAGATTGGTCAGGATCGAACCGGACGCGCCGACGATCATGCCCGCCACGATCATCGCGGTGTTGTTCAAGGCCAAGCCCGCCGCGGCGGCCGACACGCCGGTCATCGCGTTGAGCAGCGAGATGACCACCGGCATGTCGGCGCCGCCGATGGGCAGCACCACCATCAGGCCGAGCACGCCCGCGGCGACGAGCAGCCCGATCATCCACCACAGCGGTGCCCCGCCGGTTCCGGGATGCGCGTCGAGGCCGATGACGACGGCGGCCGCCACCGCTGCGGCCAGTAGCAGCACGTTGATCGGTTGCTGGGCCTTCCCGAAGCCGATCGGTGAGCTGGAGATGATCTCCTGCAACTTGCCGAAGGCGATGATCGAACCCCAGAACGAGATCGACCCGATGATCGCGGCGAACAACGAGGCCACCACGATGTGCACCGTCGGCGATTCGCCGTGCTGAAAGGCCGAAAAGCCGCTGGTCTCAATGAATTCCGACAGCGCGATGAGCGCGACCGTGCCACCGCCGACGCCGTTGAAGAACGCCACCAGCTGCGGCATCGCCGTCATCTTGGTCAGCCGCGCCGGCGGGACGCCGAGCACGACGCCGACGACCA
Source organism: uncultured Actinomycetota bacterium (assembly GCA_963703795.1). Lineage (GTDB taxonomy): Bacteria > Actinomycetota > Actinomycetes > Mycobacteriales > Mycobacteriaceae > Mycobacterium. Next base: position 57,673 of record CAVPFT010000059.1, on the reverse strand, counting down.
ACCCGGCGATGATCAGCACCCATTGGTCGGTGTGCCGGATTTTGACCAGCGTCGCCGTCACGGCCAGCGCCATGCCCACCGCGGCGATCAGGTTGCCGCGCACGGCGGTCCTGGGGCCGGTCAGACCCATCAAGCCGTAGATGAACAGCGAGAACGAGATGATGTAGAGGACGATCACCAAGTAGTTCATTTGGCGGCCGGCTCCTCAGCTTTGGCGGGCAGCGGTTTCTTCTTCTTGCCCTTGAACATCCCGAGCATCCGGTCGGTGACGATGAAACCGCCGATGACGTTCAGCGTTCCGAACACCACCGCCACGAACAGGATGATCTGCACCGCCAGCGAGGGGTGCTCGACCTGTCCGAACACCACCAGCGCGCCGAGCACGACGACGCCGTGGATGGCGTTCGTCCCCGACATCAGCGGCGTGTGCAAGGTGTTGGGCACCTTGGAAATCACCGCGAACCCGACGAATCCGGACAGCACAAGGATCGCCAGGTTGGCCAATAGCTCGTCGTACATCTAGGAGTCCTCTCCGCGGGTAACGCATGAACCCGCGATGACTTCGTCGTCAAAGTCCGGCGCCAGCTTGCCGTCCTTGATCAGCAACTCCAGCAGCGCCGTGATGTTTTTGCTGTAGAGCTCGCTGGCATGCTCGGGCATCGTCGCCGGCAGGTTCAGCGGCGCGGCAATGGTGACGTCGTGCTTGACCACCGTCTTCCCGGGTTCGGTGAGCTCGCAGTTGCCCCCGGCTTCCCCCGCCAGGTCCACCACCACGCTGCCCGGTTTCATCGCTTCCACCGCCGCGGCGGTCACCAGGCGCGGCGCCGGTCGTCCCGGGACCAGCGCCGTGGTGATCACCACGTCAAAGCCGCTGATCGCTTTTTCCAGGGCCTGCTGCTGCTCGGCGCGTTCGTCTTCGGTCAGCTCACGGGCATACCCGCCCTCGCCGGACGCTGTGATTTTTGAGGTGCCGACGTCAAGCCATTGCGCCCCCACCGAGCGAACCTGGTCGGCGACCTCCGGACGCACGTCATAGCCGGAGGTGCGCCCCCCCAGCCGTTTGGCCGTCGCCAGCGCTTGAAGCCCGGCCACTCCCACACCGAGCACCAGCACGGTGGCTGGCTTCACCGTTCCCGCCGCGGTCGTCAGCATGGGGAAAAACCGGGTCGACTCCGACGCAGCCAGCAACACCGCCTTGTACCCGGCGACGTTGGCCTGCGACGACAACGCATCCATCACCTGCGCCCGCGAGATTCGCGGGATGGCCTCGAGCGCGAACGCCTGCACCCCGGCTTCCGTGAGCGCGCCGATCAGGTTGTCGGGATTGCGCGGCGCCAGGAAGCCGATCAACGTCTGCCCGCCGCGCAACCTGGCGACCTCGTCTGCCGTCGGTGGTGCGACCTTGACAACCACGTCGGCCGCCCAGGCATCCCCGATGCTGGCCCCGGCCTCGGTGTAGAGCGCGTCGGGAAGCAACGCCCCTTCACCCGCGCCCGACTCGATCACCACCGCCAAACCGCTATTGACCAGCGACGCGACCGCCTTCGGCACCAACGCAACGCGCCGCTCGTCGGTCCCGGACTCGGCGACCACGCCCACCGTCGTCTGCGCATCTGTCATGGCGCGTACATCTACTTTCCTTACGTCTTTTCCCTTGCCGCAGACACCCTAACCTGATTGCCCGGCTCCTCCTCACGCCGCTATGCGGCCTGCATCGTCGCCGAGCGAAACCGCCCCTACCAGAGCGGGATGTCTTGGCCGTGTTCCGGCTCGGCGCGGGGCCCGAAGTAGCGGCGCTCGGATTCGTCGATCGGCACGTCGTTGATGCTGGCTTCGCGGCGCGCCATCAACCCCGATGCGCTGAATTCCCACAGCTCGTTGCCGTAGCTGCGGTACCACTGGCCGGTGTGATCGCGGCACTCGTACTGGAACCGCACGGCGATGCGGTTGTCATGGAAGTCCCACAGGCTCTTGCGCAGCGAATAGTCGAGTTCGCGCTCCCACTTGCGGGTCAGAAACGCCACGATCTCGCTCGCGCCCGACCATGTGTTCGCTGCGGTTCCGCCACTGCGAGTCGGGCGTGTAGGCCAGGCTGACGCGTCGCGCGTCGCGGGTGTTCCAGGCGTCCTCGGCGGCCTGGACCTTCTGCAGCGCGGTTTCGTAGGTGAACGGCGGGAATGGCGGGCGGGATTCGGTCATGCCCGCTATTTTCTACCGCGAGCAGACACAGAATCGCACGAATTCGTGCTCCGGCACGCGATTCTGCGTCTGCTCGCGCCACGCGATTGCACGTGTCCTATCGTGACCGAATGGACTTCGCGATGTCGGCCAAAGCGAGCGACTACCACAAGCGGCTGTCCGACTTCATGATCGAATACGTCTTTCCGGCCGAGGCCGATTACGACCAATACCGTCACGAGGCCGGCCCCTACGACCACACGGTCCCGCCGGTCATCGAGGAACTGAAAACCAAGGCCAAGGCGATCGGCCTGTGGAATCTGTTCCTGCCGGCCGAGTCGGGGCTGACCAACCTGGAATACGCTCCCCTGGCCGAGATCAGCGGCTGGAGCCTGGAGATCGCGCCCGAGGCGCTGAACTGCGCGGCCCCTGATACCGGCAACATGGAGACCCTGCACCTGTTCGCCACCGACGACCAGCGCAAGCAGTGGCTGGAGCCGTTGCTGCACGGCGAGATCCGCAGCGCGTTCTCGATGACCGAGCCCGCGGTCGCCAGCAGCGACGCGCGCAACATCGAGACCTCGATCGTGCGCGACGGCAGCGACTACGTCATCAACGGCCGAAAGTGGTGGACATCGGGGGCGTCGGACCCGCGCTGCAAGATCTTGATCGTGATGGGCCGCACCAATCCCGACGCGGCAAGCCACCAACAGCAGTCGATGGTTCTGGTGCCAATCGACACGCCGGGCGTGACCGTTGTCCGCTCGACAACGGTCTTCGGTTACCAGGACCAGCCCGGGCATTGCGAGATCGTGTACGACAACGTCCGGGTACCGGTGACCAACCTGCTCGGCGAGGAAGGCGGCGGCTTCGCGATCGCCCAAGCGCGGCTGGGCCCGGGCCGCATCCACCATTGCATGCGCGCGCTGGGCGGAAGCGAACGCGCGCTGGCCCTCATGGTGGACCGGGCCCGCAACCGGGTGGCGTTCGGCCGTCCGCTGGCCGACCAGGGCATGGTGCAGCAGGCAATTGCCAAGTCCCGCAACGAGATCGATCAAACGCGGCTGTTGTGCGAGAAGGCGGCGTGGACGATCGACCAGCACGGCAACAAGGCCGCCCACCAACTGGTCTCGCAGATCAAGGCGGTGGCCCCGCAGGTGGCCTGCGACGTCATCGACAGGGCGATCCAGGTGCACGGGGCCGCCGGTGTCAGCGACGACACGGTGCTGGCCCGGCTCTACGGCTGGCATCGCGCGATGCGGATCTTCGACGGACCCGACGAGGTGCACATGCGGACGATCGCGCGTGTCGAGCTCGGTCGGGAGCAATCCGCGCTCGCCGCAGCGGTTACCCCCCATGGCTGAGGCCGCCGTCCGGGAACTGCCGGGCGCGTGGAACTTTCGCGATGTCGGAGAAAGCACCGCGGCGTTCCGCTTAGGGCGCCTGTTCCGCTCCAGCGAGCTGAGCCGCCTCGACGACGAAGGCCGGGCGACGCTGCGCCGATTGGGGATCACTCGACGTCGCCGACCTGCGGGCGGCGCGGGAGGTTGCCCGACGCGGTCCGGGACTGGTTCCCCACGGCGTCGAGATCCACCTGCTGCCGGTACCCGACTTGTCCGACCAGCAAGCCGACGACGAGCAGAACGACGCGGCGGCGCCGCACGAAGAGGCGTTTCAGCGGCTGTTACGGGATGAATCCGATGGTTCCGATGAGTCGGTGAACGACGCGGCCGCCCGCTTCATGACCGACGAGTACCGTCGATTCCCGACGCGTAACGGGACGCAGCGCGCACTGCGCCGCGTCGTCACGCTGCTGGCCGAGGGGCGCCCGGTCCTCACGCACTGCTTCGCGGGCAAGGATCGCACCGGCTTCGTCATAGCGACCGTGCTCGAGGCCGTCGGTGTCGATCGCGAAACGATCGTCGCGGACTTCCTGCGCAGTAACGACTCGGTGCCCGAGCTTCGCGCGCGAATCCACGAGATGATCCAGCAACGCGCGGATACCGAACTGACCCCGGAAGTGGTGACCTTCACCGAGGCTCGGCTTTCCGACGGGGTCTTGGGTGTCCGGCCCGAATATCTTGCCGCCGCGCGGAAGACGATCGACGAGGAGTTCGGGTCGCTGGGCGGCTATCTGAGCGACGCGGGTGTCGCCGAGGCCGACCTCGATCGGCTGCGCAACGAGCTGCTCGGCTGAAATCGACTGCTGCGGAAGCACTTTCGTCGCGCGAGCAAACCGCCTCCGATTGGCAGTCACCGACGTTTGCTATTGGACACGCGAAAAATGCGCGTGCAAAATGCCACGCACGCTCGGGCGATGGCTCTAAGCTAGCTGGGTGCCGGCTTTAGCCACGCCGGGTTATTGGCTTGGGCAGCAGCGTCGGTACCCCAATGGGAACTCTGTGTCGAGAAGGGATGCCACCGATGACGAGCATGCTTGTAGAACCGCAATTTGTGGCAAGTGCGGCCGCGGATGTGGCGAACATCGGTTCGCAGATCGGCGAGGCCAAGGCGGCCGCCGCTGGCTCGACAACCGGTCTGGTGGCCGCCGCCGAAGACGAGGTGTCAGCGGCCACCGCGTCCCTTTTCGGCGCGTACGGCCAGCAATACCAGGCGCTCCTTCACCAGGCGGGCACATTCCACGATCAGTTCGCCGCGACCCTGGCCGCCGCCGGAAACGCTTACTCGCAAGCCGAAGGCGAGATCGCCGGCATGCTCGGGCTCGGCGGCGGAGCCACGGCCAGCCCGACATTCGTGACAGCGGCGCCGGGGGGAGACCCGCCCGTCGTCGCCAATTTGATCATGACCGGCAGCGGCACCTCGAACCCGTCAGTGCCCTACATGAATGCCGTTTTCAGCCGGTTCTTGAACGGTACGTTCGGCGGCGGCGGGCCTTTTACCGGCCCCCTTCAGGCCGTGTCCACCAATGAGGGTTTGTATCCGGTTAGTGGTGTCAAGGACCTGGTACTGGATGTTTCCGTCGCCCGCGGCATCACCGAGCTCAACAACGCGATCACCCTGGCGATCGCCCCCGGCTCCGGCAACGCCGTTTCCGTGTTCGGCTACTCGCAGAGCGCGATCATCGCTTCAGACATAATGCCGAAACTTCTGGCCGAAGGCTATACAAATGGAACAGGCGGGACGACGAACCAGATCTACTTCAACCTCGTCGGTGATGAGCTCAATCCCAACGGCGGCCTGATTTCGCGTTTCCCCGGTCTGAACACTCCGAGCGTGGGAATCACATGGGGCGGTGCGACGCCCAGCAACGATTTCCCGACCACCATTTGGACGCTCGAATACGACGGCTTCGCCGACTTCCCGCAGTATCCGATCGATATTTTCTCCGACCTCAACGCGGTCCTGGGTATCGCATTCGTGCACGGCACCTATCCGACCTTGACCTCCACACAGCTTGCTGGGGCGATGCTCTTGCCCGGGTCAGCACACCTCGGAACGCCCAACAGCCTGACGGACTACTACATAATCCCCACCGCAAACCTGCCGCTGCTGGACCCGGTGCGGATCATCCCGCTCATCGGGAACCCGATCGCGGACCTGGTCCAGCCCGATCTGAGGTATCTCGTCAACTGGGGCTACGGCGACCCCAACTTTGGCTGGTCGACGAGCCCGGCCAATGTGCCCACCCCATTCGGGTTCCTGCCGCCGCTGAGCGATACCGCGGCGCTGGGGCCCCTCTTGGTCAGCGGCGCAGGGCAGGGAGCGAACGCCTTCCTCAGCGACCTGTCCCACCTGGGATCGACATCGGGGGGCGGCGGCCTGTCCCTGTCAAGCCTGACGAGCCTGCTTTCCGGAGGTGGGTCGGGTGGCGGCACACCGACCCTGCCTGCACTGCCGACCATTCAGTCGATCACCTCGACGAACACCAATATCGTCAGCACCTTCACCAACGATCTATCGACCGCTTACGCGGTGCTCCTGCCGACGGCGGACATCGTGACTGCCGTCGGAATCTCTGTTCCGGATTACGACGTCAACCTGTTCATAAACGGGATCGGACAAGCGCTCAGTGGCGACCCGATCGGGGGACTCGTCAATGCGATCGGTGAGCCGATCGCGGCTGACGTTGGGCTGGTCACGGTGGCGGGCGGCATCGAATTCTTCGTCTTCCAGAATGCGCTCAGCACGATCGTGAACGGTACACCGCATCCGGGCCTCGCATGATCGACATGTCCTGCGGCTGAATGCGCCTTCCAATACGGATAGTGCTGCCGCGCAAGCGCGCTCAGGCGCAAATAAGTTCTCGAATGGCCGCGCAACGAGCTGCTCGGCTGAAATCGACTGCCGCAGACCTGTTTTCGCCACGCCAGCAAATCGCCGCCCATTAACCGGCGGGTGGTTTTGGCCCCGTGATCCCGCACAGGTGACCGATCTTGCTATCGGACAGGCAAAAACGAGATGGGCGCAAAACGCCACGCACGCCGTGTTGACCGCTCTAAACTAGCTGGGGCCGGCTTCAGCGACGCCCGGCCATTGGCTTGAGCGGCGGCGGCGGTTCCCCAGGGGGACGCTGTGTCCAGGAGGGATAGCCGACGATGACGAACGTGTTTGTCGAACCGCAAGCTGTGGCAGGTGCGGCCGCGGATGTGGCGAACATCGGTTCGCGGATTGGCGCGGCCAGAGCGGCCGCCGCGGGCCCGACAACAGGCCTGGTGGCCGCGGCCGAAGACGAGGTATCGGCCGCCACCGCGCAGTTGTTCGGCGCATACGGCCAGCAGTACCAGGGCCTCCTCCAGCAGGCCGCCGGATTCCATGAGCAGTTCGTTGCGACGCTGGCCGCCGCCGGAAACGCTTATTCGCAAGCCGAAGGCGAGATCGCCGGAACGCTCGGGCTCACCGGCGGGGCCGCGGCCGGCCCGGGGGTCGTGACGGCGGCGCCGGGGGCGGACCCGGTCGTTAAGTCCATTTTGATCATGACGGGCAGCGGCACTTCCACACCTTCACCGGCTTACCTGAATGCGGTATTCACCCGGTACATGGACGGGTTGGTCCCGGGCAGCCCCGTCTTCGCCGGCCCGCTCCAAGCCGTGTCCACAGCCGAGGGCTTGTATCCGTTCACCGGTGTCAAAGACCTGACGCTGGACATATCACTTCAACGCGGCGTAGAAGAGCTGGACAACGCAATCAACCTGGCGATCACCCCCGGCATGGGCGGGCCGGGGAACAGCGTTTCCGTGCTGGGCTACTCGCAGAGCTCGATCATCGCCTCACTGGAAATGCCGAGGCTTCTCTCCGAGGGCTTCGTAGGTTCAACCAATCCGGCGCTGAACCAGGTGTACTTCACCCTGCTCGGTGATCCCGCCAATCCCAACGGCGGCCTGCTTTCGCGCTTCCCCGGCCTGAGCTTTCCGAGCCTGGGCGTCACCTTCGGCGCCGCGACGCCGAGCAATGATTTCCCGACCACGATTTGGACGCAGGAATACGACGGCTTCGCGGACTTCCCGCGGTACCCGATCGATGTCTTCTCCGACCTCAACGCCCTCCTGGGCATCGTGTTCGTGCACGGCACCTACCCGACGTTGACCAACGCGCAGCTTGCTACGGCGTTTCTCTTGCCCGGGTCAGAATCCCTCGGCACGCCCAACAGCATGACCGACTACTACATGATCCCCACCGCAAACCTGCCTCTGTTGGACCCGGTGCGGGCCATCCCACTCGTCGGCACCCCGATCGCAGACCTGCTCCAGCCGGATCTGAGGTACATCATCAACTGGGGCTACGGCGACCCCAATTTCGGCTATTCGACGAGCCCGGCCAATGTGCCCACCCCATTCGGGTTCCTGCCGCCGCTGAGCGCGACCACGGCCCTGGCTCCCCTCTTGGTGAGCGGCGTCGGTCAGGGCGCGAGCGCCTTCGTCAGCGACCTGTCGCACCTGGGATCGACATCGGGGGGCGGCGGCCTGTCCCTGCCGAGCCTGACGAGCCTGCTTTCGGGACTTGGATCGGGTGGTGGCGGCGGGCTGCCTGCCCCGCCGTCCATTCAGTCGATCATCTCGGGCATCCAGGCCGCGAACACCAATATCGTCGGCACCTTCACCACCGGTTTCTCGAGCGCTTACGCGGTGCTGCTTCCGACGGCGGACATCGGCAGTGCCATCGCAATTACTCTTCCTCCTACGACGTCAACCTTTTCCTGAACGGCGTCACCCAAGCGATCAATGGCGACCCCATTGGGGGGCTCGTCAATGCGTTCGGTGACCCGATCGCTGCTGACGTCGGACTGGTCACGCTCGCGGGCGGCTTCGAACTCATCACCGTTCAGAACGCGCTCGGTACGATCATCCACGGCACGCCACATCCGGGCCCCAATTGATCGACATGTCCTGCGGCTGAAGGAAAGGCCCAGACCTACGGTTCGAGCACGACCTTGCCGAGCACACCGCCGTCGGCGAGGCTCTGCAATGCGGCCTGACCCTCCGACAGCGGATAGCGTTGCGGCGGAGGCGGTCTGAGTCCCAGAAAAACCAATTGCCCCAGCCCCCAAGAGAACAAGGCCGCCGAACCGGGGACCTTGTTGAGGTACTCGCCCCACGCGACACCTATCACGCTCACGTTGCGCAGCAGCAACCGGTTGACCTTGACGGTGGGAATGCCGCCCGCGGCAAAGCCGATCACCAGCAGCTTGCCGTCGATCGCCAGGACACGAATCGCGTCGTCGAAGACCCGGCCACCGACGGGATCGACGACGATGTCCACGCCTCGACCGTGGGTATACTCAAGCACCCGCTCGGCCCAGCCGTCGGCCAACGGAACCACCGAGTCCGCGCCGAGCGCGGCGACATAGTCGGCCGCGGTCTCGCGGTGCACCACGCCTATCACTTTCTTTGCGCCCATTGCCTGGGCGACCTGGATCGCCGCCGTGCCGACCCCGCCGGCGGCGCCGAGCACCAGCACGGTGTCGCCCGGACGCATCGCGGCGCGACGGGCCAGGGCGAAATACATGGTGTTGTAGTTCACCAATAGCGAAACCGCTTCGGCATCATCGAGTTCGGCGGGGCTGCGGATAACGTTGGGCACCGGAACGGCCACTTGCTCCGCATAGCCGCCCAGGAATCCGAACGCCGAAACGCGTTCGCCCGCACGGAAACCCGACCCTGCCGGCGCCGAACGCACCACACCGGCGGCCTCCATGCCGGGGACGAACGGCGGGGGCAACTTGAGTTGGTACTCGCCCTTGCTCAGCAGCAGATCCGGAAAACAAACCCCGGCGGCGCGGACGTCGATGACGACGTTGTTACCGCCGTCGTTGACGTCGTCGATATCGGTGTACACCATGCCGTCCGGACCGGACAGCCTTTGTACCACACAGGCTTTCATGGCTGTTACAGCGAGAAATCGGCCTTTTGCGCGGCGGAGAGGTCGGCGATCTCGCCCCAGTGCGCGGCGACGTCCTGAACCGACGGAGGCTGGTCGAAGTTGACGCCGTCGTTCTGGAACAGCGCGGCGCGCTGCACCTTTCCGCCACCGACGATGAAAACCGATGCGGTGTCGGCGCATTCCTCGGTGCACAGGTAGCCAACCACGGGCGCGACGAAATCCGGCGTAAGCTTCTGGAACACTTCGGGCGGCAGGATGTCTTCGGTCATCCTGGTCGCCGCGATCGGGGCGACCGCGTTGGCGTGGATGTTGTACTTGGCGCCCTCCCGCGCCAGCGTGTTGATCAGGCCGACCAGTCCGAGTTTGGCGGCACTGTAATTGGACTGGCCGAAATTGCCGAACAGCCCACTGGTCGAGGTGGCGACGACGACCCGGCCGTAACTTTGCTCACGGAAATGCGGCCACGCGGCCCGGATGATGTTGTACCCGCCGTAGAGGTGCACCTTCAGCACGGCGTCCCAGTTCTCGGACGTCATCTTGTGGAAGGTGCCGTCGCGCAGGATCCCCGCATTGCTCACCACACCGTGCACGGCGCCGAACTCATCGAGCGCGGTCTTGACGATGCCGGCCGCGCCGTCCTCGGTCGCGACGCTGTCGTAGTTGGCGGCCGCCCGGCCACCGGCGTCCTTGATCTCCTTGACCACCTCGTCGGCCATGTTGTGGCCGGCGCCCGTGCCGTCGCGGGCGCCGCCGAGGTCATTGACAATGACGCTGGCGCCCTCCCGGGCCAGAGTGAGGGCGTATTCACGGCCCAGCCCCCCACCGGCTCCGGTGACGACGATGACACGATCCTGCACTCCGGGCATGAGGTTCCTCTCTCCTACGAAAATAGGGGGCTATCGGGGTCTTGCTCGGCGCCGGCGCCGGCCGGGCCGTCGTGTCAGAACAGCCTGCGAGCCAGCTTCAGAGCCCGCTCGGTGTAGGGCGGGTACAGCATTTTCGACAGGTCGGGCCGGGTCGGTTTGGTCAGCACCGACTTGCGGTGGCTGAACTCGTCGAAGCCCCACTTGCCGTGGTAGGCGCCCATGCCCGAGGCGCCGACGCCACCGAACGGCAGCCTGGCCGTCGACACCTGGAACGCGAGGTGGTTGACCAGCATCCCGCCGGCCGGCACCTCCTTGATCACCCGCTCGCGGGTTTCGCGTGACTTGGTGAACAGGTACGCCGACAAGGGCTTTGGCCGTGCGTTGACGAAATCGATTGCCTCGTCCAGGGACTTGACGGTGACTACGGGCAGGAGCGGGCCGAAGATCTCGTTCTTCATCAACGGCCCCTCCAGATCGGGATCGACGACAACCGTCGGTTGGATTCGCAGTGTTGACGCATCACACTTGCCGCCGACGGTCACCTTGCCGTCGTTACCGGCGAGATAACCGCTGATCCGGTCGAACTGCCGCTGGTTGACGATGCGCATCCCGCTCGGGTCATCTTCGGCACGCATCTTGGTGAGGGCGGCGCCGATCTTGTCGACGAGTTCGTCGCGGATCGTCGCGTCGGCAAGCACGTAGTCGGGTGCCACACACGTCTGGCCGCCGTTCATGATCTTGATCCAGGCGATCCGCTTGGCCGCGACATCCACGTCGGCGTCGGCCGCCACGATCACCGGGCTCTTGCCGCCGAGTTCGAGCGTGACCGGGGTCAGATGCGGTGCCGCGCCTTCGTACACCTTGCGGCCGATCTCGGTGCCGCCGGTGAACATCACGCGATCCAAGCCCTGCGCGATCAGCTCCTGACTAACCATGCCGTCGCCCTCGACGACCGCGATCGCGTCGTTGTCGAGATAGCGAGGCACCAGCTCGGCCATCAGATGCGCCGACGCGGCCGCGACTTCCGAGGGCTTGAGCACAACGGCGTTTCCGGCGGCGATCGCGCCGACCGCCGGACCCAGCGTCAGGTAGAACGGGTAATTCCAGGCGCCGATGATCAACACCGTGCCGTATGGCTCGTACTCGATCCAGCCACGACCGGGCAGTTGTGGGAGCTCGAGCAGCAGGTACTTGCGCTTGGCCCACTTGCGGACCTTCTTGGCCGCGTACTTCGCTTCGGCGGCTGTGGTCGCGACGTCGGCGATGAATGCCTCAGCCGCATTGCGGTCCAGGTCCTCCGCGAGCGCCTTGGCGATCGCGTCCTCGTTCTCCTCCATCAACTTTGCCAACTGCAGCAGCTGCTGCTTGCGCCACTCGATGTCGCGGGTGCGTCCGGTGGCGAAGGTCTGGCGAAGCCGGGCCACCGTCGCGGCGATATCGGCGGGTGCAGCCGCGTGCCCGTTCGTGGATTCCGATGTCTTCGAGGTGGAGGTCTTCGGTGCGACCGATTCGGTGGTCATCATTGTCCTTCCCGAGCAGAGTTGCCCGCTGCAGCGCGGGCGGCCGATCAATCGGTGATAACCGCGATCCTAACCATCTGGTTGGAGGAGCAATAGCTGGCTCAGGGTTTGGTCGCCGTCACAAAGCGGTTGATGAACGGCCGCTCGTCGGATTGCGGCGCGCGGCCCAATCGCACGGCCTCCTCGCGCGCATTCACCGTGCGGGGGGTCCAACCGTGCGCGGCGAACCAGTCGGCGCAGTCGGGGCGCCCCTCGTCGTCAAACCAGAGGTCGAAGGGGTTGAAGGAGGTGTCTTGGCCGCGCGCCTGCCGCTTGGCCCGCAACTCTTGCCACTTTTCCTCGGCCTCGCGACGCTTTTCTTCGTCGACCCCGAAGATTTCGACCGCCACCCGGCTGCCCGATCCGCTCAGACCGTCGATCGAGGAGAACATGGCCTCCTGCGCGGCCGCCGGCAGGAACGGCAGCAGCCCTTCGGCCAGCCAGGCCGTCGGCGCTGCGGCGCCGAACCCGGCGTCGCGCAGCGCCTGGGGCCAATCGTGGCGCAGGTCCACCGGCACGGGTCGGCGGTCGGCGACCGGAGTGGCGCCGTGACCGGCAAGCGTCTCGGCCTTGTACTCCAGCACCTTGGGCAGATCGATCTCGTAGACGACGGTGCCGTCCGGCCAGTCCAGTCGGTAGGCGCGCGAATCGAGGCCGGCGGCGAGAATCACCACCTGCCGGATGCCGGCCGCGACGGCCCCGGCGAAGTACGCGTCAAAGAAATGCGTGCGCACCGCCTGGTAATTGATCATGTGCTGGGAATTGACGGTGAAATCCGGGGCCTCATCTCCGTCGCCGTCATCCGGCTCCGGATTCCACCAGGCGTGCACCTGCTCCCGAACCCCCTCGAGTTCGGGAGCAGACACCAACACCTCCGCGAACCGGTCCCGGATGAGCGGATCGGCGCCGGCCGTCTCGGCGGCGCGGGCCAGCGCGACCATCACCGCGGTCGCCCCCACACTGGTGGCGATGTCCCACGAGTCATCGTGGGTGCGGGCCACTACAACCGCTCCGCGATCACAAAGTCGGAGAACGCGTCCTTGTCGTCGGCCAACGGGACGTTCTCAATCCAGCGGCCCAACCGGCGCATCTCGTCGGTCGAAGGCTGCGCCTGGGCGCGCCAGCCGTGGGTGTTTAGCCACTCCGTGACGTCCGCGCGGTGCTCGTCGCGGTACATCAGCTCCCCGACGTCGACGGTCTCTTCCATGCCGAGTTCGTCGGCGACCTTCCTGAATCGTTCGCGCATCTCCTGTCGGCGCTCGTCGGCGTGCGCGGGCGCCGTTTCCGCAGAAACCCGACTTCCGGCCGGGCTCAGCTCGCCGATCAGGGTGAACAACCGGTCCTGGGCCTCGGCGGGCAGGTACATCAGCAGGCCCTCGGCCAGCCACGCGGTCCGCGCGGCGGGGTCAAAGCCGGCGGCACGCAGCGCGGCCGGCCAGTCCTGACGCAAGTCGATGGCCACCGCGCGGCGATCCGCCGATGGCGTCGCGCCGTTTTCTGCCAACGTCGTCGATTTGTACTCCAGCACCTGGGGCTGGTCGATCTCGTACACCGTGGTGCCCGCCGGCCAGTCCAGGCGATACGCCCGGGAGTCCAGCCCCGACGCCAGAATCACCACCTGCCGGATTCCGGCGGCCGCGGCATCGAGGAAGTAGGTGTCGAAGAAGTGGGTCCGCACCGCTTGGTAGCCGCGCATGTGCTCGAGCTGTGCCGCGGATTCGGCGTCGAGGGCTTCCACCTTGGCCGCGACGTCGGGGTCGAGCATGGCCTCCCACAAGACGCCGGCGCCGGCGCTGGTGACCAGGAGTTTGGCGTACGGGTCTCGGATCAGCGCATCCGGCCGCTCGGTTTCGACCGCCCGGGCGGCGGCCACCATGACCGCGGTGCTGCCGACGCTGGTCTTGATGTCCCAGGTGTCGTCGTGGGTGCGCAGTGAGCTCATCGCGTTGTGCTCCTTAGAGTCAATTCTTGAGTGGAAGTCTTGAGTGGAAGTCAGTCGGTAGGTCCGCCCAGGCGCGCTCGCAGCAGGGTGCTGCGGACGGCCTCGTCGTCCAGGTCGTCCGGAACCGGGCGGCCCAATCGGGCCATCTCGTCGCGGTTGTTCACGGCGTTCACCTGCCAGCCGTGCTCGGTCAGCCACTGGGCGGCATCCGAACGGTCCGGTTCGTGGAAGGTCAGCGCCTGGACGTTGACATCCAAACCCAGTCGCTCCCGCATGCGCAGCCAGCGCTGCGAGTTGCTGCGCGAATTCATGCCGAACGCCTCGATGGCGACCTGGCTACCCGGCGCGCTGAGCGCGGTGAACATCTCGAATAGCCGGTCCTGGGCGTCGCTCGGCAGGTACGGCAGCAAGCCTTCGGCAAGCCACGCCGTGGGTTGGGCGCGGTCGAAGCCGGCGGCGGCCAGGGCTGCGGGCCAGTCGTCACGCAGGTCTACCGGGACCGGGCGCCGCCGAGCGGTCGGAACGGCGCCATGCGATTCCAAGATGCCGGTCTTGTAGCCCAGCACCTTCGGCTGGTCGATCTCATAGACCGCCGCGCCCGCCGGCCAATTCAACCGGTAGGCCCGCGAGTCCAGCCCGGCGGCCAATATCACGACCTGCCGAATCCCGGCACCGACGGCGTTCTCGAAGTACTCGTCGAAAAAGTGCGTGCGCACCGCCTGGTAGTCGATACCAAGTCGGTGCGCGCGTTGCCCGTGCGGATCGTCGTCGAGCCAGGCGAGTTCGGGGTCGGCCAGCCGAGCCCACGCCGGACCCGCCGACGACACCAAGACGCGGGCAAACTCGTCAGAGATCAACGGATCGGCTCCGCCCGTTTCCACCGCGCGCGCCGCGGCGACGCCCAACGCGGTGGCGCCGACGAGTTCGGTGATGGCCCAGCTGTCGCCGGCAGTCCGTAGTGAAGGCGGTAACGAGGCATCCAGGTCAGTCATGTCTTGACCATGTTACCGAATAAGTTAGTTAGCCTATGCGCTTTGTGCCCAACTTCACTACGCACAAACCGGCCTACCGCCGGCTAGGCCCGGGCCTCCAGAGGGCACCTTCCAGGAGTTGCCGCAGCACGTCGGAAACCGCCAGCATCTCTTCGTAGGTCCGGATGTAGCCGGCATAGAAACCCACGCCGCAGAGCACGATCAACAGGGTCTCGATCAATGCGGAAGCATCGATGTCGGCGGCGATCTCGCCGCGCTCGATCGCATCGTCGACGACCCGCGTCAGAAATTCCCGGCTGATTCGCACCACATCGTTGTCGGTTGTGCTCAGTTCCGGGTGGCGCTGCGATTCAGCACATTGGTAACCAAAAACGCCGACGCGGACGGATTTTCGGAATTCGCGCGCACCGCCGCGGAGATGAACGCGGTCAGCCGTCCCATCGGGGTGCTCTCGCGCTCGGCGCGTCGCATGCTGGCCGTGACGACAAGTTCGTTGGTTTGGCGCGCCACTTCCCGATACAGCACCCGCTTGCTGGAGAAGTAGTGATTGATGGCCGGCCTGGTCAGGTCCGCACGGACCGCGATCGCCTGGAAAGTCGCCCCGTCGTAACCGCGCTCGCTGAACACCTGGCGAGCCGCCTGCAAGATGCGCTTGCGGGTGTCGTCTGCCTTCGCCGCGGGCGGACGGCCCGGCCGGCGGCTTGCCGTTTGCGGCACCTTTAGAGTGTGCCACCGCCGTGATGATGTGGCATTAACGCGTTCGGCGGAATATCGCCAAATTTTCCACGCTGGTAGTCCTCCAATGCCTCGACCAATTCGGTGCGAGTGTTCATCACAAAAGGCCCATAGTGGAATACCGGCTCGCGAATCGGCTGTCCGCCCAGCAGCAGCACGTCAATTGCCGTCGTGCGCGACGAGTCTTGCGTTTGGTGGGCACCCACGGTGATCCGATCGCCGGGCCCAAGCACGGCCAACTGCCCGT
This sequence comes from uncultured Actinomycetota bacterium, assembly GCA_963703795.1. Taxonomy (GTDB): domain Bacteria; phylum Actinomycetota; class Actinomycetes; order Mycobacteriales; family Mycobacteriaceae; genus Mycobacterium. Next base: position 41,816 of record CAVPFT010000059.1, on the reverse strand, counting down.
GCCGAATCGGGTGACGCACCGGACCGACATATCCGCTTCCGGACAACACGTACAGCAGCGCGTTGAAATCGCGCCGCCATGGAATGTTTAGCCGGGCGCCGTTTTCGATGGTCGCGTGCGCCAGCGTGATCGGAGTGTGGGTGACCCCGGGTCCACGGTGGCCGTCGATCTCGCCGGCGACGATGCGCACCAGCGCTCCCCCGTCGTCCGACGCGAGCAGCTTGGCGTCTTCGCCTTCGATGGCCTGATACCGCGGTGGAGCGAATTTGTCTTTCTTCGGCAGGTTCACCCACAGCTGGATGCCATGGAAGAGGCCACCGCTTTCGACCAGTTCCGCGGGCGGGGTCTCGATGTGCAGGATGCCCGAGCCGGCCGTCATCCACTGGGTGGCGCCGTCGGAGATCACGCCGCCGCCGCCGTGCGAATCCTGGTGTGCGAACTTGCCGTCGATCATGTAGGTGACGGTTTCGAAGCCACGATGCGGATGCCAATCGGTGCCCCTGGGCTCGCCCGGCTCGTACTCCACCTCGCCCATTTGGTCCATGTGGACAAACGGATCCAGAGCGGCGGTGCTCACCCCGGCGAACGCGCGGACCACCGGGAAACCCTCGCCCTCGTAGCCTCGCGGGCCGGTGGTGATCGATCGGACCGGCCGTTCGGTTTCGGCGGGGCCGGCGGGGCGCACCCGCGCCAACATGAGCGTGTCTGCCGTAACAGCAGGCATATCCTTTTCCTCCTAATTCAGAGCTACCCGTATAACCGGACTACAGTCCAGTTATTCCCGCGTGTCATAGGATGGCTTGCCGTGAGCGAGGAGACAGAGGACGAACCCTTGCCCGCGGTGGCCCCGGCCGCCGCCGCGGGCGGACGCTTCGGCGCATCGATCAGGAAGTCGGGCTACCTGCAAAAGTGGTTGCTGCTGGGCACCACGATCGGTGTCATCGCCGGCCTCGGAGCGGTCGTCTTCTATTTCGCGCTGAAATACACCGCGGAGTTTCTACTGGGCCACCTGGCGGGCTACCACGTCCCGACGCCGATCGGGGAGGGCGGCAGCCTGGTCCGCCGGCTTCCAACGTCCGTGGGCCATTCCGTTGGTGACGACGACCGGGGCGCTGCTGTCGGCATTGATCGTGGCGAAGCTGGCCCCGGAGGCCACCGGTCACGGCACGGACGAAGCGATCGATGCGGTGCACGGCGATCCCCGCGCCATCCGCTTCCGGGCGGTTCTGGTGAAGATCGTGGCCAGCGCGCTCACGATCGGGTCAGGTGGTTCGGCCGGCCGCGAAGGCCCGACGGCGCAAATCTCGGCCGGCTTCTCCTCGTTGCTGACCCGACGGCTGAATCTGTCCGACGAGGACGGCCGGACCGCGGTGGCGCTGGGTATCGGCGCGGGCATCGGGGCGATCTTCGCCGCGCCCCTGGGCGGGGCGGTGCTAGCCGCATCGCTTCCCTACCGCGACGATTTCGACTACCGCTACCTGCTGCCCGGTTTCATCACCTCGGGCACCGCGTATGCGGTGCTCGGGGCTTTCCTGGGCTTCGACCCACTGTTCGGCTACATCGACGCCGAGTATCGCTTCGAGAGGGCCTGGCCGCTGCTGTGGTTCGTGGTGATCGGTCTGGCCGCGGCGGCGATCGGCTATCTGTACGCCCGGACCTTCCACGCCACGGTGCGGCTCACCCACCGGCTGCCCGGCGGACCGGTGCTCAAGCCGGCGCTGGGCGGGCTCCTGGTTGGCCTGTTGGGACTGGTGATCCCGCAGATCCTGAGCAGCGGCTACGGCTGGGCACAGCTGGCGGCCGATCGCCGATCGCTGCTGGCGATCCCCTTGTGGATCGTCGTCGTGCTGCCGATCGCCAAGATCGTCGCAACGTCGCTGTCGATCGGCACCGGCGGATCCGGCGGGCTGTTCGGCCCCGGAATCGTCATCGGCGCCTTCGTGGGAGCCGCCGTCTGGCGGCTGGGCGAGCTGTCCGGCCTGCCCGGGGTGCCCGATGGACCGGGAATCTTCGTCGTGGTGGGGATGATGGCGTGCTTCGGCAGTGTCGCGCGCGCACCGTTGGCGATCATGATCATGGTCGCGGAGATGACGGGTTCCTTCTCGGTGGTGCCCGGCGCGATCCTCGCCGTGGGGATCGCGGCGTTGGTGATGTCGCGCACCAACGTCACCATCTACGAGGCACAGCGGTTGGACCGCAAGGCCGCCTCCGAAGAAAGAAAAGCCGAACGCGAGCGTCAAGAAACCGCCGAGTAACCGCCGCCCCTAATTACTTCGCCTTGCGCCGGGCGGTGTTTGCCGCACTTTTTTCGGTGGACGAACCCGCATGCGCCAACTTCCCGCCCGAGCTCTCGAGGTGCGCCCTGACGAACCATTGGAACTTCTCCAGCTCCCCGGCCTGGTCGATGAGCATGTCCTGGGTGACCAGATCGACCTCATCTGTCTCATCGATGGCTTTGCGGATATCTTCGATCACGCCGTTGTAGACGAGGTCCAGTGCGGCCAGATGCGCCTGCACGGTGTCACGCCCGATGGCGTAGTCATCCCAGGCACGGTCCCTGACGATCGCGCCGGGAGTGCCTTCCGGCGACGAACCGAGAGCCGCGATCCGCTCGGCGACATCATCGGCGAATGCGCGCACCGATTCGACTTGCGGGTCGATCATTTCGTGAACACCAATAAAGTTGGGGCCCACCACATTCCAGTGAATGTGTTTCAGCGTCAGGTGTAGGTCGTTGTAGGTGCTCAGCTGGCGCTGCAGCAACTCGGTAAGCCGTGCTGCCTGCTTGTCGGTCAGTCCCGGAATGGTGAACTGTGTCATCGATTCCTCCCTGGTTTCGCACACGATCACTTCCCGATGGGTACCCCGTGGCCGTCGCTGAAAACCCGGCGCCTCGCGCTCTTCGCAAGTTAAAGCTGACTGATGTGCTGCACCGGTAGCCGTGCCCCCCGCCGCGGTTCGGACGCCAGTCCGCTGGCTTCGAGCAACCGAACCACCCGGTGGCGGTGCGGTCGCATCGGCTCGAGCAGCTCGAGCATCCCCGCATCGTCGACCGGGCGGCCCAGCAGCGTCCAGCCGATCATCTTCGGGATGTGGTAGTCGCCCACCGATACCGCATCGGCGTCACCGAACGCCCGTTGCTCGGTCTCGGCGGCGGTCCACTCACCCACTCCGGGCAACGACGTCAACGCCTCACGGACCTGCGCGGCCGGCCGCGACACCAGCCGTTCCAGCGAAGCCGCCCGACGCGCGCAACTCACCACCGTCTGCGCCCGTCGCGGATCGACGTTGGCGCGATGAAACTCCCACGACGGGATGTTTCGCCAGACCTCAGCCGATGGCGGCACCCGCATGCCGGCCGGGGCCGGCCCCGGGGGCGGCGTCCCATACTTCGACACCAGCAGACGCCACGACCGAAAAGCGTCGGCGCCGGGCACCCGCTGCTCAATGACCGCCGGGATCAGCGCTTCCAGCACCAGTCCGGTGCGACCCAGGCGCAGGTGCGGAATCCGTCGGTGCGCGGCGGCAACCGTCGGGTCCCGCGGCACGAAATCCGACGCGTCGTCATCGGCGCCCAACAGCGCGGGCAGCATTTCGACGAACTCCTGCGCACCGGTGCCCCACGCCACGCAATGGGCGGCGTTGGGGGCCGCGCGATTGATCCGCGCCGCGACGGGTCCGCTGGGCAGCCGGCTGGTCCGCCAGATGGTGCCGTCACCCGGGACCTGAAAGCACGGATCCCGCGGACCACGGCGAAGTGGTGCCAAGGTGTGCCCGAAGCTGACCGCCCCGGGAAACCTGACAGTGCGCGCGCTCTTCACCAAATAACTCCCAGCTAAGCCGCCAGTTCGCTCATTGACCACGAACCGCTCCCAAGACAATATTTCGATGTGACGACGCCGTTCGACGACCCGCAGGCCGAGCTGGCGTGGATGTTTCTGCAGAGCCTGTGCGACGGCGCTGAACTTGACGAAGGCCTCGCGCTGATCAGCGACGATTTCACCTACTGGAGCATCATCACCCGCACGTCGTTCGACAAGGAAACGCTGCGCGGGGCGATCGAGCAACGCAAACAATTCCTCCCAGAGGTCAACATCGAGCTGATCCGCTGCGTCAACGAGGGCGACACGGTGGTGGTCGAAGGGCGCGTCGAGGCCACCGCCGCCGACGGCGCCCGATACGACAGTCCGTTCGTTTGCATCTTCGATACCCGCGATGGCCTGATCGTGTCGATGCGCGAATACAGCGACACTCGGGCGGCGGCCGCGGTATTTCCCCAGTTGAATTAGTCGGCTTTGACGCTGATTTCGGCCTTGTTGGGGTAGAAAGCGACGTGGCCGGCGATCGCCGCGACGGCCGGATACGGCTGCTCATAAGTCCAGATCACATCGTCGACGGTGTCGCCGGCTGACGTGGTCAGGCTGTAGTAGCTGGCGTCACCTTTGAACGGGCAGTAAGTGCTGGTTTCGGTCCGGGTCAACCGGTCCTGGACGACGTCGGCTATCGGAATGTATTGCACCGCAGGCAGAGTCGCCTCGCGCAACTCCAAGGCCGCGGTGGTGTCGGCAACCAGCTCGCCGTTGACGCGAACCTGTACGCGTCCGTTGGTCGGCTCGATGGTGATCGGGTGGCCGGCGCTGGGTTCTTTGATTTCCGGATGGGTCATGGTTAATGCCTCCTCAGGCGCGAGTTATTGGTGCAACAGCGGCCGCGGCGCATCCCTTCCCTCCTATTCGGTCTGGGCAGCCTCGGCGTTCTTGCCGGGCTTGCGCATCGCGGCCCAGAATCGGGCGGCCTCCCGGATCGATTCTTCGACCGGGCGCGGTTGCCAACCCAGCTCGCGGACCGCCTTGCTGTGGTCGACATCGGCTTCGGCGCGCATCATCCGCACCGACTTGAGGCCGAGTTCGGCGTCTTTTCCGGTGAGGCGGGCCTTCAGGCTGCCCAGGGCGCCGAGCGCGTAGAGCGCGGGCACCGAGATCGATCGTGACGGCGGCGGCACACCCGCCTCGTCGGCCGCGATCCGCACGACCTCGCTCAGCGCGATCATCCGTTCGGAGATCAGGTACCGCTCACCGATGCGCCCACGATCGGCGGCCAGGATCATGGCCCGGGCGGCGTCGTCGACGCCGACGACCTCCAATTGGATGCCGTCCATCATGAACGGCAGCTTGCCGAAGACCGCCCCGGCGATGAAGGCGCCGTGCGGGGTACGGCCCCAGTCGCCGCTGCCGTAGGTCGTCGACACGCACATTGCGACGGCGGGCAACCCGGCATCGGCCACGTACCGCATCACCAGGTCTTCGGCCTGAACCCGGGATTGGACATAGGGGGTCAACCCGCGGGAGCCGATGATGTCTTCTTCGGTCGCCACGTGCCCGCGTCGCCGGCCCACCGTCGCGTAGGTGCTGGTGAAGACGAACCTGCGCAGGCCGGATTCGGTGACGGCCGCATCGAGAACGTTGCGCAGGCCCTCGACGTTGGTGCGGAACAGGGGTGCCGGGTCGCGCAACCACGCGCGGGTGTCGACGACGCAGTAGTACACGTCGTCGACGCCGTCCAACGCGGCACGCAACGTGGCGGTGTCGAAGACGTCGCCGTGAAACCGCGTGAGCGCCAGGTCGTCGATCGCGCGGGTATTCGCGTCCGGGCGCACCATCGCCCGCACTTCCGCGCCGTCGGCGACGAGCCGGCGCGTGACATGGGAACCCAGAAAACCGTTGGCGCCGATGACCAGCTTGGGTTTGACGCTCAACGTCGCTCTTCTTTCACTGATGCCCACCACCATCGTTCTCTTGCATCCAACGCGCCGCGTCCTCGTCGAGCGTGCCCAGCGCCTGCGCCTTGCGACACCACTTCATCCCCGCCCGCAGGAAGCGCAGCGGGTTGTAGATGTCTTCCTGGCGGCGCCAGAGACCGTCGCCCGCGTAGGTGATGATGGAAATGTTCGTCGCGCTGATGACCGTCCCGTCACCGGGGTCGCTCATCGGGTTGTCCAGTTCGCAGATGATCCGCCCGGTCGACTCGTCGATGACCGACCACAACGACGGGAACGCGACCATGTGGCTGCCCGGGAAGGTTGTCATCGTGCGCTCAATCCAGGCGCGCACCTCGTCGCGGCCGCGCATGGTGCCCGCCGCGTGCTCGACGTACTCGACGTCCGGCGTGTAGTGGGTCACCCAGGCCGCCCAGTCTCGTGATTCGGCCGCCCGGGCGACCGTCTCCTCGAATTTTTCGAAGGCGGCGGCAAGTTCGCTGCGGGAGAACTCTCGCGTGGTCACGCGGGCTCCTTCGCGCCGTTACGCGTCATCGCCGGAGTGTAGCCTGGGGAACGTCGTCGGTTCCCAAGGAGGACAAGCAATGACAAACCAAAAAGTGATACTTGCCGGCGGCTGCTTTTGGGGAATGCAGGACCTGATCCGCAAGCAACCCGGAGTGGTTTCGACCAGGGTGGGCTACAGCGGCGGCGACACCCCCAACGCGACCTACCGCAACCACGGAACGCACGCCGAGGCCGTCGAAATCGTCTACGACCCAACGGCTACCGATTACCGCACGCTGCTGGAGTTCTTCTTCCAGATCCACGATCCGACAACCAAGAACCGGCAGGGCAACGACATGGGGCCCAGCTATCGGTCGGCCATCTTCTACCTCGACGACGAGCAGAAGCGAATCGCGCTGGACACCATCGCCGATGTCGAGGCGTCGGGCCTATGGCCCGGCAAGGTGGTGACCGAGGTGAGCCCGGCCGGTGAGTTCTGGGAGGCCGAGCCCGAGCACCAGGACTACCTGCAGCACTATCCCAACGGGTACACCTGCCACTACGTGCGCCCCGGCTGGAAGTTGCCGCGCCGGGCCAGCGTCGAACGATAACCGGTTAGTCATCAGCGGCCGAGGGCACGGAGCTGGTAGAGGCCGCGGGTGCTGGCGACCGTCTGACCATCGGCGTCGGCGACGATCGCCTCGAGGGTGAAGTCGGCCTTGCCTTGCTCTGCTGCTTCGGCCTCGACACGCGTGATCGTCTCCTCGTCCAGCTCGGCCTCGGCGCGGAGTTCCGAGCGTGCCATGCTGACGAACTTGATGTCGACATTCTTTACCAGCGGGAAGTACTTGGCAGCGTCGAAGGTGCTCAATGCGATGATGCCGCCGAGGATTTCGGCCAGGGTGAATTGCACTCCGGCGTAGATGACGCCGAAGTGGTTTCCGTTGCCCTCGACGGGCACCGTCGCCGCGGCGTAGCCACGACGCGCCTCGACCACACGGACGCCCATTTTGTGCGCAATCGGGATAGCGAATTCCAAAGTGCCATTCATCGATTCGGCTTGTCGGCCTGCGTCATCGGTCATCCCCTCATCGTAAGGGAGATGTTGCAAGTCAACCGTGGCGCCTGCGCACCACGATGCGCCCGCCATCCTTGGGGGTGTAGGCGACGCCTCGGGCGTGCCACCGCTCCGCCGGGGCGGTCGTGGTCTCAATGGTGAAGTGGCGCAGCACCGTTCGAAGCACTACGTCCATCTCCATGTTGGCGAACGCGGCGCCCACACACCGTCGCGTGCCGCCGCCGAAAGGAATCCACGCGAAGGTCGACGGCTTGCTTCCGATGTACCGTTGCGGGTCGAAGCGCCCCGGGTCGGGGAAGACGTCGGGGTTGTCGTGTATCTGCGAGATGCTGACGAGGATCGAATCTCCGCGGGGAATGACCCATCCACCGAGTTGGAAGGTCGGCGGATAGACGCGGCGAGCGGCGAAATCGATGACCGTCCTGGCCCGCTGGACCTCCAGGATCGTCGCCTGGCGCAGCTCACAGCCGCCTTCCTCACCGGCACTGTCGGCCTCCTCGACCAGGGCCGCCAGCACATCGGGGTGCCGGGTCAACCGCTCGAACGCCCACCCCAGCGTGGACGCCGTGGTTTCATGCCCGGCGGCCAACAAGGTGAGTAGCTCGTCACCAATGTCGTTGCGCGACATGGCCGAGCCATCTTCGTAGGTGCTGCGCAGCATCAGCGCGAGCACGTCGGTTCGATCGGCGAAGTTCGGATCCGCCCGCTCGGCGGCGATCAGCCTGTCGATGATGAGGTCGTACTGACGGCGCCATTCGGCCAGCCGGCCCCACGGACCGTAGCGACTATAAGTTCGTTCGGGTTTGGGCAGCGCCGCCAATCGCGAGCCCAGGGTGACCCACGGCGGGATGCAGCCGGCGCAGCTCGTCGAGTTCGGCGCCGTCGGCCCCGAAGACCGCGCGCAGGATGGCGTTGAGCGTGATGTGCATCATCGACGGCAGCGTTGCGAAGGGCCGGCCTTCCGGCCAGTTCGCGGTCTCGCGCAGCGTCTCCTCTTCGATGATGGCCTCGTAGTTCTTCATGCTCTTGCCATGAAACGGCGGCGCCAACAACCGCCGCCGCCGGCGGTGATCGTCCCTGTCGAGCGCGAATACCGAGCCGGAACCGAACAAGCGGCTGAGGTTGGGCTGGATGTTGCCCAGCTCCTCGGGGCCGGTGGTGAAGATTCGCTTGGCCAGCTGCGGGTCACCGACCACCACAACGCGGCCGTAGATCGGGAGATGCAGCGTGTACACATTGCCGTAGCGACGCGCCAGCCGTCGCATCATCCCCCGACGTGATATCGCAAAACCCAAGCCCTGGAATAACTTCGGAATTCGGGTCGCCGGGGGCATCCTGACTGCGAGGGGCGCCGGTGCCGCGGTGACTGCTTCGCTCATGGCGGTGATGTCTCCAAAATATCTGCCCCGGCTCGGGGCGTGGTACGACGGTGTACCGCAGACCTTTCCCGGTACGGTACTCTGTGGTACCAAACCTGACAAGGTGCCGTGCGCACCGAAAGGGGAACCGGCCGTGACATCAGCGGTGACAGCGGCGGCGCAGGACGCGGTTCCCGGCGACCCGCCGGCTGAGGCGGATCCTTTTCGGCTTCGGCTGCTCGACGGCCTCGCCACGTCGATCGACGAGCGCGGCTACCGCACCAGCACGGTCGCCGATGTCGTCCGCCACGCCCGCACGTCCAAGCGCACCTTCTACGACCGGTTCGACAGCAAGGAACAGTGTTTCCTGGAGCTGTTGCAGGCCGACGTCGAGAAGCTCGGCGAGGGCATCGCCGCAGCGGTCGACCCCGAAACCGACTGGCATCGGCAGATTCGTCAGGCCGTCGAGGCCTACGTCGGACATATCGAATCCCGCCCGGCCATCACCTTGAGCTGGATTCGTGAGCTCCCGTCGCTAGGCGCCGTCGCACGCCCCTCGCAGCGTCGCGGGTTGCACCTGTTGTCCACGTTGCTGATTGACCTCAGCGCCAGCCCGGGGTTCCGGCGCGCCGACCTGCCGCCGTTGACCGCACCGCTGGCCGTGATCCTGCTGGGCGGGTCTGCGCGAACTGACCGCGCTGGCCGTCGAAGACGGACAGCCGGTCCGCGAAATCGTCGAACCGGCCGTGGACGCATCCATAGCCCTGCTCGGCCCCCGAGGCTAGGGTGACTGCCGGCGCCGGTACCTCCACCGGTCGGCTCTGAGCCTGCGCTGATGGCGCCGAGCTGCGCGAGCATCAGCGATTTTGGTTGCACTGGACGCAGTCTCGGTCTATCGCTGCTGCGTAAGCCCGGAGGGCAATGGCTCATCGCAGACCCGCGCACAGAAAGGACCGCGATGCGGCTATCGACCCGGAACCAGCTCAAGGAACCATCATTGAGGTCGATCTCGGCAGCGTGATGGCGATCGTGAAAGTCAGGCTCGACGGCGGCGATCAGATCGTCACGTCGTCGGTCACCAAGGACGCCGCGCTCGACCTCGGCCTCAAGGAGGGTCAGCCGGCGACGGTGTTCATCAAGTCCACCGAAGTCACCATCGGCGTCGAGTAACGCTGAAAGCGCTGTCGCGGTTTAATTTTCGTCGCGGAGGAAGGCCCGGATCGGTCGAGCACCAGCTCGGGTCGCTGCTCGACGATCCAGTGGCCGACGCCGTCGACTAGCTCGACCTGGAAATCGCTCGATGCGGTCGCCGTACCCGTTGAGCAGGTCAGGGGTGAGCACGGATCTTGCGTGCCGCTCAGCCAGCGGACGGGCACCTCGACGCGAGCGTCGTCGTACTCGCCGCGCAACCAGCGCAACATCTCCCGGTCTGGAAGCGTGCGATACCACCGGGAACCGGCCACCGCGTGCCCGGGCTGGCGCATGCACTCGATGTAGAAGCGGATGTCGTCCTCGGCTATCACATAACCGCCGCCGACCCACGACGCCAACATCCGATAAACCGGGCCTTGGGATCGCCGATCAGCCGCGGGCCGATCACCGGCAGCAATATCGGAATCTGGTACCAGAACCGCCAGATGTTGCGGAGCAACGTAAAGTCGCGCTGCAGGTAGGGCGCCGCGGTGTTCATGCCGAAGAACCCGGTGACCTTTTCCGGATGGCGCAGCATCATGATGAACGCGACCGGCCCGCCCCAGTCGTGAGCGACGAGTTTGACGGTCGCGACGCCCAAGTGGTCCAGGACGGCGGCCAGATCGTCGGCCATGTCGTTCTTGAGGTAGCGGCGACCGGGGCGCCGAGCTCCAGCCCGCGCCGCGCAGGTCGGGGCACAACACCCGATAGCCGTCCGCGGCCAGCGGGCCGATCATGTCGTGCCACTCCCACCAGTTCTGCGGAAAGCCGTGTACCAGCATCACCGCCGGCCCGTCGGCCGGACCCGCGTCCGCGACATGGATCGTGACACCCTCGCCTAGTTCCACGTATCTGTGTTCGACACCGTCGAGGGCGGGCATGGTCACCATGGGTTGAGAAGGTACTCGATGACCGGACTACGCGAGGAACCGCTCGACGTACCGTGTTCGGCGAGCCTCTTGATCGCCGCGACCGTGATGGACCGAGACTGCGTCCAGCGCTATCCAAATCGCGCAGACACGCTCTGTACGCAGGCTCGGCTCCACCACCGCAGGCTCAAGGTCGGGCCCGGCGCGGTTTACGCGGCGGCGAGGACTCGATCGGCCGGCTTGTCCGCCCGCGGCTTGCGCAACCATGAGTCCGGGAACGTCAGCTTGACAATCTTGCGGACCACCGTGCCGAACTGCCGCAGCAGCGGGCCCTTGTTGTAGGGGATGCCGTAGCGCTCGCAGATTCCTTCCACCTCGGGCGCGATCTCGGCGTAGCGGCGGGCCGGGATGTCGGGGAACAGGTGGTGCTCGATCTGGTGCGACAGGTTGCCGGACAGCAGATGAAAGACCTTGCCGCCGGTCAGGTTCGCCGAGCCGAGGACCTGGCGGAAGTACCACATGCCGCGTGATTCGTCCTTGGTCTCTTCGACGGTGAATTCCTGCGTGCCGTCCGGGAAGTGACCGCAAAAGATGATCATGTACGACCACACGTTGCGCATCAGGTTGGCCGACAGGTTGCCCGCGAAGACGAACGGTGCGAACGGCCCGGCCAGCAACGGGAAGACGACGTAGTCCTTGAGCGTCTGCCGGCGCGTCTTTTTCCAGATCTCGCGAAGCACCTCACGCTTGTCGGCGAGCCTGATCTCCCCGGAGCGGATACGCTCGGTTTCCAGTTCGTGCAGCGCGACGCCGTACTGGAACAACACCATCAGCAAGAAGGCGTAAAGCGGGTTGCCAATGAAGTACGGGTGCCACGGCTGGTCTTCGCTCATGCGCAGGATGCCGTAGCCGATATCGCGGTCCATTCCCACGATGTTGGTGTGGGTGTGGTGCATGTAGTTGTGTGAATACCGCCACTGATCGGCAGGGCAAGCCGTGTCCCATTCGAAGGTGCGTCCCGAGATCGCCGGGTCACGCATCCAGTCGTACTGGCCGTGCATGATGTTGTGACCGATCTCCATGTTGTCCAGGATCTTCGACAGGCCCAGCATCGCGGTGCCCAGCAGCCATGCCGGCGGCAGGAACAACATTGCGCGCCCGCCGACTTCCAGCGCGCGCTGGGTCTTGATGACGCGGCGGATGTACTCGGCGTCCTTTTCGCCAAGGTCCGCGATCACGCGTTCCTTGATGGCGTCGAGTTCACGGCCGAATGCCTCGGCCTGCTGGGGCGTCAGGGTGATTGTGTTTTGTGACATGGCTTTTCTTCCTCCGAAAGTCTTGTGTTAAAGGGATAGATCGACGTCACCGACCGGGACCGACACACAGATCTGCACGTCCTCGTCGGGTGCGGTCGAGACCGCGCCGGTGACCAGGTTGCGCACGGTGCCGGCGGTCTTGCGCCGGGTGCAGGTGTGGCAGATGCCCATGCGGCATCCGTTCTGCGGCGTCAGGCCGGCCGATTCGGCCTGTTCCAACAGTGAGCGTCCGTCGTCGACGGCGTCAATGCCGCTGTCGGCGAACGTTATTCGTCCGCCTGACGGGTTGGCTGGCGTCTCGAATACCGGCGGCACGAAGCTCTCGGTGTACACGTTTTCGCAGTGCTCCCGCACCGCTTCGACCAAAGCCTTTGGTCCACAGACGAAGACCGCGTCCGGTGACGGCATGGCCGCGGCCAGATGGTCTGCGCCGAAGCGGCCCGCAAGATCGCCGGCGTCGGAGCGGGTGTAGCCGTGGAGAATCCGCACGCGAGGCAGGCCCTTATGGGCGGCGAGTTCCTCGCGGTAGCACGCCTCCGCGGCGGTGCGCGCGTAGTGCACGAACGCGATCTCGCCCCGATGGCCCTCGGCGATCAGTGTGCGCAGCATCGCCATGACCGGCGTGATGCCGCTTCCACCGGAGACGAACAGGATCCGCTGCGGCCGCGCGGCCGGCAACACGAAGTCGCCACCGACACTGGCCAGGCCGACCACCATCCCGCGGCGGGCACGCTCGTAGAGGTAATTCGAAACCAGCCCGCCGTCATGGCGACCGATCGTCAGCTCGAGGTTGGCATCGCCCTCGGTGTTGGCCGGTGAATAGCAGCGGGTGTGCCGGCGACCGTCGATGTCGACGGTGAGGTTGACGTACTGGCCGGCCTTGACGCTGTGGGCCGACGTGAAGGTCTCGTTCGGAACAAGCGTGAGGGTGACGCTGCGCGGCGTGGTCCGGCGCACGTCGATGACCTTGGCGCGGGCCTCGCCCAGCGTCCAGGTCGGCGCCACCAGCTCGGTGTAGCGGTCGACGCCGTGCGGACCGGTGAGCAGGTCCAGCAGGTCCGAACCCAGGACTCGCTTCCGCAGGGTTTGCGCGAAGCTCCGAGTAGAAGTTTGAGTAAACATATGTATACCGTGGGGCCGGATAGCCCAGGTCGTCAAGGTTTTACCCCTGCTTTGTGGTAGGGTTCACACAGTGAACAGCCGTACTCCCAGCTCACGGCCGCATCGGTCGGGCCGCGAGCGGTCACGCGAAAGCCTGTCGCGCGAGGAGCGCAAGGAGGCAACGCGCCGGGCCATCATCGCCGCGGCGCTGAAGCTGCTGCAGGACCGCAGCTTCTCCAGCCTTAGCCTGCGCGAGGTGACCCGGGAGGTCGGGATCGTGCCCGCGGCGTTCTACCGGCACTTCGAGTCGATGGAGGCCCTCGGCCTGGTGCTGATCGACGAATCGTTTCGCAGCTTGCGCGACACCCTGCGCGAGGCGCGCGCCGGCAAGCTGGACCCGACCCGGGTGATCGAGTCATCCGTCGAGATCCTGGTCGGCAGCATCACCGAACGCCGCGAGCATTGGCGGTTCATCTATCGCGAACGCTCGGGCGGGGTCTCCGTCCTGCGCTACGCGATCCGCACCGAACTGCGGCTGATCACCTCCGAGCTGGCCACCGACCTCGCGCGCTTCCCGGGACTGAACGAGTGGAGCACCGAAGACCTCAATGTCCTGGCGACGCTGTTCGTGAACGCGATGATCGTCATCGCCGAGGCAATCGAGGACGCACACAGTGCCGAGGCGCTGGAGGACATCCGGCGGATCGCCGTCAAGCAGTTGCGGATGATCGCCATCGGTATTGCGGGTTGGCGCAGCAGCCCCTGAAACGGTATTTCATTTCCCGATTCTCGGTGTGACCGGCCGCGCAGGCGCATACGCTGCGGCGCATGTACTACCGCGCATCTCTCACCGCGGCGGCCATTGTAGCGGCTGGGATCGCGGGGGCCGGAGTTCCAGCGCCCGCCCGGGCGGACGGCGCCGACAACTACTTCCTCCAAGCCCTTGATGGCCGAGGCCTGCAGTACGGGTCTATCGACCAGGCGATCTCGGTGGCCAAGTCCGATGTTTGCGACCAAATAAATGCCGACCCCGGCACATCGATTAACGACATTGTTCCCGTGGTCGCAGCCGACGCCAATCTGTCGGTCGCCGACAGCTCCTTCTTTACCGGGTCGGCCATTGCCGCGTACTGCCCGCAGTACGAATCTGTCGTTAATGCGCCGCCGGAGCCGACCGTCGACCCGACACCAGTGCCGGACGGGCCGATGAACGTGCCGATTTCATAGCTGGATGGGCTGCCGCAAGCTGAGCTGCCGTCGGCTTACCGCGGTTGGCGCCACATCGGCCACATCGTGGGCCCCCCTTCGGGCAGCACGATCTCGCCGGTCACCTCAAAACCGAACCGTTGGTAGTAAGCAATGTTCTGATGCTTGGTCGACTCTAAGTAGGCGGGCGCATGCTCGGCGTCCACGCGGTCCAGTCGTGATCGCATCAGAACCTGCCCGAAGCCTTTGCCCCTGACACTTGGGTCGCTGCCGACGACCCCCAGATACCAGTGCGGCTCTTCCGGGTGCGCGCGCTTCATCAGTTCCTGCACGGCACGTCCCCGCATCGAACGCGCGCCAAACACCCGGATGAACGTTGGCGTCATCGCCAGCTGCGCCCAACGCGTTTCCTGCCACTCATTTGGCGGATCCCACAGCGCCGCCGCGCCGATGCGCGGTCCGTCGCAGGCCACCTCCACGCCGCCGCGGGCCAGATGATGATGGCGGGTCATTGTCGCGAACAACCGATACAGCTGCACAGTCCGCGGCTTCTCGTCGGGAAGCAGCCAGATCATCACCGGGTCGTCGTAAAACGCCCGCGCCAGCGTCCATGACAGCTCTCGGACATCGCCTTTGCGCGCCGGCCGCGCCTGCGGGCTCACCCGTTTCAGGCTAGCCGCCATACTTGAACCCATGCCGCAGGTTCCTCCGGCCCGTTATCTGCTGCGCGCCAAAGACCTGGCCGACGCCCGGTACGCCGAGCCGATCACCATCGACGATTTGGCCGCTGCCGCCGGGCTCTCGCGCGCCCATTTCAGCCGCATGTTCACTCGGACATTCGGCGAATCACCGCGCTCCTACCTGCAGACGCGCCGGTTGGAACGGGCTGCCGCGCTGCTGCGCTATACCGACCGATCTGTCGCCGACATCGCCGTCATGGTCGGTCTGCGGAGCGTCGGTTCGTTCACCACCACCTTCGGCCGCGTGTATGGGTTGCCGCCCGCGGCCTACAGAGCCAGCCTGCCACCGGCGTCGGTGCACGCGCGGGTGCCGAGCTGCATCCTGCGGCGCGATACCCGGCCGCCCTCCGACAGCCGCGTCAAGACAGCACACGGGGAGAAGACGGACGACGTCGACAGCCCGTAGCGTCGTGCCCATGTTGAAGATTGCCAGCGCCCAGTTGTGGGTGCATGACCAGGATGTGGCCCTGAAATACTGGACCGAAAAGGTGGGTATGGAAGTGCGACAAGATGTTTCGTTGCCGGAGCTAGCACTTCCGGTGGCTCACGGTCGGCCCACCGGGCCAGGATGACGTGTCTATCGTCTTGATGGCGATTCCGGGTCCGCCGGTGATGGACGACGCGACCCGTAATCAGGTGAGCGAAGTGATGGCGAAGGGTTTCGGCGGCACGGTGTTCCTCACCACCGATGACTGCCAGGCCAGCTACGACGAGCTGAAGTCCAGGGGCGTGGAGTTCACCGAGGAGCCGCATGAGATGCCATACGGCATCGACTGCGGTTTCCGCGACCCGTCCGGTAACAGTGTTCGGCTGACCCAATTGGCAGATCTCGGCGGCTGACCGCGACACCCCATGGCGGCCGCGCCCGATTTAGGATGGGGTGGCTTCATCAACGAGTCCGGTGCGACGCGGCACCGGGGAACGGTTGCCGACGGTGTGGGACTTCGAAACTGATCCGGAATACCAGGCCAAGCTCGATTGGGTCGAAAAGTTCATGGTCGACGAACTCGAGCCGCTCGACCTGGTCGCCCTTGACCCGTATGACAAGAAGAACGCCGAGGTGATGGCCATCCTGCGGCCGTTGCAGCAGCAGGTGAAGGACCAGGGACTGTGGGCCGCGCACCTGCGTCCCGACCTCGGCGGTCAGGGCTTCGGTCAGGTCAAGCTCGCGTTGCTCAACGAGATCCTCGGTCGTTCCCGGTGGGCGCCGTCGGTGTTTGGCTGCCAGGCGCCGGACTCGGGTAACGCCGAGATCCTCGCGCTGTTCGGCACCGACGAACAGAAGGCCCGCTACCTGCAGCCGCTGCTCGACGGGGAGATCACGTCGTGCTATTCGATGACCGAACCGCAGGGCGGTTCCGACCCGGGGATGTTCGTCACCACCGCGACCCGGGACGGTGACGACTGGGTCATCAACGGGGAGAAGTGGTTTTCCAGCAACGCCAAGCACGCCTCGTTCTTCATCGTGATGGCCGTGACCAAGCCCGACGCGCGCACCTACGACAAGATGTCGCTGTTCATCGTGCCGGGCGAGACGCCGGGGATCGAGATCATCCGCAACGTCGGGGTGGGAGGCGAGTCGGGCAGGCACGGCTCCCACGGCTACGTCCGCTACAACGACGTCCGGGTGCCGGCCGATCACGTGCTGGGCGGTGAGGGCCAGGCGTTCATGATCGCGCAGACCCGCCTCGGCGGTGGCCGCATCCACCACGCGATGCGCACGATTGCGTTGGCGCGCCGGGCTTTTGACATGATGTGTGAGCGCGCGGTGTCGCGCCAGACCAGGCACGGTCGACTGGGCGACTTACAGATGACCCAGGAGAAGATCGCCGACAGCTGGATCCAGATCGAACAGTTCCGGCTGCTGGTGCTGCGCACCGCTTGGCTGATCGACACGCACCACGACTACCAGAAGGTGCGCCGCGACATCGCGGCGGTGAAGGTCGCCATGCCCCAGGTGCTCCACGACGTCGCGCAGCGGGCCATGCACCTGCACGGCGCACTCGGCGTCTCCGACGAGATGCCGTTCGTCAAGATGATGGTGGCCGCCGAGTCACTCGGCATCGCCGACGGCGCCACCGAACTGCACAAGATGACGGTGGCCCGGCGCACACTGCGCGAATACCAGCCGGTGACAACGCCTTTCCCGTCTCAGCACATACCTACCCGGCGTGCCGAAGCGCAGGCCCGGTTGGCCGAGCGTCTCGAACACGCGGTCGCCGAATTCTAAGGCCGAGCAGACGCAGAATCGCACTTTTCCGGCCTTGCTGGTGCGATTCTGCGTCTGCTCGCCATCACGAGATATAGCGAACGAGGCTTTCGGCGACGCACACCGGCTTGGGCGACCCCTCGACCTCGACGGTGGTCGACACGGTCGCCTGCACGGCGCCGTCGCCAAGGTCGTCGACGCTGACCAACGAACTCTGCGCGCGCACCTTGGAGCCGACCGGCACCGGGGCGGGGAAGCGAACCTTGTTCAGGCCGTAGTTGATTGCGAGCTTGATGCCGTTGACGGTGTACATCTGGTGCTGCAACCGCGGCAGCAACGCCAATGTCATGTAACCGTGGGCGATGGTCTTGCCGAACGGGCCCGCGGCCGCGCGTTCCGGGTCGACGTGGATCCACTGGTGGTCGCCGGTCGCGTCGGCAAACAGGTTGACGTCCTCCTGAGTGATGGTCACCCAGTCGCTCTGCCCGATGGTCTCGCCCGCAGCGGCGGCGAGGTCGGCGACTGACTCGAAGGTGCGCATGGGTCTCTCCTCTGCTTGGGTGATCAACATCGTGCCACCCTCAGATTCGATACCCGCGCCCGGTGGCGGCGCGCGCATGATCCACTTGGCAGATGAAAACGATGCAGGCCACCTTGGCTCCAGCGGTGTGGGTGGCTGCCGCCGTGGCGGCGGTTGGCTGCCCGGCTCCCGCCGATGCCGATCCGCCGGATGGGTCGTGTGACCCTCAGCAGCTCACCGTGAGCGCGAATGGGAGGCAATCCGGGCTGGGGCATCGCTCCGTGTGGCTCAACTTCACGCTGCAACCCGGCGTCGGGTCGTGTCAGCTCTCGGGCTATCCGACGGTGGACGCCTTTGTAGAAACACGAGTGCTCGCCGACGGTGGAGCACCGATCCAGGCCAAGCAAACGCCGAGCGGATACATGGCAGCCCCGGTACCCGAAACGACCGTCACGCTGGATCCCGACCACGGCGCCCACGCGATCTTGGAATGGGTCGGGAACGTCCCACGCGCCAGACTGCTCGACCTATGAGGGACCGCGCACCGACGCACGCCTACACGTGACACCACCGGGAATGTCGCAGACATTTACCGTCCCGATCTCGATCGGGCGGAACGAGGGCCTCTGCTACCTGCAGGTCCACCCGCTGACGGGCGACTCAACCTGACGCAGGATGACCCCGTGCGGCTGCTGCTGATCGCCGACACCCACATCCCGAAACGGGCGCGCGACCTGCCCACTCGGGTGTGGGGCGAGGTCGCGAACGCGGATGTCGTCGTACACGCCGGTGACTGGGTAGCGGCCGAGTTGCTCGACGAGCTGGAAGCGAGAGCCGCCCGACTGGTGGCGTGCTGGGGAAACAACGACGGCCCGGCGCTGCGCGCGCGACTGCCCGAACGCGCCGACGCGATGGTGGGCGGCCTGCGCTTGACGGTGGTCCACGAGACCGGCGCCGCGGCCAACCGCGAAGCACGGATGTCGCGGCTCTACCCGGGCAGTGACGTGCTGGTGTTCGGCCACAGCCACATTCCTTGGGACACCACGACCAAGACCGGGTTGCGCCTGCTCAACCCGGGCTCGCCGACGGATCGCCGCCGGCAACCGTTCTGCAGCTACATGACCGCGACGGTCGACAACGGGGCGCTGACCGACGTCGTCCTGCATCTTCTCAAGAAGTAGCTGGCGGATAGCCGCTACACAGCTTGCACACACATTTAGCTCGTAAACAGAGCTATATGCCAGCAGTGAAGTCAAGCACCGATGTGGTCACCGAGGTGTTCGGTGTCGTCGGCAGATTCCGTCGGCAGCTCCGCAGGTCAGCCGGCCGCGGACTGGATTCCGCGCGGCTGAGCGAGGCGCAGTCGGAACTGTTGTGGCTGGTCGGCCGGCGGCCGGGGATCTCGGTGAGCGTCGCCGCGGCGGAGCTCGGCCTGGTGCCCAACACCGCCTCGACATTGGTCTCCAAGCTGGTGGCCAACGGGTTGCTCATCCGGACCGTCGGCGAGACCGACCGGCGCGTCGGCGAGCTACGGCTCGCCGAGCCCACCCAGCAGCTCGTCGACGCGTCTCGGGCCGCGCGGCGAGCGTTGCTGTCGGATGTGCTCGGCGACCTCGATGGCGACCAAATCGAATCTCTGACAAAGGGGTTGGAGGTCCTTGACACGATGACCCGACTATTACAGGAGCGATCATGAGCGAACGACTGCCGATGGCAATCGACTGCCGCAACCTGACCTTTCGGTATGGCCATTTCACCGCGGTCGACGACGTGACCTTGCAGGTACGGCCCGGGGAGACCATGGGGTTGCTCGGACCCAACGGCGCCGGAAAGACGACGCTGGTGCGCATGCTCACCACCTTGACACCGGTGCAGCAGGGCGAATTGCGCATCTTGGGCATGGACGCGCGCGATCAGACCGTCGACATCCGAAGCAACATCGGTTATGTCCCACAACAACTTTCGGTCGAGCCCGCGTTGACGGGTCGACAGAACGTGCAATGGTTCGCGCGCTTGTACGGTGTGCCGCGCGCCGACCGGGCCGAACGGGTCGATCACGCGCTGGACGCCATGCAACTACTGGACGTGGCCGACCGGCCGGCCGGAACCTACTCCGGCGGCATGGTGCGCCGTCTCGAGGTGGCTCAGGCGCTGGTCAACCGGCCGTCGCTGCTGGTGCTCGACGAACCGACCGTCGGACTGGATCCGATTGCCCGGGACGGGGTCTGGCAACAGGTGCAGAGCATGCAGAGCCAGTTCGGCATGACGGTGCTGCTCACCACGCACTACATGGAGGAGGCCGACACACTGTGCGATCGGGTCGCGCTGATGCACCACGGGGTGCTGCAGGCGGTTGGCACGCCCACCAAGCTGAAGGCCCAGATATCCAAAGTGTCGCCCAATGCCACGCTTGAGGACGTCTTTCGTCACTACGCGGCATCCGACTTGTCAGAGCAGACGGAATCCTCCGGATCGTTCCGCGAAATCCGTTCCAGCAGAAAGGTTGCCAGCCGTGCCAGTTGACAGCACCACCAATGCCCCAGTGGCCGGCCTGGTTCGTGCTCCGCGCGGATGGCAGCGGGTGTATGCGACGTTGGGCCGCGTCGGGGCGTTCACGATCGTCGAACTGCAGAAGCTGCAGCACGACCGGACCGAACTCGTCACCCGGATGATCCAACCTGCGCTGTGGCTGCTGATCTTCGGCACCACGTTCAGCAAGTTGCATGTCATCCACACCGGCTCGGTGTCCTATCTGGCCTTCCTGGCACCGGGCATCATCGCCCAATCCGCTCTGTTCATCTCGATCTTTTATGGGATACAGATCATTTGGGATCGAGACGCCGGTGTGCTGGCCAAGCTCATGGTGACGCCGGCGCCCGCGTCGGCACTCATCACCGGCAAGGCATTCGCGGCTGGAGTGCGATCGGTCGCCCAGGTCGTCGGCGTGATGGCGCTGGCTTATCTGATGAATGTCGGGCTGACGATCAATCCGTTGCGGATCCTGGCGGCGATGGCCACGGTCATGCTCGGTGCGGCGTTTTTCGCCTGTCTGTCGATGACGCTGGCCGGACTTGTCCGCAACCGCGATCGCCTGATGGGCATCGGACAAGCCATCACCATGCCGTTGTTCTTCGCGTCCAACGCGCTGTACCCGGTCGACGTGATGCCCGCGTGGCTGCACACGCTGAGCAAGGTCAACCCACTCAGTTATGAGGTCGACGCGTTGCGGGCGCTGCTCATCGGCACCCCGTTCAACCCGGTTGACACCGTCGTGCTGGTGGTGGCCGCGTTGCTCGGAATCGCGACGGCCTCAACGCTGTTGCGCCGCCTCGTCTCGTAGGTCGACGAATTCCCGATTCCGGTCCGAGGCTCAATCGTTAGCCAACCGCGATCTCCGATTACGGCCATGACAGGCGGGCTACGCCCTCCCCTCGTGTTTGACTGCCTCCGAACAGATTCGACCGCATCGTGCGGCAGATGAAAGTTGGGCGGGTAGAGAGCTATGTCGTACTTCGAAGAGGTGCGGAAGTTGCGTGGCGCAGCGACACGTTTGCCGCGCCGGCTGGCCATCGCGGCCATCGGGGGTGCCCTGTTGTCCGGTCTGGTCGCCGCCGTCGGCGGCTCAGCCACCGCGGGGGCGTTCTCAAAGCCGGGTCTGCCAGTGGAATCTCTGCAGATTCCGTCACCGTCGATGGGCCGCAACATCAAGGTCCAGTTCCAGGGGGGCGGACAGCACGCGGTCTACTTGCTCGACGGCCTGCGCGCCCAGGAGGATTTCAATGGTTGGGACATCAACACCCCGGCCTTCGAGGAGTTCTACCAGTCCGGCCTGTCGGTGATCATGCCGGTCGGCGGCCAGTCCAGTTTCTACAGCAACTGGTACCAGCCGTCGCAAGGGAACGGTCAGAACTACACCTACAAGTGGGAGACATTCCTGACCCAGGAGATGCCCACCTGGCTGCAGGCCAACAAGCAAGTTTCGCCGTTCGACAACGCCGCGGTCGGCCTGTCGATGTCCGGCGGCGCCGCGCTGATCCTGGCCGCGTACTACCCGCAGCAATTCCCTTACGCCGCTTCGCTGTCAGGCTTCCTCAACCCGTCCGAGGGTTGGTGGCCGACGCTGATCGGTTTGGCGATGAACGACGCGGGCGGTTACAACGCCAACAGCATGTGGGGCCCGTCCTCGGACCCGGCCTGGAAGCGCAACGACCCGATGCTCCAGATTCCGCGGCTCATCCAGAACAACACCCGGGTCTGGGTCTACTGCGGTAACGGCGCGCCCAGTGATCTCGGGGGCGACAACGTGCCGGCGAAGTTCTTGGAAGGCATGACACTGCGCACCAACCAAAGCTTCCAAAACACGTACGTCGCCGCGGGTGGACGCAACGGGGTGTTCAACTTCCCGGCCAACGGGACTCACTCGTGGCCCTACTGGAATCAACAGCTGGTTGCGATGAAACCCGACATCCTGCAGGTGCTCAACGCCGGGAACAACGCCGCCTAGAGGCACTTGCGGAACCGAAAGCCAGCATCGGCAGCAGCTCACCGGTCAACGCTGCTGCCGATGCTTTCGGTCAACGCTCATCAATCAACGTCAAGTTCTTTGGTGTTCAATTGACAATACCTGATAAAAATATGCTTATTATACCCATTCCTGCCATTTTGCCTACATTATTAGTGTTAGTGTTTGCGTTGCTTTTGCGTGCCCGTTTTCTCCGTCGATGACGTGTACTGAAGATTATGCACAGGCAGAGCGGCAAGCAGGCATAGAGGCACAACGTATCTACGCTATGGAAAGAGCACAGAGCCAACAGCAGAAGCAACAATGGTGGGCACCATCAACCCCGACTGCACCCGCGTTCACACCTGGAGGAGTTAAAACAAGCTCTATATCTCCTGTTCCTATACCTTGTCCAAATTGTGGAGCACCCGTGAGGCCTGATAGTAATTTCTGTTCAAATTGTCGTATGGCGCTTTCACTAATACAGCCCAGTCATCATATACGTACGATGGAACCTTTGATACCTCCTGCTCAACAAGCTGTGCCAATTCCAAAGCCTGTGGTAAACTCTGAGCCGGATGTTTCTGTTATGCCTATTCAATCTCCACCGGTTGGCGATCTTCCTGCACCATCACCTACTTTACCCATCTCTACATGGCCTGTATCTGATGAGTTAGATAGGAACATGCATCCTTCCAAAATATTAGATAATTCTAAAAAAAAAGAGAAGGTCGTACGCGTGGCTAATACAGGAGCAACTCCCTATATCGATCAGCGACTTGGTAACTATCGTATCAAGAGCTTACTTGGTCGTGGCGGCTTTGCGGATGTCTATCTTGGTGAACACGTCTATCTCAAAACCAATGCCGCAATCAAAGTGCTTCACACGCGCTTGTCCAGTGGCGATATGAAACTTTTTGGCTGAAGCACGCACAATTGCAGGCTTGAACCATCCGCATATTGTACGTGTCTGGACTTTGGTGTGGAAGGGAATGAGCCTGATGTCGAGCAAAGCTCTTTCGATATGGAGGGCAGTATCCCGTTTCTCATTATGGACTATGCCCCTGGTGGCACTCTGCGTGGGCGTTATCCAAAGGAACACATGTACCCCTCTCTGAAATTACTGGGTACGTCAAACAATTAGCAGATGCGTTGCAATATGCTCATGATAGAAAACTAATTCATCGTGATGTCAAGCCGGAAAATATGCTTCTTGGTCAAAATAACGAATTATTACTCATGATTTTGGTATGACGTTGTGGCTCGTTGTGAGCACTCGATGAGTACGCAAAAATGGCTGCACTGTTTCCTATATTGCGCCTGAGCAAATTAAAGGGAAGCCTCGCCCTGCATGTAACCAGTATACTCTTGCCGTGGTTGTTTATGAGTGGTTATCTGGGATACGTCCATTTCGAGGTAATAGTCAATGGCAGATTATGGATCAGCATTTATCCCTTTCTCCAACCCCTCTACGAGAGCGAATTGCTTCTTTACCCCCTGCGGTTGATGAGGTTGTATTGAAGGCACTTGCGAAAATTCCCTCGCAACGCTTTGAAACTATCAGCGCGTTCGCTTCTGCTCTGGAGCAGGCCGCGAAATAGCTTCATTTCAGTGGCCTGTTCTCCAACGTTTTCAAGAATACTCAATCTGTTTCAGACTTGCATATATTTGTTCGCGTCGCATAATGCGCATCGCCGCCAGCGCGGACATGAGTAGCACAACCATGGTGAAAAAGATGGGTTTTCCCCCTGTATAAGAGTACGACAAGGAAAAAAATAGTTGTATCAGAGGGATCATCCCCAGCAGAAAAGTTGGTCCAGGTTGCGTCTTCCAACAGGAAGGGCGTAACCACCATATGCAGAGGCTCAACGCCAGCGCAATGCCTGCTGTACTATTCTCAAGTCCGCGCAACGAATGCTGCAATTGTGGGGGTGCAAAATGGTAGGCGATGCCTATCCCAATCACAGCCGCGATAGGCGCGAGCCTGAAGAACCAGCTGTCCCAGCGGCTAAACAGAATATATGCGATAGAAAGGCATAGATAACTTCCAACCAGTGCAATATCGGTTGCAGTCGTAATGTGGGCAAGAACCGTGTACGCCTGATTGGGTTGATTGAGAGGAATGAGTAGGGTAATGCAAAAGTGGATGCCCATAAATGCAATCCAGATAATGCTTAGAACCGATCCAAGGCGCACCCACAGCGAGGATGCAGACACAAAGACGGCAAACCAGCAGGCGAAGGCAAGAATAGTATAGAGCAGTTCGCTCCATTCCCCCGGATAATATCCATTGACCCACCCCTCAGTGAGTAATCCGGCCACACTTAACCCAACAATCAATACTAATGCAAAGCGGATAATAAACCCTGGTGTCCAGATAATTATTGGCGTAGCAATGGCACCATCTCCTGGTGGACTTGCAGATGGGTCGCTCTTTTCAATAGTCTCTTCATTATGATCCTGTGCGGATCGGATAATACTTTCTGGCATATGTTGTGAATCCTCAAGTTGTTTATCTTTAGCATACTGTTCATACTAACGAATGACGGACGGAATCAGGCACAACGAAATGCTTCTATGCTTTTTGTGCTATAACCAGAAGTATTACACTTCTCGTAATGAGAAAAGAGAGCCAGCAATCTTGTTAGCTCTCTTCTCAATGAATTTATTGCAGCCTCTGCAAAGGGCTTAGTAGCGTCGATCTCTGTATCCACCACCATTCCCATTATCTCTGCGCGGGTAATTTCCGCCACCGCCACCACCTCTGGTGTCCCGACGCTCATTTGCTTCGTTGACGATGATGGTTCGTCCCTCAAGCGTAGAATTATTGAGCTGGCTGATTGCGTTCTGCGCGTCCTGGTCATTGCTCATTTCAACAAAACCAAAGCCTTTGCTACGTCCTGTCTCTCGATCAATAATTACATTTGCAGAAACAACTTCGCCCAGTTGTCCAAATAGATCGGCCAGATCCTGTTCAGTTGTTTGGTATGGCAATCTGCCTACATAGAGTTTCATTGAAAAAAGCTCCCACTCAGACGTCTGCAAGCTATTGCTGTCGGCGAAAACGGTTTTTCACCCGGCTACAACAATATCTGACGTCTATCTACACCTATCATAACACGTGTTGTCACTTTTTTATGCCTCAGAATTATATTATGTCTATCAACCTCCCTGAGACGGATAGGGAAATTGTTTTTTCTACTGCGGCTCTTTGCCAATGAATGCAGTTGCCTGCTTACGTAAAGCATGCAAGCTCTCGCTGAAATGTACCGGGTATGGTTCCTCAACCATTAACGCACGGTATTTCGCTGGTAGGCGTTCAAGATTTTCTTGCGCCAATTCACGAATTTCGGAGAGTGGGGCAGGCTGCCTGAAATCATTACCCCATTGCGCATGACTGGTCGCAGTAAGTGTTGGTAGCCGTCCGGTCGTGGTTCGTGTGCAAGTTGAATGATATCTTCTTCCCATTGTGGGTGGCGATAGATCTCTTTTTTGCCGGGCCAGGTGCTTTTGGAGCCGGCGAGCTTCATCTTGGGATATTCCATTCCTGCTTCATCGACGTACCACGCCTCTTTATAGACTGTGCCGAGTGATCCCCCTTCGATGTTGCGCTCGACTGAACCAGCGCCACTTCCCAATGTGGTGCCTATGCCGAATGAATCAATTGCGGCACCTGCCTCTAGCAACGCGGTAATTTTCCACTCGTCCAGGTCGCCGCTACCAAGAATACGTACATTGTTGAGGCCGGCCTGATCGAGTTGCTCACGAATATAAATACTATCTGCTACGAGGTCGCCGCTATCCAGGCGCACAGCTGCCAGTGTATGTCCCAGTGTCTCTTGATAACGGAGCGCCACAGCAATTGCGGTATGGATGGCTGCTCGCTGGTTGTAGGTATCAAGCAGTAATGTATAGCGATTATATGCTTCCGCGATCGCTTCAAACGCCTCTTGCTCGGTGGAAAACAACTCTATTAATGCATGAGGGACAGTCCCCGTTGCTGGTAAGCGGTACTCATAGGCGGCATTCAGTAGGGAGGTACTTGTGCATCCTCCAATATATGAGGCGCGTGCCACGGTCATGGGATCCTGTGCACGCCGGAATGCAAATTCGGACACTCGTCGCTTCTGTCCACGCGATGCTGCATAAACGATACGTGAAGCCTTGGTGGCAATCAACGTCGAAAGCCCCATTGCTTGCAAGAGGCCAGCCTCCAGTAGCATGGCCTCGCGAAATGGAGCCGTGACGCGCAAAATTGGCTCATTAGGAAATGCAATTGAGCCTTCAGGCAACGCTACAATCTCGCCTGTAAAACGCATCTCTTCCAGTTCATCCAGAAAGGCTGCATCATAATCGCGGATATGGGCCAGAAATTTTAGATCCTGCTCTGTATAACGAAATGATTGCACAAATTCCAGGCCCGACTCTAAGCCTGCGACCAGTAAGTATGCTCCGCCAAATGGTGCTACACGCGTATAGAGATCAAATGTGGTGAGGCCATTGCGACCAGTACGCCAGGAAACATAGGCTGCGTCTGGATGATACATATCTGTCATTAATCCCGGATGAAAATAGGGTGCTCGACGATGCATGGCTTGTTCTTCCCTCGCTTCTTTTTGCCGTTATTGAGTTGGTGTATATTGTACCATCTGTTCCCTCGCTCCGCATCTTCCATGCCGATTAGCTCATCCATTTACGCTCATCCCGCCATGTACTCTTGTGCATCCTCTAATTGAACCAGCAGCGCCGGTTACACAAAATTAAAAGAGCGGAGAACACTTGCTCCCCGCTCTTTAAGCAATACTTCAAGCTATATGATGCAGCTTCATCAGTCTCATATCGATATTTTGCTCAGGTTAGCGTGTGACGATATCAGTCAGACGCTGTACCTGGTCTAGTTCTGCTATGCAAGGCCAGAGGATGAGTTTATCTACGCCGTTACCTGCGAATGCTTGAATTGCATCGTGGATGGCCTCGGGCGTAGAAGGAACGGAGTTTGCGATTTGCTGTGCCATTGGACCCATGAACGAATAATAGTGGCCGATATATGCATTGATGCGCTCTTGAGCATGTTCGCCCAGGCCGTAATATGAACAGGCTACAAATCTGGGTTTGCCAGGTTTGCCAGCATCCTTCCAGGCTGTTTCCGCCAGTGAGAAGAACTTCTGTAAAAATTCACTTCTTCCTGACAACAAAATTTGCATAATCTTCATGTCGCTTTTGCGCAAAATCGTCATCATCCAAGTGGCGGGTCGCATAAATTGCATTTTCTTTTGAAGGCACTTTTGTCTCCGCCCGATCGCTGGGATGGGAGATACTCCATTGTATGTGGACACTATCATCTCCTGCATCATCAGCAAGCATACGGATATACTTTTCAAATGGCTCCTTGACTGGCAATTTTTCATCACAAAGGGGACACAAAAGTTCTGTTTGATGAGCCTCTGGTAGAGCAAGCAACGTTTGCGCGGTTGTCTCTCCGGCCTCTGATGCCACCATAACAAGGTGATCGTGTGTCTTCTGTACGATGGAAAGGTCTATGTCCGGGTCTTTCGGTCGCGTTGGTAACGAAACAGGAGTGTAGCGCCGATAACGATGAACGACGAAAAGGGAGTCTTCTGATTGGCCCGTGTCTCCTCAATATCAATCGGATGCTCGAAGATCAGTAGTACCCTGGCCTCATTGCCCCACCATTCGATGCCTTGCTGCACATGCCTTGCAAGCGGCTCAATGAGTTTCAATAGGAGCATCACAAACGGGACAATGCATTTCTGTCATTGTAGCTTCAGGAAGGTTGAGCAAAGCTTCTGCGGTGACACCTGCTTCAGGATTTCTACTTTGCTGTATTTTTAACCTGTGTTCTCTCCGCACATCGCTACACGAGATAAAATTGGATGATGAAGAGACCCTGGCTGATGGGCTACTTTGGCGCATAGAAGAGGCTAGGGATGCAGCACTTGCAGTGGGAGATGTGGATGGTGACGGCGTTCCTCGCTGAGGCTGTGGAGAAGGGGGAGACAAGCGTGACGGACGTAATTCTGGTGCTATGTCGGCTGGTAAGAGCGGAGTAGCATGAAACGTCATATGCAGTAGCGTCTTCTCGTGATTGTTCCCTTCCCACAGAGCGAGCGAGATATGATATGTTTCGCCTGTTGGTGAGGTATAGTCGCCTTCATCACCACCCAATCGTTGCTGTAGACTTGCCACCGAGATGCCCATTGGTACCACAGTCCCATCAGGACGTGTGTATTGGTAGGTCGGATCACCATCTTGAAACTCAAATATTTCCATTTCATAGAGAGACGGCACAAGATTGATATAAGAGCGTGGATGCATCTGTAATCCTTCTTTCTGTGGTATTAATAGTGGAAATTACTTTAATATCTTAATATACCACATTTAGGATTAGCAATGGCGAATGAAATTTGATAAAACACTACGATGTTTTGGCGTGTCATGCTCGCGACCATTAACTCCAACCGTTTCGGAAAAACAACGAGAGTATAATGCTAATGAATATGATCATCACGACTTCAGCTCTAAAATGAGTGCGTCGAGCACTGTCCCCGTACGTTCCAGCATGAGAGGTTGCTTCTTTTGTTTGGCGTCGCGAATAGCATGTAGCACACGAGGCATATCCTGCCGGATACGTTCAATCTCGTTTGCATCTTGTTGGAAACGTTGGAAACGCGTCAGGAGATTATTAAAGGAGATCGCGACAGGCCAGAGGACATTGTTTT
Source organism: uncultured Actinomycetota bacterium (assembly GCA_963703795.1). Lineage (GTDB taxonomy): Bacteria > Actinomycetota > Actinomycetes > Mycobacteriales > Mycobacteriaceae > Mycobacterium. The sequence goes on along the minus strand of CAVPFT010000059.1, from coordinate 12,725 downwards.
GTGTCGTGGGAACGCGGGCAGTGAAATCGCCATTGGCGACACGACGTTGTGTTTCTATTAAATATTGAATGCCCTGCTCTAATTGGCGTTTCTGCATAGCGTTGGAGCGCTCATATTCAGCAATGGCATGCTCCATCGCAGCCAGTGCCTCCGCCTGGTCTGCACGTTTCAAGGCTCTGAGGGCACTATCGACCCATAGGAATGTGACAAGCGCTACTACTATTTGTAGTAGCTGGTCGTGCCAGGATAACGGCCCAACCGGACAGCGCCAGATAATGGTTCAGATCAGGCGCATGATGCTCCAATAGTACGTCCAATATAATGAAGCAGCAGTTTAATAAGCACACAATGAAGACTGAAATGGGAGCGAGCAAGGAGACAGCAATAAGTTCAGAGGCAATCATAAGATCGAAGATGGGCAGGTTGACCAATCCCAGGCCTCCCTTGACCGTGATGACGGTCGTGGCAATACCGCCATCGAGGACTAGTATCATAATCAGCGTGGCACCGGTAAGATAGCCCCGACGATTGAGCATGCCTGCACTAAAGACAAGAAGGAACACTCCAATTGCACTGATCACAAAGACGGGATGGTTGATGTTTGCGGTAATGCCGATCGCTGCCATAAACAGGACAACAACGAAAATAAGCACCAACAGGCTCAGGCTGGCCAGGCGTCCGCGTCGAAAGGCTTCCTGTTGCTGGAAACTTGTTTGAGAACCTGGATAGGCTGGAGCCGTGTAGGTATACCATTTGAGTAAGGCACGTTCCCACCAGGAAAAGACTTTTTTTTGCATGTATGGATCTGGAAGCTGATTATCTGTTCCTTGGCCCTCTAAGAAAGGTATGAAAAGATTGTTTCATGTGAAGATACCTCTTACTCCCGACTTGTGAGGAGATCAGAATAGAGTACAATAATTCCGTTGATCTCTCTAAATTGCAAGCATCATTGCAAAAACATTCGTATGAGAATAGAAAAATTCAATACGAAAATTATCATATAGATAGAATGTTTTTGCAATAATGAGACGTATTAATTAACCATTAGTCCTAATGATTTCAATAAAAAGTATACTATGCCTGGATAAAAATAGAAGATGCAATTAGGATATATAGAGAACCATTGCTTCTAGCCGCTTAGCATAAGAGGGCGATAAGCAGAGCGTTACTCATTGCCTATGCTTTCCGTTTGTTACTGTAGACCCAACAATTCATTGTTTCCTCTACCTGGTGCAGGAGGTTTTTATGCTATCATTCTTCTCATACGGCTCCGTTCTTGCCGCTGGTATTACCGTTCACGTTGGCGATACATCTGGTCGTTTGGACTTAGCTTCATCATCTATCTTATTGTTGCCGCCATAGTTGGCCTGCTGGCAGAAGCTATCGTTGGTTGGCGGCTTCCCTTCGGCTTCATCGGCGCAATTATCGCCGCGCTCATTGGCATCTGGTTAATGACACAGGTGATCATTATTGATGGACTCGGAGATATCAATGTAGAGGGCGTGCCCATTGTGCGTGCGCTTATAGGAGCTATAATCCTGGTGGCATTATGGCATGCACTCACGTACTCCTCCTGGAGGAGACGACGACGTTATTCTTATCGCCGCTCCTATCGGAGATATTAATGCGTTGACATGCATTTAATTAGACGGAAGAAGGGTAGGGCGTCACCTTGTGTGCGCCCACGTCCGGGCGAACAATCTCGCCTGGACGTGGGCGCACGCAAGGTGACGCCCTACCCTTCTTTCAAGACCCTAAATATGGCCCTTACCGGCTGGCCCAGAGCATGCCGCGTTTCATCATTTCCAGTGCTTCAGGCACCTCAAGGTCTTTTCGTACATGGCCTAGAGACGAATAGAATACACGCCCTGCACCCCAACGTTTTTTCCATACGACGGGCATCACGCAACCTGCTATCCAGGGCGCATAGTCTCCATTGAAGGTTGTGGTCGCCAGGACCTCGTTCATAGGATCGACATGCATATAATATTGCTCCGAATGCATGCGAAAATCCTGGAGGCCCTCTGTGATGGGATCATCATGTTTCGTGATATGGACTTCGTAGTCAATAATATTGCCAGGATGTGCAACCCATTGGCCGCCAACCATGAATTGGTATTCGGTGTTATTGCGAAAAGAGTCGCCCATACATCCATGCCAGCCTGCTATGCCCGTGCCGTTTTGTATCGCTGTCAGCAATCCCTTTTCTTGTTCAGCCGTAATCGTGCTCATGGTCCAGATGGGAACGATCAGGTCAAGAGTGCTCATTGTCGCCTCATCCAGGTAGACATCGAGCGTTGTGGTAACCTCTACCGCATAGCCCTGCTCTTGTAAATATGGTGCAAAGAGGGCAGCTCCCTTTTCAGGTTCATGTCCTTCCCAGCCTCCCCAGGTAATTAATGCTGATTTCATCACGGTTTCCTTTCCGCTCTTTTGTTCTCTCTTCTCAATTATACCGTCTTGTCGAGGGATATAGGAATAGAGGTTCCTTTTCTAAAATAGAGTATTGTGGAGACGGATCATCAAATAACCCAGTAGCCTGTGAGGAATTGTGTAAGGAAGAAGAAAAGTAGGGCTCCAGAGATAGAAATGTAGAGCAGGTTGAAGGAACGATTTTTGCCGATAGCTGCTATTATGATGAAGGCCGGGAAAATGGCTAGCAGATAGCGCGTGGTCGCGGCCAGAGGAATAGTAAAGTGGTCCATTGGGAAACTGACTGAGAATAAAAAGACCGCAACGGCAAAGATGCCATAAGACCACTGTAAACGTGAGAAGCGCCATGGTCCTAAAAAGGATAAAACAAGGATGGTTAGTATAAAGAACACTGCAATAAGATCAAGCATATTGCGCAGGAAGAGGAAGCTGAGGATTGCTTTGCTGTTGAATAGCGATAGTATCGCTCTCCCCTCTATATTATAGCTATGGAGGGCGCTAATAAACGTCCCCAGTGAGCTTGCGCTTGCAGGAATAGCAGGGGGTTATGGAATTGTAGATAGCAGTAGATGGCAAAGGTGATAATGCCTGCAGGTATGAGACCGATAGCCAGGATATTGAACCGAATAGCACGTAACTTAAAATTGGTGTTGCTGCAAGTATTCATAAAGAAAGGGTAACGCAAAAAGGATCCCTGTTGAACGCGTGAGGCACGCTAAAAATCCACATAAACCAAGCTATCCATCACAGGATCCGCGTCGTATATTGTAGAAACCGCTGATAATAAGGGTTAAGAAGTGACTTCTGATACATGGCGGAGAAGAAGAATGCACCTGGAAAAATAGATAGATAAAGAATTGTACGCGTTGCACGTTCCTTACCAAAATCTTCCTCTACGAGACGATAAAGTACTACGAGCATCACCAGTCCTGAGATATTTGAGATAAGGAGTCCTGAAGAGAAGACGCTATGCGTAAAAAAAGCTCCTATCCTGGCAAGTAACGGGTAGAGAGGGAAATAGGCTGTTTCAGTTGGTGTACGAGCATAACCTTGAGAAGCTATGGATATGAAATGAAAAGCATCCCAACGCTTCCAGGAATTCCATAGTGTGTTAAACGGTAGTGCATATATAGGCGTTAAGGGACCAGAATACAGGATTGAGACACAGCTAATTACAACAAAACCAATATGTATAGCTATGTAAGTAGGAAAAGCCTGTCTCAAGGCCGTATACCATGGCGACCAGGCTCTTTGCAATGAATGCAGTCGCTCATAAGAATTGGCAGCCAGAGAATTGCTCTCAGGTAAAGTGGCCATAGGAAGTTTCTCCATATGTGTAACCTTTCGAAAATCCTTTTTCACTCCTGATGCATTCACATGAATCTATTCCTGTTTTAATTGCTTTAATTGCTAAGGATTGTGGCATAGTCTGTGGGTAGAGCGCAGCGTCCGTAAAGTCGGGCCATCAGTTGCAGTTGATTGATAACGGTAACCTGCTTATTGCCGGGGCAGGTAAGGGTGAGGCTGTAGGAGCCCATAGGCTGATCCTGGCGTAAAGGTTTAGGGTGCCCAAGGTGATCTAGAATGCCGGTAGGGCCAATAACTCCCTGGATCGGGATATCATAACTACTGAAGTGAAAGAACGGCACGTGGGCACGTAAGGAAGTGTCTATATCGGTGATCAGGGTCAGGATATGAACGATAGCTACCACCGCCGGGCTGCTGTCGATACCGCACCCAATGAAACAGGCGGTTCCTTCAACGACCCAGAGGTGCTTGCCAAGCTGACCGCTGTTGACATCCACATTAAATTCCCCGGCCCAGAAATCAAACACTCCAGCAAGGTTATTGGCTCCGTTATAGCCATTGTACCAGCTATCAATGACACCCAGTATCTCGTTATGCCAGTTCCAGTTTTTCCGCTTTAGAGTCGTGTTCATCGTGTTCTGCATCTGATTAAGGTAGCTAACCTGTCCTACCATTAACTGGTAATCGGGGCCTGCAACGTGTGGGTCAAGCGAACCAAGCAAGACAGGAGTTTAGGGTTTACAGCGTGTATGGCGCGTTCGCATCGGTCATAGAAGCGTGCAAATTGTTCTGGTGGTGAGTACAGAAATGCGACTGAAGGATCTTGCTTCATCTCCTCATTACCACATTCGACCGCGTCGGGATAAGACTGAGCAATACCATCCCAATCTACGCTATTCGGATTACGTGTCTGGCAAACAACAAAAAGCACCCGTATTCCTTTAGAGTGATAATATTGCATAGAGTTTCTCAGTTTTTGCCCCTTTTGATCTCCCCTGCCACAGCTAGGATAACCCAGACGAAACCAGGAGATCCCAGGAAATGTTTTGCCTGCATTTATGCCAGGGTCTGCGTCAATACCCTGAATTTGAAATAGGATCCTGGGAGGTAAATAATAGGAGAAGGCGTAGCGTTCTTCGTGGCAGGTGTTGGGGAAACCGTAGGGGATGGTGGCAATGTAGGAATAGGAGCGGTTATCGGCTTTAGCGCATAGGAGGAAGTCTGCTGTCCCACAGTAAGGCGATACGAAAGTACAGAGAGTACCACGCTTATGATTACAACAAGCACCAGAATAACGTTGGCGGGCTTTTTTAATGCGGTTAAATATGGTCTGAGAGTGTTCACGATGACTATAACCTCTACTTATAGTTATTTAGAAAGATGTATCGTCGTTGTACTCTATTCAGAGTATCAAATGATTGACAAGTTTTATTTGCAACGGAATAGCCAATAGGTGTACTGCTACACGATCCATCCTCCAGTCAACCATTGCAACAACCAGAAGGCCAGCAAAGGGAGAAGATTCCTCAAGGTAATAAACGTTGAACGCGCGGTTTTTGCCGATAGCGGCCAGAATAAAAATGCTGGAAGATCTCCAACATACAACGGGCCATGGAGGCCAGTGGATAGCCATTGTTTTCAGGGAACAAAATGAAGACGAAGTAGCAGGTGATGGAATAGAAAGCATAGCTCCACTGATCTCTGCTCAGTTTCCAGGGTCCGATAAAGGTCAGAACCAGAGCAAGCAGGACCATGAGAGTAGGGAGCAGATCCATAATGGTGTGAATTGATTGGAACGTGAGGATCGGTTGGTATCGGATGATTTTGTAGACCTGCGCAAAGACATGCCAGGGCCAGGAAAGCTGTCTCTGCCACGTTTTCTGAGCATGGGAGAACGCCAGTGGATCATGAAAGCGGAGATACCCATAGATCGCGAAAAGAATAATGCCTCCCATGATCCCAATACCACTGAGCGCATCCAGGCGGATCTTGCGCCACTGGAAATTGTGTTGGCGAAGGTATTCCCAGGCGAATGGTATCAACAGGCAAATTCCTATAGGACGAGTCAAAGTAGCTAAAAAGGCCATCGGAGCTGCTAACCACCAGCGTCCACGGCGCTGATAGTAGAAGGTCAGGAGCACGAAGAAGAGAAAAAGCGACTTGTTGTAAGCGGTAGCCAAAAAGAAAGCAGTGGGAAAGAAGGCCAGATAGAGAACCGTGCGCCATGCACGTTCCTGGTCAAAGTCCTCTACAACCAGCCGATGAAGGACAATGAAGACACCTAGCATAGCTACATTTGAGATAATCAATCCAGAGACAAAAGGATCTTGCACTAGCAAAGCCAGTCCATGCTCAGCCAGTGGAAAAAGCGGGAAGAAAGCCATACGAGAAAATGTGGTATAGCCAGTTGTGGCGATGCTGGTATAGATACTGCTATCCCAGCGATTCCATACGTGAAGCAAAGTAATCAAGGGTAGATTACGGCTAGAAAAGTTATTGATACTGAAAAGTGCAGCAAAATAGGTCAGCAGCAGAAAGGTCAAGTGCAAGCTAAGATAAAGAGGCAGAACCTGCTGCAAGGACGCACGCCAACCACCAGATAAGATCTGCGGTAAGGCTGAATTACCACCTGATCCGGCTGCACCTTCTGCAGTTGGAAGGATGTTTGTCTCCCCACCTGAGATAGAATGTTGCATAAAACTGCCTATCTCTAATTATACATTAGAATATATTAGTTCTGTTTATTGATACGTATGATTTATGGTTAAGTAACGATAAGTTTTTTCTATAAAATCACGATTGTTCCTGATAAAGGAGAGATGAGGGGATGTAGATACCCTCTCAAGAGGTATTGTCTCGTCTCTATAGTAAGTATGCAATGCTATTCTTCGGCGTGAACTGAGCCATCAGGAGTAATCCTGAGACTGATGCATGAGAATGTGCTGCTCAGAGCGCGAAATATAGAGGAGAAGATAGGAGTTTTTTTGTGCAGATAGTTGTTATTGGTAGCGGTTTCGGTGGACTTTCAGCCGCCATTCGCCTTCAGGCGCAGGGTCATACGGTAACCCTTCTAGAGAAGCGCGATAAACCAGGTGGACGCGCTTATGTCTATGAGCAGGATGGCTTTACCTTCGATGGTGGCCCGACGATTATTACTGCCCCCTGGCTCATTCATGACCTCTTTGCCCTTTGTGGTAAGAAAACAGAGGATTACGTTAAGCTGATCTCCATTAACCCTTTTTTATAATATTCGTTTTGAGGATGGTTCGGTCTTTCATTATAATGGTGACCAGGAACACATTTTGAGCGAGATACGTCGTTTTAATCCCGCCGATGTGGATGGTTATCTGCGCTTTGCCGAGGTTGGTGAAAAGATCTATGAGAAGGGCTTTGAACTGATCGATCAGCCGTTCACTAAGTTTTCGGATATGGTCAAGATTATGCCGGACCTGGTGCGTCTGCAATCTCAGAAGTCGGTAGCGGCGTTCGTCAATCAGTATATTAAGGATGAGCGTCTGCGCCAGGTTTTCAGCTTCCACCCCTTGTTGATCGGCGGCAATCCTTTTCAGAGCACCTCGATCTATGCGCTGATCCATACGTTAGAGCGCAAATTTGGTGTCTGGTACGCTATGGGTCGAACAGGTGCCCGGTTGTGCCCTTGCGCAACTTTTTCAGGATATCGGCGGCACAATACTCTTGAACAATGAGGTTGCTACGATTGAGATTGATGCGCAAACAGGCAAAGCCACGGGCGTACAGGGACGCGATGGCACCTTCTTCCCGGCAGATACCGTCGTCAGTAATGCTGACGTGGCCTTTACCTACTTGAATATGATCCTCTGCTGCAATTTCGTCACAAAAATACGGATCGCCGCATCAAAGGTCTGGAATATGCCATGTCGCTTTTTGTCATCTACTTCGGAACGGACCGCACCTATGAAAATGTTGCACATCACGCCACCTCTGATTAACCCGCGCTATCGTGGTCTGCTGGATGACATCTTCAAACACAAGCGTCTGGCCATATTTTTCGCTCTACCTGCACCGTCCCACGGCCGACCGATCCATCCCTTGCGCCGGCTGGTTGCGATAGCTGGTACGTGCTCTCTCCTGTACCGCACCTGGGTGGTGAGACTGATTGGGCGACCATGGCAAAGCCGTATCGAGATAAGATTATCTCGTACCTGGAGCAACATTACCTGCCGGACCTGTCAAAGCATATCGTCTCCGAACATTCTATTAATCCGCTCCATTTCCGCGATACGCTCAACAGCTATCTTGGCAGCGCCTTCTCTGTAGAGCCAATTCTGACGCAATCAGCCTGGTTCCGTCCTCATAATCAGAGTGAAGATATTCCCAACCTGTACTTTGCTGGTGCTGGCACCATCCAGGCGCTGGCCTGCCGGGTGTGATGAGTTTCTGGCAAGATTGTTGCAGACATGATTGGCTCCGAACATGTGTCAGAGGTAGAGACCGATGCTGCTGTTCTATCATGATTAGAGATGATTTTCCCGCTTTCCGTCAAAAAATACATGAAAATGTGTAGGAAAAGACTTGCAACTTTGCGTCCTTGCAGGCATAATTGGTAGAGAGAGCAATTGTGTAAAGTGCATGTCGTGCACTCTTGCGTAAAGAGACTTGATTGCAATAGGGAAGGACGCTAAAGGAACCAACATGCTATCATCGGACGATACTACCCATACTACTCAGGTGACCGAGTCACTTGAGCGACTGCCTCGCCCATCTGATCGTCGCAGTCATCTGAGTGAACGTCGGCAGTCAATTGTACAGCAAAAAAATACTGATGTTTTGCCCAGTGTTTCCGTTGAAACGCCTCACGCGAAGATTGCCTGGCGTCAGGTCATCCAACTGCGCGAAGAAAACAGACACCTGCGCTTCGAGCTAGAGGAACGCAACACGGAAATGCAACGATTAATTGCCGCGTATACCTCTTTACAAACACAATTCGATCAAGAAGCTACCAGTATTCATGGGAGCTATCAGCAGGAACGGGAACAGTATCAGAACCATTTGCAAGCTTTGTTGGATGAGCGCAATCATTTGCAAGAAACCTACTCTGACCTCGAACGGCGCTACATGGATCTCTATCACACCTTCCAGGATGCCGTCGAGGAAGAGGCTCACAAGATGGTCAATGAAGCTGCTCAGACCATAGAATTTGCTCCTGATAGTGCCCCTCCGGTCTTCCAGGATGTTATGAAAACGCTTGAGTTTCAGGTCCGGCAAGAAGAGGATAAACATCTGGTCGAGGCCCTCTATCTCAAGCGTGAAGTACAACGTATGGCAGCGCTATTGGATCAGGAGCGTAAAGAGATTGAAGAGGAGCGTCACAACCTGCTGGTGATGCAAAGTACGGCTCGTGAGCAAGCTGAACTGCGCCAGAAAACCTTACAAGCTCGCCTGCGTTCCCGCTGGAAGGTGCGCTCGATTACCATCACGATTGGTATGGTCATCCTTCTGGTCAGCCTCCAGTTTCTCTTCCTCAACCTTGCGCATATTAAAATCGCCGCCGAAATCTCCCTCTTACTCCTTCTTCCCCTCATCATTTGTGCAATCCTGGCCTTTGTGTTCTCTACCCCATTGGCCCATGCACGTGATGTCTATTACAGTGCTCCACATAAGAAGCACGTCAGTTAATGAAAAAACCTGGCATCTGCTCACTGCTATGCCAGGCTTTTTTATGCCTTTCATGTTGAATGAAGACTGAAGCTTGTCTTATTCCCTGGTAACGTGCTACTCTAACTACGAACATCTGATTCAAACATGATGAGCCAGCAAAATCCCGTCTAAAAGTTGGATCTCTACGTGTAGTAATCAGAAGACGAAAATTTCTGACGAGGAGCTCTTGTATGGCGCAAAATACACATTCTGATAGTAAACCTAAACAACATACCATCTGGCAGGATGGGCATCACCCCGAACCCTGCAATGTCGTTATCTTCGGCGCAACTGGCGACCTGACGCAGCGTAAAATTCTTCCCACTCTTGCTCACCTGATGCATGATCATCCCTTGCCAGAAGCTTTTTGCATCGTTGCTTATGCTCGCCGCCCTCTCACAGATCAGCAGTGGCGTGCAATGGCGCTAGAATTGATCAATAAGTATCTACCTGATGATGACAAACTGGATGCCAAGGCTCAGAACGAACTGGCGCAGCACCTTTTTTATTGTCAGGGCGATGTGGATGATCGTGAAGGATACAATAAGCTCTCCGATTTACTTGATAAGTTGGACGAAGAGATGGGCACCAGCGGCAATCGCATCTTCTACCTGGCAACACCACCCGATCTCGACCCTGAGATTGTCCACCAACTCGGTGGCGCAGGCCTTTCTCATAGTCGAAAGAATAATAATGGGAATGGTGATGGTATGGCGGTTGGACGCGTATTATCACAGAAAAACCCTTCGGTCATGACCTCGCCTCCGCTCAAAAACTCAATCGCGACCTGAGCCGTGTCTTCCGCGAAAATCAAATCTTCCGTATCGATCACTATATGGGCAAGGAGACAGTACAGAATATTCTGGCATTTCGTTTCGCCAATGGGATCTTTGAACCTCTCTGGAATCAACGCTATATCGATCATGTGCAGATCCTGGTGGGTGAGAGCCTGGGTATCGGTACACGCTCAGAATTTTATGAGAAATCCGGTGCCATTCGCGATATTGTGCAAAACCATATCATGCAGGTTCTTTGTCTCACCGCTATGGAGCCACCCGTCGCCTTTGATGCCGAGGCTATTCGTGATGAAAAAGTGAAGGTACTCCGTGCTATTCCTGCGTATGTCCCTGAACATGTTGCTGATCGTGTGATTCGTGGGCAATATACCGCTGGCGAAATGGATGGGCAAGTGGTCCCAGGCTATAAACAGGAGAAGGGCGTTGATCCTAATTCAACGACTGAGACCTATGTTGCACTGAAACTCTTCATTGAGAACTGGCGTTGGGAAGATGTGCCTTTCTATATTCGCACTGGCAAACACCTTCCAACACGCAGTACAGAAGTAACCATCCAGTTCAAGCGTGTTCCGCACCAGATGTATAAACCGACGGAGACAAAAGGACTCTGTGCCAAATCGTCTCACCATCCGTATTCAGCCTGATGAAGGCATCTCGCTCAAAATCGGCGCGAAGATTCCTGGGGCTGCTCAGCACCTTGAATTGGTTGATATGGGCTTCACTTACGCCAATGCCTTTGGCATTCAATCTCCCGAGGCCTATGAACGCCTCATTGCCGATTGCATGCTCGGCGACTCCACGCTCTTCATTCGCCGCGATGAGATTGAAGCTTCCTGGCGCATTATCGATAGCATCACCTCTGAATGGGCCAAGTTGCCACCGGAAACCGTCTATCCTTATCCAGCAGGCACCTGGGGACCACCAGAGGCCGAGGCCCTCATTGAGAATGACGGGCGCGAATGGGATAATCCTTCTGAATAGAACCTTTTTGCTGAACGCTTGTGTTTCTTATACATAAGCGTTCGCTATTTATAGCGAAAAAGCGAGGGCGACAACTTTTAATTGTCGCCCTCGCTTTTTTTTAAGTAGGTTTCCTATTTTTAGCGGTTATCCGTGGGATCAGTTTTGTCAGGATTAAGCGCACGATCAACTTTCTGCTCTACCTTGCCACCAGTAGCCTGTACTTTGCCCCCCACCTGCTTCGCATCACCACGGGCCTCCATGTCTTCGTTGCCAGTCACCTGACCAACCTTACTCTGTACCTGACCCGCCGCATTCTTCACTTTGCCCTTGAGTGTATCTTCCTGACCCTGTGTACCAAGATCTTTCTGATCGTCAGTAGCCATTGTTTTTCTCCTCTTTAACGAATAATCCGTTCACGAAACGGAACTAACCAGTCTCTGAGGTGTTTTTACGCTTTTCTGTCTTTAGTATTCTGTCGCGTGCCTTTTTTACTAACACGCCTCTACAACTCACCAGAATACTCGCCTCAGAATTTGCTGTATAATATGAATACGGCTAGAGTTACCAAAAAGGATACAGTGAGAAAACACATCTCTATCTATAGAGAGGTAGAAAAGATTTTTTATGTTGTATATGCAGCATCCCTATCGTTGTCGGTTTGATTGGGGAAGACGTGGTACGCACCTTGCTGCCGAGCGAGGAGATATCCTGGTAATTGTTGATACGCTGAGCTTTTCTACTGCGACAGTGACCGCGCTTCATCACGGAGGGATCATTTATCCCTGTTCCCAATATGAGGAAGATCCGGCCCTTTTTGCTCAACGTGTTGGTGCAGAAGTAGCTGTTCGCCGTCAGGATGTTCCTGCAAAAGGCCGTTTCTCGCTTTCCCCCATCACATTTGAACAGATTGAACCAGGCTCCCGCGTGGTGTTGGCTTCTCCCAATGGTGCGACCTGTAGCCGCTATGCTCGACACGTTCCCTACCTTTTTGTTGGCGCTCTAGTGAATGCCCGGACTATAGCCTTTGCTGTTTCATCTCTCCTTGAGCGGCAGGCTATTGATGTTACTATTATTGCTTGCGGTGAGCGCTGGCAGGTGCCGTCGGAGGATGGGGAGTTGCGTGTAGCGATTGAAGACTACCTGGGAGCAGGAGCTATTTTGTCGTATTTACCTCAGGAGAAATCACCAGAAGCACGCGTATGTGAAGGTGCTTTTATGCATGCGCAAGACCAACTCGAAACGCTGCTCTGGGATTGTGGAAGTGGTCGGGAATTGCGCGCAAAGGGATTTGAGGGGGATGTTATTTCCGCAGCCCGGCTCAATGTTTATGATGCCGTTCCTGTAATGTCGGATGATCATCTGAAACCATGGTCTATAGATATGTCAAATTCTGATGAAACGTTATGAATATGAAGGTATCCTCAATGACACGCACCATTCGTTTAGCCCATTCCTATGATGCCTCAATAATTCATGCTATCTATGTTCCCTTTGTTACTAACACACCTGTTTCCTTTGAGCTTGCTCCACCAACTGAGCAGGAAA
>CAVPFT010000058.1:0-17946 GCA_963703795.1 uncultured Actinomycetota bacterium | reverse complement strand
GCGACCATCGCCGACCCCAGTTCTCCGGGGGAGGCGGTCTATAGGTTCGACCTGGAATGGCAGCTCTCCGGTACGCCCGAGGTCGCCCCGCCGTTGTTCGTGCATACCGGGTCTATCGCGGCCGTGCGGGAGCCGGGTTGCCTGGCGGTCGCGGCGCTGCTCGACGCCTATCGGGTGTCTGCGACCGTCACCTTCGACCCCAACGTGCGCCCGTCGCTGGCCGGCGACCGGGATCTGGCCCGCGAGCGCATCGCCCACATCGTCGAGCGCAGCGACATCGTCAAGGCCAGCGCCGACGACTTGAGCTGGATCGATCCCGACCACGAACCGGAGCGGATCGCGCGGAGCCTGGCTGGCGTCCGGACCCGGGATCGTCGTTTTGACGATGGGCGAACGGGGAGCGCTGGCGCTCTGCCCGGCCGGCGAGGCCCGGGTGGCTGCCCGGCCGGTTCAGGTGGTGGACACCGTCGGGGCCGGCGACGCGTTCATGGTCGGGCTGCTCGACACGCTCTGGGGGCTGGGTCTGTTGGGCGGCGGAAGGCGGGCCGCCCTGCGTCAAATCGGGCTCGACGCGCTGACGGCGGCACTCGAGGCGGCCAGCCTGTCCTCGGCGCTGACGATCGGACGCGCCGGCGCCGACTTTGCTCAAAAGCCGCGAGCGTAACGCCAGCGCGTAAAAACCGGCTCGAAATCGCAGCAGGGTTACGCTCGCTGTCCTCGAGCAAGCCGCCGCGGTGTTTTGCTAGGGACGGTATGGGCATACTGACGTACATGCGCTCCATCTGGAAGGGTTCGATCGCGTTCGGGCTGGTGAACGTCCCGGTCAAGGTGTACAGCGCCACCGAGGACCACGACATCAAGTTCCACCAGGTGCACGCCAAGGACAACGGCCGCATCCGGTACCAACGCGTGTGTGAGATCGACGGCGAGGTCGTCGAATACCGTGACATCGCCCGGGCCTTCGAGTCCGACGACGGCCAGATGGTGTTGATCACCGACGACGACATCGCCACGTTGCCCGAAGAACGCAGCCGCGAAATCGAAGTGCTGGAGTTCGTCCCGGCCAGCGAGGTCGACCCGATGCTGTTCGACCGCAGCTACTTCTTGGAGCCGGATTCGAAGTCATCCAAATCCTATGTGCTGCTTGCTAAGACGCTCGCCGAGACGGATCGGATGGCCATCGTCCATTTCACGCTGCGCAACAAGACCCGGCTGGCCGCGTTGCGCGTCAAGGACTTCGGTAAGCGCGACGTGATGGTGGTGCACACCCTGTTGTGGCCCGACGAGATTCGCGATCCCGACTTTCCCGTGCTGGACAAGAAGGTCGACGATCAAGCCCGCCGAGCTCAAGATGGCCGGGCAGGTGGTGGACTCGATGGCCGAAGACTTCAACCCCGACCGTTACCACGACAGCTACCAGGAGCAGCTGCACGAGCTGATCGAGGCGAAACTCGAAGGCGGGGAAGCGTTTACCGCCGAGGAACAGCCCAAGCAGCTGGACGAGACCGAAGATGTCTCCGACCTGCTGGCCAAGCTGGAGGCCAGCGTCAAGGCGCGCTCCGGCGACGGCAAGGCACCGGCCAAAAAGGCGCCGGCAAAAAAGGCGCCGGCAAAGAAGGCACCGGCAAAAAAGGCAGCCACCAAAAAGGCACCGGCAAAGAAGGCACCGGCAAAGAAGGCGGCTTCGAAAGCCGCGTCAAGCTCCTGACCGCGGGCCTACCCGGTCAGCGCCGCCGGGTCGATATGACGCGGAACGCCGCGGCGAGAATGTTGATCACGGCGACGATCATGATCAGGCTCAGCGCCGCACCCCAGATCCGCAGGAAACCGGCGTGCTCCGGATTGCTGAGTTCGCTGTAGATCAGCAACGGCAGCGAGGCCATGTTGCCGTGGAAGATGTCGTAGTTGATGGAGCGGCTGTATCCGACCAGCACCAGCACCGGCGCGGTCTCACCGATAACGCGCGCGACGGCCAGCAAGACGCCCGAGACGATGCCCGGCATCGCGATCGGGAAGACGATCCGCACGATGGTCTTCCATTTGGGGACACCCAGCGCGTAGCTGGCTTCCCGCAGGTCGTCGGGCACCAATCTGAGCATCTCCTCAGCGGAGCGCACCACCACCGGCAACATCAGCAAGACCAGCGCCAACGACACCGCGACGGAACTCTGCTCGAATCCCAGGGTGGCGATCCACAGGCTGAAGACGAACAGCGCGGCCACGATCGAGGGCACCCCGGCGAGCACGTCGACCATGAAGGTGGTCAGCCGCACCAGCCGACCGGACCCGTATTCCACCAGGAACACGGCGGTCATCAAGCCCAACGGCACGGACAGGACGGCGGCCACGCCCGCCTGCACCAACGTCCCATACAGCGCGTGGTAGACACCGCCGGCGAACTCCTCCGGCAGCACGCCGCGCAGCGAGTGGGTCCACCAGCCTGACCGGGTGACGGCATACCAGCCGCGTGCCACCACCACCGACAGCACCCAGACCAGCGGCACCAAGGCTACGGCGAACGAGATGACGAAAAACGTTGTCGCAGCGTTGTTCGTGATCCGCCGCCTCAGGCTGAGGGACCTGAACACCTCGGTCTTGACCGGCTGGTCCAGCGCGTGGGCGGTCATGCGTTGACCTTCCCGCCAGCGATCGTGCGCGCCAGCGCGTTGACGACGAATGTCAGCACGAACAGCGCAAATCCCGCGGCGATGTAGGCCCCGGTGGGCAACGGCTCGCTGAATTCGGCTGCCGCGGAGGCGATCTTGGAGGCGAAGGTGTAGCCACCGTCGAACAGCGACCAATCGCCCGGTCGGGCGGCCGAGCGCAGGATGATGAGCACGGCGACGGTTTCTCCCAGCGCGCGGCCCAGTCCAAGCATCGATGCCGCGATGACGCCGCTACGGCCGAACGGCAGCACGGTCATCCGCACTACCTCCCACTTGGTGGCCCCCAGTGCCTGCGCCGCTTCCATCTGAATACGCGGGGTCTGCCGGAACACTTCTCGCGATACCGAGGTGATGATCGGCAGGATCATCACCGAAAGCACGATGCCTGCGGTGAAAATGGTGCCGCCGCCGGACAGGGAAACGTTGCCCTGCCTGAACAAGAACAACCACCCCAGGTTGCGATTGAGGAACGCCGCGATCGGCTCGACTTTGGGCGCCACCACGAAGATTCCCCACAACCCGAAGATGATCGACGGCACCGCGGCCAGCAGATCGACCATCGCGGCGAACGGACGCGCCAGCCGTTTCGGGGCGTATTGGGTGAGGAACACCGCGATCCCGACCGCGATCGGCACCGCCAGCAGCAGCGCGCTCATCGAACTCAGCACCGTGACCATTAGCAAGTCGCGGATGCCGAACGCCAGGTGGTCTGCCTTGGAGGTATTGAATTCGGCGCTGGTGAAGAAGTTCGCATGGTTCGCCCGCAATGACGGCACGGCGCGAACCAACAGGAATATCGCGATCAGCGCGATCGCGATCACGATCGTCAAGCCGGCAGCGGCGGCAAGCGACTTGAACAGCCGGTCGTCGCGCCGCGTCTTGTGCCCATCGGTCGGCTTCGGCACCCCCGGCTTGGTCCCGGTTGACGGATTGACTAGCGGTCCGGAGGCCATGACCACCTCAGATTCACGTGATGGCATCGATCGCCGCCACCAACCGCAACTTCCAAGCGTCCGGGATGGGGACATATCCGTTGTCCGCCAAGCCATTCTGTCCGCCACCGATGGTGCTTTCCAGGAAAGCCTTCACGGCAGTACCGACCTGCGGATCCGGATACTTCGAGCAGACGATCTCGTAGGTCGCCAGCACGATCGGATAGGCGCCGGGCTGCGTCGGCTTGTGGAACGACGTCCTGTTGAGGACCAGGTCGTTACCCTTTCCCGAGACCCAGGCGCCCGCAATCGTCTTGCCGACCGAGTCGGCGCTGATCGTCACGGGGTCCGGACCGGCCGACGTGATGATCTGGGCCATGGTCAGGTTCTTCGACTGGGCGTACGACCATTCGTTGTAGGTGATCGCCCCTTCGGTGGCCTTGACGGCCGAGGAGGTGCCGTCGTTGCCCCTGGCGCCCTCACCGACTCCGCCGTTGAACGTCTTGCCGGTGCCCCTACCCCACGCGCCGTTCGAGGCCGCCTCCAGATATTCCTGGAAGTCAGCCGAAGTCCCGGACAGGTCGCTGCGGAACACCACGCGAATCGGCTCAGCGGGCAGGTTGGCGCCCCTGTTCAGCGTCTGGATCGCGGGATCGTTCCAGGTCGTAACGCCGCCGTTGAAGATCTTGGCCGTTGTGGGAGCGTCGAGAATCAGCGAGATCAGGCCCTTGACGCTGTAAGTGATGGCGATCGGGCCGAACACCACCGGCAGGTTCCACGCGCGCGAGCCACAGCGCTGCTGGGCCGCGGCATACTCGTTCGGGGACAACGGCACGTCTGACCCACCGAAATCGGTTTGGTTGCCGGTAAATTCGCTAATCCCGGCGCCCGAACCATTGGGCGTGTAGTTCAACGTCTGGTCGGGGCAGGCTTGTTCGAACGCCTTGATAAAGCGGGTCATCGCGCTGGCCTGAGCCGTCGCCCCGCCGGCCTTCAGCGTCTTCTTCCCTCCGCAATCCACCTTGACCGGCATCTCGCTCGTCGTCGAATTTTCCCCATTTGCGGTGCTTGCATTGCTGCCATTCCCACACGCGGACAAGATCAGCACACCCATAGTCAGGACACCCAGCGCGGCGCCAACTGGGCTGGGCTTCAATTCGGTTCCTAACGGTGGAGATCAAACCTGCTGGTGGGGGCTTGGTTGGGCCTGGAGCCGGCCAATCCGCCGTTTTCCTCGCAGCCATGAAGCTAACAGCAACAAGGTTAACGTTCGGCTAATTTTGTGCGGTAGCCGCCGCGGCCCAACCGGCACCCAACGCCGGTAGTGGCGAGCGCTCAGCCCGTCATGACACCACGGATCATGAGATGGCGTTGACCGATGCCGACAACCTCGTCTTGAATGCGTCCGGAATGGGGATGTATCCGTTGTCCGCCAAGCCGTTCTGCCCGGCGCCGATGGTGCTCTGCAGGAATGCCTTCACGGCCGTGCCGACCTGGGAGTCGGGATACTTCGAGCACACGATCTCGTAGGTCGCGAGCACGATCGGGTAGGAGCCGGCCTGAGTCGGCTTGTAGAACGACACCGTGTCGAGCACCATGTCGTTGCCCTGCCCCGCGACCTTGGCGCCCGAAATCGTCTTGCCGACCGAGTCGGCGCTGATGGCCACCGCATCGGGACCGGCAGAGGTGATGATCTTGGCCATGTTCAGGTTCTGGGACTTGGCGAATGACCACTCGTTGTAAGTGATCGACCCTTCGGTCGCCTTGATGGCGGCCGAGGTGCCGTCGTTGCCCTTGGCGCCCTCACCGACACCGCCGTTGAAGTCCTTGCCGGCGCCCTTGCCCCACGCGCCGTTGGATGCGGCATCGAGGTATTTCTGGAAGTTATCCGTGGTCCCGGACTTATCGTTACGGAAGATGACGTGAATCGGCTCGGCGGGCAGGGTGACGCCCGCGTTGAGGCCCGCAATCGCGGGATCGTTCCAGGTGGTAATGGCGCCGTTGAAGATCTTCGCCGCGGTGGGTCCGTCGAGATTCAGCGAAGTCACACCGTTGACGTTGTAGGTGATCGCGATCGGGCCGAACACCACCGGCAGGTTCCACGCCGGCGAGCCGCAACGCTGCTGAGCCGCCGTGGACTCGCTCTGGGCCAACGGTGAGTCCGACCCGCCGAAATCAGTTTGGTTGCCGTTGAATTCGCTGATTCCAGCGCCCGATCCATTTGGCGTGTAGTTCAGGTCCTGGCCCGGGCAGGCCTGTTGGAACGCCTTGACGAAGCGGGTCATCGCGTTGGCCTGGGCCGTCGACCCGCTGGCCTTCAGCGCCTTCTTCCCGCCGCAATTCACCGCCCCCGCGGATCCGCTCGTCGTCGCGCCGTTCCCACTCGCATTGTTCTCACTGCCACACGCGGTCAACACCAGCGCGGCGCTGGCCAGCACACTTAGCGCGGCGCCAAATCGGTTGAGCTTCAATTGAGTTCCTAACCTAGGGATTGAACCATCGCCGCTGGTTGTGACTGCGGCCGGCCAAGCAGCCGTTTTCCTCGCAGCCCTGAAACTAACAGCAACAAGGTTAACGTTCGGCGAATTTTGTCCGGCGATCGTTGCCGCCCGACTCCGCCTGTTCGGGGGACTGGGGGCGTTGCGCCGCGATGCCCGTATGACAAACTAGAACCTGTTTCAGAAATGCCGTGATCCGTGGATTGCAACCGTGTCGCCGACTACTCGAATGGAGAGGCCGCAATGATCCTTGACAGGTTCCGTCTCGACGACAAAGTCGCCGTCATCACCGGTGGCGGCCGCGGCCTTGGTGCGGCCATCGCGCTGGCATTCGCCGAGGCAGGCGCCGATGTCCTGATCGCGTCGCGTACGCAATCCCAACTAGAAGCCGTTGCCGAGCAGGTCCGCGCCGCCGGGCGCCGGGCTCATACCGTCGCCGCCGACCTGGCCCATCCCGAGGTGACCGCGGAGTTGGCCGATCAGGCCGTCCAGGCCTTCGGAAAACTAGACATCGTCGTCAACAACGTCGGCGGGACCATGCCCAACACCCTGTTGACCACCTCGACCAAGGAGCTCAGGGACGCGTTCACCTTCAATGTGGCCACCGCGCACGCGTTAACCATCGCGGCGGCGCCGTTGATGCTCGAGCACTCCGGCGGCGGCAGCATCATCAACATCACCTCGACCATGGGCAGGCTGGCCGGACGGGGCTTCGCCGCCTATGGCACCGCCAAAGCCGCGCTGTCGCACTACACCCGGCTGGCCGCGCTGGATTTGTGCCCACGGATCCGGGTCAACGCAATCGCGCCGGGGTCGATCCTGACCTCCGCGCTGGACGTGGTGGCCTCCAACGATGAGCTGCGCACACCGATGGAGAAGGTGACTCCCATGCGCCGCCTCGGTGATCCCGTCGACATCGCCGCTGCAGCAGTCTATTTGGCGTCCCCAGCCGGCAGCTTCCTGACAGGTAAAACGCTGGAGGTCGACGGTGGCCTCACCTACCCGAATCTCGACATCCCCGTCCCGGACCTGTGAACCGCAACCGCTGAAGGAGCCCGTCATGGCCATACCCGTCGTTCAATTGGGCACCGGCAACGTCGGCGTCCACGCGCTCAGGGCGCTGATCACCAACCCGCAGTTCGAGCTCACCGGCGTCTGGGTGTCTTCAGACGCCAAGGCCGGCAAGGACGCGGCAGAGCTTGCCGGATTTAAGGATTCGACCGGTGTGCTGGCCAGCACCGACCTGGACGCCGTGCTTGCCACCGGGCCGCGATGCGCCGTCTACACCGCGATGGCCGACAACCGCCTGCCCGAGGCCCTGGAGGACTATCGGCGCGTCCTGTCAGCCGGTGTCAACGTTGTCGGCAGCGGCCCGGTCTTTCTGCAGTATCCGTGGGAGGTGATCCCCGAAGAGCTCGTCACGCCGCTGGAAGATGCGGCCCGCGAAGGCAATTCGAGCCTGTACGTCAACGGTATCGACCCGGGCTTCGCCAACGACCTGCTGCCGATGGCGTTGGCCGGTACCTGTCAGAACATCCAGCAGATCCGGTGCATGGAGATCGTCGACTACGCCACCTACGACAGCGCCGTGGTCATGTTCGACGTGATGGGATTCGGCAAGCCGCTAGACGAGATTCCGATGCTGCTGCAAACCGGCGTGCTGAGCCTGGCGTGGGGTTCGGTGGTGCGGCAAATGGCAGCGGGACTGGGCATTTCACTTGACGAGGTCGCCGAGGTGTACGTCCGCGAGCCGGCGCCGGAAGACTTCGACATCGCGTCGGGGCACATTCCGAAGGGCACCGCCGCAGCCCTCCGGTTCGAGGTGTTCGGAATGGTCAACGGCGACCCTGTTGTCGTCCTGGAACACGTCACCCGGTTACGCGAGGACCTGTGCCCCGATTGGCCGCAACCGGCCCAGCCGGGGGGTTCGTACCGCGTCGAGATCACCGGCGAACCGTCGTACGCCATGGACATCTGCCTGAGCAGCCGCCTCGGCGATCACAATCACGCCGGACTGGTCGCCACCGCGATGCGGGTCGTCAACGCGATCCCCGCGGTGGTCGCCGCCCCGGCGGGTATCGTGACGACCCTCGACCTGCCCCTGATCACCGGCAAAGGGCTCTACGTTCCGGGGTGATGTCGGGCGCGGCATCAAACGTGACCCTTTTAGCGTTGCTTTAGCCGGTCGCACACGCTGCCGCGGACGGGAAATGCGATGTTGAAACGACGAATTCTGGTCACCGGCGCCTCGAAGGGTATCGGCCGCGCGGTCGCCGACCGTCTGGCCGGCGGCGGGCACCACGTGATAGGCCTCGCGCGAACTGCGCCGTCGGACTTCCCGGGACAGTTCCGCGAGGTCGACCTGGCCGATCGGGCCGCGACCGCGGCTGCCCTGGAGGCGATCGTCGGCGAAGGCACTGTCGATGCGGTGGTCAATAATGTCGGGTTACGCGCGGTTCGGCCGGATCGGCTCGATCGACCTGGATGATCTGTTCGCCACCTATGACATGAACGTGCGCACCGCGGTGCAGGTCGTTCAAGCGGTTCTGCCCGGCATGATCGACGCGAAGTGGGGCCGCATCGTCAACGTGTCACGAGCTTCACGACGCTCGGTGTCGCCGAGCGCACTCCGTATGCCGCGTCGAAGGCGGCGCTCGAAACCTGCACCCGCATTTGGGCCGGTGAACTCGCCTCGACCGGCATCACCGTCAACGCGGTGTCACCCGGGCCGATAGAAACCGAGATGTTCCGCGCCAAGAGCCCCGCGGGGTCAGAACGCGAAGCCCGGTTGCTCTCGTCGATTCCGTTGCAGCGTGTCGGCACTCCTGGGGAGATCGCCCACGTGATCGCCATGCTGCTGCACGAAGACGCCGGCTACCTGACGGGTCAGATCGTTCGGGTCGACGGGGGAGGCAGCATCGGCGCGGCGTAGCGCACGGCGTTGCCGGTGGCCCGGGGACCTCGCTGCGGTACTGTTTTCGTCTACCCTAACTTTCTTATTCGGGTACATGGATTGAGGGTCGATAGGTTGGCGCAAGGCACCGAAGCCTCGCTCAAGACGAGTTGGTATTTGCTCGGGCCGGCGTTCGTCGCGGCGATCGCCTACGTCGATCCCGGCAACGTCGCGGCCAACGTCAGCGCCGGCTCCCAGTACGGCTACCTGCTGCTGTGGGTCATCGTCGCGGCCAACGTGGCGGCGGGCCTCGTCCAGTACCTGTCCGCAAAGCTCGGCCTGGTGACCGGGCGGTCGCTGCCGGCGGCGATCGGCAAGCGGATGAGCCGTCCGGTCCGGCTGACGTTCTGGGCGCAGGCCGAAATCGTCGCGATGGCAACCGATGTGGCCGAGGTGATCGGTGGCGCGATCGCATTGCGGATTCTGTTCGGTTTGCCGCTGCCGCTCGGCGGGATCATCACCGGGGTGATCTCATTGCTGCTGTTGGGGATCAGGGACCGTCGCGGGCAGATTCTTTTCGAGCGTGTCATCACCGCCCTGCTACTGGTGATCGCCATCGGCTTCGCGGCCAGTTTCTTCGTCGCCACGCCGCCGCCCGGTGCTGTGATCGGGGGATTGGTGCCGCGATTCCGAGGCAGTCAAAGTTTGTTACTGGCCGCGGCCATATTGGGCGCCACCGTGATGCCGCACGCGGTGTATCTGCACTCGGGCCTGGCCCTAGATCGGCACGGACCTCCCGAGCCGGGCCAACGCCGACGCTGGCTCTTGCTGGTCACCCGCGTGGACGTCGTGCTGGCGATGGCCGTCGCCGGACTGGTGAACGCGGCCATGCTGCTGGTCGCCGCGATCAACCTGCAAGGCCACGAAGGTAGCGCGTCAATCGACGGCGCCTACACGCGCGATCCACACCACGCTGGGGGCGGCGATCGCGACGCTGTTCGCGATCGGACTGTTGGCTTCCGGTCTGGCGTCGTCGTCGGTGGGCGCCTACGCCGGCGCCATGATCATGCAGGGATTGCTCCATCGGTCGGTTCCCATGCTGGTGCGCCGACTGGTGACGCTGAGCCCCGCGGTGGCGATCCTGGCGCTCGGTTTCGACCCGACGCGCGCATTGGTGTTGTCCCAAGTCGTGTTGTCCTTCGGAATCCCGTTCGCGGTGGTTCCGCTGGTCAGACTGACCAGCAACCGCGACCTGATGGGTAGCGACGCCAACCATCGCGTCACGACGGTCATCGGCTGGGCGGTCGCAATGATGGTCATTGTGCTCAACATCGTTTTGATCTATCTGACCGTGACGGGCTCGGCATAAGCCGCGCAAGCCAATTCGTTGATTTTTTAAGTTTCCCGACGCGCAGTTACGGCCACGGGATCCCAACATCAGGGCATGTCAGTCGCGACGCTTACTCAACCTTGCGAGCTTGGCGTTGCATACGAGGTCGAGCCGCTCGGTTCTCTGACGGATCTCGCCGATCTCCTGCGGCGAAATGTAGGGGGAGAAGTTGATTTCGATTCCGTAGTCGAGGGCACTGGAAAACACGCTGAGTCGCTCCTCCGCGGAGGTCTCGCCGGGCGGCCGCTCGCCCGGCAGCCCAGGCAGCACGCCCTGGAGCAGGAAAAGCGTGCTCGGCGAGACGTGCAGGTCTTCGATGAAGTACTGTCCGCCGGATTTTAGGTGCGGGAAGAGGAAGGCCAGGCTGGCCTGCTGGTGCCTGTCTTGGTGGCTGCCGTCGTCAATGATGATGTCGAATTCACCGCCTGAGAACTCCACGAAACGTTCGAGGTCCGCCGGGTCGGACTGATCGCCGACGAACGTCAGGATCCGGTCGTTGTCGAATTGGTGGGCGTCCACGATGTCGTAGCCGAAGATGACGGCGTGCGGGAAGTACTCGTACCAGCCCTTAAGCGAGGCTCCCGGCATCCGCGGGTCGCAGACGCCGATCTCCAGCACGCGTAGCGGCTCTTCGCGCATCGACTCGAACCATCGGTCATAGGCCCGTGTATAGCCGTGCGCCTCCCCCATCACGGTGCCCTTGTCCGACAGGTTCGCGTCCATGATCTCGGTCAGCGTGCGCACGAAACCTCCCCGAGGGTGCGATTCCGCATGCGAGCGACCCTGCCACAAATCCTCCTGAGTCAGTCCTAGGGCGACTTGTGCGCACCCGCCGTCGAGCGGACACAAGAAATTCGCAAGAACTTCGCGAAGGACCGGCAAGCGGCGTCGGCCAACCTATTGTCGTCGGCCAACATGACCGACGCCAGGAAAACGGAAACAGGCCATGAACTCCACCCACACCCTGAAACGGGCCATTTGTGTCCGTGAGTACCGCACCGAGGCAGCCCTGCAAAAGAGTCTTCAAAAAAGTGTCCGACACGCGCCCGGTGCGTCCTCCTACCTATGACAGCGACCCAGCCGGGCCGCGGCCCACACAAAAGGAGCCCCTCATGACCACCATGCACGACCTTGATCGCACCGCCCTCGCAACGCAGGCCAACGACCTCGATCAAACCGGGTTTGCAACGCAGGCCGCCGACCTCGATCGCACCGCACTGGCAACACAGGCCAACGACCTCGATCGCACCGCCCTCGCAACACAGGCCAACGACCTCGATCGCACCGCCCTCGCAACACAGGCCAACGACCTCGACCGCACCGCCCTCGCAACACAGGCCAACGACCTCGATCGCACCTCCTTTGCACCCCGCGGGGACGGCGGCACCTCGGCGTTTGCCTGGTCGTCGAGCCCGCTCGGCAACCCGACGGATCGGGACGGAGATCTGGGTCGGGACGGAGACGCTCCGTTCGGCCACGACCAGTCGTTCGGCCACGACCAGTCGTTCGGTTACGACCAGTCGTATGGTTACGACCAGTCGTATGGTTTCGACCAGTCGTTCGGTTACGACCAGTCGCCAGACCCGATCGCCCCGGCGGCCAAGCGGAAGCCCATCGACAAGCTAGTCGTGGCCGCGGGCCTGGTCGGCGCTATCGGAGCGAGCGCCGCACTGTGGATGGTCCTCACCGGCAACTCGGCCCACCCGCAGTCCGTGGCCGTGACGTCCGGCGCCGCCGCGGCCCCCGCGCCCGACAACAGCCCGGCGCCCGCCGCGGTGGTCGCCGCACCCGACAACGGCCCGGCGCCGGCCGTGGCGGTCAACCCGCCGGCAGACCCGGGCACCCCGCCCGCTGCCGCGCCCTCGGGCCCGGTCGTCGCGGTGCATGCCCCTCCGCCGCCTGCCTGGTCACCGCCGCCGCCGGTCTGGTCACCGCCGCCGCCCGTCTGGTCAGCGCCGCCGCCCGTCTGGTCACCACCTCCACCGCCGCAGCTACCGCCCCCGCCTTCGCTGCCGAAGCTGCCGCCGCCGAAGCTGCCCGCGCCGCCGAAGCTGCCGCCCCCACCACCGCCGACGCTGTGCTTGCCCCCGCACCACTTTGTGCAGGGCGTCTGCAAATGAGGTTGTGGGGTACGGGTGAGGCCGGATCCGGATGCCGGCCTCATCCATCCCCCCACCACAGAGTCGGGTTTTCCCTCGTGCCATTTCACCCGCTTAGGGGCACACTTATTCGCAGCGCCGGTTCTCACACGACGGGTACCGACGCTTTATCGGCGGAGGAAGCGACGTGACGACCGCACTATCCAACTTCGACATCGTCAGCGACGCCGAGTTGGCCCGCGCGGCCTCGACGGGCGATCGAAGCGCCTTTGCCACGATTTACGACCGCTACGCCGACCGGCTGCACGACTTCTGCGTCGGCATGCTGCGCGATCGTGATGCCGCCGCCGACTGCGTGCAAGACGTGTTCTGCGCCGCCGCGACCCAATTGCCGAAGCTGCGCGACCCGGACAGGCTGCGCCCATGGCTGTATGCCATCGCCCGCAACGAAGCGCTGCGCTG
The DNA here is from genome assembly GCA_963703795.1 of uncultured Actinomycetota bacterium. Lineage (GTDB taxonomy): Bacteria > Actinomycetota > Actinomycetes > Mycobacteriales > Mycobacteriaceae > Mycobacterium. The sequence continues at coordinate 5,006 of CAVPFT010000058.1, read as the reverse complement.
CATCCGGGACCGCCGCCGCGAACAGGTCTCCGACGAACTGCCCGAGGCCGCGTCCCACGACGCGGGCCCGGACACGCTGGCCGCGCGCAACGAGCTGGCCGACCTGATCGCCGACGCCGCCGGCGGGCTCGCCGACCGGGACCGCGCGGTGCTCGAGCTGACCTATCGCCACGGCCTGGACGGCCCGGAGCTGGCCAACGCGTTGGACGTCAGCCCCGGCAGCGCCAACAAGATGGTGTCGCGCCTGCGCAGCACCATCGAATCTTCGCTGGGCGCGCTGCTGGTGGCACGTCGCGCCCAACACACCGCCGACGCATGCGACGAGCTGGGCGCGATCTTGGCGGGTTGGGACGGAAAGTTCAGCGTGCTGATGCGCAAACGCATCAGCCGGCACATCGAGTCCTGCTCTACCTGCGAAGAGGAGCGACGCCGCCTGGTCAGCCCGGCCGCGCTGCTGGGTGCGGCACCGGTGTTCATCCCCGCCCCCGCCTGGCTCCGGGACCACACCCTGGGCCAGATCAAGCTGACCTCCGCCGGCGGCACCCTCGACACCGGCGACAGCGGGGGCAGCCACTCCGAGTCCGGCTCTTCCGCATCCGCCCCGACCGTGGCCTCGTCGGCGGCCGGCCCGGACGACGACGGCTACCTCGACGACGCCCAACCACCTCGGGTTCGCCGGGTCATCCCGTGGATCGCGATGTTCGCCGCCGCCTTGTTCGCCGCCTTCGGGCTGATGTTCACCTTCCTGTACCACCAGAAGACCGCCATCACGCCGGCCGAGTTGACTGGGCCCGCACCCGCGCCCATGAAACCGGCCGCACCGTTCAGCGTGGCCCCCGCCATCCAATTGCCTCCGGCGCCACCCGAGCACACCGTCGCCCCCGCGCCTCCCATCCAGGCGCCCACACCGGTTCAGGAGCCGGCAGCTCCCGCGCCCATCCCCACGGCGCAGCTTCCGGTCGCGCCACCGCCGATCGTCCAGCCGCCGGTGGCACCGCGGCCGCCGGTGGTGCTACCCCCGCCGGTTGTGGTGGTGCCGCCGCCGATCGTATTGCCGCCGCCGGTGAGGCGGCCCCCGCCCGTTTATCCGCCACCACCGTCGGTCTACCCGACACCACCATCGGCCCCGCCGTCGGTACCACCCCACAGGGGTCCGATTCCTCCCTCCGCGCCGGCGGGTCCAGCTAAACCGCCCCCGCCACCGACCCACCCAAGCCCGCCGCCACCGCCACCACCACCGCCACCGAAGGGACCCGTCCTTCAGTGACCTCCTGCGTGGCGCGCAGGTCACTCGGTACGGCAGGATGGGGAGCGTCGTCGTCCGTGGAAGCCTCGCGGGGAGTTAGCTTGCTTCAGTTCCTTCCGCTCAGCAGCGCCAAGACGGTGACCGCCTAGATGCCGGGCCGCCGGCACCCCTATTTCGCATACGGGTCGAATCTGTGCGTCAGGCAGATGGCGTTGCGCTGTCCCGACGCCGCAGACCCGCGGCCGGCGGTGCTGTCCGATCACGACTGGCTGATCAACCAGCGCGGCGTCGCAACCGTCGAGCCATTCGCCGGCAACCAGGTGCACGGAGTGCTCTGGCAGGTCTCCGGCGACGACCTGGCGGCGTTGGATAGCGCCGAGGGCACACCGGTGCGCTATCGGCGCGACCGACTGATCGTCCACACCGACGACGGGCCGTCTCCGGCCTGGGTGTACATCGACCACCGGGTGACCCCGGGTCCGCCCCGGCCGGGCTATCTGCCAAGGATCATCGACGGCGCCGTGCACCACGGGCTGCCGCAGCGATGGATCGAATTCTTGCGTCGCTGGGATGCTGCGCGCTGGCCCCGCCAAGTCTTCACGAATGCCCCAGGGCCACAATCACTTTCAGAGCTGCTGAGCAATCCCGGAGTGATCGAGGCGAGCGAGCTGCGATCGCGTTTCGGTTTCCTCGCCATCCACGGCGGCGGTCTTGAAGAGATGACCGACGTCATCGCCGAACGCGCCGCCAAGGAGGCCGACGCGTCGGTGTATCTGCTGCGCCATCCCGACCGCTACCCGCACCACGTGCCGTCGGCCCTTTACGACCCCGACGAGTCGCCGCGGCTGGCCGAGTTTCTCGATCATGTCGACGTCGCCGTCTCGTTGCATGGTTACGGCCGCATCGGGCGCGCCACGCAGCTGTTGGCCGGGGGGCGCAACCGCGCTCTTGCGGCGCACCTGGCCCGGCATATCCGGCTGACCGGTTATCGCGTCGTCACCGAGATCGACGACATCCCGCCGGAACTGCGGGGCCTGCATCCGAACAACCCGGTCAACCGGGTACGCGACGGCGGGACCCAGCTGGAACTTTCGGCCCGCGTCAGGGGCATCAGTCCGCGCAGCCCCCTGCCCGGCGCCGATGGCCTGTCGCTCGTGACCACCGCGCTGGTGCGGGCCTTGGCGGATGCGGCGCGTTCCTGGTAATTGTTCCGTTTGAACGGAGGTTGTTGGTGGACAAGGATTTTCGCTTCGGGCTGAGCATGCGCTTCTTCAGGTCCCGCTCGGCATTGGTCGACAAGGTCAAGCGGGCGGAAGATCTTGGATACGACATTCTGTGCGTGCCCGACCATCTCGGTGCGGCGGCACCGCTTCCGACGCTGACCGCTGTCGCGATGGTCACGACCAGGATCCGTCTGAGCATGTATGTGCTCAACGCCGCCTTCTACAAGCCCGCGCTGCTCAGCAGGGACCTCCAGGCGCTGGACCTACTCAGCGACGGCCGCCTCGAGATCGGGCTGGGCACCGGCTATGTCCGCGAAGAATTCGAGGCCGCCGAGTTGCCCTACCCGAGCGCCGGGGCCCGGGTCGACTACCTCGAACACATGACGACCTACCTGAAGGAGCACCACCCGACGACGCCGATCCTCATCGCCGGCAATGGGGACCGGGTGCTGACGCTGGCTGCCTGCCACGCCGACATCATCGGGCTGACCGGCGCCAGGGTGCGCGACGTCGAAGACCCGCTCGCCGAACGCATCGAGTTCGTCCGCAACGCCGCGGGTGGCCGGTTCGATCCGCTGGAGCTGAACATGGTGATCACGGCGATGCCACCCGAAGGCGAGACCGCACCCGACTTGAGAATGAGCCGCCAGTATTCACCGGACCTGTCCGATGAACAGCTGCTGTCCGCGCCGTCGGTGCTCAGCGGGTCGCCCCGCGAGATGGCCGACACGCTGTCCGGACTCCGCGAAAAGTACGGACTGACCTGCTTCACCGTGCAGGACAACAACCTCGATGCCTTCGCGAAGGTGATCGCGGAGCTGCGGTGATCGGTCGCTAGCCGCAGGCCAGCGCCTCCCGGGCCGCGGCGGGTGTGACGGTGTGCGGCGTGGCGGGCGTGCCCGCGGCGAGGTGCTGCGCGTAAACCTCCGCGGTGTGCGGGACGAGCCGACGCGCGACCGCGAGCATGAGCCTGGAATTATCAGCCGACATCGCCCGGACGGCCGCCCGCGCGGCCGGAACCACGGCGGCGTCGACCGCTGCGGGCTGATCGAACCCGCCGAGCTGGCGCATCCACGCCGGCAACGTGGCGATCGCCGCGGGAGCCAGCAGACGGCTGCCGCCCCACAGCCTCAGGCCCTTGCTGCGTGGCGTCCACAGCAGGTAGTGCATTGCGCGGTTAGCGCGTTCGGATGTGCACAACTGGTCGCGCATGTACGCGAAGTACTCGCGGACCTCGTCGCGGGAGTCTGGCACAGCGGCGGGTTTGCACGTCTGAAACTCCGCCGCGATCCGCGACTCAGCCCAGTACCGCGCCTCTTCCGCCGGTGACAGCGGGCCGGGCCCGTAACGCTCGTAGCACTTGAGCACGGAATGCCAGCCGGTGATGTGGATCCACAGCTGCGACGTCGGGTTGTTCGCGCTGTAGCGCGTGCCGGTGACAGGGTCGACGCCCGTGGCCTTCGCGTGCACCCGCATCAGCGCCTCGGACGCCTCCACGACGGTGCGCCCGTCGGCGACCGCGACCGTGAGGAAGTACGCCAACGTGCGATCGAGCCGCCCGGACGGGTCTCGGTAGATGCCGTCGCTGTCGGCGACCGCCGCCGCGAGGTGCGGGTCGAAGTGCTCGAGGACGACCGCACGCTGAAAACCGATCAGCGCCGTCGGCGACGTCCACACCTTCCAGCTGGGCGAACCCGGCCCGAAGAAGCCATAGTCGTCGCGCCGTATCGAGTCCATACGAGTGCCTCCTCCCGACTGAATACAACGCCACCGTAGCAATTGCTACCCACGAATACAACTGTGCCGTAATATTGGGGCCGTGACCCAGCTGGACCATCCGCGCCGCAAATACGCGCCGCGCCTGCCCCGCGAAGAGCGCCGCGCCCAGCTGCTGGATGCCGCGCTCGATGTGCTCGCGGGCCGTTCGCTGCACGACCTCAGCATGGAGGCGGTCGCCAGCAAGGCCGGCATTGGAAAGCCGGTGTTGTACACGGCTTTTCGCACCCGCACCGAACTCGTCTCCGCGCTACTCAAGCGCGAGCACGAACGCGGGCTGGCTCAGGTACGCGCGGCGATGCCCACGGATCTGACGGGGCTGGGCCCGACCGGCGCGTACGGGGCCACCGTCTCGGCGTTCCTGGGCGCGGTGCTAGAGAATCCCACCCGGTGGCGGCTGATCCTCACGGTGCCGGACAGCGCCCCGCGCGACTACCGCGGGTCACTGCGAACGGCGCGGTCGGCGATCCTGGCCCAGGCCGAGCAGCTCGCACGAGCCGGCAGTGTTTTGATGCCCCGGCTCGCGCGTCTCGACCCGGAGTCGCTCGGACACACCATGCTGTCGTTCGCCGAGATGCTCGGACGGCTCGCGGTGAGTAACCCCGAGACCTACTCCCGCAGACGCCTCGAGGAGTTCGCGAGCACCGCGATGGCGATGTTGGGCAATTAATCCCTGGTCCGGGTCGCCGCCGGGCGGTCTGCGGGCGGCCCGCCCGGTAGGCTCGGCCCGTCCGCCCTCGTAGCTCAGGGGATAGAGCACG
>CAVPFT010000057.1:0-77829 GCA_963703795.1 uncultured Actinomycetota bacterium | reverse complement strand
ATTCCTCGCTCGCCGCGCTGGCGCCGAGCGCGAATCGGGGGTTGACATCACGATCTGCAGCGCGCGCGATCATGGCGCCGAGATCCGCGAGGAAGAGGACGTCTCGATTCTCATGATCGCCTGGGAGAAAGCATGGCCAAGAACATCCTGCACATGCTGACCCCGCTCGCGCACATGAGCCCCTTCGACGTCAACATGGCGGCCGACGCGGGATTCGACGTGGTTGCGACGTACACCAACGTAAGCCTCGACGAAGTGGCCGGCCTCACACAGGACGCGATGTTCTCGCGCTCGTCCAAGGACGCGACGCGCACCGCCCTGTTCATCGGCGGCAAGGACGCGTTCGCCGCGCTGGACATGCTCGATGCGGCGGCGAAGTCTTTGTTGAAGCCCTTCGAAATATCGCTGTTCGCCGACCCTGCGGGCTCGTTCACGACCGCCGCTGCGATGCTCGCCGTGGTCGAGAAAACCTTGAAAGCCAAGTTCGATAGACCCCGCTCGCGGGCGCCAATATCGCGATCTTCGGCGCGACCGGCGTTGTGGGGACCGCGTCGGCCGTGATCGCAGCGCTCGAGGGCGCATCCGTCACCCTGGCCGGCCGCGAAGGAACCGAGCGCACGGCCCGCCACGCCGCCGAGGTCAATCGCAGGTTCGGGGTCAACCTCGCGGTCGCCGACGGCTCGACCAATGAGGCGAAGGCGGCGATCCTCGCTGCGACGGAAGTGGTCCTGTGCGCGGCGAAAGCGGGCGTGCGCGTGATCGACGCCGCCGAGATCGCGGGCGCGGCGAAACTGCATGGTCGCGGCCGATGTCAACGCGGTGCCGCCGTCCGGCGTCGAAGGCGTGGACGCGCACGCCAACGGCTCACCGCTCGGCGAGCATGGCGCGCTCGGAATCGGCGCGCTTGCGATCGGCAACGTCAAGTACCGGACCGAGTTCGGGCTGTTCAAACAGATGACCGAGAGCAAGACTCCGCTGCGCCTCGACTTCCGTCAGGCGTTCGAGCTGGCGCGCACGCTGGCGTGACGGATCGCGCGCTGCGTCACGCGCCCCGGTCGAGGACGCCGACCGGCCGCACGCCGCTCGAACCCGAGGCGCGCTCGCGGCGGATTTCGATGCCGACCTCGCCCTCGATCACGTCGAGCTTGCGGATGTTGACGCGAATGCTGCGCACACGCGTCTGCCGCAAGAGAACCGCGGCGACCTCTTCCGCGAGCGTCTCGACAAAATCGAAATGGCCGCGCCCAACCACCAGACGGATGGCGTCGAGAATGACGTCGTAGGAGAAATCGAACGCATGTCGTCGGCATGCGCGCCGGCCCGACGCACCAGAGCCTCGACGTCGAAGACGACGCGCTGACGCACGCCGCGCTCGAAATCATAGGCGCCGATCGCAGGCGGAGACGACAAAGTCGCGCACGAACACGCGGTCGAGCTCGCCTTCCTGATCGCGTCCGCCAATGATGCCGCGCGCGAGCAATCGCCAGTTGATCTTGGGCGAAGCGTCGGGGTCCGGCCTTTCGCGCGGAATCAAGATCGCGAATGAGAGCCACCGCCTGCGGGTTCATCGCGTCTTTCCGATCATGGGCGCGACAAAGAGCGCCGCGGAAGCCGAGAACGTCTGGTAGCCAAAACCATGAGCCGCGGAACGTCAGGCGCCCCCAGCTGAGCCCGCAAGGCCGCTCATCAAGTTCAGCGCGCGGCACTCCCGAGCAGAACTGGCTGAGGCTCACGACATCGAGATGCGCAATGAAGCCGGCCGCGGGTCTTGTCGCGCGTGTCGAGCATTGCGCCCTTGAAGCCGAGCGCCGAGAGTTTGGCGAGGAGAGCGAAATCGGGTTTTTCGTCGGCGAACATCATGCCGACGACGCCGACGTCGCGCGCCAGTCCGCTCAGGCGATCGCCGAGACGATCGAGCGCCGGCGCGTCGACAGCGAGTTTGACGTAAATCGACGCCGATCGCCGCCAGTAATGGCCAGCGGTCCTGCAACTGTTCGATTTTGAAACGGCACGGGCGTGACGAAAACCTGCCGGCTATTCCAGGGCTTTCCTGGTTTCCGAGTCCGGAAGCCAACGTCGATCTGTGGTCGGTGCTTGGTCGGTGAATCCGCGACACGCCGCGGTTTCGGTTGGTGCCGGATGGCGTTATATCGCCAGTTGAGAACACCTTTCGGTACCACCACCGGGAGCGCTTGACGGCTCTCCTAAAGCCGGTGTCGCATGTTCGAATCATGCCGGGGGCACTCACTGTTGATGCAGGTCAGCGGTGGTTTTCTGGTGTCCGCCGACTGGTCTTGGCTTGTTCTGGTCGGTGCCTTGGTCGGTGATTGTTTGGCATCAGATGGCACACCGTGGCTGGCGATAGTCAATCGCGCGGCGGCGTTGAGCCGGAACGCCGGTGTCGTCCAGATCTGTCGAACAGACCCGCGTAGTAGGTTCAGCGTCGCCGCTGATTCGTGACCGTGAAGGTCAGCCGCGACATCGAACACGAGGATGGCGATGCCCGACACGCCAGCCGCTAAGAACGCCTACCCACGCCTGTCGCTGTAGCCCTGCCAGGGCATCAACCGCCGATGAGCGCCCGGGCATCTTTCATCAACAGCATCAGGTGCAGCGGATCGGTCGGAGAGGCCTCGAACTCGAAGTGGGCATAGAACGCGCGGGCCTCATCGTGTGGGGCGTGCACCAGAATCGCCCGGACCCCGATCGAGTCCGCAGCCTGCACACAGCGGCCGATCGCGTCACGCAGCAGATGGCTACCCAGCCCCCTGCCCTGTTCTTTGCGATCAACCGCCAACCGCGACAACAGGATCACCGGCACCGGGTCAGCCATATTGCGACGCACCCGTCCCGCAGCATCAGCGTGCGCAACCGACCCTGACGCCAGGGCGTAGAAGCCGACCACCCGACCGTCGCGACACGTCACGAAACAGCGCGACCCTCCCTGGACATGGTTGGCCAACGCCCGCTTGCGCAGGTAATCGTCGGAGCTGGGCTCGCCGCTGCTAAAGCTGCGCGACGTCATCGGCACCGCTGATCGGTCGCGGCGCGCTGTAGCCGCTCACTCCTCGGTGTCGAAAATGGACCGCTCGGCGAACAGCTTCTCCAACCGGGGCTTGTGTGAGACGGGCCGGTCCAGCGCGGCCAGGAACTCAGTCCACGCGGCGTCGGTGAGCACGAAGAGCCGGCGGTCGGCCAGCACCTCGCGCGCGTGCGCCAACGCCGCGGTAACCGTGAAATTGGTGAGGTCAGTCCCCTCGACCTCGGCGGCACGACGGATCAGCGCGTCCTGCTCAGGGGTCAGACGCGCCGCAAGACGCTCCGTCTTCCGCTCAGCCTTGCTAGCCACGCCACCCATTGTGCGCCTGATAGGCGTACAAGTCCACGCCACCAAGCGCCCCGTCCTCGCACCGGGATTGCCGCCGGCGACCAAGCCGATACAGCTTGTACAACTGCCGCGCCGATAATTGCGCCGTACGTCAGCCAGGGTGTTATTGCGCTGTGCTGCAACAGTTTCGCGGGCGCCCTAATACGACGGATCCAAATATGCAGGGTTACCGGTAAATGTCGCCGTTTTCATTGGATGAATCAACCGGCTGCCGCCGCACGTCGGTGCAACCGTCGCTTGTGTTCACCGGATGTTGCTGTTGACCAAGGCTATTCGGGTTGATGATGTGCTGCAAGGTATAAAGGACGTTCTGCGCGCAGTGTTTGATGCCGTCCTCGTTGCCGGTGATCAGGCAGCCGCCAACGCGGCCGTAGTACAGATATTGTCCGGCGTCGTTGAGCAGGTAGGATCCGCCGTAGAGCCGTTCGTGGACCTGCTTCATCACCGAACTGTTGTCGCCCAACCAGATCGGGCCGGCCAGGACCAGGATGTCGGCCAAGGACTTTCTCGAAGATCGCCGGCCAGTCGTCGGTGGCCCACCCATGTTCGGTCATGTCCGGCCACACCCCGGTGGCAATGTCGTGGTCGATCGCGCGGATCACGTCGACGCTGATGCCGTGCTTCTCCATGATCGCCGCACTGATGTCGACGAGTCCCTGGGTATTGCTCACCTCGGGCGAGCGTTTCAACGTGCAGTTGATGAACAACGCCTTGAGACCGGTGTAATCGTCGTGAGGGAGTGCACGGTGTATTCCTTGTCTGATGTCGGTTCGGTACGCACGGACGCGGTAGCGGCTTCAGTCCTGGCTAGCGACCGCGACCGATCCTGACATAAACTGGTCCGCCTCGACCAGTTTATGGCTGTCAATCTGCTGTCGATTGTCGGTTGTGGATGGTCGAGGTGAGACAGCCAGGGACGTGGCACGGCGGTGACCGAGATCTCAGCGTCAACCCTGACGGTAAGGTCGGTTCGTGGTGGACGAGGATTCTGCCGACGCCGGGTCCCGGCTAACGGCGCGGGGGGCGGCCACACGGGCGCGGATCGTCAGCGCAGCGGCCGAACTGATGTACGTCAAGGGAGTCGCGGCGACCACCCTGGCAGAGATCCTGATCTCCAGCGGGACCAGTAAGTCTCAGTTCCGTCAGCACTTCGCCGATAAGGACGACCTAGTCCGTACCGTGATCGCATTCCGGGCCCGGGAGATACTGGACAAGCAAACCCGCCGGCTGGAGAAAGTCGATTCTTTTCGCGGCCTTGAGCAGTGGCGCGAGGCACTGCTGCAGCGCAATGTATTGCGGCGTGGGGCGTGGGGCTGCGAGCTGGGATCGCTGTCATCGGAGCTGTCTGACATCGACGACGACGCGCGTCGCCAGCTCGTCGATGCGTTTCGCGACTGGCAGCTGCTGCTGGCCGCGGCATTCGAGCGGATGCGCGACAACGGTGCGCTGGGCGACCACATCGACCCTGCGGCGATGGCGACGTCGGTGATGGCCGCGATCCAGGGCGGTTACCTACTGGCCCAGCTCGCCCACCATTCGGAACCCATGAAGCTGGCGCTGGATATGGCGTTCGGTCATCTCCGGTCGTTCCAGCCACCCCCGCAGGCGTAGGCCGCACCGCTGCGCGCGATCGGTCCGCGTGCCAGCGCATGACCGGTTGAAACTGGTCTTGACAGACCAGTTTGAGTGAGGACACACTGGCTGCCGACGCGGGGCCGTGATCGCCGCCCCGCTGGTGCGGTTCGAGGAGGTCGCTTTTCTGTGTCCCATCACTTCGATACTCCGACAGCACGTGAAGATCCCCGGCTGAATCTCTGCGACTTCTATCTCTTCGCCGGCGTACCCGGGACGACGGTGATGGCGATGACCGTCAATGCTGCCGCTAGCGTCGACACCGCCGCGCCGTTCCGCGACGAAGCCCTGTACGTGTTCCGCTTCGATACCGACGGGGACCGCCTAGAGGACGTGTCGTTCAAAGTCCGGTTCGGTGACGTGGTCCACAACCCTGAGGCCGTCGACGGGCACGCTCAGAGTTTCGAGGTCCGGTATGCCACCGGCGGCGACGCTGTTACTGGTGCCGACGGCCAGCTCGTCGCCTCGGGGGCGACCGGTTCGACGATCTTGGGGGAGAGTGGATTACGTGTGTTCGCAGGGGTTGTGAATGACGTGTTCGGTGGTGATGCCGCCGCGGTCACCGAGTTCAAGGATGCCTTCACCGCCGGTTCCTACAAGCCTGAGGCGTTCGACAGTCACGTCAACTTCTTCGCCGGCCGCACCGTGGGCTGCATCGTCGTGGAAGCGCCGAATGCGTTGTTGGGCAACGATGGCGTGGTGCACGCGTGGCCGACGGTGTCGCTGTTCGGCCATGCGCCCGAGCAGCAGGTCGCCCGCTGGGCCCTGCCGTTGTTCACCCATCTGTTTCTCAACGACGACGACCTGCGCGAGTCCTTCAACCGCACACCAGCCTCCGACGACAATGCCGCGTTCATCGCGAGCACAGTCGAAACGGTCACCAAGTACGTCACCCTCGCCGGCACCTCGCCCGACCCCGCTGCCTACGGGCGTCGCGTCGCCGCGTTGTTCGGGCCGATGACGCTGGCTTACACGGTGGGCACTCCGGCCTCGTTCGATTACGCAGGCTTCAACGGGCGTGCCCTGGGTGACAACGTGATGGACAACATGCTGTCGGTGCTGACCAACTCACCGCTGGGCACCGGCATCGCCCCCGATCCTGCGCGCATCTCCGAGGAGTTTCCGTACTTCACCCGGCCCGTGCGTGCGTGAGATGCGCATCACCGTGCCCCAAGGGCGGTTTTCGTGAACGCACCGCAAGCTTCGCCGCCTGGCACCAGGTGGCATCAGCTGGGCGATCTACCCGACGAGGGTCGGGTGATCACCGCGATGGTGGACGGGCGCAGTTTGGCCTTGACCCGTTGCGCAGGAACTCTCGGCGCGTTGGCGAATCACTGTCCGCATCAGGGCGGCCCCCCGGGGGAATCGATCGAGAATGGCTTGCTGCGCTGTCCATGGCACGGCTATGACTACAACCCCACCAACGGAGTTCCGCCCGAAGGGTTCAGCGACGCGCCGGACGCGTTCACAGTCTGCGAGACCGCGTCTCAGAGTTGGGTGGCACTGCCGGATCTGCCCGACCGTCCGCGGTCGGTGTCCGACGTCCTAGTCGAGACGCTAACCGCCTGGGGCGCCGACACCGTGTTCGGGATGGTCGGGCACTCTAATCTCGGCTTCGCCGAGGCATTGCGCCACGCCGATGAGCGCGGCGAGTTGCGCTACATCGGCATCCGCCACGAAGGAGCCGCGGCGTTCGCGGCCAGCGCCTACGGCACGCTGACCGGCCGACCGGCCGTCTGCTTCGCGATCGCGGGACCAGGGTCGACCAATCTGCTGACCGGCCTCTACGACGCCCGACTCGACGGCGCCCCCGTGGTGGCGATCTCCGGCCAGGTTCCATCGAAGGCACGAGGGAAGGGGGCCTTTCAGGCTTACCCGCCATTTTGTGCCCGGTGTTGCCAGGAGGGCTGGTATGGCGGACAAGGCGTGTCCGTCTCGGAGCAGAAGACACCGCTGCCCCTTCCGCCTCCCATCGGTATGCAGTGGCGCACGTGCATGACGCAGTCCGCGTGAGCCTCCGCGGTGCTTGCGAATAGCGTCAATACCGTCAATCCAGCGATGGCCGCCGTTTGTAATATCTTCCTGATCATCGTTCCCCTCCCCTGGGTCGTGCGATCTTCGTGCGATCTTCCACGATACGCGCCAGCATCTGCCAGCGCAGCGAACGGCGCGAAGGGCCGAACAGCCTGGTAGAGACCACGTTTCGCATGTCGTCGCACATGCCCGATTTCGGGTGCCCGGCTAATTCGAATCCTGCCGGGGGCCACGACTTGGCACCACTTGGCACCCCTTGCCACCGAAACTTGACCCACCCTCGGCTCTGTCACTTTGCCAACGTAGATGGGACGACTTCCGTCGTAGAGGACATAGACACCGGCCTGCGCAGTGAAGTTCACAGGGCTGCTGCCTGCCTGTCGGACTCCAAGAAGTCGCGGCATTGTCGTCTTCCAATACACCCGCGTTCTACGCCAAAACATGCCAAAGGCATTGATAAGCCCCATTTTCGCGGCAACTTCCGCCGCCTCGTCTGCCTCCTGAAGCGTCTAGTGCGTTAGCCGTAACCCGGATCGAAAGGTGTCAGCCAGTCAAGTGAGTGGATGTTGAAGAAACCCGACTGTCCGGTACCGCTGTTGAAGTAGCCCGAGTTGGAACCGCCGCCTGAATTGAAGAGACCCGTGTTGCCGTTGCCTGAGTTAAAGAAGCCCGAACTACCGATGCCTGTGTTCCCGAACCCCGAGTTGCCCGTGCCATCGTCGAAGCCAAAGTTGGCGAGGCCCGTGTTCAGATTGAGGGAGTTGAAGAGACCGGTGTTGATGTTCCCCGTGTTGAAGGAGCCGGTGTTGAAGGTGCCCGCGTTCCACAACCCGGTGTTGAAGGAGCCGGTGTTCCCGATGCCGGTGTTGAAGGAGCCCGGGTTCAATATGCCCCAGTCGTTGAAGCCGGAGTTGAACAAGCCGAAGTTTTCGCCGCTGCCGGGGAGGTAGGTGGGGGATAGGACAGTGCCGCCTGCAGCGGCCAATGCGCCGCCCGAGTTGAAGAGACCGAAGTTGTGGCCTCCGCTGTTGGCCGAGTCGTGGACGGGGCTACCGGAGGTGTCTCCCGAGTTGAAGAAACCGGTGTTCCTGTCGCCCGAGTTGAAGAAGCCTTGGTTGTGGGTACCCGAGCCCAGCGGCGTCATAAGACCGGTGTTGGAGTTACCGTTCCACCCGATGCCGGTGTTGAGGCTGCCGGTGCTCCACAAGCCGATGTTCCCGACGCCGGTGTTGGCGATGCCGGTGTTGTTATTGCCGGTGTTGGCGATGCCGATGTTCCCGGTGCCGGTGTTGGCGATGCCGATGTTATTGTCGCCGTTGTTCCCCAAGCCGATGTTGCCGCTGCCGAGGTTCGCGAAGCCGGCGTTGTTACCGGTGAGCGACAGGAAGTGCGCATTGATCGGGTTGAGCAGATCCTGCTGTATCGTCTGCGCCGGATTGGCCGTGAACGCCGCAACATTGGCGGCCTCCACGCTGACATAGGATCCCGCACCCGCGGTCAACGCCTGCACAAACTGGTCATGAAACGCCGCCGCTTGCGCACCGAGTGCCTGATAGCCCTGACCGTGGGCGGAGAACACCGCCGCAATCGCCTCCGACACCTCATCCTCGGCCGCGGCCAGCACCCCCGTGGTCTGGGCCGCCGCGGCCGCGTTAGCCGCGCTAAGCGTCGAGCCGATGTTGGACAGATCCGTTGCCGCCGACGCCATGAACTCGGGGGCCGCCACCAGATACGACATCGCTATCCTCCCGCCAGGTCGTCGACACATCGGTGATTCGGACGAAGACGACAAGGTCTACCAGACTAGGCCGATTCCGACCGAAAGTGAGCGTTTCGGCAGACGCTTCACCTCTCTCGGCAGCATTGGCCGAAGAACGCGTTTCGGCACGCGCACAACGACTCTCGTTAAGAGCCGGCGCGCCGCGACCTGCGCGCGAAGTTTAATCGACAGTGTTGCGGCTGATCCTTTACAGCGGTTTCGTCTGAATCCTTGGCACTCCCTGAAAGAGGGAGCTGAACGGGGCGCTTCGCGCGCTAGCATGCAACCACCAAGGACGCGGTTCCAGCATCGCGTTTTGTGGCACGTCGGTATAAGATGTGGCATGATTTGGCTATGGATGCCACATTGGTATTGGGTCAGCAGGGTCGGTTGGTGATCCCGGCAGACATCCGGACCGCGTTGGGCCTGGCTCCCGGTGATCACCTGCACCTGCATGTGACTGGTCGGCGACTGGTGCTCGAACGGCAGCAGGACGCCGTGGCTGAACTACGGGCCCTGGGAGCCGGACTTCCAAAGGACCGCTCGCTTATCGAGGAGTTGCTTGCCGACCGGCGTCTGGCCGCTGAGGCCGAATGACAGTCCTGGATGCGTCTGCGGTGCTGGCCCTGGTTCACGACGGGCCGGGCGCCGACCTGGTCGCTACCGAACTAAATTCCGCCTCCCTGGGCGCAGCCAACCTGGCGGAAGTCATCGGCAAGCTGGTTGACGCCGGTCTCGATGTCAGCCGGGTCCGCGAGTTGCTCGCCGCCGCCGGCGTCACGATCGAGCCATTGACCGAAGCCGATGCCGAATTGGCCGGGGCAATGCGGTCCCTGGCCGGCGGACGTCGGTTATCTTTGGGCGATCGCTGCTGCCTTGCCTTGACAGTGCGCAGCACGCCTGCCGAGGTGCTGACCGCCGACCGGCAGTGGTCCCAGCTCGACCTCCCCATCCGGGTCCGCTTGCTGCGGTAAAGGAGTTAAATGCACTCACGATCGCCGAATGCAACTAGGAGGGTGTCATGGTGGTAAGAGCCATAGCGCTGATGGTCCTCGCCATAGGGTTGGCCGCGCCGGCCTCTGCGGACGCCACCGATGACGCATTTATAGCCAACCTCAGCACCTCCGGCATGAATTACGGCCCGCCCGACAAAGCAATCCAGGTCGCGAAAACCGTCGTCTGCGGCACGCTCAACGACAACCCCAACACCAGCAACCCGGATCTGATCGCCAAGGTCACCAGCGCCACCAACTGGCCAACGCTCAATGCTGCCTACTTCACCGGAGCTGCGATCCAGGCCTACTGTCCCCAGTACGGCTCCCTGGCTCCTCCCCCAAAGACACCCCCAAAGCAGGGGGTTCAGCCAGCGCTGGCGCACTAACCCCGCCGATCGCCAACAGCCGCAGCGTGATTCGAATCAATCACACTGCCGTAGCCGGAAACCGGCATGGATCGCGCGCGGGTCGTCCTGCACCACTCACGCGTGGGGTTAGTCGGCGGCTTTCCCTCAGCGCGCTGCGTTCGTCCAACAGCTCGTCTATGTGCGCGGTGCTCGGCGTACAGCCCATGTGGCGCGCCACGCGCAAGGCCCTGGCCACGAGCCGCAGCTCGCGGTCGATGGTCTCGATGTCACGCACGCGGGTAGTGTATGTCCGCGCGCGACCGACGTCACTTCACCTACGATCGGACGATGGCCAGGCGGAACAAGAACGGCGCGGGGGCCTCGGCGGCGCGCAATGACGAAGCCGCTGAGTCGAAGTCGGCACTGACCCGGGCGCGCATTCTCGACGCTGCGGCGCATGTGCTCAGCGTCACAGGATATGCGGGCCTACGGCTGACCGACGTCGCCGCCGAGGCCGAGATCCAAGCGCCCGCCATCTATTACTACTACGCGTCCAGAGACGAGCTCATCGAAGAGGTGATGTGGTCCGGTATCGCCGACATGCGTGAACACGTCGCCGGAGAGCTGCGCGAGCTTCCCGCCGACACACCGCCGTTGGATCGGCTGTTGGCGGCGGCGGCAGCTCACCTCCGGCATGCGCTGGAGATCTCCGACTACACGACGGCTTCAATCCGCAACGCCGGACAGGTCCCGCTGCCGATTCGCAAGCGCCAAATTCTGGAGGAAGAGCGCTACGGCGAGGTGTGGCGAGGACTGATCAACGATCTGGCGCGCGCAGGCCGGCTTCGGCCGGAACTCGACCTCTACATCGCGCAAATGCTCGTCTTGGGCGCACTGAATTGGGCGGTGGAATGGTGGGACCCTCACCGCGGGTCTCTGGAAGCCGTTGTCACCAATGCAAAGTCGTTGATCCGCCACGGGATCACGACCGCTAACTGAAATTCCGTCGGGCGAGCGTTGACAACGGCACTTCGTCATCGGAGCATTCCTGTCGACGCCTGCTGCGGCTATCATCTAATCGTGCCTAAAAAATCCGCGGTTCGGGACGTGGCGCCCGAAGATGCGATCTCCAAATCGGCGCGCACCCGTCGCCGCATCCTCGACGCGGCCGCCCACGTTCTCAGCGTGAAGGGCTACGCGGGTACCCGCTTGTCCGACGTCGCCGAATACGCCGAGCTTCAGGCACCGGCGATCTACTACTACTTCCCGTCGCGGGATGACCTCATCGAAGAAGTGATGTACGCCGGGATCGCCGCGATGCGCGAACACTTGAGGGGCACGTTGGACGCGCTACCCCCACAGACCTCGCCCATGGACAGAATATTGGCGGCCGTCGAGGCGCATCTGCGTCATGAGTTAGAGCTATCCGACTATGCCTCGGCATTAATCCGCAACGCCGGGCAGATCCCAGATCGACTGCGCGCGCGCCAACTCAAGGAAGATGCCGCCTATGGCCGGATCTGGCGTCGCCTCTTTGACGACGCACACACCAGTGGTCAACTGCGCAGAGATCTCGACCCACGGCTCGCCCAGTTGTTGGTCATCGGCGCCCTGAATTGGTCTGCGGAATGGTTCGATCCGCGCCGCAGTTCGGTGGACACGATTGTGTCCAACGCTCAAGTGTTGGTGCGCAACGGCCTGAGCCCGGCGCGGAAGTCCAACTCGGGGCTAACCAAACGCACCCTCAAGGACGCAACGAACCGCTGACCCGCCAGGGCGAGGACACGTTTATGCTAGGTTAAAATAACTGTCCGCTCGGCCGAAATACTCGCTCAGCCCCGCACCCGCACGCCGACCTGTCTGAGCACCGTGCCGAGATCCCAATAGTCGCGATGACTTAACAGCTTGCCATCGGGCGCGTAGCGGCACGCGGCGACACCGGGAACGCTAAAGTTGGCGCCGGTCGCCTCCACCAACGACCCATCCGGCAGCCGCAGCGCTCCTTCGAACGCTCCACTCCATACCCATTCGAGGTACAGCCGACCGCCACCAGCACAGGCATCACTGAACTCGATGACGGAGTCGGGAGCGAACTTCAACATCCAGCGGTGAAACCGGCCAATTTCTGCGCGGCCCTTGTACGTCGCGCCCATCGCGACATCTGTGTAACTGCCGTCGGGCGCAAAGAAGTCGAGCAGCTCGACGGGCTGCGACGTCCAGGCCCGCGAGTAAGCGGACGCGAAATCGGCGTCGGTCGGATTTGGGTGGGTCATAAGCCGGAGCTCCGCTAGCGCACGGTGGCGGCCGGCTGGTGCGCCGCGACGATCGTGTCAACTACCAGCTTGGCGGTCTCGGCGCAGGCCGTTGTTCCGCCGTTGGCATACTCCTTGACCGCGTCGCCGACGTTCCACAACCCCGCGAATGGCGTGTCGTGCGGCAAGTCGAACCCGGCGACCGCGCGCTGCGGTGGCCAATCGTCGCGCGTCACGGCGATATTCAGGATCCTCGCCCGCTCGTCGAAACCGTCGATGGTTTCACGTAGGTCCTGCAACAGCAGCTCAGTCTCGGCGGCCTCGTCGAAATCGCCGATCGACGGGTTGGGCACCGCGGTGCCGACGTAGAGGTTCCACCCGGCTGGGGCCATCTCGGGGCACATGTCGGTGAAGTTGGCGATGTAGGCCAGCCGCCGCGATTTGGCGAAGCTCAACATCCCCGGCACGTCGACCAAGCGCTCCTGGCTGGCGAAGTTGACCGAGATCATCGCGGTGGGCCGGTCACCCTTCTTTACCACCTCTTGGTAATCGGCCGGGACGTTCTCCTCGCCGAGCAGCTTGACCGTGGCGGCCGGCCCGATGTCGCTCACGACGACCGGCGCCTCCTCGGTGATCGTCTCGCCGTTGCGGATCACTTGTACCCCGGTGACGTTGGCGCCGTCGGAAACAATCTTGACGACCGGGGTGGAAAGCCACACCTGGCCGCCGTTGGACTCGATGGCGCTCGCCAGGCCGCGCCACAATCCGATGGTGCCCTCCGGGTGGAACCCGAACCGTTTGAACGCGCTCTTGCGGGTGAAGTAGGTGAGGAAGACCCGGGCCGGCAGATCCTCGGAGCCCACGGCAAAGATCGACGCACACATGTTGCGGAAGATGCCATGCACGCCTTCGTTTTTCGTGTACCGCGAAACCCACTCGGCCGTCGAGATCTCGTCTTCGGGTAGACCCGAGTCGTTGCGCGCCGCGCCGATGCCCTTCACCAGCTTGGCGCCCTGACGGGTGAGCTTGCTCAACAGGAAGCCCCAGCCGCCTCCGGTGACGTCGACGTCCTTGGCGCCGATGCGGTACAGCAGCGGGGGTTTGGGCTCGCGGATGTCGAACGGCGCGCCGACCTCCTCGCACGTCTGTTGGGTGATGCCACCGACCTCGATGACGATGGCGCCATTGTTGACCTTGAAACCGTCAATGTCGTCGGTGGACGCCCGGCCACCGATTTTGTCGAGCCGTTCCACCACCAACGTCCGGTAACCGCGCTGCGCCAGGCGCGCGGCGGTGAACAGGCCACCGGCGCCGGCTCCGATGACGATGACGTCGAATTGCGTTGTGCTCATGATCATTTCCTCGATAGCCTAGTAGGAGCGGGGCAGACCAAGCGACGACTGGGCGATGAAGTTGAGCACCATTTCCCGGCTGACCGGCGCGGTGCGCATCAGGCGCGTGACGAACCACAGCTCGGACAGCCCGTACTCGTGGGACAGGCCGTTGCCACCGTGCGTCTGGATTGCCTGGTCGAGCGCCTTGAGGGCGGCGTCCGAGGCGGCGAACTTCGCGATATTGGCTGCCTCGCCGGCGTTTTCGCCCGCATCGAACAGTTCGGCGCTGCGCACGGTGGCCATCCGGCTCAGCTCCACGGCGATGTGCGCTTCCGCGAGCGGGTGGGCGATGCCCTGATGGGCGCCGATCGGCGTCGACCACACCTGGCGCTGTTTGGCGTACTGTGCGGCCTTGTCGATCGCGTAGCGGCCGATGCCAACGCACAGGGCGCCGACCAGGATTCGTTCCGGATTCAGCCCGTCGAACACCTGGCGCAGCCCGTTACCGGCGACGCCAATCAGTGCGTCGTGTCCGACCTGGACGTTGTCGAAGTACACCGTGAATTGTTTGTCGGGGGACACGATCGAGGTGTCGATCTGCTGGAAGGACAGCCCGGGGCTGTCGGTGGGAACCACGAACAGTGACAGCGCGCTTTTCTCCGGTGCCGAGTGGTCGGCGTCGCGGCTGACAACGAGTATCGCGTCGGACTGGTCGACGGCCGAGATGTAGTACTTCGAGCCCGAGATCGTCCATCCGGTCTCGGTGCGCCGCGCCGTGGTCTTGACGTTGTGGCTGTTGGAGCCGGCGTCGGGCTCGGTCAGACCGAACGCCATGATCTTGGTCCCGTCCGCGATCACCGGCAGCCACCGCTGCTTCATGTCCTCCGAGGCGTGGTGGGCCAGGATGTTGCCGCAAATCGCCGGCGAGATGACCCAGACCAGCAGTGGCATGCCGTGCGCGGCGAGTTCCTCGACGACGACGACGGCTTCGGCCATGCCTGCTCCCCCGCCGCCGTACTCCTCGGGCAGGTGCAGGCCGAGCAGGCCGGCGGCCCCGAGATCTTTCCACAATTCATCGATGCCACCGCCGGATCGGGCGCGTTCGGTGTAATACTGCACGCCGTAGCGCGCGGCGATCCCGGCCACGGTCTCGCGAATGGCTTTGTGTTCCAAAGAGTCCTGAATGAGTCCCATGTCCTACTCTCCGGTGAATTCGGGACGGCGTTTTTCGGCGAAATCGTTAATGGCCCGCGCGGCGTCGGCGGTGTCGCCGGTGTGTCGCAGCGCCTCGGTTTCGGCTTGCAGTTGCGTCGACAAGTCGTTACGCCACGTGTCGCGCAGCAGCGCACGCATGTGCGCGAATCCGCGAGTGGGGCCGTTGGCCAGTTCCCGCGCCACCGCCTCGGCCCGGTTGCGCAGCTCCTCGGCGGCCACGATCTCGTTGATCAGTCCCCATTGCAGTGCCTCGGCGGCGTCGATCGGCCTATTGCGCAGATAGGCCTCCGCGGCGCGCCGGGCGCCGATCAGCCTGGGCAGGTGCCAGGTGCCGCCGCCGTCGCCCGAAAGTCCCAGGGCCGCAAACGCCGTGACGAACTTCGTTCCCTCGGCGGCGATCACGAGATCGGCCGCGTACACGTAGCCCAATCCGCCGCCGGCGACCGCGCCGTGCGCGGCGGTCACGATGGGGACATCGATGCGGCTCAGAACGCGAAACGCTTCGTGGAACGGTGTGGTCATTCGCGCGAGCAGGGCTCCGACCTGGTCGCCCGCACCCGAGGAGAAGCAGTCGATGTCCCCGCCGACGCTCAGCGCGGGGCCGTTGCCGCGGATGAGAACCGCGCGGATCGCGTCGTCGGCGGCGATGCGGCGGGCCACCTCGAGGGTTTCCTCCGCCATCCGCATGTCGATGGCATTGCGGTCCGCCGGGCGATTCAGGCACACGGTGGCGACCGCATCGGCGACCGAGTACTCGATGGTGCGCAGCGGCACGTCGTCGCCGAGGGCGTACACCCAGGCCGCGCTGTCGGTGAGCTGACGCAGTGACGCGATGCGTCCATCGGCGGCGAAACCGATGGTGTGGATGAACGCCGCGTCCAGTCGAAGGCCCGAGGCGCGGCCCTCGCCGCGGTAGTGCCCGGCAACAAACAGTCGGCCGTCATCGAGAACGCGGAAGTCCTCCGGCTGCGCCTCGACCTTGTAGTGGCGTCCGATGGTCCACCACAGGTCGCGCTGCATGGCCTCCGGCCCGTCGTGGCGTCCGCCCATGTCCAGTGGCAGCCCGTCGGTGGCGTGACCGACGAAGTCGGGATGCAGCAGCGTCGACAACGCCTTGCGGTCACCGGCGGCGAGCGCTCGATAAAGCCGTTGGGCGGTAGACACTTTGGTGTCAGTAGACATAGTTCTCGCCGCTGGCCCGCACAGTGACATCACTGAGGCAAATTCCCCAAGGCTGGTCTATGACATGTACGACAGCTTCCGTCAGGTCGTCGGGAGTGATCAGCCAGTACTCCACCGAATCGACGTCCATTTGCTCGGGGCGCAGCCCACCGGACTGGAGATTGCCTACGTTCTCAACGAACTGGCCGGCCTTCTGTCCGACGAGTCCCATGATCGCCGTCTCGTTGACGACTGTGCTCGCCAGATTGGTGCCCAAGACTCCGGTCGGCTTGATGGTGGTCACCTTGATTCTTCCGGCCGCCTCGACGCGCAATGAATCCGAAAGCGCGGTGACCGCCGCTTTGGTCGCGCTGTAGACGCCCGCCCCCTCAACGCCGGCGTTGCCGTAGATCGATGAGATGTTGACCACGTGCCCGCGACCCTGCGCAATCATCTGGTCGTACACCGCGGCTATGCCGTTCACGACGCCCTTGATATTGATGTCGATTGCCTGGTGCCACTTCTCCCACGCGCGTTCATGGTCGGCGAAATACGCCAAGGGCATCACGCCGGCGTTGTTCACCAGCACATCGATCGCGCCGTACGTGTCGATCGCCTTCTGGGCGGCCGCCTTGACTTGCGCGAGATTCGTGACGTCCGCAACGTGCGCGGTGGCCTCCATGCCGGCCGCCCGGATACCTTCGAAGGTCTCACTCAGGCTTTCGCCATTGATATCTGTCCCAACGACCTTCGCACCGCCTGCGGCGCATTTCTGGGAGATGAGCTTTCCGAACCCACTACCCGCGCCGGTGACGATGATGACCTTGTCGGCCAGGTATTTCGACATTGTATGTCCTCCAATCCACGGTTACGCGCGATTACGAACCCGGCCCTCGTGGCTCGCCACGCCAGCGGCTGTGCGACGGGTCGAGGAGACTCGTGAGGCGTTCGTCGGGCAGCCAGATGATCGTCTCCAGTTCCAGCGCGTCCAGGTAGCGAACTCGGCCACTGCGCAGGTCCTCCAACCGCAACCGGGGCGCGTTACCGTCGATGTCGAATCGCACTGACACCTCAGCGAATTCACTGCCGACCACACCCTCATCACCGTCATCGAAGTGGATCGTCACGGCGCCTCAGATCAGGAATCCGAGGGTGGGCAGGGGTTTATCGTTGTCCACCAGCACCACCTTCTTGTAGGCGATTAGGAGCTCCTCGCCGGGGCCCTTTCCAAGGCGGCGCAACCGATATGTGGTGCGACCACCCCACAGATGAGTTCCGCGCGAACGTGACTCGACGACCAAGAAGTTCGCGCCAACCTCGAGATCGACGCCGCCATCGGGATTGCTTCTACCGCAGAGATATTCGATGTTGGACAGCAGCCGCCGCAGGCTGGAGCGCGGCGCCTGGGCGTAGCGTTTGCCGGTGCGCAACTGCTTCACGCGGGTGGAGATGCGACGGCGGTTGTCGTAGATGACCGACATCTGTCGCTGCGGGTCGCCGCCCTCACCGGCGACGGGCACCCAGTACAGCGCGTCATCGGTCCACAACGCTTCCCACGCGTCATAGTCGCCTTCGTCCGCCAGCCGCGCCTCCCGGTAGAGGAACTGCTCGACGGTGTGGCGGTCGAAACCTTCGGGCACCGGTGTCAACCCGGCCACCGTGCTGGCGGCGGTTGTCATGTCGCCTCCATCAAGGCTTTGTACTGTCTCCAAAAGCCGCGCATGGCGGTCTCGTCGGTGGCGCCGCCGATCGTGAAACCGTTGTCGTCGACGCGCTCGCGGTTCAGCCCACGACGCACGTCGACCCACTCCGGCGTCAGCGATTGCAGCCCAGCCCAATTCCGCTCGTACATTTCGGTGTCGTCGGCCAGCAGCATGCCCGCCGGGCCGACCGATCCCACACACTGCGAAACCATGCGGCGGTTGAGTTCATCGGCTCCCACCAACTGCACCGCGGTCGAATACTGGATACACTCCCCCACCGCCACGGGTTGAATGTTGAGGACCTGGATCTCGGCGATGAACAGGTTCGGAAAGATCATCACGTGCGGCGCGCCCTCGATGAGGATGCGTTCCGCCTCGTCGCCATGTCTGGCGCGCATCGCCGCAACATAGTCGGGGACCCGCGACTCCGTGGTGCCGAACCAGCGCAGCGGTTCGGCGAACTTGCGGAACTCCGGACGCAGATCGTTTTCACTGTGCCCATTGCCCAGATCGCGGGTCACCGCCGTCGAGGAGTCGCTGTAGAGCGGCCCGATCGTACTGCCGGTCACCCCGAAGATCGAACCGTGCACGAACTGCGGGTGATAGCCGTCGGTTTCGTTCTCGGCCAGCAGTTTCCAGTTCGCCCGGGTTTGGTGCTGCAGCCAACCAGCGGTGAGCTCGACCCGACCGTCGGGAGACAACCGCACCAGCCGGTCGATCTCGCCGGCCGCGGCACCGAGGTGCTCTGGCAGCGTGGGCCCCTCGGTTGCGAAGCTGCCGAAGACAAATCCATGGTAAGAATCGACCCGCGGCACCCGCCCGAGGGCGAGGTCCAGCTTGCGTTCGCCGTAGCCCTTGAAGAACGGGAACCCGACCAATTCGCCGTTGTTGCGATATGTCCAACCGTGATAGGGGCAGCGAAATGCCGACGAGTTGCCCTTGGCGTCGTCGCACACCTGGTTGCCCCGGTGCGCGCAGCGATTCAGCAGCAGGTGCAACTGGCCGTCGCGGTCGCGGGTCATGATGACGTCTTGTAGCCCGAGACGTTTGCGCACGTAGTCGCCGGGCTGGGCCACTTCGCTCTCGTGACCGACGAAAACCCAAGTGCGGTACCAGAGCTTGCGCAATTCCTCGGCGAAAATGGTTGGGTCCGTGTACAGCGAGCCGTGCACCTTGTCACGCTTGATCAATACGTCGTACCGGCCGCCGGTGTTGGCCGCGGGTTCGGTGACCGAGGTCATGGCTGTGCTCCTTCCCGTGTGCCGAAGACCGGTCGGCGTTTCTCCCGAAACGCGGCGATGCCCTCAGCGAAATCGTCGGTGTCGAAAAGCTCTGACTGGCAGACGGCCTCGCGCTCAAGCAGCTCGAACGGGTTGCCCTTCCCCGGATCAGCCAGCAGCGCCTTGATCACCCCGTAGGCGCGCGCCGGCCCGGCCGCCAGCCGGCGCGCGTCGCGGCGCGCCGACTCCAAAGCCCGTCCAGGCTCCACGACGGCGTCGATGAGGCCCATTTCGAGGGCCTCCGCAGCGGAGACCGGAGCCGGCAGCATGAGCATCTGCCGCGCACGCGCCGCGCCAACGCGCGCCGGCAACGACACGGAGGCACCCATATCCCCGGCCAGGCCGATATTGGTGAACGTGGTTGCGAACGTCGCGTCACGCGCGGCCACCACCCGGTCGCAGGCGGCGGCCAATGCGGTGCCCGCGCCGTAGGCCGACCCTTCGACAGCCGCCAGCACCGGCTTGGCTGTGTTCCAGATGGCGCGGATCACGCGCTGCGCCAAATTAATCCGCTCAAGGGCGCGTTCGGCGGGCATCCGCTCCATGGTGGAAATGTCCCCACCCGAACAGAACACCGGTCCCGCTCCGGCCAGGATGATCACCCGGATAGTCGGATCACGGTCCGCGGACTCGATCGCCTCGGCCAGGGCAATGCGCAATTCGATATCGATCGCGTTGCGCTTCTGCGGCCGGTTGAGGGTGACGGTGCGCACCGCGGCGTCGTCCTCAACGAGCAGCGGGCCGGGGGTCGTGGTGGTCATCGGCCGGTGAACCTCGGGGGGCGGCGTTCGATGACGGCGCGCAACCCCTCAAGCGCATCGTCGGTGCCCGACAGTTCGGACACCGTGCGCGACTCTTCGGCCAACCGCTGCTCAACCGAGGCGCCTACCCCGTTCCACACCAGGCGTTTGGTGGCCGAAACGGCCAAGGTCGGCGAACTCGCCAGTGCGGTGGCGATTTCGATTGCCCGGGTGGGCAATTCGTCGTCGGGTACCGTCTCGGTGACCAAACCGATGTCGCACGCCTCCGCGGCCGTCAAGGTGGGATTGAGCAGCAATATCCGCAGTGCCTGACGCAAGCCGACGAGTTGGGTCAGTGTCACCGAAGACCCGCCATCGGGGGCCATCCCAACCCGCACCGCTCCGGAGAAGAATTTCGCGGACTCGGCCGCAACGACGATGTCGGAGGCACAGACCAGGCCCAGGCCGCCCCCGCCGGCGGCGAAACCCTGTACCGCCGTGACAACCGGCACGCGCAGCTGGATCAGCGCCGAGGTCGCCAACTGCAGCCAGGCGGTCGCCTCGCGTAAATACTGCGGTAGGTCCGTGCCCTTGGATTCGAAGGTGTGGATATCGCCGCCGGCGCAGAAGTTGCGCCCTTCGCCGCTGAGCAGCACCACCCGCACCGAGGTATCGGCATGGCAACGCAGGATGGCCTCGTGCAGCGCTTTGAGCAGCTCCACGTTGAGCCCATTTGAGGCCTCCGGCCGGTTCAGCCGCAGCCGGGCGATGCCATCGGACCCCACATCCAGTGCTACCGGTCTCGCGTCAATGGCGGTCATGAAGGCGCACCTACCCGTCTGAATTCGTCGACGCCGTGGTCGGTGATATGGGCGACGACCGCGGCGATTTCGTCGTCGAGGCCTTGAGCCAGCGGCTGCTGGCCGGCGCCGCGCACGAGCTTTTTTATCGTCGTCACCGCGCTGCGGTCGCGGTTGGCCAGCTTCGTCACAAAATGGTGCAGGCCCTCGTCGAAGTCCTGCGGCGCAAAACTGCGGTACGCCAAGCCAAGACGCACCGCATCCGGCCCACTCAGACGGTCGCCGCTCAACAGCAGGCCGAGCGCAACCTGGCGTCCGACCAAGCGGGGCAGCCGCTGCGTGCTTCCGCCGCCGGGGATCATGTCGAAGTTGATGTGACTGTCGGCGATCTTGGCGTCGTCGCTGACAATCACGATGTCGGCCGCCTGCATCAGCTCGAAGCCGCCGGCCATCGCGACGCCCTCGACGGCGGCGACCACCGGGACGTCGACGGTGGTGATGACATCACACGCCCGGCGGAAGGCGTCGAACAGCGTTCGCAGCTTTTCGGGACCGGCGGATCTGAGGCGCTCGACCTCGGTGACATCGCCTCCGGCGCAGAAGTTTTTGCCCGCCCCGCGAATCACGATCACGTTCACCGCCGGAGCCTTGGACAGCTCGCTCATCGCGTGTTCGAGTTGGCGGGCGAGCTCGATCGTCACCGCGTTCATGCGCTCGGGCCGGTTCAGCGTGACGTGACCGACCCCGTCGGCGATCACGTGCTGCACGACGCTCACGAGTAGTCCCATCCCTCATTCCTACAATTTCTAATCTAGGTTAAACTATCTCGAAGATCGTCACAAGCGACGACGCATAGTGGCGACCGCCAGCGCGGCGAGGCCGGGCCCAGCGGGTCGCCACCCGACAAACACAGAGGAGTCGACATGGATCTCGGCTTGGCCGATGCGCGGGTTGTCGTCACCGGAGGCGCATCCAACATCGGACGCGGCATCGTGCACGCGTTCGCCACCGAAGGCGCCCGCATCGTGATCAACGACATCGACGCTCCGCAGGCCGAAAAGGTGCGCGCCGAGGCGAAGGAATTGGGTGCCAGTGACGTCAATGTCGTGATTGCCGACCTGACGCTTCCGGGGGCGGCCGAAGCCGCGGTCGATGCCGCCCAGACCGCATGGGGCGGCCTGGATGTCCTGGTCAACAATGCCGGCTGGAGCGTTCCGGGGTTCATCGCCACCGATACCGACCGGGACAAGTGGCAACGCACGATCGAGATCAACTTGTTCTCCGCGATCGCCGCGACCCAAGCCGCGATTCCCGTCATGAAAGAGCTCGGCGCCGGCGCGATCGTGTTCATTGCCAGCGACGCGGCGTTCGGCCAGATCAGACAAGGCGTTTACGGCGCTTCGAAGGCCGCCATGGTGGCGCTGGCGCGCACCACGGCGCGCGAACACGGCCGCCACGGCATCAGATCCAACGTCGTGTGCCCCGGCCTGGTGATTCCCGACGGCCCCGAAGCGGTTGGCGCGTCCAGCCTGTGGGCGGTCGGACAGGATGCGGTTTTTGATCAGAAACAGATTGACTTCATGCTCAAGGACACGCCACTGCGAAGGCTCACCACGGCCGACGACATCGGACGCGCCGTGGTGTGGTTCTCCTCCCCGTACGCGGCACGCCAGATAACCGGGCAGCTGATCTCTGTCAGTGGCGGCTACACCATGCCCTAATTCAGGCCCTAATTCAGGACCGCCGTGTCGAACCAATGGCAAAGGAGCAGTGCGACCTCCACATCGAGGCGGTCATCGGTGATTGGTCTGCCGCGGCGCTCGAGCGCGCGCTGCACCCGATATTTCACCGAGTTGACATGCAGGTGCAATTCGTCAGCGGTGGCTTTGAAACTGGACCCGTTATGCAGGAACTCCCTTAGGGTTTCACGCATCCGTTCGTCGCTGTCGGTGGCGGAGGCCAGCGGGCCCAGGACGTCGCGGACCCATGCCTGCGTCTGCTCAAGGTCGGAACAGAAATGGGCAGTCACTACCAGGCCGGGATCGCTGACGGCCGCGACGGCAGGTTGGCGCGATCCCGACGCCATGATGACGGCGCGCGCACCCTGCGCTTGCTCATGCGAGCGCCGGAAGCCGTCGACGCCCGGGAGCGGATCACCCGCCGCGATCCACGGTGCGTCCGTCCTCGCGCTGGCAAATTCTCGAAGCCGCGTAATCGCGTGCGGCGCAGCGTCGGCGGGCAGTGGTATCCATGCCCATCCGGTGACGCGGTCCGCGCCGATGAACAACGGGCGTTCGTGCGCACCCGATGATGTCGCGAACGCTGTGATAAACCGTTCCATCGCGACGAGTTCGTCTCCATCCTCGGACTCGCCGCACCACACAATCAGCGCGAGATGGATTTGGCGCAGTGGATAGCGAAGGGAATTCGTCTCATCGTCGATGTCGATCTCGCCCCCGGCAAGTACCTCCTGAACACTTAACGCCCGCACTCGATTTTGATTCGCCAGCCAACGATCACGTTCGTTTTGATAGGTGCTCAGTACTAGCCGAGATATTCTGTCGACATAACGAAAAGACATTGACGTGATCTGTGCGAATACGTCAAGCGCAAGCTGGGCGTCTAGCTGCGCGACCCGAATTTCCTCGAGCACGAGTCGTAAAACGGCCTCGTGGCCGAGCCGGTAGGTGCGCACCAAGTAGTCAGCGTCCACGCCCCGCTGCGCCAAACGTCGCGCATGCTCGAGCGCTGCAGTCGGCGGCTCCACGTGGTCGATGGGGATACCGTGGCGCACGGCCGGGATGAAGGCGTCGAGGTTTCCTTGTACCGAGTCAGAGATCAATGCCAGCAGCTCCCCATCGCCGCTGATCTCCTCTAGCTCCCTGACCAGCAACTCCTGAAGGGAGCGGGTAACCTCGGCCAGCTTGTCGTCCAGCCGGCCGATGATCAGCGCCGCCGACTTGGCGACGAGCGCCTGGTCCTCCCGGCTTCCCTGTCCCATGAACCGACTCTATGGCGTGGCTACGCCGAACTCCATGGGATGAGCCCGTTGTCTACCGAAGCCAAAGATGTGTCCAGAGCGGGTCAAAAGTTGGTCGGTTGACGACGTAGCCGCGACGTGCGGGCCTCCGTAACGTTTCGGGTGAACGCGAAATATCGGATTCTCTACTCGAAATGCCGAACGTTCGAAATCGAAAACCGACGCTATCCACTTTGCTCAGACGAGGAGTTCTACCATGCTGTCTGCTATCGCCAGTCTAGTAATGATGCTGGTAATGGTTTTGTCTCCGATGCTTATCCCGGCCACCATTACTGCGTTCCATCGCCTGGCTCAGCTGCGCCGGCGCCGGACACCCGCTTCGGCCTGATCACGTAGACGCACATGTATCCAGGGACGTATGCGGCATCGGCCCCCAATCGTCCGGCCGTCGTGATGGCCGGCACGGGCAAAGCCCTGACCTACCGCGAGCTCGATGAGAAATCCGCGCGGCTGGCATCGGCGCTGCACGCGCTGGGCCTACGCCCCGGCGACGTGATCGCGTTGATTTCGGATAATTCGGCGCAGGCCTTCGAGGTGTATTGGGCCGCAATGCGTTCCGGCCTCTACATCACGTTCGTGAATTGGCATCTGGCGCCGGAGGAAGCCGCCTACATCCTGCGCGACAGCGGCGCTCGGGTCGTGATCGTCTCGGCCGGGGTGCGGGCGGTGGCCGAACCCGTCGTGTCATTGGTTCCTGAGGTGGGGCACTGGTATGCGTTCGGCGGGCAGGTCGCCGGCTTCCGTTCCTACCCCGAGTTGTTGGCCAGCGCGGGAGCGCGGTTGACCGACCAGCCCCGTGGTTCGGAGATGCTCTACTCGTCGGGCACCACCGGGCGACCCAAGGGCATCAAGCCGCGGTTGGTGCCAGGTCAGGTCGACGAACCGGGCGATCCGTTGGTCACCCTGCTGGCAACCGTGTTCAAGGTGACCGAGGACTCCGTCTACCTGTCGCCGGCGCCGATCTATCACACCGCACCCCTGAAGTGGTGCGCCTCGGTCCAGGCGTTAGGCGGAACGGTGGTGTTGATGGAGCGGTTCGACGCCGAGGAGGCGCTGGCGGCGATTGAGCGGTTCCGGGTCACCGTGACCCAGATGGTGCCGACCATGTTCGTGCGGATGCTGCAGTTGCCCGAGCAGACGCGCACCGCCTACGACGTGTCCTCGCTGCGTGTTGCGGTGCATGCCGCCGCGCCATGTCCGCCCGATGTGAAAGACGCGATGATCGCTTGGTGGGGACCCATTCTCGCCGAGTATTACGGTGCCACCGAGCAGCACGGCACCACCGTGATCACCACCAGTGAATGGCAGAACAAGCGCGGATCGGTGGGCAAGGCCGCAATGGGCGTGCTGCACATCTGCGACGACGGCGGCAGCGAACTTCCCGCCGGCGAGGTCGGCAGCATCTATTTCGAGCGGGACGTCGCACCATTCGAATACCACAATGACCCGGAAAAGACGGCCGCCTCAAGGCATCCCGCACACGATAACTGGTGCACCGTGGGTGACGTCGGCTACCTCGATGAGGACGGCTACTTGTTCCTGACGGACCGCAAAGGATTCATGATCATCTCCGGCGGGGTCAACATCTACCCCCAAGAGGTCGAGAACGCCCTCGCTTTGCACCCGAAGATCTTCGACGTCGCGGTGATCGGTGTGCCGGACGCCGAGATGGGCGAGCGAGTCAAGGCGGTCGTCCAACTGCGCGAAGACGTCACGCCTTCTGCCGACTTGGCGGCCGAGATCATCGCCTACGTGCGCGACCGCATCGCCCACTACAAGGCGCCGAAATCGGTGGACTTCGTCGCCGAACTGCCAAGGTCGGCGACCGGAAAGCTCATGAAACGAATTCTCATTGACCGCTACGCGAAAGCGTCGTCCGAAAGGAATACCCATGTCTGAGTTCGCCCAACGGCGCTATGTCGTCACCGGCGCCGCCTCCGGGATCGGGAACGCGGTGGCCGAGCAGCTGCTCGCGGCCGGCGCCGAGGTCTACTCCCTCGACCGCAACACCCCGACAGCTGCGGTCACCCGACACATCGAAGTCGACTTGTCGAATCCGCGCAGCATCGACGCGGCCGTCGAGCAACTCGACGGCGAGTTCGACGGGTTGATGAACGTGGCCGGGGTTCCCGGCACCGCACCCCCGGATGTGGTGCTGGCCGTCAACACCCTGGCGGTGCGGCAGTTGTCAGAGCCGATGTTCGACCGGCTCAAGCCGGGGGGCACCGTGACGATTGTGTCGTCGACGGCGGGCTTTGGTTGGCCCGCGCGGCTCGACGTGATCGGCGAGCTGCTGGCGACGAACACCTTCGAGGAGGGGGCGGCCTGGTTCAAGGCGCACCCCCAACCGGGCAACGCGTACAACTTCTCCAAGGAAGTCACCACCGTCTATGCGATGTCGATGGCTCTGATGGCAGCGCACAACGGATTTCGCATCAACGCCGTGCTGCCGGGGCCGGTGGAGACGCCGATCCTGGCCGATTTCGAGGACACGATGGGCAAGGACACCCTCGACGGTCTGAAGGCCTTGCTCGGACGCCACGCAACTCCGGAAGACATCGCGGGCGCGGTCGTGTTTCTCGCCTCCGATGCGGCGCGGTGGATCAACGGGCACGCGCTGGTGGTCGACGGAGGGGCTACCGGAGCCGTTCTCACCGGGGCGATCCCGGCGCCGGAGATCTGAAATGCTCAGCCAGACGACGCGATTGGACGCCGCTTCACTGCTGAGCGATGTCCGTCGGGTGTTCGACAGCGGTCGCACCCGGGAATTGTCATGGCGCCTTGGCCAGCTCCGTGGGATTGAGCGGTTGTGCGACGAACGGGAAACGGAGATAGCCGCAGCGCTCGCAGAGGATTTGGGCCGCTCGCCACTGGACGCATGGCTCGGCGACATCGCGTCGACCAAAGCGGAGGCGACCTACGCCCGCAAGCACCTGAAGAGATGGATGCGACGCCGACGCGTGTCACTGCCGCTGAGCCAGCGACCGGGTCGAGGCTGGGTGCAATACGACCCCCTCGGCGTGGTGCTGGTGATCGGGCCGTGGAACTACCCGCTGTACCTGAGCCTGGCGCCGCTCGTAGCGGCGGTGGCCGCCGGCAACTGCGCGGTGGTCAAACCGTCCGAACTGGCGCCGGCGACCTCGGCTCTGATGGCGCGGCTTTTGCCGGAATACCTGGATCCGGAAGCAGTCCGGGTCGTCGAGGGAGACGCCGCGGTCACGCAGGCTCTCCTGGCCCAAGGTTTCGACCACGCCCTGTTCACCGGTGGCACGGAGGTCGGCAAGAAGATCATGGCCGCCGCCGCCCCGACGTTGACGCCCGTCACCCTCGAACTCGGCGGCAAGAGCCCGGTCATCGTCGCGGCGGACGCCGATATCGACGTGGCCGCGCGACGCATCGCGTGGGTGAAGCTGATCAACTCCGGCCAAACCTGCATCGCGCCGGACTATGTGCTTGCCGACCGGTCAATTGCCGGTGAGCTCGTCGACAAGATCGTGGCCAACGTGCGCGAATTCCGTTCAGCGGAAACGGATCCGTCGATGCGAATCGTCAACCAGCGCCAGTTCGATCGGCTTGCCTCCCTGATCAGCGCTACCGACGGCAAGGTCGCCACCGGCGGTGGCTTCGACGGCGCCGCGCTGCGCATCGAACCCACCGTGATTGTCGACCCCTCGCCCACCGACGCGGTGATGGCGGACGAGATCTTTGGCCCTATCCTGCCGGTGCTGACAGTCGATTCGCTCGATTCAGCTGCGGAGTTCGTCAACAATAGGCCAAAACCATTGGCCTTATACCTGTTTACCACGTCGCGGACGGTGGCGCAGGCGCTCATCGACCGGATTCCGTCGGGCGGCGCGGTGGTCAATCACGTCGCGATGCATTGCATGGTTCCGCAGCTACCGTTCGGCGGCGTGGGCGCCAGCGGAATGGGTGCCTACCACGGCCGGTGGGGGTTCGAAGCGATGAGCCACCGCAGGGCGGTGCTGGCCAAGAGCGCGCGCCCCGACCTGAAGGTGATGTACCCGCCGTACACCGAGACGGCGATCAAGATGATGCGAAGGATCTTCTGATGCACCGTCTTTCAAGCCTCGACGCACAGTTCTTGGCGGCCGAGCACGGAAATTACGGCTCGCACTACTGCGGGCTGGCGATCTATCAGACCGGCAACAAAAAACCGATCACCGCCGCGACGATGCGACAGCGGCTTGCCGAACGAGTGGGGCAATGTCCGCCCTTGCGCTGGCAGCTGGTAACGGTGCCTTTCGGTCTCGACCGACCGGTATTCGTCGAGAGCGAGGTCAATCTCGAGGATCACGTCTCGGAGACAACTCTCGCGGCGCCGGCCGACGAAACGACCCTGGCTGCCGCGATCGCCGACATACTGTCAACACCGCTGGATAGAGAAAAGCCGCTGTGGAGGCTGCGGGTGTTCCACGGCCTGCCGGGGCGTACCGCGGTCGTCACGACATTGCATCACGCGGCGGTGGACGGCATCGCCGCGGGTGAAATCTTCTCCGCCCTGCTCGACTTGCCCGACCAGAACTCCACGCCATCCACCAGCGGCGACGCCGAGGTCGCTCCCAGCAAGGCGGCGCTGGCTGTCCGCGGAATTGCATCCCTTCCGCTCAGGCGGGTCCGCGCCCTGCATTCGGCCCCGGGCGCTCTGGCGCATCTGGACCAGGTCCCAATTTTGAGGTCGTTGCCTGGTGCGCATACCCTTTCGCAGATCGTGCG
This sequence comes from uncultured Actinomycetota bacterium, assembly GCA_963703795.1. Lineage (GTDB taxonomy): Bacteria > Actinomycetota > Actinomycetes > Mycobacteriales > Mycobacteriaceae > Mycobacterium. The sequence continues at coordinate 49,415 of CAVPFT010000057.1, read as the reverse complement.
GGGCGACCCATTGGCGAAGCGGCTTGACGCACCCCGAATGCGTTTCAACGCCAAGCTTTCGGCGGGGCGCTCGGTGGCTTTCGGCACGGTCTCATTGAGCGATGTCAAGGCCATAAAGAACGAGCTGGGCATCACCGTCAACGATGTCGTGATCACGCTGTGTGCCGGTGCCCTCCGCCGCAGGTTGACATCGACCGGCGACCTGCCGGCAGACCCGCTGGTCGCCTACATTCCCGTGTCGACCAGGTTGCCGGACGCGAAAGACCGCTACGGAAACGCGATTACCTCGATCATCGCGCCGATTCCCACGCACCTGTCCGACGCGGGTGAGCGATTCGCATTCGCACACGAAACGCTCGCGCGCGCGAAGCAGCGCTCGCGCGAGGCGCCGCCGACGCTGATGAGCGATGTGAATGACCCTATCCCGGTGCCGATGTTCGGCATCGCCGCTCGAGGACTGATGGAGCTGGTCTCGTCGCGGTTCGTGCGGCCCCCGGTAAACCTGATCATCTCGAACGTGCCAGGGTCGCCAGTCAAGTTGGGCTGCCATGGAGCCCCGCTTCTGGCGCATTACCCGATGAGTCTCGTGTTCGACGGTTTCACCCTCAACATCACCGTCGTCAGCTACCAGGACGGACTCGATATCGGGATCGTCGGGGATGCTCAAACATTGCCGGACGCCTGGGATTTGATGAACGACTTTCGACTTGAGCTGGCTGAATTGACTGAGCTGGTCACCGCGGAGAGGAGTTCCGACTAATGACTTCCGTGCACGAATTCACGGCCGACCTGGTCGTGAACCGACGACATGCCGCGGCGGACGGCGTGGTTGCGCTGGACCTGGTGCACCCGCGGGGCGACGATCTGCCGGGCTGGGAGCCGGGGGCCCACATCGACCTCCTGCTCGCCGAGGGGTTGGTCCGCCAGTATTCCCTGTGCGGGGACCCGCGTGATGCGAAAACGTGGCGAATCGGCGTCCTGCTCGACCCGAAGAGCCGCGGTGGCTCGCGTCACGTCCACGAGCACCTTGTCGAGGGCAGTACCGTGCGAGTTCGTGGGCCGCGCAACCACTTTCCGCTCGTCGATTCGCCACGGTATCTGTTCATCGCCGGCGGCATCGGGATCACGCCCATCATGGCGATGGTCGATTCGGCGCAGCAGACGGGCAGTGACTGGAGGCTGCTCTACCTCGGCAGGAGCCGAACGACGATGGCCTTCGCCGAGGCGTTGTCCGATTCGGATGATGACCGTGTCACGGTCTGGGCTGACGACGAGAACGGTCGGTTTTTCGACCTCGAGACCGCGCTCAAGGAGCCCGCGGATCAGACACTGGTGTACTGCTGCGGTCCCGAACCATTGCTGTCCGCGGCCGAACAGCACTGCGCACATTGGCCGGAGGGCAGCCTGCACATCGAGCGATTCGCGGCCAAGGCTCCCGCCGAACCCACCGCCGAAACGCTCGACACGTTCCAGGTGGTGTGCCAGCGCTCCGGTGTCACAGTCGAGGTGTCCGGCGAAACGTCAATCCTCGAGGCACTCGAGGACGCCGACGTGCCGATTCTGTCGTCGTGCCTGGAAGGGATCTGCGGCACGTGTGAAGCGAAGGTCCTGGAAGGAACACCGGATCATCGCGACTCCATGCTGACCGACGCCGAACGCGCCTCCGGCAATAAGATTCTGACGTGTGTATCCCGTTCCTGCAGCGAAAAGTTGGTGCTGGACCTATGACCGCGAACTACCCCACCAAATGCTGGTATGTGGCCGCGACATCCGACGAACTGGGCGACACTCCGTTGGGCCGCCGGTTACTCGGCCGCGACATCGTTCTGTGGCGGTCGCCGGATCGCCAGGCCGTCGCATTCGATGACCGCTGCGCACACCGCGGCTTCCCCCTATCGGACGGCCGCGTCGAAAGCGACCGGCTCGTATGCGGATACCACGGCTGTGAGTACGTCGCGGACGGGCGATGCGCGCACGTACCGACACAGCCGGGTGTCCCAACCGGAATGAGCGTGCAGACGTTCCCGATATTGGAGGAGCCGCCCTTTGTCTGGATCTGGGTCGGGCCCCCTGCGGCCGCTTCCCGTAGTCGTCCGCCGCGAACTCCGTGGGTAAACCAGCCGGGATGGTCCACATTCCACAACACCTGGCGGGTGCAAGCCAACTACCTCATGGTGCACGAACACTATCTCGACTTCTCTTACGCTCCAATCGTTTACCGCGACGACGTACCGCCGGGCGTGGAACGGCTGCCGGCATTCAACGAGGTCGAGGTCTCGGAAACCACCGTCTCCTACACCCGCCTGCTACCGGAGGCACCGCTGGCGGACTGGGAGGCCGAGGCCACCGGCCTGGATCCCGGACGTTCGTATACCCGACGGGAAAGCGGAACCTTCGCCTCACCCGCCATGCACATCCAACGATGGGAGTTAGAGGCCGACGGCACGAAATACTCGAATGTCCGCACACATGCCATCACCCCCGAAACCGACACCGTCACTCACGTTTTCATGTGCGCGTCGTACAACTATGCCCCCAATAACGAGACGGTCGCCACCACGCTGCAATCCATCGTCGGCAAACTCGTCGACCGCGACAAGGTCATCCTGGAAAGGGTGGCCGCCCACACCGGCTACGACGGCTGGCGATCCGGGTCGAGTTCCAGGCCGATGCCGCGGCATTACGCGCGCGACATATCGTCGAGGTCATGCTCGGCAGGGAAGCCGGTCGCTCCGCGCTTCGTCCCGGCTGGGCCAAGGCGAAATCTCTTATCACCAACTGAACGAAAGGAATTCCCAATGACCACCACGCCGAATCTTGCCGAGGCCGACCTGTCCAAGGTTGACCTGACCGACCTCTCGTACTTCGAGGACGGTCCGCCCTATCCACTCTTTGCGCGCATGCGCTCGGAGGCAAGTCCACACTGGAACGCGCTCACAGGCGATGAGCCGGGATTCTGGTCCTTCACCAAGGCCGCCGACATCGCCGCCATCAGCCGTAACCCGGCCACGTTCTCGTCCGCTCGTGGCGGCGTGTTCACGACCGCCCAGGGCGCCGTGCCCCCCGAGGCGCTGGCCGAAGTCATCCTCGGCATGGATCCGCCCCGTCATACCAAGCACCGCAACATCGTGCAGGCCGTCTTCACGCCCAAGATGATCCGCCAGAAAGAGGAGAGTATCCGCTCCAACGTGACGGCGCTCATCGACGACGTGATCGAAAGGGGCGCCTGCGATTTCGTCGACGACATCGCCGTCGAACTGCCGCTGCGAATAATCGCCGACATGCTCGGCGTGCCGCAGAACGACCGTCGGCAGTTGTTCGAATGGACGAACACGCTTTCTCGGGCGGCCGCGACCGCCGACCCGCAGCTAGGTATGGGTGCGTTGATGGAAATCGGTGGGTACATGAGCGCGCTGACGGCCGAACGGAAGGCGAATCCCACCGACGACCTGGTGTCCCGGTTGATCGCGGCCGAGGTTGACGGCGAGAGCCTGAGCGAGGCCGAGGTGACATTCTTCTTCGGCATCTTGATGTTCGCCGGGAACGACACCACACGAAACACCGCCTCCGGTGGCATGCGCGCGTTGATCGAGAACGGCAGCGAACGCCAAAAGCTGGTCGGTAACCCGGACGCAATCCCGAACGCCGTGGAAGAGATGCTGCGGTGGGTGACACCGGTCATCTACTTCACTCGGGTTGCCCAGTGCGACAACGAGGTTGGGGGACACCCGATCCGGGAGGGCGAGCGTGTCGCGATGTGGTACCCGGCCGGATCCCGCGACCCGGAGGCGATCGATAACCCCGAAAGTTTCGACGTATCAAGGCAGAAGCCACCCCATCAGGCCTTCGGGGGCGGCGGCGCGCATTTCTGCCTGGGCAACGGCCTTGCCCGGCTCGAATTGCGGGTGCTGTTCGAAGAACTGATGCGGCGGCTGCCGGACATGCAATTCGCCGGCCCGATCACCCGCCTGACGTCAAACTTCTCGAACGAGTTGACGTCTATGCCGGTCACCTTCACGCCGGGAAATCGCGAATAACCAGCCGCCCTCAGGCGTCGAACATCGCGAAGAGGGTGTTGAGGCCTTCGGCGAGAAGCGGGTGCGTGAAGATCGCGTTCGCCATGGCGGTGTAGGTGAGCTTGCCCAGCATGGCGACCTGGATCATGGTCATGATCTCGCCGCCCTCGGTGCCGAGGATCGCGCAACCCAAGATCTGCCCGTTGTCCGCGTCGACGATGACCTTCATGAAGCCGCGCGTCTCCCCGGTTTCGAGCGCCCGGACGACGGCGCTCATCGGGAGCTTCGCGACCCGAATCGCGCGGCCTTGCGCCCTGGCCTCGCGCTCGGTCATCCCGGCGCGGCCAAGCTGGGGGTCGATGAACACCGCGTACGGGACGATCCGGTCGCGCGTGCTCGCCTTCTCGTGTGCGATCAGGTTGGCGCGCAGGATGCGGTAGTCGTCGTAGGAAACGTGGGTGAAGGCGGGGCCGCCCTTGACGTCTCCCATCGCGTAGACGCCGGGGACGCTGGTTTCCAGATACTCGTCGACCTCGATGAAGCCGCGGTCGTCGAGACGGATGCCGGCCGCCTCGAGGGTCAGCGCCTCCGTATTCGGGATGCGGCCGGTCGCCGACAGCACGTGCGAGCCTACGACCTGTCGCTCACCACCCTCCGTGCGCACGGTCAGCCGCACCCGGCCGCCCTCCCGACTCGACCCGGACCGGCGTCGACGAGGTCAGAACCGTGATCCCCTCGTCGCGCAGGATGGCGGTGACCTCGTCCGAGACGTCCTCGTCCTCGATCGTGAGCAAGCGCGCCGACCGCTGGACGATGGTGACCTCGCTGCCGAACCGGCGGAACATCTGCCCGAACTCCAGGCCGATGTAGCCGCCGCCAATGACGATCAGGTGCTCGGGGAGCTCGTCCAACTCCATGATCGACGTCGAATCGAGCAGGGGGACGTCGCCCGCGCCGGGGATCGCCGACGGCTTGGGCCGGGTGCCCGTGTCGATGACGACCACCGGCGCGGCGATCTGCCGCGTCCCGCCGTCCGTCAACGCGATCTCGACCGTCTTCGGGCCCGTGAAGTGCGCCTCGCCTTCGATCAGCTCAGGCCCATCCTGCGTCAGGCGACTCGCGTAGTTCTGCCGCGCGCCGGCGACCGTGGCCCGTTTGCGCTCGCGCACCGCGGCCAGGTCCACCGATACCGGACCGATCTGCACGCCATACTCCGCACCGCGGCGCGCCTGGTAGGCAAGGCGCGCGCTGGCGACCATCGTCTTCGTCGGGGTGCACCCGGTGTTGACGCAGACGCCGCCGAGTCGGCCACGCTCGACGAGGGCCACCTTCTGGCCCGCCTTCGCCAGCTCGAGGGGAAGAAACCTGCCGCCCTGGCTGGTCCCTATCACGATCGCGTCGTAGTTCTCGGCAGCCATTGCGTTTCCTCCCAGGCCGACATCGGATGGGCCTGAACGCGGAGACTACGGCAGCACGGTGTGCATCAGCATCACGTCGTATGCCGACCACAGCGAAAGGTTGAAGTACAGATCCCTACCCGAGGACCAGGGATGGATCATCGGCGCGTAGATGCCACCGGGCATCTGCATTGAGGTTACGAGCGGTTGCTCCGGACTCCATGGTCCTTGCGGAGTCGGCGCGGTCCGCGCCACGACGTCGTTGCTGCCACCGTTGGTGTAGAGCACCAGGTATTGCTTGAGATAGCTGTTGTATTGGGCCGACATTTCGCCAACGGGCCCCGGGAAAATCGGCGTCGCCGCACCCGGATTCGCCGGGACCCAACGCCCTTCCCCGTCGCCGTTCCAGTATTGGTACTTGCTGAGGTCCGGCAAGGCGTTCGGTGGAACTCGCGACAGAAATGCCGCACCGCCGCGTCCCGAAGGGGTTCCGAACTGGTACAGGTAGCCGTCGGTGCCCTTCATGAACGCGCCCATTTGGAAGTTTTCATTTCCCGGCGTGAACCCGGCGCCCGGCACCGCGTCGGCCGAGGCCGTGCGAATCGTGCTGGGGAAGATACCCCAGTTCTGGCCGTTGTCGACGGACCTCGCGATGGCCGAATAGTTCGTCGACCAGTCGCCATCGCGGCCCCACTGTCTGATGGACATGTAGCTCAGGTATTGGGTTCTCCCGAGCGAGATCGCCGCGGTAGGAATGATTCCCGTCTCGTGCCCCGCCCGGTGGATGGTGTTGACAACCTGCTTGGAAAGGCCGGTCGTCCACACCGGTGAGCCGGAATACCTGTCGTTGGGTACGCCTTCCGCCACGTGGATTCCATGCGACAGATCGCGGTCCGAGCTGCGGAACAACACGTTGTATCGCCATTGCTGGCCGTGGACCTTGCAATAGCCGAACGTGTCACCAAAGGCCATCAGGACCTGACGATTTGCGGGATCGCCGTTGTCCCAGGTGATTCCGAGGTCGGTCCCGGAGATGCCGAAACGTTGGAGGGTTTTGTTCGGGCCCTCCGGTCCGGTCACCCAGTCGACGAGCGACGTCGGTGCCCCCGCGATATTGGCGGGAGGCGGTGGCGCGGCCTCTGGCGCCGGCTGCGGTATAGGCTGCGGCTGCACCGGGGCCGCGTTCGGCACCAGCGGGTTGGCGTTCGGCGGCTGCGGGATCCCCGGCGCGGGTGGATTGGGCCCGGGCGGAACGACACCCGCCTGGGGGCGTATCGGGGCGGAGTATCGGCGGCCCCCCGCTCCCGGCTTGAGGAACGAAGAGATCAGCGGGCCCAGTTTCGGCAGCGGCGCGCGGTCGTTGGCGTTAGAGGGCCTGCGCCCGGTCGGCGGTACGACGACAGGCTGGGGCGCGGGCATGTCCGGGGGCGCGGCCGGCGGATCTATGTTCGCTTCGGGCGCGGTGCAGGGTGTGGCGTTCGCTGACGGCGCGGGGCCGGTCACGACGAAGAAACCAATGGCGGTCACCGACGCCATCGATAGCGACACGATCCGAGGAATCGCAGTCAAGGTCACACCCTTCCAGGAGCAGGCCGTCGCATTGACGTCCGCAGTTGGCTTATGTGACGATAGTTATGCGCGTGGCTAATGTGACCAGTGATTCGCGAATAGGTATCCATCCGAGACCGTGTCGCAACGCTTCGGTTTCACCGGGCTCGCGTGCGTCGGGCGCCGACCCGCACCTTCCCGTCCGGTGTCAGTGACTTCTGCGACTCCTGAGTCCCACGGGGCAAAGCCCGGCAAATTCCACCGGCCGTCTGGGTCCTCGCCCTACACCAAGCAGCCCCGGCCAGTTACGCTCCATCCGCCAGCGCATTCGGTCGGCGCCCGGTGAGCGGTCCGCCAAGGAGGACATCCGAATGAGTGTCCGTAATGAGTTGCAGCACGACCCATTCCAAAACAAGACGTTTCTTCGCCGAGTGGTCGCCGCGTCGATGGCCGGCACCGTCGTCGAATGGTACGAATTCTTCCTCTACGGCACCGCGGCCACGCTGGTGTTCAGCAAGGTGTTCTTTCCGCGCGGCGGCAACGAGCTCGACGCGATCCTTGCCGCCTTTGTGACCTACGCCGTCGGCTTCGCCGCCCGACCGGTGGGCGGTCTGGTCTTCGGCCAACTGGGAGACCGGTACGGGCGCAAGAAACTGCTGCAGTTCAGCTTGCTGCTGGTGGGCGCCGTGACCGTGCTCATGGGCTGCCTGCCCACGTTCGCCCAGATCGGATACTGGGCCCCCGCGCTATTGGTGGTGCTGCGCTTCCTCCAGGGCTTCGCCGTCGGCGGCGAGTGGGGTGGCGCCGTGCTGCTCGTCGCCGAGCACAGCCCAAGCCCCAGCCGCGGTTTCTGGGCGAGCTGGCCGCAGGCCGCGGTGCCGGGCGGCAACATGCTCGCCACGGTCGTACTTCTGGGCCTCACCTCGACGCTGTCGGACGCGGCGTTTATGAGCTGGGGCTGGCGCGTTGCGTTCTGGTTATCCGCGGTCGTCGTCCTGATCGGCTACTACATCCGCACGAAGGTGACCGATGCGCCAATCTTCCTTGAAGCCCAGCGACAGGCCGAGCGGTCCAAGACGAGGCGATTGGGTGCCGTCGAGGTGTTAAAGCGTTATCCTCGTGGCGTTTTCACCGCCATGGGCCTGCGTTTCGGTGAGAACACCATGTATTACCTGGTGGTCACCTTCTCCATCACGTATCTGAAAGTGCACGTGCACGCCAACACCAAGGTCATCCTGTGGTGGCTGCTGGCCGCGCACGTCGTGCACTTTGGGGTCATCCCGCTGGCCGGACGTCTCAGTGACCGATTTGGCAGGCGCCCAATCTATTTCGTCGGTGCGGTCTGCGCGTGCACCTGGGGGTTCTTCGCATACCCGATGATGGACAGCGGCCGCAACGCGATCATCATGGCGGCGATCGTCATCGGTTTGGTGTTCCACGGTCTCATGTACGCGGTCCAGCCGGCGGCCATGGCGGAGATGTTCCCGACCCGGATGCGCTACTCGGGGGTGTCGCTCGGCTACCAGGTCACATCCATCGTCGCCGGTTCGCTGGCACCGATCATCGCCGTTCGCCTGCTCGAGACCTACAAATCCTCGGTTCCCATCGCCTGGTACCTGGCGGCGACCGCGGCGGTCAGCGCGGTGGCGGCCGTGCTCGCCCGCGAGACCAAGGGCATCGACCTGGCGTCCGTCGACCTCGCCGACGCCCAGCGTCTTGGGCAGGAGCCGACCGAGCTTGTCGAAGACGTCGTCTAATCATGTTTGTCGATCTGCGTCGGGGGCAATGTTCAAGGAGAGGTGAGTGCGTTGGCCGGCCTTCGCGCGCACCCAGGTCCCGTCGGTTCAGCCCGAGAGCCGACGGGGCCGCTTTTCGGAGTACCGTGGCCGCGTATGGATGGCTCGACAAGCGTGTGGATTCTCGGGGGCTACCAAAGTGATTTCGCTCGCAACCTCACGAAAGAGGGCCGTGACTTCGCAGCCCTGACCGCTGAGGTGGTCGACGGCACGCTCGCCGCGGCCAGGGTCAACGCCACCGACATCGGGGTCGTCCACGTCGGCAATGCCTTCGGCGAGATGTTCGCGAGCCAGGGTCACCTCGGGGCCATGCCCGCCACCGTCTGCGACGAGCTCTGGGACACCCCTGCCTCGCGGCACGAAGCCGCATGCGCGTCCGGCAGCGTGGCGGCCCTGTCGGCAATGGCCGACCTGCGGTCGGGCGCCTACAACACCGCGCTCGTGATTGGGCTCGAACTGGAGAAAACGGTGCCCGGTGACACCGCCGCCCAGCATCTCGGCGCCGCCGCGTGGACCGGACACGAAGGGGCCGGCGCGCGCTACCTGTGGCCATCGATGTTCACCCAGATCGCCGACGAGTACGACCGGCGCTACGGCCTGGACGACGCGCATCTGCGCGCCATCGCGCAACTCAACTTCGCTAACGCCCGGCGTAACCCCAACGCCCAGACGCGTGCGTGGACGATCCCCCACCCCATCGCGGATGACGACGCGACCAACCCGGTCACCGAGGGCCGGCTGCGCCGATTCGACTGCAGCCAGATGACCGACGGAGGTGCGGGATTGGTCCTGGCCAACGACGCGTATCTGCGCGAGCACCCCGGCACCCGCCCGATCGGCCGCATCGATGGCTGGGGGCACCGCACCGTCGGGCTGGGCCTGCGGCAGAAACTCGACCGCGCTGCGGACAATCCCCTGGAAACTCATGTGCTGCCGCACGTGCGGGCCGCGGTGCTTGACGCGCTGCGCCGCGCGCACCTGACGCTCGACGACGTGGACGGGTTCGAGGTGCACGACTGCTTCACCCCCAGCGAGTACCTGGCCATCGACCACATCGGGCTGACCGGCCCGGGCGAATCGTGGAAGGCCATCGAAAACGGCGAGATCGAGATCGACGGCCGGCTGCCGATCAACCCCAGCGGCGGACTCATCGGCGGTGGACACCCGGTCGGGGCTTCCGGCGTCCGGATGCTCCTCGACGCGGCAAAGCAGGTCAGCGGCGCGGCCGGCGACTACCAGGTCGAGGATGCGACGACGTTCGGCACCCTCAATTTCGGGGGCAGCACCGCCACCACGGTCAGTTTCGTTGTCAGCACTCCGCGAGGTATGTGACATGGACTTTCAAAAGGACGTGGCGATCGTTGGCAAGTTCCTGTCGACGCTGCCCGAAGACGACGACCATCCCTACCGGACCGGACCGTGGCGTCCGCAGACCACCGAGTGGGATGCCAAGGACCTCACGGCGGTGGAGGGGGAAATCCCGCGCGACCTGGACGGCATCTACCTGCGCAACACCGAAAACCCGCTGCACCCGGCCTTTAAGACCTATCACCCATTCGACGGCGACGCCATGGTGCACGTGGTCGGCTTCCGCGATGGAAAAGCCTTCTACCGCAACCGTTTTGTCCGCACCGATGGTTTCCTGGCGGAGAACGAGGCCGGGGAGCCGCTGTGGCCGGGGCTGGCCGAACCGGTGCAACTGGCCAAACGGGAGGAGGGCTGGGGCGCGCGGACGCGGATGAAGGACGCGTCGAGCACCGACGTGATCGTCCATCGCGGTGTCGCGCTGACCAGTTTCTACCAGTGCGGTGACCTGTACCGGGTCGACCCGTATTCGGCGAACACGCTCGGCAAGGAGACCTGGAACGGACGCTTCCCGGTGGACTGGGGTGTGTCGGCCCACCCGAAAGTCGACAACAAAACCGGCGAGCTGCTGTTCTTCAACTACAGCAAGCAAGAGCCGTACATGCGCTACGGCGTGGTCGACGAGGGCAACGAGCTGGCCCACTACGTCGACATCCCGCTGCCCGGCCCACGGTTGCCGCACGACATGGCGTTCACCGAAAACTACGTGATTCTCAACGATTTCCCGTTGTTCTGGGATCCAAGGCTGCTCGAGCACGATGTCCACCTGCCGCGCTTCTACCCCGACATTCCGTCGCGCTTTGCGGTGCTGCCCCGCCGGGGCTCGACTGGCGAGATCCGGTGGTTCGAAGCGGACCCGACGTTCGTGCTGCACTTCACCAACGCGTACGAGGACGGTGACGAGATCGTGCTCGACGGCTTCTTCGAGGGCGATCCACAGCCCCTTGACACCGGCGGAACCAAGTGGGACAAGCTCTTTCGCTTCCTGGCGCTGGATCGCCTGCAAACGCGGCTGCACCGGTGGCGCTTCAACCTCGTCACCGGCGCGGTCAAGGAAGAACCGTTGTCGGAATCCATCACCGAGTTCGGGACCATCAACCCCGAGTACGCCGCGGGCAGCTACCGGTACGCCTATGCCGCCACCGGAAAGCCCGGCTGGTTCTTGTTCGACGGACTGGTCAAGCACGACCTGCTCACCGGAAACGAGGAGGCCATCTCATTCGGCGACGGCGTCTACGGAAGTGAGACCGCGATGGCGCCACGGCTCGGCGCCGCCGGTGAAGACGACGGATACCTGGTCACCCTGACCACCGACATGAATGCCGACGCCTCGTACTGCGTGATCTTCGACGCGGCCAGGCTCGCGGACGGCCCGGTGTGCAAACTCCAACTGCCCGAACGCATTTCCAGCGGCACGCATTCGACGTGGGCACCCGGCGGTCAGCTGCGCCGCTGGCATACCGCCGAGTCGGCCCCAAGCGGGATCGGGCTGTGACGATGTACCCAACCTCGGGACGCCACAGAACGCATTGGCCCGCGCATCTGGCAGCGATCGGCGGCATCCGGTTTGCTCGCCGCTCGTCGAACTTCGAAGAAACGGTGCGGTTTTACCGTGAGCTGGTGGGGCTGCCACTCTACGAAACGTTCGAGGCCAGCAACGAGAGCAACGGCGCGATCTTCGGCCTGCCCAGCTGGAACCTGACGATGGAAATCGTTGAGTCGCCCGAGCCCGTCGCGGTGGACCACCACGAACAGCTGTGCCTGTACTTCCCCGACAAGGAGGCACAGCAAGCCGCAATCACGCGCCTTCAGGCGGCGGGCCTGACACCCGTTGAGCAGCACCCGTATTGGGAGGCGACGGGCGCGGTCACCTATCGCGACCCGGACGGACGCGAAGTCGTGTTCGCGCCCTTCGTGTTCGGCGTCAACGAGCCCGACGGCAGCGCCGCGTCGGGTAAGCACGAGTTTCCGTCGGCCTGAAACCTCATCGGTTGGACCGACCGGCAGCCAGGGCCGCAATGACGGCCGCAATCGAGCATGCCACCGCACAGGCCGCGCCGACCGCACCCACGTAGAGTCCGTATTCCGCCGACACTTGCCCCTTGACGTTGAGCTTGTAGTACCACACCGTGAGAGCCACAAGGAGCAGCGAAATGACCAGCGCGGCAACGGAAGCAAGCTTCGCCGACAGGCCGCGACCCACCATCGCCCCGGCCACTATCAGCGTCGAGGACAACAACACGATGAGCTGGCCCGCACCGAATCCCTTCGGCAGTTCCAGGTTGCCGTGGGCGCCCCCGATGGCGTTGGCCCAGCCCCCGCCGTTGATCGCCGTCGCCAGCCACGGCATCCACGCGCTGGCCGAAATGAGCAGGGCGAAAAACGCCACCAGCCAACCGGGACGCGGGCGCCGATTCATGGTTGCGAGATTAGCTGACTTAGCCCCGGGGGCTACCATCTCCGTTCGACCGCGGGTCAGCGGCCGGTGAACACCCTGACGAAGTTCTGCAGCGATTCCCTGATGTCGCTTCGCAGCGCGGCGGCAACGATCATGCCGATCGGCCCGAACAGCGCGGGACCACCCAGGTGCACGTCGAAGCCGACGACCGCACCGTCGTCTTTGGGTTGAACTTTGGCCATTAGCTTGACCTTGACACCGCCGACGCCGTCGCCGTCGAGCGTCATGCCTTCCGGTGGCTTGTAGCGCACGACCGTCCACTTGATCCGGTTGTACATGCCCTTGACCTCGACGATCGACTCGACGACCGTGCCCTTCTCGATGTCGTCAGGCAACTTGCTGCGCCACACCTTGTGGATGGTCAGCCATTCCTTGTACCGGGACAGGTCGGAGGCATGCTTCCAGGCCACCTCGGGCGGCAAGGGTACGTCGATGGATCCGGACAGTTTCGCCATGCGCTCAGCTCTGCTGGTCGCCCGTGCCCTCAGAGCCGGCGACCTTCTTGGCCTCTTCCTGCACCTTGTGGATGGTGTCGGAGTACTTGCCCTGCGTCTTTCGTCGACGAACTCGCCGGCCTTGTCGATCGCCATCTCGACCTTGTCGGCGTTTTGCGACAACAGGTCCTTTGCCTTGTCCAGGCAATCCCATGTCCCCGCCCTTTCCCCGCAGAATTTACTTGCCTGGTGGAAACCCTACTTGTGCCCGGACCGCTCATCGGGTGAAGGTTCCCAGCTTGTCCGAGTCGAAGTACTCCAGGTTCAAGGTGTTCCCGGAGAAGACCGCCTTCGAAATCGTTCCGGGCGGCGCATTTTCGCCCGTCACCGGGAACGTGAAGGTGTCACCGTCCCAGTGCGTCAAACTGAACGTCTGGTTTTTCGGGCCCAGCGCAAGCTGGAGCGCGCCGTCACGTTCGATCACGATGGCCGGCCCCCAGTAGTCGTTGGCGTATACGCCGGCGTAGTCGCTCAGGGGTCTGGCCGACGCGGGGTTGGCCGGCGGCTGCTTGCCGACCAGCGAGCCCTCCGGGTTGTTCATCCAGCCCATCGCCTGCTTGTAAAGGTTGGCCCAGTTTTCGCGAATCTGGCCGTACTGCATCAGATCCATGAATTCGGCGGTCAACGTCTCCGGCACGCCGATGGGCGCGGCGTTGGTCAGTGCGATGATCGCGACGTCCTCGGACGGCATCACCACGAAGTTCGTCGCAGCGCCCAACGAGAAGGCGCCGGAATGGCTGTACGTGGTGTGCCCCGACGAGCTCACCGACACGTTGAAACCGTAACCGTAGAAGCCGGAACGCGCCTTCGGTGTCGTCGCGGGCACCGAGATCACCTGCGCGGTGGTCGCGGGCAGCAGGGCTTCCGGCGACGCGATGCGCTGGCCGTTGTAACTTCCGTTGCCCAGCAGCATGATTAGCCAGCGCGTCATGTCGTTGACCGACGAACTCACCCCGCCCGCGGCGGATTGAGGATCCGGATCGCGTTGGAAACGCGGCTCCCACTTGTCTCCGGCTCTGACGTGGTTGACCGCGCGGTTGGGCCTGGCCACGAAGTCTGCGAATCGCGAACTCGTGGAACGCATTTCCAGCGGGCGGTAAAGCGCCTCCTCGGACAGGTCCTCCCACGGTTTGCCCGCGGCGGCGGCCACCGACTCGGCGGCGGCGGTAACTCCGAAGTTGGTGTAGGCGTAGCTGATTCGAAAGGGCGCAAGCGGCAAGTACTTCAGCCGTTCGAGCGATTGCCGACGGTCGTAGCCCAGATCCTCCAGCTTGTCACCGGCGTGATCGGGCAGCCCGGAGCAATGCGAGTACAGGTCCGCGATGGTCAGATGGCCGGTGACATAAGGATCGCCCAGCGCGAACCAGGGCAGCTTGGAGACCACGGGCGTGTCCCAGGTGACAACGTTGTCGCCGACTTCGTGCGCGACCACCGTCGCACCTACCGATTTCGACAGCGACGCCAACTGGAAGACGGTGTCGGCGTCGACCCTGTTGTCCTGTCCGGTGCCCCTGGTTGCGTCCCGTACGCCGAAACCCTTGGCATATACCGTCTTTCCGCCATGAACGACAGCCACGGCCATGCCGGGGATGCCGGTGCTCTTCATCAGGTCGCCGACGAGACCGTCGATCCTTGCGATGGCGTCGTCGATACGGCCGACGGGAATCTGCAGACCCGAAACCTCGTTGGGCGGTGCGTCAGACAGCGCGGACGGTGGGCCGGATACCGGTTGTGCCGGCCCACATCCCGTCAACGCAAGCAAGACAATCACGACAGCGGCCGTTGCCGCACGTTTCGTCATGGCCGCACTTTAGCTGCAGCAGCCAGGGAATCAGAGCCGCCACCACGGGTTGAACCGGCGAGGCCCGGCGAGGTCAATGCGTTGACCGGGTGTGGGCACCGCCACCTCGACGTGGGCGGGCGTCGCGGCCGCCAGCAGGCGCTCGACCGGCTCGGCCCACGGATGGGGGGCCAGCCGGAAGGTGCCCCAGTGGATCGGCACCAGCAGCCCCGATCCCGAATCGGTGACGTCCAGATGCGCCCGAACCGCTTCCTCGGGATTCATGTGGATGTCCGGCCACGCCGTGTTGTAGGCCCCGATCGGCAACAGGGTCAGGTCGAACGGTCCGTGGTCGGCTCCGATCTGTGTGAAGCTCTTTGTGTAGCCGGTGTCGCCGCCGAAATACGCGCGATGGGTCGGGCCAAGAAAGGCCCAGGACGCCCAGAGGGTCGTGTTGCGATCGAAAACGCGGCCCGAAAAGTGCCGCGCCGGTAGACAAACCACGGTGAGGTCATCAACCTGACCGCTCTGATACCAGTCGAGTTCGACGATGCGGTGCTCTGGAATTCCCCACGCGCGCAGGTGGGCTCCGACGCCAAGCGGCACGAAGAACGGGGCCCGCTGAGTGTGGGCCAAGGTGATGACGGTGTCGAGATCGAGGTGGTCGTAGTGGTCATGGCTGATGACCACCGCATCGACTGCGGGCAGCCCCTCGAGTTGCACCGGCGGTGGATGCAGCCGTTGCGGTCCGACGGTGTCCGACGGCGAGCACCGGTCACTCCACACCGGATCGGTGAGCACCCGGTAACCGTCGATTTCCAGCAGCGCCGTCGAGTGGCCGAACCAGCTGACGGCGAGCCGGCTGGGATCACCGTCGAGAATTTCGGGTGCCGCCAATGGGATCGGTGCCGCCGGCCGACTCCCGCCGCGGTTTCCCATGAGCTCCCACACGATGAGCCGCAGTTGCTCGCGATCCATCTTGTATACCGAGGCGGGGTCGAGATTGACGAACGCGCCGTCGGAATAGTTCGGCGACCCCTCGGCCACCTCCCGGATCGACGCGGGGGAAGCCCCGAGCTCGGCCGGCGAGCCGTACAGCGCCCGCAACAACCAACTGCCTGCCGCCAGCGACGCCGTGCCGGCGGCCAGTCGTAGCGCCCCCCGCAGCATGAAAGTCAGGCCCCCTGGAACTTCGGTGGTCGCTTCTCCATCCGGGCGACCTGCGCTTCGACGACGTCCTGGCTGGCCCAGGCCCTGTCGAAGAGCTCCTTGTGGACCGGCCGCTGGACCTCGTAGGCGCCATCATCGTTGAGCACCCGCTTGGCGTGCTGTATCGCCAGCGGCGCCAGGCCGGCGGCCTCGGCGGCCCAGGCCTGGGCGTCGGCCAGCGTCCCGATCCGGTTGGCCATGCCGGTCTGCAGCGCCACCTCGGCGGTCAGTTTCTCCGCGGTTAGCAGCATCGCACGGGCCCGCCCGTGGCCGACCAGCGACGACAGTCGGCGGATACTCCAGTTTGTCAAGGGCCAGACCGTATTTCGAAGTGGGAAACTGAAAGAACGCATCCGGCGCGACGACCCGCAGATCACATACCATGGCCAGCTGCAGCCCGGCGCCGATGGCGGGGCCGTTGATGGCCCCGATCACCGGCATCGGAGCTGCGTCGATGGCGTAGTTCAGCTCGACCAGCCGTTCGGGATAGTCGGCGGCGAACGCGTCTCCGCTCAGGTCCGCGCCCGCGCAAAACACCGTGCCCTGCCCGGTCAGCACGATGGCGCGGACATTATCGGTCGTGGCTTTCTGCACCGCCTCCCGCAGCTCGACGGCGAGCTGGGAATTCAGGGCGTTGCGGCGTTCGGGCCGCTGCAGCTCAATCGTCATGACTGCTTCGGCCTGGGTGATACCGATCATGGAGGCCAGCCTATATAGCCTCGTCGAGTGAGTCGTATCACCACGGACCAACTGCGGGATGCGGTGCTGGACGAGGGCTCCTTCGTCAGCTGGGACAGCGAGCGGCTCGTGCTGCCGGTGAGCGAGTCCTACGCCCGGGAGTTGGCCGACGCCCGAGCGGCCACCGGCCGAGACGAAGCAGTGCTGACCGGCGAGGGGCGCATCGTCGGGCGCCGAGTGGCGGTGGTCGTGTGCGAGTTCGGCTTCCTGGGCGGCTCGATCGGGGTGGCGGCGGCGGAGAGGATCACCGCCGCCGTAGAACGGGCGACGGCCGAGCGGCTGCCACTGTTGGCCTCGCCGAGTTCCGGCGGCACCCGCATGCAAGAGGGCACGGTTGCGTTTCTGCAGATGGTCAAGATCGCCGCGGCGGTCAGACTCCACAAACAGGCGCACCTGCCCTACCTCGTCTACTTGCGCAACCCGACCACCGGCGGGGTCTTCGCGTCGTGGGGCTCGCTGGGCCACGTCACCGTCGCCGAACCGGGCGCTCTGATCGGCTTCCTCGGGCCTCGGGTGTACCAGCTGCTCTACGGCGAACCATTCCCGGCAGGCATCCAGACCGCCGAGAATCTGCAGCGGCACGGGGTGATCGACGGCGTCGTCGTGCTCGACGAGTTACGCCGGACGCTCGATCGCGCGCTGACGGTGATCGCCGATCACCCCCCACCGCTGGCCGCAGCCGCAGCCACCCGAACCGACGCCCGACGTGCCGGCGTGGGACTCGGTGGTGGCGTCGCGGCGGCCGGACCGGCCGGGTGTCGGACATCTGCTGCGACATGGCGCCACCGACCAGGTGCTGTTGTCCGGGACCGGCATGGGCGAAGCGGCGACCACGCTGCTGGCGCTGGCCCGATTCAACGGACAGCCCGCGGTGGTCCTCGGCCAGCAGCGGGTCGCCGGCGGGTTGGAAGTCCGGTCGGACCCGCATCGCTGCGCGAGGCCCGGCGCGGCATGGCGCTGGCCGCCGAGCTGCGCCTGCCGCTGGTATTGGTGATCGACACCGCCGGGCCCGCGTTGTCGGCCGAGGCCGAGGAGGGCGGGCTGGCCGGGCAGATCGCCCAGTGCCTGGCCGAGCTCGTGACGCTGGATACCCCGACGGTGTCGGTGCTGCTGGGACAGGGCAGCGGCGGGCCGGCGCTGGCGATGGTCCCCGCCGACCGGGTGCTGGCCGCGCTGCACGGCTGGCTGGCACCGCTGCCGCCTGAGGGCGCCAGCGCGATTGTTTTCCGCGACACCGCCCATGCCGCCGAACTGGCCGCGGCCCAAGGCATTCGGTCTGCGGACCTGCTGGCGTCCGGGATTGTCGACGTCATCGTGCCGGAGCACCCCGACGCCGCCGATGAGCCGCTCGAGTTCGCTCAACGACTGTCGCGCGCGATAGCCGCTGAGGTGCAGGCGCTGCGCGGGATACCGGCTGCCGAGCGGGTGGCCACGCGGTTGCGGCGCTACCGGCGCATCGGATTGCCCCGCGACACTTAACCCAGGCACACGACACGCCGCAGAACGTCGCCATGGCTTAAGTCTCGGCGAAACCTGGCAGGCCCGGACAGGCGTCGTATGCACATGACCGACGTCTTCAGCGGGAGCGAAGCGCTCCGACAAGGGAAACTCAACCCCTACCAGTTGCGTACTGGGTTCCGCGCCATCTTCCCCGACGTCTACCTATCAGTTGATGCACCAGTGACCCTCCGAACTCGCTCCGAGGCGGCATGGCTGTGGTCGCGCCGGCGCGGTGTCCTAGGCGGGCTTACCGCAGCGGCCCTGCACGGCTCGAATTGGATTGACGACGACGAGCCCGTTGAGTTGATCTGGCGTAACCCGCATGCGCCGGCAGGAGTGGTCACCCGCAATCATCGAGTCGAGAGCGACGAGCTCACCCGCGTCGCGGGCCTCCCGGTGACCACGCTCGCGCGTACGGCATTTGACCTGGCGCGCCGGCCGTCAAGCGGTGATGCGGTCGCGCGGCTGGATGCGCTGATGCGAGCCACGCCGTTTTCCGTCGAGGATGTGCTGCTACTCGCCAACCGCCACCCCGGCGCCCGCGGCCTGCGGCAACTGAGGGCGGTACTGTCGCGGATCGACCCCGGCGCCGCGTCCCCGAAAGAGACGTGGTTGCGGTTGCTGCTGGTCGACGCGGGATTACCGGTTCCCACAACGCAGATTCCGGTGCAGGAGAACTGGCGACTAATTGCCGTACTGGACATGGGCTGGGAGCAATACAAGGTAGCCGCCGAGTATGACGGCGACCAGCATCGGACCAGCCGGCGTCAGTACGTGCGGGACATCGGCCGGCTCAAGGCTCTCGAGGAGCGCGGGTGGATCGTCATCCGGGTGATCGCCGAGGACCGGCCCGGCGACGTCGTACACCGGGTCCGCGAGGCTCTCCGCCGTCGGGGCTACCGCGACACTTAAACCACGCACACGACGCGCCGGGAATGCTCGCAGTGGTTTAAGTCTCGGGATACCGTCATCAGCCGTCTGGCGGCCCCAAGTAGCGCTGGATCGTCGGGCCGAGCCACTCGACGACCTCGTCGCGGGTCATCTCGACCACGGGCGGTAGCCGTAACACGAAGCGGCACAACGCCATACCCAGGATCTGGGTGGCGATCAGCCCTGCCCGAACAGGGGCCTCACCGGCGGGCACCAGCGCGGCAACCAGCGGCCGCAGTTGGGTTCCGAAAATCTCCTGCATCCGTTCCGCGGCTTCGCCGTTGGTGGCGCTGGACCTCAGCAGGATCACCAGCGCCTCGTCGCCCTCCCAGCGTTCGAGGAAGTGCCGAACCAGCGACGGCCCGACCTGCTTAGGGTCGGCCGTCGCGTAATCGGGAAACCTCAGATCGAACTCGACCGCGGCGGCGAACAGCTTGTCCTTGCTGCCGTAGTACCGCATCACCATCGCGGGATCCACCCCGGCGTCAGCGGCGATCGCGCGAATCGTGGCGGCCTGGAAACCGGCGGAACCGAACCGCTCGCGCGCCGCCACCAGGATGGCGGCCTTGGTCTCATCCGATGATCTCCTCATGTCAACAATTGTAGGCCAACAAGTGTTGACATTGCACCAGCGCCGCGCCAACATGGGTTATGCCAACAAGCGTTGACCAAATGAATTCAATCCATGAAAGGAGTCACCCGTGAACAACACGGACGTCCTGGTGGTAGGCGCCGGCCCCACCGGCCTCACGACGGCCGCCGCCCTTATCGCGCACGGAGTCCGGGCGGTCGTGGTGGACAAGTTGCCGGAGGGCCAGAACACCTCGCGCGCGGCCGCCGTCAACGCGCGCACCCTGGAGGTGCTTGAGGACCTCGATGTGGCACGCCGAATGGTCAAAGCCGGGCTGATTGCGCCGCGGTTCACAATGCGCGAGGGCCCCCGCGTGCTGATCCCGGTCGATTTCAGCCAGCTGCCGACGAAGCACCCGTACACGCTGATGCTCTCCCAGGCCGACACCGAGCGCCTGCTCCTGGAACGACTGCACGAACTGGGCGGCGAAGTGATCCGACCGAAGACCCTGAGCCGCATCATCCAGGATGGGGACGGCGTCACGGCCACTTTCGACGATGGCGAAACCCTCCGGGCCGGCTATGTCGTCGGGACCGACGGCATGCACAGCACGGTGCGCGAACAAGCCGGAATCGGTTTCGCCGGTGGCGAATTCGCGGAATCCTTCGCGCTCGCCGACGTGCGACTGACCGGCGATGCGCCCCGCGACGAAGTGATCCTGTTCTACGCCGACGAAGGCCTCACGGTGCTGGCGCCGCTGCCCGACGACATCTTCCGCATCGTCGCCCCGGCCGCGGACGCACCGAAGGTGCCGTCGCCGGCTTTCGTGCAGTCGCTGCTGGACAATCGGGCGTTCGGGCCGGGCCGGTTGGAGGTCACCGACCTGGTGTGGGGAACGCGGTTCCACATCCACCACCGGGTCGCCGACCGCTACCGGGTCGGCCGAGTACTGCTGGCCGGCGACGCCGCCCATGTGCACAGCCCCGCCGGCGGTCAGGGCATGAATTTGGGGATCACCGACGCGATTGCATTGGCCGACGCGCTCGCCGAAGTCCTGCACGGCAGCTCCGACACCGCGCTGGACGCCTACGCCACCGCCCAGCGCCGACGGGCCGAGCAGGTGCTGAAACTGACCGGGCGCTTGACCCGAATCGCCACCCTGCCCCGCCCGTTACGCCCGATCCGCAACTCGGCCATGCGGCTGGCCGCCCGGGTTCCCACCCTGCGCCGGCAGATCGCGCTGCAGTTGAGCGGCCTGGGACGCCGGTAATCGCCGAACGACCCGGCGGTGATCCTCCCACCCCCACACGCATCCATCCGGCAAAATGGGCTGCATGGACTCTGGAGTGACCTCGCCTCGCGTCTTGGTCGTTGACGACGACGCCGACGTGCTCGCCTCCCTGGAACGCGGCCTGCGCCTGTCGGGATTCGAGGTGTCGACGGCAGTCGACGGCGCCGAGGCCCTGCGCAGCGCCACCGAGATGCGGCCCGACGCGATCGTCCTCGACATCAACATGCCCGTCCTGGACGGCGTCAGCGTCGTCACGGCGCTACGAGCCATGGACAACGACGTGCCGGTCTGCGTGCTCAGCGCGCGCAGCTCGGTCGACGATCGCGTGGCGGGCCTCGAGGCCGGTGCCGACGATTACCTGGTCAAACCGTTCGTGCTGGCCGAGCTGGTCGCTCGGGTGAAAGCGCTGCTGCGCCGCCGCGGCGCCACCGCGTCGTCCTCCTCGGAAACCATCACGGTGGGCCCGCTGGAAGTGGACATCCCCGGTCGGCGGGCGCGGGTCAGCGGTGTCGACGTCGATTTGACCAAGCGCGAGTTCGACCTGCTCGCCGTGCTGGCCGAGCACAAGACCGCGGTCCTGTCTCGTGCGCAGCTGTTGGAGCTGGTGTGGGGGTATGACTTCGCCGCCGACACCAACGTCGTCGACGTGTTTATCGGGTACCTGCGCCGCAAGCTCGAGGCCAACGGCGGCCCCAGGCTGCTGCACACCGTCCGCGGAGTCGGGTTCGTGCTGCGGATGCAGTAGCCATGCAGTAACGGATTGAAGCTTTATGAATCTCCTGTCCCGGATTTTTGCCCGTACGCCATCGCTGCGGACACGGGTCGTGCTCGCGACGGCCATCGGCGCCGCGATCCCGGTGCTCATCGTCGGCACCGTCGTCTGGGTCGGGATCACCAACGACCGGAAGGAACGGCTGGACCGCCGGCTCGACGAGGCCGCGGGCTTCGCGATCCCCTTCCTGCCGCGCGGTCTTGACGAAATCCCAAGCTCCCCCAACGACCGTGACGCCATCATGACGATCCGGCGCGGCGAGCTGGTCAAGTCGAATTCCGACGTCACGCTGCCCCGGCTGAAGGC
Organism: uncultured Actinomycetota bacterium; assembly: GCA_963703795.1. Classification (GTDB taxonomy): domain Bacteria; phylum Actinomycetota; class Actinomycetes; order Mycobacteriales; family Mycobacteriaceae; genus Mycobacterium. The sequence continues at coordinate 27,244 of CAVPFT010000057.1, read as the reverse complement.
CGACTACGCCGACACGTATGTGCGCGGGGTGCGTTACCGGGTGCGGACGGTGGAGATTCCCGGTCCGGTCCCGACGTCGCTCGCCGTGGGGGCCACGTACGACACGACCATCGCCGAGACCAACAACCTGCACCGACGGGTGATGCTGATCTGCGGATTCGCCATCGTCGCGGCGGCCGTGTTCGCCTGGCTGCTGGCCGCGTTCGCGGTGCGGCCGTTTAAACAGCTCGCTCAGCAGACCCGATCGATCGACGCGGGAGACGAGGCGCCACGGGTCGAAGTGCACGGCGCGAGTGAAGCCGTTGAGATCGCCGAGGCGATGAGGGGCGTGCTGCAGCGCATCTGGAACGAACAGAACCGGACCAAGGAGGCGCTCGCTTCGGCTCGCGACTTCGCGGCGGTGTCCTCCCACGAGTTGCGCACGCCTCTGACCGCGATGCGCACCAACCTCGAGGTGCTGTCCACCCTGGACCTACCCGACGACCAGCGCAAAGAAGTACTCAACGACGTCATCCGCACCCAATCGCGGATAGAGGCCACCCTGACCGCCCTGGAGCGGTTGGCCCAAGGCGAGTTGTCGACGTCGGACGATCACGTGCCGGTTGACATCACGGACCTGCTCGACCGCGCCGCGCACGACGCGGCCCGGATCTATCCCGACGTCGGTGTCTCACTGGTGCCGTCGCCAACCTGCATCATCGTGGGACTCCCGGCCGGGTTGCGCCTCGCTGTGGACAACGCCATCGCCAACGCCGTCAAACATGGAGGAGCGACCCACGTCCAGCTGTCGGCGGTCAGCTCGCGCGCCGGAGTGGAGATCGCAGTCGACGACAACGGCAGCGGAGTACCCGAAGCTGAGCGCCACGTGGTGTTCGAGCGCTTCTCGCGCGGGTCGACGGCCTCGCATTCGGGGTCTGGCCTGGGTCTGGCGTTGGTCGCCCAGCAGGCCCAGCTCCACAACGGGACGGCGTCGCTGGAAAACAGCCCACTGGGTGGCGCTCGGCTAGTGTTGCGCCTCCCCGGTCCCAGCTAGCGCGCGCGACGCCTGTCTTCGTGTCACCGGTTTGAGCTCTTGCGCCACGGGGTGAAAAGGGCTCGCGCAGCGGATTTCTCGTCCTTGAACCAGACCTGGGCGACGGTCGCGTCGTACGTCGGATCGTCGGGGGTGTAGTAGAGCCTCGTATCCGAACGGCCCTTCACCGGCCATCCTGCCGGTCCGCCGCCATCCGGAGTGGCGCGAGCGGAGCCCGGGCCATAGGGCGCGTACGGCAACTGGGGCGTGTTCGTCTTCGGCGACTCGTCGGCGGCCGGAGCCTTCTTCGCGGGCCGCGCCCCGGGGGGTGGAGCCTTCCTCCCCGGCCGCGACCCCGGCGGTGGAGCCTTCTTCGCCGACCGCGCCCCGGGGGGTGTGGCCTTCTTCGCCGACCGCGCTTCGGACGGTGGAACGTATTTCACCGGCATCAGCCTGGACTTTGGAGCCTTCCTTGGCGGCACCTTCTTCGCGGCCGGAGCCTTCCTCGACGGCACCTTCTTCGACGCCGGAGCCTTCCTCGACGGCACCTTCTTCGGGGCCGGAGCTTCCCTTCCCAGCAATCTCTTGAAGAACGGAATCTTGGGCGCCGCCGAATCTGTCGAGACCGGAATCTCCACCGTCGCCGGATCTTCGGTAACGGGGATCTTCGTTGTAGGCGGCTCTTGTTCGGCGGGGATCGCGGTCATCGGCTGTTCTATGACGGCCGGTGGCCCCATGATCGGCGGCTCTTCGGCAATGGGAATAATCTCCGTCACAGCCGGCTCGTGTTTCCTTCCCAACAACCTTTTGATGAATGGAACCTTGGTCGGCCGCGAATCTTTCGCGACCGGATGCTTCGCAGCCGGTGGCTCATCGGTATCTGCAGCCTCCGTTGCGGGCGCCTCTGTTATGACGGGAAATACACCCGCCGGCGACTCTTCTTCGATCGGGACGCGGGCCGCAGACGACTCATCTGCGACCACATGCTTCGCCCCCGGCGTCTCGTCGCTGAAATCCTCCGCCGCAGGCGGCTTGTCTTCGGTCGGGACGTTGGTATCTGAAGCCTCCGTTTCAGGCGCACCTGGTATGACGGGAAACGCGCCCGCCGGCGACTCTTCTTCGAACGGGACGTCGGTTTCAAAGAACTCATCTGCGACCGCATGCTTGGGCGTCGGCGCCGGCGGCTCCTGCTCGACCGGGAACACGGCCGTCGGCAACTCACTTTCGGCCGGGGTCGTCGTGAAGAACTCTTCTGCGACCGGAGTCTCCGTCGCCGGCGGCTCCTGCTCGACGGGGAACACGGCCGTCGGCGACTCACTTTCGGCCGGAGTCGTCGTGAAGAACTCGTCCACGACCGCATGCTTGGGCGTCGGCGACTCTTCGACAACAGGAGCCTCCATCGCCGGGGCCTCCTGCTCGACCGGGAACACGGCCGTCGGCAACTCACTTTCCGCCGGTGCCGTCGTGAAGAACTCATCCGCGAACGCTTGCTTCGGCATCGGCGGCTCTTCGACAACAGGAGCCTCCGTCGCCGGGGGCTCTTCGGCAACAGGAGCTTCCGCCGCCGGGGGCTCCTCCTCGACCGGGAACACGGCCGTCGGCGACTCACTTTCGGCCGGGGCCGTCGTGAAGAACTCATCCGCGACCGCATGCTTGGGCGTCGGCGACTCTTCGACAACAGGAGCCTCCATCGCCGGCGGCTCCTGCTCGACAGAGAACACGGCCGTCGGCGACTCACTTTCGGCCGGAGTCGTCGTGAAGAACTCTTCTGCGACCGGAGTCTCCGTCGCCGGCGGCTCCTGCTCGACGGGGAACACGGCCGTCGGCGACTCACTTTCGGCCGGGGCCGTCGTGAAGAACTCGTCGGCGACCGCATGCTTGGGCGTCGGCGACTCTTCGACCACAGGAGCCTCCATCGCCGGCGGCTCCTGCTCGACCGGGAACACGGCCGTCGGCGACTCACTTTCGGCCGGGGCCGTCGTGAAGAACTCATCCGCGAACGCTTGCTTCGGCATCGGCGGCTCTTCGACAACAGGAGCCTCCGTCGCCGGGGGCTCTTCGGCAACAGGAGCTTCCGCCGCCGGGGGCTCCTCCTCGACAGAGAACACGGCCGTCGGCGACTCACTTTCCGCCGAGACGCTGGTCCCGAAGAAGTCATTCACGAACGCTTGCTTCGGCGTCGGCGGCTCTTCGGCAACAGGAGCCTCCCAAGCCGGGGGCTCCTGCTCGACCGGGAACACGGCCGTCGGCGACTCGCTTTCCGCCGAGACGCTGGTCCCGAAGAAGTCATTCACGAACGGTTGCTTCGGCGTCGGCGGCTCTTCGGCAACAGGAGCCTCCCAAGCCGGGGGCTCCTGCTCGACCGGGAACACGGCCGTCGGCGACTCACTGTCGGCCGGGACGCGCGTCGGGAAGAACTCATCTGCGACCGGAATCTCCGTCGTCGGGGGCTCTTGCTCGACGGGGAATACGGCCGTCGGCGCCTCACTTTCGGCCGGGACGCGCGTCGTAAAGAACTCACCTGCGACCGGAATCTCCGCGATGGGCAGCTCGGACCCGCTGTCCGCCTCGGGGGCCACCCCATTGACCTCCACGGGCACTTGGCGTCTGTCGGGGCGGAACGTCAGCGCGAACGTAAACACCAGCCCCGCCACAAAGGACAGACCCATGAGCCAATAGGACGCGCCGAAGAGCCACCAGGGCACGTGGTTCATCGGGCCTCACCTACCGCGGGCCCGGTCGAATCGGTAGGGACTGTTTCACTGCCGACGCGTTTGTTGAAAATGCCGCCGATCACCCAGGCAACGGCCGAGCCCGCCACGAAGGCGAGCAGGTACCACAACCACTGGATCACGAAATCCATGCTGGATCTCCTTAGCTGACAACGATTTCGACGCGGCGATTCTTGGCGCGACCCTCGACGGTGTCGTTAGGGGCGATCGGGTTGATCGAACCCAGACCCTTGACCGTCAGTTGGGCGGCGGCAACGCCATGGGTAACAAGGAAGTCGGCAGCCGTTTGGGCTCGCTGGCTGCTCAACGGAATGTTGATGCCCTCGGCGCCGGAATTGTCGGTGTAGCCGTTAAGCGTCGCATGTGCGTTCGGGCATGCCTTGAGCTTGTCCGCGACCTGGGTCAGGATCTGAACGTCGCCAGGCGTCATGCTGAACCCGTCGTTGGCAAAGTTAATCGGCCCACCTGTCACGGCATTGATGGCCGATTGCAAGTCGACGCACGAGACAGGCGCGGGCGGCGGTGGCGGCGGTACGGGCGGCGGTGGCGGCGGAATCGGCGGCAGAATCGGCGCGTTAACCGCAAGCTTGCCAACGACGTTCAGATTTGACCAGGTCCGCGTCGCGTCGTGTTCGACGGTGTTCTTCTGGTCTTGCGATGCGGCCGTGCCCGCCAAGGTGATGGTGTCCCCGTTGACCGTGAGAGTGAAGTCGAGGATCGAGGCGCTGTCTTTGAAAATCGGTCCGGCGTTCGAGAAATCGAGCGCGGCGACAGTGGGGTTGATGTTGATTTGGTCGATGATATTGACGCCAGGGGGCAGCGAGTCGTTGAGCGCCTTCATCAACGCCGCCTTGGCGGTGTTATCGGGAAAGTTGCCGCTGAGCGTTACGTCGTTGCCGTTGCGAGTAATCGCAAGCGGCGCCAAGGAAAGCTTCGGGGCACGAGACGTGCTCGACGGTGCCAATGATGGAAGCGCGCCGGTCGGCCCGGTAGCGGACCGGGGTCGCTCGAATGCGCCGTAGCCGATCGCCGCAATCAGCAATGGAATAACCACGAGGCCAATCAGCCAGGGAAGGGCAAGCGAGCGCTGTCGAAACTCCGGAGCTCGCGGCGAGTCCGTGGTTGCGGCCGCTCGCCGCGGACCCGCATTTACCACCACTGCTGCCCCTCCCTCATTTCGTTGCCTGGACTCCTCCGTTCTGCAGGCGATATGCAGCCTACCCAGTCGGCGTCGCGACACCGCTCAAGTCGGGCACACTGGAGCAATGGCCGACGGCAAAAAACCGACCGACAGCGACACCCTGGCCCACATCCGCGACCTGGTCGCCGAGGAGAAGGCGCTGCGGGAGCAGCTTCAGCATCGCGACATCACCACGACGGAGGAGCATGATCGCCTGCGCCGGTTGGAGGTCGAGCTCGACCAGTGCTGGGACCTGCTGCGGCAACGTCGGGCCCTGCGCGAGACCGGTGGTGACCCACGCGAGGCACGGGTGCGCCCGGCCGGCCAGGTCGAGGATTACCTGGGCTGAACGAGCGCGCGGAGGATGTCGACGCCGTCGTCATCGGCGGTGGCCACAATGGGCTGGTCGCGGCGGGCTACCTGGCCCGGGCGGGCCTTCGGGTGCGGTTATTGGAGCGGCTGGGGCAGGTCGGCGGGGCCGCGGTCTCGGCGCAGGCCTTCGACGGTGTCGAAGTCCGGGTGTCGCGGTACTCCTACCTGGTCAGCTTGCTGCCGTCGCGCATCGTCGAGGACCTGGGCGCTGGCGTGCGGTTGGCCAGGCGGCAACTTTCGTCGTACACGCCTGACCCGGCTTCCGACGGCCGCAGTGGGCTGCTGGTCGGGCGGCCCGAGACATTCGACGCCATCGGCGCCCCCGGCGATGAGCGCGGTTTTGCGGCGTTCTACCAACACTGCCGGCTGGTGACCGAACGACTCTGGCCGACGCTGATCGAACCGCTGCGCACGCGAGAGCAGGCCCGCCGGCACGTCCTGGCCGGCGGCGATCCCGACGCCGCGGCCGCATGGCGGGCCATGATCGACGAACCGATCGGGCACGCCATCGCCGATGCGGTGGGCAATGACCTGGTCCGCGGCGTGATCGCCACGGATGCGCTGATCGGCACGTTCGCTCGCCTCGACGACAAGTCGCTGCGGCAGAACATCTGCTTCCTCTATCACGTGCTCGGCGGGGGCACTGGAGACTGGGACGTGCCCGTCGGCGGGATGGGCTCGGTGACGGCGGCCCTGGCGACGGCGGCCGTCGGCCACGGTGCCGAAATAACTACCGGCGCAGAGGTTTACGCCGTCGAACCGAACGGCCTGGTGCGCTACCGCAGCGGCGGCGAAGAGCACCTGGTCCGGGGCCGGTTCGTTCTGGCCGGCGTCACACCTGCGGTCCTGGCCCGCCTACTCGGCGAAAGACCGGCGACTCCCGCCCAGGGCGCGCAGGTCAAGGTCAACATGGTGCTGCGGCGGCTGCCCCGGTTGCGCGACAACCGCGTCACACCCGAACAGGCATTCACCGGGACGTTCCACGTCAACGAGACGTGGACCCAACTGGACGCGGCGTATTCGCGCGCGGTCGACGGTCAACTCCCGGATCCGCTCCCCTGCGAGGCCTATTGCCACTCGCTGACCGATCCCAGCATCCTGTCGTCCGGGCTGCGTGAGTCCGGCGCTCACACGATGACGGTGTTCGGCCTGCACACCCCGCACGCGCTGTTCGACGGCACCTACTCCGGCGCGCTGCGTGACCGTCTGACCGATTCGGTGCTGGCCTCGCTGAATTCCGTTCTGGCCGAACCGATTCAGGACGTCTTGATGAGCGACGCGCATGGCCGGCCGTGCGTCGAGACGACCACCACGCTGGATTTGCATCGCGAACTGGGGATGACCGCGGGCAACATCTTCCATGGTGCGTTGTCGTGGCCGTTCGCCCCCGACGATGACGACGCGCTGGACACCCCGGCGCGGCAATGGGGAGTCGCCACGGCCCACGATCGAATCATGTTGTGCGGCTCGGGCGCCCGCCGCGGCGGAGCGGTGTCGGGCATCGGGGGCCACAATGCCGCGATGGCCGTGCTGGCTTCCCTTTGATCGAGGCTTCGACTGTGGCGCTTGGCGGCCCGTGCCCTAGCGCGTGTCGATGGTGACGTAGTCGCGTTCGGTGTAGCCGGTGTAGATCTGGCGCGGACGCCCGATCTTGCTGTCACCCTCGTCGTGCATCTCGCGCCAGTGCGCGATCCAGCCGGGCAGCCGGCCCAAAGCAAACAGCACGGTGAACATCCGGGTCGGGAACCCGAGGGCCCGGTAGATCAGGCCGGTGTAGAAGTCGACGTTGGGGTAGAGCTTGCGCTCGATGAAGTAGTCGTCGGTCAGCGCAGCCTCTTCGAGTTGCTTGGCGATGTCCAGCAGGTCGTCGTCGCCGCCGAGCTTGGCCAGGATCTTGTCGGCCTGTTCCTTCACGATCCGGGCCCGCGGGTCATAGTTCTTGTACACACGGTGGCCGAAGCCCATCAGTTTGACGCCGGCTTCGCGGTTCTTCACCTTGCGGACGAACTCGCTGACGTCATCGTCGCTTTGCCGGATCTCCTCGAGCATCTCGAGGACCGCCTGGTTGGCGCCGCCGTGCAGCGGCCCCCACAGGGCGTTGATGCCGCCGGAGATAGAGGTGAACAGGTTGGCCTGCGACGACCCGACCAGCCGAACCGTCGACGTCGAGCAGTTCTGCTCGTGGTCGGCGTGCAGGATGAGCAACATGTCCAGCGCCCGCACTACCTCGGGGTCCGCCCGATAGGGCTCCGCGGGCAGCCCGAACGTCATCCGCAGGAAGTTCTCCACCAAACTCAGCGAGTTGTCCGGGTAGAGGAATGGCTGGCCGACGGACTTCTTGTAGGCGTAGGCGGCGATCGTCGGCAATTTGGCCAGCAACCGAATCGTCGACAGCTCGACCTGCTCGCCGTCCGTCGGGTCAAGGGAATCGGGGTAGTACGCGGAGAGCGCGTTGACCGCGCTGGACAACACCGGCATGGGGTGGGCATTGCGCGGGAACCCGTCGAAGAACCGCTTCAGGTCCTCGTGCAGCATCGTGTGCAGCTGGATCGACTTGGTGAAGTCGGCCAGCTGCTCCTTGTTCGGCAGCTCACCGTAGATCAGCAGATAGCTCACCTCGATGAAGGTCGACTTCTCGGCGAGCTGCTCGATCGGGATACCGCGGTAGCGCAGGATCCCGGCGTCGCCATCTATGTAGGTGATGGAGCTCTTGCACGCGGAGGTGTTGACGAAGCCGTTGTCGAACGTCGTGTAGCCGGTCTTGGACAACAACGGGCCGAGAGCAATACCGTCAGCTCCTTCGGTGGCGGCGACGACCTGCAGGTCGATCTCGCCCCCCGGGTACTTCAGAGTTGCGGTGTCGTCGGTGTCGGCCACGAGAACCCCTTTGCGCTCTGGCTGATATGGCTGCCCTGACTAGGTGCTTATAGGTGAAGGTAGTCGTTATCGCGACGGAGCGCCTGTCCGGGGTCGGGTCTGCTGATCGTGCGGCCATTCGACGCGTACGGTAGTCGCCGCATTTCAGGGCTGAAGACGCTCGACCCGGGAGCCGGCCACCCGAATCCGGTTGTGCACCCGGTTTTCCCGGCCCTGCCAAAACTCCACCAGCTCCGGCGCGATGAGGTATCCGCCCCAGTTGGGCGGCACCGGGACGCGCTCGGAGTCGGCGAAGCGCGCGGTCACCTCCGCCAGTTGCTCCAACAGCGCCGCGCGCGACGCGATCGGCCGCGACTGGTGCGACGCCCACGCCCCAAGCTGTGAGCCGCGCGGCCGCTTGGACCAGTAGTCCTCGGTGACCTGCGGGTCGACTCTGCTCACCGGACCACGGATGTGGATCTGCCGCCCCAGCTGGTACCAGGGGAAGGTCGCCGACGCGTAGGGCGTCGCCGCCAGCTCGTCGCCCTTGGCCGAGTCATAGTTGGTGAAAAACGTGATCCCGGTCTCGTCAGCGCTCTTGCACAACACCGATCGGCTGACCGGCCTGCCCTCCGCGACCGTGGCCAGCACAAATGCGTTGGGTTCGGCGATCCCGGCGCGCTCGGCGTCGCCCATCCACTTACGAAGCAACGCAAGCCAACCGGCGGCCAACCAGTCCGCGTCCAGGTCGGGGCTGCCGTCCTTCTCTATCGACCCGTACTCCACACGCATCCGCTGCAGGTGCTCTTTTCCTGCTTCGGGGCCTGGTCCTGCCATTGCGCCAACGCTACCGGCCACTTGCTACCGGCCGGTAGCATCGGCCCGACGGTGGGGTGCGAGAATTTTCCCCATGACTGTGGTCCCCGAAGACTTTGTCCCCGGCCTTGCCGGCGTGGTGGCCTTCACCACCGAAATTGCCGAACCGGATAAAGACGGAGGCGCGCTGCGCTACCGCGGCGTCGACATCCAAGATCTGGTGAGTCAGCAGGTCACATTTGGTGATGTGTGGGCGCTGCTGGTCGACGGCAAGTTCGGCCACGGGCTGCCACCCGCCGAGCCGTTCCCGCTGCCGATCCACACCGGCGACGTGCGCGTCGACGTGCAGGCGGGCCTGGCGATGCTGGCCCCCATCTGGGGGTACAAGCCGCTGCTCGATACCGACGACAACACCGCCCGCGATCAGCTGGCGCGGGCCTCGGTGATGGCCCTGTCCTACGTCGCGCAGTCCGCGCGCGGTATCTACCAGCCGGCCGTCCCGCAGCGAGTCATCGATGAATGCCCAACCGTCACAGCGCGATTCATGACCCGCTGGCAGGGCGACCCGGACCCCAGGCATGTCGAGGCCATCGACGCCTACTGGGTGTCGGCCGCCGAGCACGGAATGAATGCCTCGACGTTCACCGCGCGGGTGATCGCGTCGACCGGCGCGGACGTGGCTGCGTCGCTGTCCGGTGCGATCGGGGCGATGAGTGGCCCGCTGCATGGCGGGGCGCCGGCGCGGGTGCTGCCCATGCTCGAAGAGGTCGAACACACCGGCGACGCCCGCGGCCTGGTCAAGGGAATCCTGGACCGCGGCGACAAGCTGATGGGTTTCGGGCACCGCGTCTACCGCGCCGAAGACCCCAGGGCGCGGGTACTGCGGGCCGCCTCCCAACGGCTGGGTGCACCGCGCTACGAGGTGGCGGTCGCGCTGGAACAGGCCGCGCTGGCCGAGCTGCGCGAGCGCCGTCCGGACCACCCGATCGAGACCAATGTCGAGTTCTGGGCCGCGGTCATCCTGGACTTCGCCCGGGTACCGGCCAACATGATGCCGGCGATGTTCACCTGTGGTCGCACCGCGGGGTGGTGCGCCCACATCCTCGAGCAGAAGCGCCTCGGCAAGCTGGTCCGCCCGTCGGCCATCTATGTGGGGCCGGGCCCGCGCAGCCCGGAAGACGTCGAAGGCTGGGATCGCAGTCTGACCCACGCCTGAGCCGGGTCGGTTGTCGGGCGGCGCGTGAGCGTAACGGCACTGCGAACGTCGGCCCAATTTTTCGCGCTGACGTTACGCTCGCGCGCGCTCGTTGTCGGTGCCCGGCGATTAAATGGACCCGGCCGCGATGAGTTTGCGTCGCGGGCCGAGTCAATACCCATGAGCCGGCCCACGCCTGGGGCCGGTATCCGAACCGACAGCAAGGAGACCACCATGCCGATCAACGTCGAACCCGCACTGTCCCCGCACCTCGTGGTTGACGACGCCGCCGCGGCGATCGACTTCTACGTCAAGGCTTTTGGCGCCGAGGAGCTAGGTCGGGTGCCCGGCCCCGACGGCAGGCTGGTCCATGCCGCGCTGCGCATCAACGGCTTCCTGGTGATGCTCAACGACGACTTCCCCGAAATGTGTGGCGGCAAGTCGATGACGCCCAAGTCGCTGGGCGGAACTCCGGTCACCATTCATTTGACGGTCACCGACGTCGACTCCAAGTTCCAGCGGGCGGTGGACGCGGGCGCCACCGTGGTGGGCCCGTTGGAGGACCAGTTCTGGGGAGACCGCTACGGCGTGGTCGCCGACCCGTTCGGCCACCACTGGTCGCTGGGACAGCCCATGCGCGAAGTCGACTATGACGAGATCCAAGCGGCGATGTCCGCGCAAGCAAGTAGCTAAGCCAAGTTTCGCAGCCGGGCCAGCAACCGGCGTCGCAGCGGCGGCGCCGGTTGCGCGCTGACCGCCGCGGCGAGCATTTCCGCGACATCGGTGAACTTGTTGCGCGGCCGTCCGTCGCGGCTGCCGCGGGTGATCTCCGCGGCATCAATCGCACGCCATCCCGCGGAGTCGACGACATCGGGCCGGCGCTCGTGCACCAGTTGGGCCAACGCCTCGGGCCTGGCCACCGGGTCGGTCAGCCTGCCGGCGTTGAAATCGGCCACCACGGCCTGGACGGTTTGAAATGAGCAGGACTTGTTGGTGCCGATGAACCCCGTAGGTCCGCGCTTGATCCAGCCCGCGACGTATGCGCCGGGCACCGGTTCACCGGAAACGGGTTCGACGACACGCCCACCGTCATTGGGGACGACAGCCGCCGATTCGTCGAACGGGAGATCGCGAATCGGCTTGCCGCGGTAGCCAATCGACGTCAGCACCAGGCCCGCCTCGAGGGGGCGCACTTCGTCGGTGCCGGTGACCGAGAACTCCACGCCAGCGGCACGCTGCTGACCCAGCACGCGCGTGGGCGTGAGTTGATAGGCCAGCCGGATCCGTGGGCGGGAAGCGGGTGCGGAACCGTCGCCCAGTTTGCTCAGGATCTCCAGCTTGCGCTTGGTCAGCGCATCGGAAGCACTCGCGAGATCGCTTGCCACCCGCTGGTGGTCGGCGGCGTCGAGCACGACCTCGGATGCGCCCGTGAGCCCGATCAGTTCCGGCAGGGTGAATGCGGAATGCGCTGGCCCGCGCCGGGCGGCGATCACCACTTCGCGCACCGCCGAGCTTCGCAGCGCTTCCAGTGCGTGGTCGGAGATGTCGGTGCGGGCCAGGTCGTCGGGGTCCGCGGTGAGCACCCGGGCCACATCGAGCGCGACGTTGCCGTTGCCGATGATCACCGCACGCTCATGGCCGAGATCGACCGGCAGGTCGGTGAAGTCGGGATGCCCGTTGATCCACGCGACCAACTCGGTGGCGGTTCCGGTGCCCGGGAGCCCATGCCGTCGATGTCCAGCCGACGATCATCGGGCGCACCGACGGCATACAGCACGGCGTGGTGATGGGCCAACAGGTCGGCGTGGCTCAGGTGCTTGCCGATCTCGACGTTGAGGTAGAACCGAAAGCGGCGATGCCCGGATACCCGGTCGAAAAGACGGGTGACCCTTTTGGTGTTCTGGTGATCGGGTGCCACGCCGGCCCGAACCAATCCGTAGGGCGTGGGCAGCTTCTCGAAGACGTTGACCCGCACCCCATGCTGCGTGAGCAGTTCGTCGGCCGCATACATGGCCGCGGGCCCGGACCCGACGATGGCCACGGTCAGCGGCCGACGGCGGGCGTGCACCTCGGCCGCGGGGATCACCGGGGCCAGCTTGGACGTCGGCGGCAGCTTCACGCCCGCCGGCCGCTCCGGGTAAAAGGAAGCATTGATCTCGACGAACGGCAGTTGCTTTGGCTCCAGCCGGGTGTCGGGCGCGATCGCTCCGACCGGGCAGGCGCTCACACACGCGCCGCAGTCCACGCAGGCCACCGGATCGATGTAGAGCATCTCCGACGTCGCGAAGCCCGGCTCGTCCGGTGATCGGGTGAATGCAATTCACCGGACAGGCGAAAACACAGGACCCGTCGTTGCAGCACGACTGGGTAATAACGTGCGGCATAAAGAAACCCGTGCAGTCCTACGCGGCCGGAGCCGCGGCCAGGTGCTGGCGCTGCGGCTCGCTGCGGTAGCGCGATGGCTTGCCGTTGATCTTGCAGATCCGCCACATCAGCCGCGCGGAGCGCGTCTCCATCAGGCCGGTGTCGTGGGCAAGCATCCGGACGTCGCCGAACATGTCGCGCAGCCACTTTCGCGACTCCGGCGACCGGAAGAAGAGTTCCCTCTTGACCTCGCGCGGAATGTCGAACTCTTTCCAGAACGCCCGCGGCGGAACCACGATCGCCGAGCACAGGATCCGCATGGTGACCGGCACATACAGCGACAGCCAGAACCGCTTGCGGCGCGGGAGGTTCGGCACTCGCTTACGCAGGTACTCGTGCGCGAATGAGATGTGGCGGGCCTCCTCGGCCACGTGAATGGCCATCACCCGCTCCATGATCGGGTGCAGCGACTTGCCTTCGCGTAGAACGTTTTTCTGGGTGTGGTCGATCGGCTCTTCGCCGGCGAGGATGCCGAACCAGAACAGGATCGGCAGCGGCCCGGCCACCAACGGAATCAGCGGTTGAATCCACTTCAGCATGCGCGGCATGCCGGGTACGTCGGCGCCGATGCGGTTCACCATCTCCTGGAACATCATGGTGTGGTTGCACTCTTCGACCGCCTCGTGCAGGCAGTATCGGTACTCCGGCGACCCGTTGGGCACCCAGAACGCATACTCCATCAGGCCGCGGATCAGGATCGACTCGAAGTGCAGCCCGACCTTTGCCACGTTGGCCTGGCGCCACATCCCGATTTCGATCTTGCGCTCTTCGGACTGGGCTTGATACCAGGGATGGCGTCCCAGCGGGTCGGTCGTCGGCAAGATCCACCGGGGATCGTTCTCCGTAACGGCGAACTCCGGCGAATCCCACTCGATGTCGGTGTACGGGTTGAAGTTTCGCCGCACAGACCCCTCGGACAGTGTGGCAAGCATGTTCACGTATTCGGCGTCGTCGCGAACTTCCATATTACGGCGCCAACGTCGCACCATCCGGGTCTTGGCCATTCCAAGCCTCCTCAACGAGGTTTACATTTGGACGTGCTGTGTCCAAGACAGTACCGCAGGTACCGGATATTTTCTAGACCCCTTGAACGCACTGTGGGGTGACCAGGGGTCAGCCATGAGCTGTGACGTGGACCACGTTGACGGCCACCCAATCGCCGTCTACCACGCACAATCGGCCCGCGGCGATGCCGCCTCGGGATCGCTCACTAGGCTGATTGGCATGGCTGACCGGCTCGAGATCCCCGCTGACATCAAACCCCGCGATGGCCGCTTTGGGTGCGGTCCTTCCAAGGTCCGACCCGAACAATTGAAGGCGTTGACCACCACCGCGGCGGCTTTGTTCGGCACCTCGCACCGGCAAGCGCCCGTGAAGGACCTGGTGGGTCGGGTTCGGTCGGGATTGGTCGAGCTTTTCTCCGTGCCCGACGGTTATCAGGTCATTTTGGGCAACGGCGGCGCGACGGCGTTCTGGGATGCCGCGGCTTTCGGGCTGATCGACAAGCGCTCGCTGCACCTGTCCTTCGGCGAGTTCAGCGCCAAGTTCGCCTCCTCGGTCGCCAAGAACCCGTTCGTCGGCGATCCCGTCGTGATCAAGTCGGATCCCGGCAGCGCTCCCGAACCGCAGGCCGACCCGTCGGTCGATGTGATCGCCTGGGCGCACAACGAGACGTCCACCGGGGTTGCGGTGCCGGTCCGCCGGCCCGCCGGCTCGGACGGCGCCCTCGTCGTCATCGACGCGACCTCCGCCGCCGGCGGTCTACCGGTCGATATCACCGAGGCCGACGCGTACTACTTCTCGCCGCAGAAGAATTTCGCCAGCGACGGCGGGCTGTGGCTGGCCATCATGAGCCCGGCCGCGCTGGCCCGTGTCGAGGCCATCGCCGCGTCCGGTCGGTGGGTTCCCGACTTCTTGTCGCTGCCGATCGCGGTGGAGAACAGCCTGAAGGACCAGACGTACAACACGCCCGCGATCGCCACCCTGGCGCTGATGGCCGAACAGCTCGACTGGATGTTGGGCAATGGCGGGCTGGAATGGGCGGTCAAGCGCACGACGGACTCGTCGCAGCGGTTGTACTCCTGGGCGCAAGAGCGGCCCTACACCACGCCGTTCGTCGCCGACCCCGCGTTGCGGTCTCAGGTGGTGGGCACGATCGACCTCGTCGACGACGTCGACGCCGCGGCCGTCGCGAAGACGCTTCGGGCCAACGGCGTCGTCGACACCGAGCCGTACCGCAAACTCGGCCGCAACCAGTTGAGGGTCGGGATGTTCCCCGCCGTCGACCCCGATGACGTCAGCGCCCTCACCCAGTGCATCGACTGGGTTGTCGAGCGGCTTTAATCGGGCGGTCATCGGACGGCAACCCGCCAGCGTGTCAGAGCGGGTTACCGGCGTTGGCTGCACTAGAGTGCGCACCTGACGGGCCCGTCGCTGACCGGGCACGGGGCCTGCGAGGAGAAGCCATGCTTGAACTCAAAGTCGTTGGGCTCGATCACGACAGCAAATACGTAATCTGCGAGGGCGGAGAACCCGCAGAACAGTTCAAGCTGGCGGCCGACGACCGACTGCGGACCGCCCTGCGCGGCGAGCCGCTGCCGCCCGAGCAACCGCGGCTCGACATCGAGGTCACAAACTTGCTGAGCCCCAAGGAGATTCAGGCGAAGATTCGCGCCGGCGCGTCCGTCGAGCAGGTCGCCGCGGCGTCGGGCTCCGATTTCGCGCGGATCCGCCGGTTTGCCCATCCGGTGTTGCTGGAACGCGCTCGCGCCGCGGAGCTGGCAACGGCCGCGCATCCGATACTCGCCGATGGCCCCGCGGTGCTGACCCTGCTGGAGACCGTCAGCACAGCATTGGTGGCGCGCGGGCTGGAACCCGACAGGCTCAGCTGGGACGCGTGGCGCAACCAAGACAGCCGCTGGACCGTCCAGCTTGCGTGGAAGGTCGGCCGTTCCGACAACATCGCGCATTTCTGCTTCAGTCCCGGCGCCCACGGCGGAACGGTCACCGCGATGGATGACCCGGCCAGCGAGCTGATCGACCCGGACTTCGAGCGTCCGCTGCGGCCGATCGCGCCGGTTGCCCACCTCGAGTTCGAAGAGGCAGCCGAGCCGGCGGTGACCACGCCGCCCGAACGGCCGGTGCACACGCGACGCGGCAAACCGGTGATTCCGGCCTGGGAGGATGTGCTGCTCGGCGTGCGCTCAGGCGGGCACCGCTAGCGGGTCCCCGACACCGTCAGCGCGATCAGCGTCAGCCACGCGCCCACCACGCCCACGCCCGCACCCAGCACGAACCAGCGCAGCACCAAGGTGCGCCGCCAGCCCCACAGCGTGGGCGCCAGCCCCCCCGCCGCCACGATGTTGAGGCCGACCGCCAACAGCGGATGCACGCGGATCAGCCCGAGACTCAACACCACGACGGCGACTCCGGTCATTGCGGCGACGAACCCCGAGACCGTCAAACCCGTTGCCCAGGGCTTAGATTGGTCACGCTCGTCGCTCACGAACCGAGCCTAGCCCGCTCGTAGAATGCCACCGCCGCCGCGGTCGCGACGTTGAGGGAGTCGGTGCCCCGCGACATCGGGATGCGCACCCGCACATCGCTGAGCCGGAGGGTAGCCGGCGTCAGCCCCGGGCCCTCTGCGCCAACCACCACCGCGATACGTTCGTCGCGCGCCGCCGCCATCGCCTCCGCCAGCGCACTCGCGTCGCCGTGCGGGGTCATCGCCAGCAGCCGAAATCCGTGTTCTCGCAATAGCACAAGATCGGCGGGCCAGCTGGTTGCTCGCGCATACGGCACCAGCAACGCGTGGCCCATGGACACCCGGACGGCGCGACGGTAGAGCGGGTCGGCGCAGCCGCTGCCGAAAACCACCGCGTCCACGCCCAGCCCCGCCGCATTGCGAAAGATCGAGCCAAGGTTTTCGTGGTCGTTGACGCCTTCGAGCACCGCGACGGTACGGGCGCCGTCGACCACCTGCGCCACGCTGCGTTCCGGCACCCGCCTGGCCGCCGCCAGCACGCCGCGATTGAGGTGGAAGCCGACCACCCGCGCCATCACATCGGCCGGCGCCCGGTAGAACGGCGCTGCAGAACCAGCCAGATCGTTCCCGAGCTCGACCAGCCTGCGGTCCGTACCGAGCAGGGCGTGCGGTGTGAACCGCGACGCAAGCATGCGCTGCACGACCAACACGCCTTCGGCGATCACCAGCCCCTTGCCGGTCGGCAGATCGGGACGACGATCGACGCTGTTCAGGTCGCGGAAGTCGTCGAGCCGCGGATCGTCGGGATCGTTGACGTCCTGAACATCCACGCCGTCAATGACTCCAGGCCGCTCACGGGCCTTCGTCGACCAGGGCCAGCATCAGATCGGCCGCATTGCGCAGGATGTCGCGGTGGTCGCCGTCCAGGGTCGCGAGCCGCTTAGCCAGCCACTCCTGGCGCGCGCGACGGTTCTCCTTGACCAGCTCGTTGCCGGACTCGGACACCGACACCAGCACCTGTCGGCCGTCGACGGGGTGCGGGGCTCGGTCTACGAGGCCCATCTCGGCCAGTGAGGCGATCACCCGGGTCATCGACGGCGGTCGGACACGCTCGCGAATCGCCAGCGCGCCGGGAGTCATCGCGCCCTCGTTAACCAGCGTGGCCAACGCCGACAGCTGGGACAGCGAAACTGGCGATGACGGGTTGCGGAATCGGAGTTGGCGGGCCAGCCGCATGACGGCCAGCGACAAGTCGCTGGCCAGCCGCGCATCGCTGTCGGGCATGGCGCGAGGTTACACGCAACCCAAGAAACGCGGGAGACGAACTGGCAAGCGACGGACTTGAGGTTGCGGTTGGGCAAACGATGACGGGTTGACGCCCACGCTGTAACCAGGGGTGCGGATCACCTACGTCGCCCGTCCCGGGGGCTCGCACACCTGGGGCCTCTTCGAGTCGGAGATGCAGGAGTCCTGGAACACCACCGTCGGACCGGCGCTCGGCGCATAGCCGACAGTTGCCCAACCGCGCGGTATCCCACCCCGGGCCGCGGGCGCTAAGTTAATCGCAATGTCCGCCGAACCCGGCCAGAGCCGCGAGCCGCCGCCACTGCCGCCGAAGCTGTTAGAGGTGTGGCCCTTCATCGCGGTCGGCTTTCTGGGCTGGCTGGTCGCGGCGGCCGCCGCGTTCGTGGTACCGGCGCTGGAAAGTTGGCGCCCGGTGACACTGGGCGGACTGGGAACCGGGTTCGTCGGCACCAGCATTTTCGTGTGGCAGCTTGCCGCCGCCCGCCGCGGTGCGCGGGGCGCACAAACCGGACTCGAGACCTTTCTCGACCATAAATAACAATCTCGGCCCTGGAGGAACGATGGTAGCCGCGTTACTGCAAGCTCAAGTTGACATCAATGCACCGGCCTCGAAAGTGTGGGCGTTGATATCCGATTTCCGGCGCATGCCCGAGTGGAGTCCGCAGTGTCGGTGGATGAAGCCCTTCGGCCCGCTCCGCCAAGGCACCCGCACCCTCAATCTCAACCGCCGTAACCGAATGTTCTGGACCACCACGTGCACCGTCGTCGAGGTCATCCCCGAGAAGAGGCTGGCGTTTCGGGTCAACCAAAACCGCACGATCTGGACCTACGAGCTCGAACCCAACGGCGAAGGCACCAGGGTGATCGAGAGCCGTCACGCCGAAAACGGCGTCACCGCCTTTTCCAATCTGTCGGTGAACGCGCTCTTCGGTGGGACGGCGAACTTCGAAGGCGAATTGCTCGAGGGCATGAACGCGTCGCTTGCAAACATCAAAGCCGCCGCCGAGAAAGACTAGTCCGACGGCTCCGTCGGCTCGGGCAGGGACTCCTGCACCTCGGGCTGGGGCTCGGAGGAGCCGGCCTGGGGCTCCGGCGGCTCGGTCGGCTCCGGCGGCTCGGTCGGCTCCGGTGGCTCCGGCGGGGACGCTTGCGACTCGGACTCGGGCTGTCCCTCCGGAGCCGCCTCCGGGGTCTCGGCCGCAGACTCCGCAGGCCTGTCCGTGACGTCGAGCACGCCGTCGTCGTATGGCTCATACATCGGCGAGCCGCCGCCCGCCGGGGCCGGAGTGTCGGAATGCGCGCCGCAGCCGTACTGCTTGTCCACCACATGCCCGTCGGCGGAAAGCTCGTTACCGCACACCCCGAACATCGCGCCCAGCGATCCGCTCAGGGGCAGGAAGAAACCGCAATCGCGGCACATCCGTTTGGTGGAGCGCGCCATCGCCGAGTCGGGACCGTAGTCCCCGGTGTGCCATCGTTCGGAAGCCTCAAAGCGGCCCAGGGCGCCCATCACCCAGCGTCGGCCCAGCCCGATTTCGGCGGCGGTCTCGTCGACCTGTGGGTCACCGCTGGCCACGTAGCCGGGAACCAACCGTGGGTCGTCCGCCGCCGGCGCGAGCAGATCTCCAGGACTCAAATCCCCTGGCCGCACCCGCTGCTCCCAGGGCACCAACTCGGGCGCCAGCAACGACGTCGGCCCGGGAATCAGCACGACTTCACTGATCGTGGCGTGGTCGGCACCAGGGCAGGCGGCGACGACGGCGGCCCACTGCCATCCCTGGTAACCGGCCAGATGGGCCAGGAACCGGTGCGTGGCGGCGTTCGGATCTTCGTAGCTGGCGCCCAGGTAATCCCCGACCGCGTCCGGGCCGGCGAACTCCTCGACCGCGGCCCTGGCCGCCTCAACCGCACCCGTGAGCACCGCCGCGAACTCCTCGGGCCACTCGGCCACGGTCGCCGCGGCGGATTCCTCGGTGGATCCGGTCACGCTGTCCCCTCTCTGCAGTGCGTCTCCATACTAGGTTGGCGAGCCACGCCCGGTTGCCTGCCGGCATAAGACAGAATTGATTTGTGTCTGGACGGCGGCGTGATGATCCGGGCCGGGCGTCCTCCTAACCCGGGCCGACGGACCCGCAACGGATCGGCGAATC
This sequence comes from uncultured Actinomycetota bacterium, assembly GCA_963703795.1. Taxonomy (GTDB): domain Bacteria; phylum Actinomycetota; class Actinomycetes; order Mycobacteriales; family Mycobacteriaceae; genus Mycobacterium. The sequence continues at coordinate 7,718 of CAVPFT010000057.1, read as the reverse complement.
AGCACCCGGGCATGGCCAACTACCCGGCCGACGACTCCGACCATCGCCGTTCGCGTCGCCCGCCGCCGATGCCGAGCTCCAATCGCTACCTCCCACCGCTGGGCCAGCAGCCAGAACCCGACCGCGGCAGCGACCCTCCGCCGCGTGGCCCCGCCCCGGGCGAACGCATCACCGTCACGCGCGCCGCGGCGCAGCGAAGCCGCGAAATGGGTTCCCGGATGTACTGGATGGTGCAACGGGCCGCCACCGCCGACGGCGCCGACAAGTCTGGCCTGACCGCGCTGACGTGGCCGGTGGTCGCGAACTTCGCGGTGGATGCCGCGATGGCCGTCGCGCTGGCCAACACCCTGTTTTTCGCCGCCGCGACGGGGAAAGCAAGGGCCGGGTGGCCCTGTACCTGTTGATCACCATCGCGCCGTTCGCGGTGATCGCGCCGCTCATCGGTCCGGCGCTGGACCGCTTGCAGCACGGCCGCCGCGTCGCGCTCGCTACGTCTTTCGTGCTGCGCACGGCGTTGGCATTGGTCCTGATCATGAACTACGACGGCGCGACGGGTAGCTACCCGTCGATGGTGCTCTATCCGTGCGCGCTGGCCATGATGGTGTTCTCCAAGTCGTTCAGCGTCCTGCGCAGCGCGGTGACCCCGAGGGTGATGCCGCCGACGATCGACCTGGTACGGGTCAATTCCCGGCTGACCGTGTTCGGCCTACTCGGCGGCACCATCGCCGGCGGCGCCATCGCGGGCGGTTTCGAGTTCGCCTGCACCCACTTGTTCAAGCTGCCCGGGGCGTTGTTCGTGGTCATCGCCGTCACGATCGCCGGCGCCTTGCTGTCGATGCGGATTCCGCGCTGGGTCGAGGTGACCGAGGGTGAGGTGCCCGCCACGTTGAGCTACCGCCGGGGCAGCGGCCAGGCGCGGCGTAGCTGGCCCGAAGAAGTCAAAAGGGTCGGCGGAACACTTCGACAACCTTTCGGCCGCAACATCATTACCTCGCTGTGGGGAAATTGCACCATCAAGGTGATGGTGGGCTTCCTGTTCTTGTACCCGGCATTTGTCACCAAGGCGAATTCCCACGGCGGATGGCATCAACTGGTATGGCTGGGCGTGATCGGCGCCGCGGCCGCGATCGGCAATTTCGCCGGCAACTTCACCAGCGCGCGCCTGCGACTGGGCAGGCCGGCCGTGCTGGTGGTGCGCTGCACGGTGGCGGTGTGTGTCGTCGCCGTCGCGGCCGCAGTGGCCGGCAAGATGCCTGTCGTCGCGATCGCCACCCTGATCACCTCGGCATCCAGCGCTATCGCGAAGGCGTCCCTGGACGCTTCGTTGCAACACGATCTGCCCGAGGAATCGCGGGCATCGGGGTTCGGGCGCTCGGAGTCGACGCTGCAGCTGGCCTGGGTGCTGGGCGGGGCGCTTGGCGTCTTGGTGTACACCGAACTGTGGGTCGGCTTCACCGCGGTCAGTGCCATCCTCATCCTTGGGCTGGCGCAGACCCTCCTCAGCTTCCGCGGCGACTCGTTGATTCCCGGCCTCGGAGGTAATCGGCCCGTCATGGTCGAGCAGGAGGGAATGCGCCGGGGCGCCGGTAGGCCGGCGGCGGTGCCGAAGTGAAACGCGGTGTGGCCGTTGCCCTTGCGGCCTTGGTCCTTCTGCTATCCGTGGGCGCCGGGGTCGGAGCGTGGCTGCTCGTGCGCCGGCCCGGTCCGCAGCAACCGGAGATCAGCGCGTATTCGCACGGGCACCTGACCCGGGTGGGGCCCTATCTGTACTGCAACGTGCTCGACCTCAACGACTGCCAGACACCCCAGACCCAGGGCGAACTCCCGTTCAACGAGCACTACCCGGTGCAACTTTCGGTTCCCGAAGCCATCTCGCGCGCACCCTGGCGGCTGCTGCAGGTGTACGAGGACCCGGCCAACACGGCCACCACGATGTTTCGGCCGGGCACCCGGTTCGCGGTCACCATTCCGTCGGTCGACCCTGAGCGCGGCCGACTGACCGGGATAGTCGTGCAGTTGCTGACGTTGGTGGTCGACGACAGCCAACCGAATGACATCGCGACGATTCGCGCTGTCCCGCACGCGGAATGGTCAGTGCGCCTGGCATTTTGATTGACCGCCGAACGTCGAGTTGTTGGGCCAAAACGGCGGCGATTCATACGGTCATTGCAACATTCTGCGATTTTGGAGGTTGCTGTGCCGAGTGGTTATCCGTATTCGCAGTTGATGCACCGTGAGGTTGTTCGATCAGGTGTGTAGTGGTGTCCCGTCGCCGCGGGCGGCGCTGCGCGTTGGGCGTGTCGCGAGTCGACGGGCTGCCATTGGTGGCGTCAGGCTCGCGGCGATGACGTTGCTCGCGGGCATGGCGGCGGCGGGGCGGCCGATCCCATCGATCCCTCACGACCGGTGGTCGCGGGCATCGGTTCAGTCTGGCTGAGCGGATCGCCGATCATGCGAGGCCTCGACAAGGGCCTGGGCTACGCCGAGATTGGCGATCAGCATCGGACGCGACCGGACGTGATCTGGCGCGAAGTCCGCCGCAATCGCAACGCCGACGGCGATTACCACGCCCGAATGGCTCATGCCCGGGCGGCTCGAAATTCCCGCCGCCCCAAGGCGTTCAAGCTCGCCGACAATCCCTGTGTGCGCGAGCATCGAGGCCTGGATGGACGACGGGTGGAGCCCGAAACTAATCGCAGATGTGTTGGCGCGTGACCATCCCGATGACAGGCTTTCCCGGGTGAGCCACGAAACCATCTACCAATGCCTGTATGTGCAGACCCGTGGCAGTCTGCGCGCTGACTTGCACAAATGCCTGTCTACCAGCGGGCGGCGCGCAAACCCCGAGGCCCGGTAGAGCGGCGCGGGAAGTTTTCAGTGACGTGTTCACCATCAGCGACCGTCCCCCCGAGGTCGCCGACCGTGCGGTGCCTGGGCATTGGGAGGGCGACTTGATCGTCGGGACCGCCAGTGGCAGCGCGATCGGCACCCTTGTCGAGCGCAGCACCCGGTTCACCCTCTTGTTGCACCTGCCCGACGATCACACCGCCGAGGCCGTCGCCGCCGCAATGATCGAAGCGATCAGCGAGCTGCCGGCTCACTTGCGCCGCACCATCACCTGGGACCGTGGCAGTGAGATGGCGAACTGGCGCGACATTCAGTTGCAACTACAGGCGCCGGTCTACTTCTGCAACCCCCACTCGCCCTGGCAGCGAGGCACCAACGAAAACACCAACCGGCTGCTGCGATTCTGGTTCGAAAAGGGCACCGACCTCAGCGTGCTACACCAAGACCGACCTCAAACGCATCCAGGACACCCTCAATCAGCCGACCCCGACCCACACTGAACCTCGACACCCCCGCCCGACCGCCTCGCCGCACTCCTCGACCAAGCCGCCTAACCAAACGTTGCACTGACCGCTTGACATCGCCGGGCGATTTTCCCGACACAGTCGACGTTGAGCCAAGACATGTCGGTACCGATCGGCATCGTATCTGCATGGAAATACTGGACTGGCCATTCAGAGGCACCGACGCCCTGGCCGCATGCCTCGTCACTCCACATCGGTTGCGCACCGAATTCGAGGCGGTTCATCGCAACGTGTACATCCCGCGCGGCAAGAAGTTGACGCCCGTAACCCGAGCCGTAGCCGCGTGGCTGTGGTCGGGCCGGACCGCGACGGTGGCCGGCCTGTCCGCCGCGGCACTGCACCGCACACCATGGATCGATGACTGGCTGCCGGCCGAGTTGAACCGGCGTAGCCGCGACAAGGCGCGCGGCATCATCCTGCATAGCGACACCCTCGACGACGATGAAACGTGCGCGCGAGACGGGATCCGCCTCACCACACCGGCACGCACAGGATTCGACTTGGGAAGACGAAAGGGCCTGACCACAGCGGTGATTCGGCTCGACGCGTTGATGCATGCAACCGGGTTGAAGGTGGCCGACGTGGAGCTGCTGGCCGAGCGTCATCGTGGTGTGCGCGGGTTGGTGCAGTTGCGACAAGTCTTGTTCATGGCGGACGGAGGCGCCGAATCACCTTACGAGACGAAGACGCGCCTCCTCCTCGTCGGAAGTGGATTGCCACGGCCCCAGACCCAGATCGAGGTGCTCAACGAGTGGGGCTCCGTGCTGGCGCGGATCGACATTGGCTGGGAGGAGTGGAAGGCCGGCGTCGAATTCGACGGCGCACAACACTGGACAGATTCCGCGCAGCGAACTTGGGACATCGATCGACTGGCCGAACTCGAGGCCCGAGGCTGGGCGATCATCCGGGTCAGCGCCGACTTACTACGACACCGGCCCCACGTCGTCATGGCACGCACCCGTAGTGCGCTGCTTGCCGCCGGTTGCCCCCTATGACCGCGCGTGAACGTCGAGTTGTTGGGCCAAACGCCGCGGCGATTTTCCCCGACAAGTCGACGCTCGGGCGAAGAAAGCTTAGGCGCCGTGGCCTTCCGGCACCCGCTCGCCTTCGCGCGGTGGCCCGGGAGGCGTTCCGTCTCCGAACGGTCTGCCCCCCAACGCTTCCCGGCCGTGTGGGGTCAGCCAGTCGGCCAGCTCCGGCCCCTTGGGCACGATGCCGGTGGGGTTGATGTCGGAGTGCACGATGTAGTAGTGCTGCTTGATCTGGACGAAGTCGACGGTATCGCCGAAGCCCGGCGTCTGGAACAGGTCGCGCGCGTAGGCCCACAGCACCGGCATTTCGCTGAGCTTGCAGCGGTTGCACTTGAAGTGCCCGTGGTAGACCGGATCGAAGCGGGCCAGCGTGGTGAAGAGCCGCACGTCCGCCTCGGTGATGGTGTCGCCCACCAGGTATCGCTGGTTGGTCAGGCGATCGCTCACCCAATCCAACGCGGCGAACAGCCGGTCGTAGGCCGCTTCGTAGGCCTGCTGCGTGCCGGCGAATCCGCAGCGGTATACGCCGTTGTTGATCTCGGTATAGACCCGCTTGCTGACCTCGTCGATCTCGGCCCGCAGCGGTTCGGGGTATAGCCGGGGCGCGCCGTCGCGGTGATAGGCGGTCCACTCCGTCGAGAAATCCAGCGTCATCTGGGCGAAATCGTTGGTTACCACCGCGCCGGTGGGCACGTCAACGACCGCCGGAACCGTGATGCCTTTGGGGTAGTCGGGGATGCGCTTGAAGTAGGCGTCCTGCAGCCGGGGGATCTTCAGCACCGGGTCGACACCGCCCGGATCGAGGTCGAAGGTCCAACTGCGCTTGTCGTGGGTGGGACCGCAAAACCCAATGGAGAGAACGTCTTCCAGCCCCAGCAACCGTCGGACGATGATCGCGCGGTTGGCCCACGGGCAAGCGCGGGCAACGATGAGCCGGTACCGGCCGGGCTCTACCGGGTACCGTCGCGTCCATCGGCGGTGATGCGGGTGACGATGTAATTGGTATCGCGGGTGAACTCGCCCACCGCGGCGACGTAGGAGGCCATGGCGACAATTCTGCCCCCGAAAACGAACGAGAAGCTAGAGATTCGCCTCGGTCGGCACCGACACCGTCAGAAACCGCCGAGCCAGATTTTCCTCGGTCGACTCGCCCGGTTCCCAATGCGCGATCCACGGCCCGGTGCCCTCTGACTGGTCGATGATCCCATCCTCCAGCCAGGTGTAGCGGCCTTCCAGCACGTCGTGCGTCAGCCGTACATCGCTGCTGTCCGTGTTGGACCACAGCGCCTCGAACAGGGCCTCGACCCGCAGGGTCGCTTGTTGGCAAAATGTATCGGCGAGCTCGTATGCCTGCCGGCCGACGACCGGATCCGCGGCCCGCTGACCCTCGGCGCGCACACACGCCGCGGACATCGCGAACAGCTCCGCTCCTATGTCGACAATGCGCCCGAGGAATCCCTGCCTTTGCTCCAGTTTGGCCTGCCAACGCGCCATCCCGTAGAACGTGTTGCGCGCCAGCTTGCGGGTGGAGCGTTCGACGAACCGCAGGTGCGATGCCAGCTGACCGAACTCGTTGTACGCCGTGGGCCGCTGCCCTTCACCGAAAGCCAGCTGCGGCAACCACTTTGCATAGAACCCGCTCGCGCCCATCGCGGCGGCAGCCTTCTGCCGCAACCCGGTGTCGGGCTTGGCGAGATCGCCGGCCGCGGCCAGGTGGGCATCGACCGCCTCCCGGGCGATGAGCAGCCTCATGATCTCGCTCGACCCTTCGAAGATCCGGTTGATCCGCAGATCGCGCAACTGCTGCTCGACCGGTACCGCGCGCTCCCCGCGCGCGGCCAGGGACTCGGCGGTCTCATACCCCCGCCCACCGCGGATCTGCAGTAGCTCGTCGATGATGAGGCAGGCCATCTCGCTGGACCACAGCTTGGCCAGCGCCGCCTCGATCCGGATGTCATTGCGGCCCTCGTCGGCCATCTGACCGGACAGCTCGAGCACCGCGTCAAGCGCGTAGGTGGTGGCGGCGATGAACGAGACTTTGCGGGCCACCGCCTCGTGTTTGGCCAATGCCTTGCCCCACTGCACGCGCTCACCGGACCATTCGCGGGCGATCTTCAGCGCCCACTTCGACGACCCGGTCGCGCTCGCGGGCACCGCCAGCCGCCCGGCGTTGAGCGTGGTCAGCGCGATCTTCAGACCGTCGCCTTCCCGGCCGATCAGGTTTTCGGCCGGCACCCGCACGCGGTGCAGCCTGGTCACGCCGTTCTCGATGCCACGCAAGCCCATGAACTTGTTGCGCCGCTCCACGGTGATCCCGGGCGAATCGGCCTCCACAACGAATGCGCTGATGCCGCCGCGGTGCCCGTCGCTCTTGGGCACCCGGGCCATGACCACCAGCAGTTCGGCGACCACGCCGTTGGTGGTCCACAACTTCACGCCCTCGAGTTCGTACGCCTTGCCGTCTTCGACCGGTGTCGCCGTCGACGCCAGTCGCGCCGGGTCGGAGCCGACGTCGGGTTCGGTGAGCAGGAATGCCGATATGGCGCCAGCGGCGCAGCGCGGCAAGAACTTCCGCTTCTGTTCGGGACTGCCGACAAGTTTGAGCGGCTCGGGAACCCCGATCGACTGATGGGCCGACAGCAGCGCGCCGAGGCTGGGATGAACCGAGGCGACCATCACCAGGGCCCGGTTGTAGGCAACCTGCGACATGCCCAGGCCGCCGTATTCGGACGGTATCTTCATGCCGAAACAACCCAGAGCGGCCAAGCCCTTCACGTATTCATCGGGGATCTGCGCATCGCGTTCGATGACGCTTCCATCGATGGTGTCGAGGAACTCCCGCAGCTTGTCGAGGAACGCGCGGGTGCGCGCCTCGTCTGCGTCGCTTGGTTTGGGAAACGGGTGGACGAGCTCCAACGGAAAACGACCGAGAAACAGTCCTTTGGCAAAAGAAGGTTTGTCCCAACCACTTTCGCGGGACTCCTCGGCGAGTGCTCTCGCTTGTTCCTCGGTGACCTGCGCTTGCTGTGCCATCGCCGCCTCCTCGCTGACGACTCACGTTGAGGTGTGAGTACGCGCGATTCCGAAGTTACCACTCGGTAGCTTAAGGGCGCACCGGAAAGTTTCGAGTCGCCGCCCGCTCAGGCGTCCAACTCCCGGGCGACGGCTTTGACCACCTCGGAGATCTGGCGAGCGGTCTTGCGGTCCGGGTAGCGACCCTTGCGCAACTCGGGCTGCACGGTGCTTTCCAGCAGCGTGATCATGTCCTCGACCATGCCGTGCAACTCGTCGGGGCTGTGCTTGTGCTCGACGTGCG
>CAVPFT010000056.1:0-6756 GCA_963703795.1 uncultured Actinomycetota bacterium | reverse complement strand
CAACTTGTCGGTCAGCCACGCCTGCCTCGTCATCAGCGATGGGTGCTCGGGGCTGGCCAGCCATTCCCAAGCGCCACCACCGCTTCCATCCCCGCGCGTCGTGCCGCCACCGCGAAGGCGACCGCGCTGTCGAGTACATGGGGATGGTACGGCGGATTGAAATAGAGCCGGTCGACCCCGTCCATCGCGGCCGTAACCTGTTGAATGTCAAACATATCGGCGACGACGACCTCGGCGCCCAAGTCGCGCAACCGCGCGCTGCGCGCGTCGTCGCGATGCACCATTGCCCTGGTCGTGATGCCCTTTTCCAACAGTTGGGCGGCCACCGCGCCGCCAATCTTTCCCGTGGCGCCGGTCACCAGCACGCGCGTGTTTGTCATTGGAGTTTCCTTCCTCGTCGGACCGGTCAGATGTGACCGCTGGTTACATCGTCAGTATGCAATCTGATGTGACCGTTGTCAACATTGGATCGGGCGTGAGATTCTGAGGCCATGACGCACAGCGCCGACTCGGATCCGCGGAAGCCCTACCATCACGGGTCGTTGCGTTCGGCCCTGATCGAGGCGAGCATCGCGCTGGCCCGCGAGGGTGGACCCGATCGGGTGATCCTGCGCGAGGCCGCCCGCGCCGCCGGGGTGTCGCATTCGGCTGCCTATCGCCATTTCGCCGACCGCGAGGCGCTGTTGGCCGAGGTGGCGAGCTTCGCGCGCAACGAGCTGGCAGCCCAGATGCGCCGGCGAGTCAACCGCGCCAAGGATCCCCGTCGCCGGTTGCGGGCGGTCGGTACCGCCTACATCGACTTCGCACTCGCCGAGCCTGGGCTGTTCCGCACCGCCTTCACCTCGCATCCCGCCACATCCCAAGACGACGGCGACCGAGCGACCGGGCACGAGGACGCCGACCCCTTCGACGTCCTTGGTCAAGTCCTCGACGAAGCCCAGGCCGCCGGATTGCTGGACCCTCAGCGCAGGCCGGGAGCGGAGATCGGCGCCTGGTCAGCGGTTCACGGACTTGCGGGCCTGCTCCTCGATGGACCGTTACCCGCTAGCGCCGCGGCCATCAAGTTCTCGCGAGGACAAGTGCTGGACCTCATCGAGCGTGGACTGCTGACCGACTAGCCTTGGCGCGACGTGCCCGGGAATACCAATCGGTTTGCTGCGTTGCGTGTGGGGTCAGCGCAGGTCCATGAGCGAGAAGGGCGCGACCCATGACGGAGAGCGGGGAGTTGTTCCTGATCACCGGCGCCACCGGCAACACCGGCGCGCACACGGTGAGGTTGTTGCGTGAACGCGGTCGTCGTGTCCGCGCGTTGGTACACCGCGTCGACGAGCGCGCGGACCGGTTGCGTGAACTGGGAGCCGAAGTCGTGCAAGGCGATCTGCTGGACTTCCCGGCAGTCAGCGCCGCGACGGTCGGAGTGCGTGCGGCCTACTTCAACTACCCCGTCGCCCCGGGTTTGGTGGAGGCCACCGCGAACTTCGTGCAGGCTGCCGGCGATGCCGGTGTGCACGCGGTGGTCAACATGTCGCAGATCTCCGCGCGTCGCGATGCCAAGAGCGACGCCGCGCGCCACCATTGGCTCGCCGAGCGGTTGCTGGACCGCAGCGCGCTGATCACCACCCATCTGCGGCCCACCTTCTTTACGTTCTTTCTGAACATGTTCTGGATCCGCGACAACGACGAAGGGCTCTATAGGCTGCCGTTCGCCGATGCCCGCCACGCCCCGATCGACGCCGCCGATCAGGCCCATGTCATCGCGGCGATCCTGCAAGACCCCGACCCGCACGACCGCCAGATCTACCCGCTGTTCGGCGCCGAAGAACTCAACTGGCATGAAATCGCCGCGAAAGTCCAACACGCCCTTGGCATCCCGGTGCGCTACGAGCCCATCGACATTCCCACCTTCGCGGACGATCTGACCGCCGGCGGCGCCTCGGCGCATTTTGTGCAGCACATCAGCAACGTGGCGCAGGACTACCGCGACGGCATCTTCGCCGGGGTTAATGACCTCGTCGAGGTGATCGGCGGAGTCAAGCCCATCACCGTGGAGGATTACGTCGCCGCAACCCGCTCCCGGTTCGACGCCAGCGGGCGCCCGCGTCGGTGAGTGCCAGGCGACGTCGGCGATCGACTCGGCCGCTTGGTACCGTGGTGTACCACCTCCGCGCTCGTCCTTGAACGGAGCCCACATGCCCAAAGATCATCCGAACAGCGCCCCAGGCGTGCCGATGCTGTTCCCGGCCTGGGTGGACCGCTTGCAGCTCAGGTACATCAACCCGGCGGTCAAGCGGATTGCCCGCTTTCTGCCTACGTTCGCGGTCGTCAAACATCGCGGTCGCAAGTCGGGCAAAAGCTACGAGACCGTCGTGAACGCGTACCGCAAGCGGCGCGTGCTGGCGATCCTGATGGGCCACGGCAACGCCGACTGGGTCAAGAACGTGGTGGCCGCGGGCGAGGCCGACGTGCGTCTCTTCGGACGGAACCTGCACGTCACCAATGCGCGGGTCGTGCCCGCCGGGGCCGACGCCGAAGGGCTGCCGTTGATTGCCCGGTTGGGTGGCCGCCGGGTGGCCGTGCTCGTCGCAGATATCGCCTGAAACGAGAGGCGCAGATCAGGCCGAGCGGCGGATGCCGCGGCTGCGGCCGATGTCACCCTTCAGCAGCATGTCGCGCTCCGATTCCGACATTCCGCCCCAAACCCCGTACGGCTCGGCAACTTCCAGCGCGTGGGAACGGCACTGCTCGATCACCGGGCACCGCCGGCACATCTCCTTGGCGCGCTGCTCGCGTTGCATGCGGGCGCGGCCACGCTCGCCGTCGGGGTGGAAGAACATCGATGAGTCGACGCCGCGGCACAGGCCTTGCAGTTGCCAGTTCCAGATGTCGGCGTTGGGCCCAGGTAGCTGCTCCGGCTGTGGCATTGGATCGTTCCCTCTCTGCACGGCACGCCCAAAAGGTCAGGTTCGCGAAGCGATGGTGCAACTGATTTTCCGCGTGGCGTCACCGATGACTACCCGTCAACTCAAGAACTTAGGGGTGACGGCGAATTTCCGTCAATAGCCACTTAGTGTGACAAAATATATGAGCGTTGTAGCAGAATTAACTCGCCGTTCATCTGCGATGCTTTAGTCGACAGAGAACCGTGCTACCAGGTACTCGACCAAACCGAGATTTCCCAGCTCAGGACCCAGGGAAGCGGGCGCAGCAATTAGTACACACGTGATCGTGATTAACAGTTCGGTAACACAGCTACCACGAAATGTTTACGACTATCACCGTGATTGAAACTCGGCATACTTCGATGGTTGACCAAAAGTTGGCCGCCGCCGCCTTCGGGGACCGACCCGGTAGCTGGCCGCTGCCGACGGCGACCACGCCACGCCAGTTGTGGCTGCGGGCCGTCGCGGCGGGCGGGCAAGGCCGCTATGGCAGCGCCTATCGCGATCTCGCGGACCTGCGTCGTGCCGGTCCGGCCGGCCGGTTGGTCTCGCTGGCCCACAGCACCCAGGCCTCGTTTTTGCGCCAGCTCGGTTGGCACACGTTGGCGCGGGGCTGGGACGGGCGGGCCCTGGCGCTGGCCGGCACGGATCCCGAGGCCCGCGCCGATGCACTGATCGGGCTGGCGGCCGACGCGCTGGGCGTCGGCCGCTTCGCCGCCGCGGCAACGCTATTGGCTCGCGTGGACTCGATGCCAGGCGCCCGGGCCGGCGGTGCCGGACCGGCTCCCCGTGCGCCGACGGTGGGTGGGCGCCGAGCTGGCGATGGCCCGCGGCGAGGGCGCGTTGGCCGTGCGGCATGCCGAGGAAGCGGTCGATCTGGCGCAGGCCATGGCCGTGGCGTCGGCGCGGCACCGGGTCAAGAGCCAAGTGGTGCTGGCCGCCGCCCTGTGCGCCGCGGGCAGCACCGCGCGCGCCCGTGCGGTCGCGGAGACGGCGCTGGAAGACACCGGCCGACTGCGGCTGCTGCCGCTGCGCTGGGCGCTGGCCTGCTTGCTGATTGATATCGGAAACGTTTCGATTCCGGCACAAAAGCTGTCGGAAATTCGGGATATCAGCGCAGGCCAAGTGCGGCGCGCCGGGGGTGCGTGGCGTTGCGCTTGAAACGGCCTTCCGGCCGTTATTGTCATTTCGTTAGTTAGCCCGCGATGCGTTCCATTCGTAACGTTGGAGATACCGCCGTCGATGACCATTCAAGGGGAACGTCTCGACGCTGCGGTTGCGGAGGCCGTGGCCGGAGATCGGAACGCGCTCCGGGAGGTGCTGGAGACCATCCGGCCGATTGTCGTGCGCTATTGCCGCGCGCGGGTCGGCACCGTCGGCCGGGGTGGCATGTCAGCGGACGACGTAGCACAGGAGGTGTGCTTGGCCACCATTACGGCGCTGCCGCGGTACCGCGATCGCGGACGCCCATTTCTCGCCTTCCTGTACGGAATTGCGGCTCACAAGGTCGCCGACGCGCATCGGGCCGCCGGCCGTGACCTTGCCTACCCCGCCGAATCGGTTCCCGAGCGCCGGTCGTCCGACGCCGGTCCGGAGCAGCGGGCCATCGAAGCCGATTCGGTCAGCCGGATGAACCAATTGCTTGAGATCTTGCCCGCCAAGCAGCGCGAGATCCTGATCCTGCGCGTGGTCGTCGGCCTTTCGGCCGAGGAGACCGCCACCGTCGTCGGCAGCAGCACGGGAGCGGTCCGGGTGGCCCAGCACCGCGCGCTGTCACGGCTCAAGTCCGAAATCGTCGCGGCAGGTGACTATGCCTGATTCTGGTTATGCGTTCCCGGACCGACCGGCCCTGGACGAGGTGGCGCGCACCGAGCTGCTCCTCGACGCGCTCGCCGCACGCCAACCGGTCGATCATCGACGATCCCGATGATGACGCGCTCGCCGTGCTGCTGGGGGATTGGCGCGATGACTTGCGCTGGCCGCCGGCCAGTGCGCTGGTGTCGCCGGAAGAGGCCGTCGAGGCGCTGCGCACCGGGATAGCCGCGCGTCGGAGCGCCCGTCGCGGCATGGCGGCGATCGGGTCGGTTGCCGCGACGCTGTTGGTCCTGAGTGGGTTCGGCGCCCTGGTGGTCGAGGCCCGTCCCGGGGACACGCTGTACGGCCTGCACGCGATGTTCTTCGACCAGCCGCGGGTCCAACGACGATCAGGTCATGTTGTCCGCCAAGGCCGATCTGGCGAAGGTTCAGCAACTGATCGAGCAGGGCGAATGGGTCCAGGCCCAGAATCAGCTGGCCGAGGTCAGCAGCACCCTGCAATCCATGAACGACGGGCCCGGCAGACAAGACCTGATGGACGAGGTGAACCTGCTGAACGCCAGGGTTGAGTCACGCAACCCGAATGCGACGCTGCCGGCTTCCGCAACAAAGCCGCCGAGCGCTCCGGCCGACTCGACCACGCCGCCGGTCACCGATCCGCGAGTGCCGACCGCCGACGGCGGCGAGCACGACCTCCGTCACCCAGCCCGTCGCCAAGCCCGTCTTCGGGCCGGCATCGGCATCACGGCCACACACCCTCAACGGCGCCCGGCCGTAAGCGCGGGGCCGCTCAGTGGCGGCGGTGAAACCCGTCGGCGTCTGATGTCGCTTCGTTGAGCGAGGCGTCGGCGTATCCCCGGCAGTAGTCCCACGTGACGTAGGAGTCGGGTTCGGGGTCATAGGCGGGCTCGTGCGGGCGTACGGTGCCGTCGATCAGCAGTTGAAGCAGGTTGGCCCGCAACATGTCCCAGTCGTGATAGTGGTCTTGCTGGCACTCGTCGCAGCACACCACGAGTCCGCGAATGCCCTTGTGCGCCAACAGGGCCTCATAAACCGCGAGATCTGCCAGGTCGGCCTCGACCGCCAGCCGCTCTTGCTGATCGAGGGGCTGCCCCGGCTCGACGGCATCCAGCGCCGCCGACGGGTCGCAGGGGTCGTCTGCGAATGGGTCGGGCGGCAAACCCGGCGGGAGGTGGTCGCGCACGCCCCCTAGCCTACGCAGGCGGGCCGCATAATGCCAGCAGTTGGGCTACCGGCCGTTTCGTACGACGCAGGGCCGGCGGCACGCCCAGCAAGCGGGTCACAACGCGGCCGAGCCGATAGGATGGGTTTCTCACTCCGCATGCGTATGGAGGGCTCCACCGATGTCCCGTGGCACGTCCCACCTAGAAGACAGCTCCGCGCTGGTCGCCAGTCCGTATGTGCGCGACGGCACGTCGGGGCCTGGCCGATGACCCGGTGCCGACCGGGGGCGACAACCCGCACAAAATCGCGATGCTGGGGCTGACCTTCGACGACGTCTTGCTGCTGCCCGCGGCTTCCGATGTGGTTCCCGCCACCGCGGACACCTCCAGCCAGCTGACCAAGAAGATCAGGCTCAAAGTGCCGCTGGTCACCTCGGCGATGGACACCGTCACCGAGTCCCGGATGGCCATCGCGATGGCCCGGGCGGGCGGCATGGGCGTGCTGCACCGCAACCTGCCGGTCGCCGAACAAGCCGGCCAGGTCGAGATGGTCAACGCTCGGAGGCCGGCATGGTCACCGATCCGGTCACCTGCCGGCCGGACAACACTTTGGCCCAGGTCGTCGCGCTGTGCGCCCGGTTCCGGATTTCCGGGTTGCCGGTGGTCGACGACTCGGGCGCGCTGGTCGGCATCATCACCAACCGCGACATGCGCTTCGAGGTGGACCAGTCAAAACAGGTCGCCGAGGTGATGACCAAAGCCCCGCTGATCACCGCCCAGGAGGGCGTCAGCGCCGATGCGGCGCTGGGGCTGTTGCG
>CAVPFT010000055.1:0-30280 GCA_963703795.1 uncultured Actinomycetota bacterium | reverse complement strand
ATTTATCCTTGTACTCCGGCTTGGGCGAGGTGAACGCGTGGTGGACCGCGGTCCATGCCCCGGAGCCCACCGCCACGTCGCCGGCGGCCGTCGCCTCGTCGGCGGGCTCGAACAACGGCGGGTCGACGACCCAGACGAAGGCCCACGCATTGGGGTCGATCAGGTTGAGCCGGGTGGCGATCTCGCCGCGGGCCGCACCCAGCAGCGCGCGCGACGATTTCGCCGGTCCCGCCGAAAAGAAGATGCAGTCCCCGGGCTTGGCCCCCACATGGCCGGCCAGACCGTCGCGCTCACTGTCCGTCAGGTTCTTGGCCACCGGACCGGCCAGCTCACCATCGTCACCGACGAGCACATAGGCCAGTCCGCGGTGTCCGCGCTGTTTGGCCCACTCCTGCCAACCGTCCAGCGTGCGCCGCGGCTGCGACGCGCCGCCGGGCATCACGACCGCACCGACGTACGGCGCCTGGAAAACGCGAAATGTGGTGTCGGAGAAGAACTCTGTGCATTCGACTAGCTCCAGCCCGAAGCGCAGGTCCGGCTTGTCCGAGCCGAACCGCCGCATGGCGTCGGCGTAGCTGATCCGCGGGATCGGCGTCGGAATCCGGTAGCCGATCAAGTCCCACAGCGCGGTCAGGATCTCCTCGGAGGTGGCGATGATGTCGTCCGCGTCGACGAAGCTCATCTCCATGTCGAGCTGGGTGAATTCGGGCTGCCGGTCGGCGCGGAAGTCCTCGTCGCGGTAGCAGCGGGCGATCTGGTAGTACCGCTCCATCCCGGCCACCATCAGCAACTGCTTGAACAGCTGCGGGCTCTGCGGCAAGGCGTAGAACGAACCGGGCTGCAGCCGGGCCGGCACCAGGAAGTCGCGCGCCCCCTCTGGCGTCGAGCGGGTCATCGTCGGCGTCTCGATCTCCACGAAGTCGTGCCGGGCCAGCACCGCACGGGCGGCCGCATTCACCTTGGAGCGCAACCGAATTGCCGCGCCCGGGCCGTCGCGGCGCAGGTCGAGGTAGCGATACTTCAACCGCAGCTCCTCGCCGGCGGGCTCGTCCAGCTGGAACGGCAGCGGCGCGCAGTCGCCGAGCACGGTCAGCGAGGTGACGTTGACCTCGATGTCGCCGGTCGCGATCTCGGGGTTGGCGTTGCCTTCGGGGCGGATCTCGACGACACCGTCGACGGCGACGCAGAATTCCGCGCGCAGCCGGTGCGCCTGGGCCAGCACGTCGGGAGCGCGGAACACGACCTGCGCGACACCTGAGGAGTCGCGCAGGTCGATGAAGATGACGCCGCCGTGGTCGCGGCGGCGAGCCACCCAACCGGCCAACGTCACCTGCTGCCCGGCGTCGCTTTTCCGGAGCGAACCAGCGGCATGGCTGCGCAGCACAAACACTCCCTTTCACCCGGGATCGAATCGAGTGACCAGTTTAGAGGAGGTAGTTTCAGCGCTATCACCACCAACATTGCGCTAGTCGGTCCGGGCGCCGTCGGCACGACGGTCGCCGCGCTGCTGTACCAGGCCGGGCTTTCGGTAATGGTGTGCGGTCACACCCCCCGCGACAGCATCGAACTGCGGCCCGACGGTGCGGATCCCATCGTGGTGCCCGGCCCGGTGCACACCGATCCCGGCGAGGTGTCCGGCCCCGTCGAGGTTGTCGTGCTGGCGGTCAAGGCCACCCAGAACGAGGAGGCGGCCGGCTGGCTGGCCCGCCTGTGCGACGAGCACACCATCGTCCTGGTGCTGCAAAACGGTGTCGAGCAGGTCGAGCAGGTCCAGCCGCACTGCCCGTCGTCGAGCGTGGTTCCCGGGATCGTCTGGTACGGCGCCGAGAACCAGCCCGGAGGGTGGGTGCGGTTGCGCACCGAAGCCCGGCTGGTGCTGCCCACCGGGCCGGCCGCGGAGAGCGTCGCCGAGCTGCTGCGCGGCGCCGGCTGCCAGGTGGACTGCGACCCCGACTTCATCACCGCGGCATGGCGCAAGCTGCTCGTCAACGCGCTGGCCGGGTTCCTGCCGCTGACCGGGCGGCGGTCCGGAATTTTCCGCCGCGACGACGTCGCCGAGCTGTCGCGCCGCTACGTCGCCGAATGCCTGGCCGTCGCGCAGGCCGAGGGCGCCAGGCTGCCCGACGACGCGGTCGACGAGCTGGTCGACATGTTCCGTAAGGCTCCCGAAGACATGGGCACCTCGATACTGGCCGACCGGGAAAACCACCGGCGGATGGAATGGGACATCCGCAACGGGGTGATCATCCGCAAGGCACGCGCCCACAACCTGGCGACGCCAATCAGCGAAATCGTGGTGCCGCTGCTGGCGGCGGCCAGCGACGGTCCGGGCTAGATTCTTAGCATGACCTTCAACGAGGGTATGCAGATCGACACCAGCACCGCATCGTCGTCCGGTGGCGGCGGGGGCGGCCTGGGGATGGCCTTCGGGGGCGGGATCGGCGGGCTGCTGATCCTTCTCGTGGCGCTGTTCCTCGGCGTCGACCCCGGCGGCATCGCCACCCAGCAGCCGATGGATACCCGCGACGACTCGGCGCCCGGATTCGACCTGAGCCAGTGCAAGACCGGTGCCGACGCCAACAAATACGTGCAGTGCCGCGTGATCGCCACCGGCAATTCCGTGGACGCGGTCTGGCATCAGCTGATGCGGAATTACACCCGCCCCCATGTGCGGCTGTTCACCGGTTCGGTGGACACCGGCTGTGGACCGGCGACCACCGCGGTGGGTCCGTTCTACTGCCCGGTCGACCAGACGGCGTACTTCGACACCGACTTCTTCAAGGAGCTGGTCGAAAGATTCGGCGCCAGCGGTGGACCGTTCGCGCAGGAGTACGTGGTCGCACACGAATACGGACACCACGTGCAGAACCTGCAGGGAAACCTGGGGCGCGCCCAGCAGGGTGCGCAGGGCGCGAGCGGCAACGGCGTGCGCACGGAGCTACAGGCGGACTGCTACGCCGGCATCTGGGCGCACTACGCGTCGACGGTGAAGCAGGAGAGCACGGATGTGCCCTATTTGCAGCCGTTGAGCGACAAGGACATTGCCGACGCACTCTCGGCCGCGGCGTCGGTGGGCGACGACCGCATCCAGAAGGAAACCGCCGGGCGCGTCAACCCCGAGTCGTGGACGCACGGCTCGTCGGCCGAACGGCAGAAGTGGTTCACCATCGGGTACCAGACCGGTGACCCGAACAAGTGCGACACCTTCGCCGCCCCGAACCTCGACCAGCCGTGATTACCAGGGCCGCGTCGCGCAGGTGACGGCGGAGGTCGCGTCTTGTTGCGTGACCACCTGGCCGTCCACGGCGATCTCGCAGTGAAATGCGGCGGGGCCATTGCCCGAATCCGGCCAGTGCAGAATGCCGCTGGCGGTGACGATCGCCCATTGGTTCGGGTTTGTCAGCGTGGTCGTGTAGACGACGGGCTGTCCGCCGCTGATCGGGGCCTGCACGTTGTTCATGTACTTCGACGAGTCCGCGTTGTAGGCGGCCTGGCTGGGCGGATCGGAGTTCATGTACTGGATGGTGGCGGTCAGGGTGTTGGGGCTCGTGACCGTGTAGGTCACCTGATGGCCGGGATCCGCATGCGCCGTCGCCGGCGCGAGGATCACCGCCGCCGCTCCCGCGACCACTGCAAACGCTTTTCGCACGCTCGTCATAAAAGAAAACGCTACCGGCTCGGGTATGAAGCAGTGATGAGCGACGATCGGGCCCGCCGGCATCAGCCGCCGCAGGCTGTTGACGACGAGCGCGGTCTCGGCCGCCCTCGGGACGAGCCTTGGCGGCGGGGCGGCGCTGGTGTGGTCGCACCACTTGCACCCGCAAGGTCCCCGGCCTGGTTCCAGCCGGATCGTAACGGCGCGCCGCCGGTGAGCGGTCTGCATCTGCAATTCGGCAAGAACGCCGGCACCGAGGTGGTGGTGTCATGGCACACCACCGACGCCGTCCGCAATCCGCGCGTCATGCTCGGCACGCCGGCGTCGGGGTTCGGGCACACCGTGGCCGCCGAAACCCGAATTTACCGGGATGCTAAGTCCAACACCGAGGTTCGCGTCAACCACGCCCGTCTGACGGGTCTGACCCCGGATACCGATTACGTCTACGCCGCGGTGCATGACGGCGCGGAGCCCGAGAGCGGAACGGTGCGGACGTCCCCGTTGGGGCGAAAACCGCTGCGCTTCACCAGTTTCGGTGACCAGTCCACGCCGAACCTGGCCAAGTTGCCCGACGATAAATACGGCACCGACAACATCGGATCGCCCGCGTCCGCGGAAACCACGCTGGCGATCGAGCGTCTCGGTCCGCTGTTCAATCTGGTGAACGGCGACCTGTGCTATGCCAACCTCGCGCACGACCGGATCCGCACCTGGTCGAACTGGTTTGAGAACAACACGCGCTCGGCGCGGTACCGGCCGTGGATGCCGGCGGCGGGCAACCACGAGAACGAATTGGGCAACGGGCCAATCGGTTACGGCGCCTATCAGGCGTACTTCGCGTTGCCGGACTCGGGATCCAGCCCGGAGCTGCGCGGAATGTGGTACTCGTTCACCGCCGGCTCGGTGCGGGTGATCAGCCTGAACAACGACGATGTGGCCTTCCAGGACGGCGGCAACTTCTATGTGCACGGGTACTCCGGAGGGGAGCAAAAACGCTGGCTTGCAGGCGAACTCGCCGCAGCGCGGCGCGACCCGGATGTCGATTGGATAGTCGTTTGCATGCATCAGACCGCGATCTCCACCACCGACCAAAGCAACGGCGCCGACCTGGGGATCCGTGAGGAGTGGCTGCCGTTGTTCGACCAGTATCAGGTCGATCTGGTCGTGTGCGGCCACGAACACCACTACGAACGGTCACATCCATTGCGCGGATCGCTGGGTACCGATACCCGGACGCCGATACCCGTCGACACCCGCAACGACCTCATCGACTCGACCCGGGGGACGGTGCACCTCGTCATCGGCGGGGGCGGCACATCCCTGCCGTCCAACCGGTTGTTCTTCCCGCAACCCCGGTGCCGCGTGCTGATCGGCGTCGACGGGTTTGATCCGGTGCACGGACGCAAGGCACCGATCTACGTGCTCGAGGACGCGCCGTGGTCGGCGTTTCGCGACCGCGACAACCCGTACGGCTTTGCGGCTTTCGACGTCGACCCGGGTCAGCCCGGCGGCAACACGTCGATCAAGGCGACGCATTACGCCCTGGCCGGGGCGTTCGGCGAGGTTACCGTGGTGGACCAGTTCACGCTTACCAAGCCGCGCGGCGATAAACCCGGCTAGCTCAGAACAGTGTCGGCTGAATGGTTTCCGGTGCCACCGCACCCGGGGCTTTGGGTGCCGGCTGGGACGGGCGGTGATCACCGGCCAGCCGGTGCTTGGCGATCAGCGGCGCGGCCCGCTGCCGCAGCGTCTCGCGGTAGCTCGCCGGCAGGTATGCGCCGCGCCGGTACAGCTCGCGATAGCGGCCGAGTAGTTCGGGGTGCGAGCGGGCCAACCAGGACATGAACCAGCCGCGGGTGGAGCCGCGCAGATGCAGGCCGAAAACCGTCACGCCGGTGGCGCCGGCCGCGGCGATCTGACCCAGCAGCCCGTCGAGGTGCTCGACGGAATCGGTGAGGTGCGGCAGCACCGGCGCGACCATCACGTGACAGTCCAGACCGGCAGCACGGATCGCCGTGATGAGGCCCAGACGCGCCTGAGGTGTCGGGGTGCCCGGCTCGACGTCGCGGTGCAGCTCCGGATCGCCGACGGCCAGCGACACCGCGACCGACACCGGAACCTGTTGCGCCGCATCGGCGATCAGCGGCAGGTCGCGCCGCAGCAGCGTGCCCTTGGTCAGGATGGACAGCGGCGTACCGGATCCCGCGAGCGCGCGAACGATGCCCGGCATCAGTTTGTAGCGGCCCTCGGCGCGCTGGTAGGGATCGGTGTTGGTGCCGAGCGCGACGGTCTCGCGCTGCCACGACGGCCGGTGCAGCTCGCGGTTCAGGACCTCGGCGACATTGGTCTTGACCACCACTTGCGTGTCGAAGTCGGTGCCAGAGTCGAAGTCCAGGTATTCGTGGCTGGGACGTGCGAAACAGTAGCGACAGGCGTGCGAGCAGCCGCGGTAACCGTTGACGGTGTACCGGAACGGCAGCGCGACCGCGTCGGGCACCTTGTTGAGCGCCGACTTGCACAGCACCTCGTGAAAGGTGATGCCCTCGAACTGCGGCGCGCGCACGCTTCGGACGAGGCCGATCCGCTGCAGGCCCGGTAGTGCGCCATCGTCGACGGGTGTCCCGTTGACCGCGACGGCCTGGTTAGCCCAACGCATACCTCTATTCGAACTGGTGTTCGACCGGCTGTCAAGTGACAAGATCCCCCGTGCAGCTGCGATACCGGGAGATCGCCGGCAAGCGAATGGCCTACATCGACGAGGGCGAGGGTGATGCCATCGTCTTTCAGCACGGCAACCCGACGTCGTCCTACCTGTGGCGCAATGTGATGCCCCATCTGGAGGGGCTGGGCCGGCTGGTGGCGTGCGACCTCATCGGTATGGGCGCGTCGGACAAACTCAGCACATCGGGCCCCGACCGCTATCACTATGCCGAGCAACGAGACTTCTTGTTCGCGCTCTGGGACGCGCTCGACCTGGGCGACCGGGTGGTGCTGGTACTGCACGACTGGGGCTCGGCGCTGGGCTTCGACTGGGCCAACCAGCATCGCGACCGCGTGCAGGGCGTCGCGTTCATGGAGGCGATAGTCACCCCGATGACGTGGGCCGACTTTCATCCCAGCGTGCGTCCTGTGTTCCAGGGTTTCCGGTCGCCCGAGGGCGAGCGGATGGTGTTGGAGCAGAACATCTTTGTCGAAGGGGTGCTGCCCGGCGCGATCCGGCGCCGGCTGTCCGATGAGGAGATGGACCACTACCGGCGGCCGTTCGTCAACCCCGGCGAGGACCGGCGACCGACCCTGTCGTGGCCACGCAACATCCCCATCGACGGCGAGCCGGCCGAGGTTGTCGCCATCGTCGACGAGTACCGCGACTGGCTCGAGAAAGGTGACGTGCCAAAGCTGTTCGTCAACGCCGAGCCGGGCGCGATCCTCGCCGGCCGCATCCGCGACTATGTCCGCACATGGGCCAACCTCAGCGAGGTCACAGTCCCCGGGGTGCATTTCATCCAGGAAGACAGCCCGGACCAGATCGGCTCGGCCGTGGCCGAGTTCGTCCGGCGATTGCGGTGATCGGCTAGAAGGGCGGTGGTTCGCCGTCACCGACGGCGTCGCGCGTCTGTCGGCGTTCGGTGGCAGGCTGCCGGTGGGCAGCGAGTTTCGGTGACGAGCGGTGAGGGTATGAGGGGTGGAGTGAACCGCCGCCAATAAGTAAGGTGCAGAACTCATGATTGCTGGCACTGTGAATTCGCTTATCTGGATTTTGGTGCTCATCGCGATTGTCGCGGTGGTCATCGCGGTGTTGCGCACGGTGACGAGGCCGAGGTCCGAACTGCCGGTTGAACGGCCGGTCGTTGAGCAGCCGGTAGTGCAACAACAGCCGGTTGCGACCAGCGGTTTGGGGCCTGGCTGGTATCCCGACCAGCAGGATATGAACCAGATGCGCTACTTCGATGGCCGAGTTTGGACCGCGCAGACTCAGCCTCGCGCTTGATGGTTCGCGAAGCTCAGAATGGCGGGGGCGCATCGTCGGTCGATCGGTGGTGCGGGCCCGGCGAAGCTGACTGGCTCTTCGCACCGGTTGTGCGGGCGTCGCGATTGTGTCGGCGTTCGGTGGCGATGCGGTGGGCGCGGTGTTGGGTGCGGGTGCGCGCACGTTTGGGCATCATCGCGGTGCGCTCGGCGCAGTAGTCGGTCGGCGGGTCGGCTTCGGCGGCGGGCGCCACGCCGGCATGTCGGCACAGACTCGAAACAGCAGGGCGCTGCCCGGGGTTGCCCACCGAACTGAGAGGCATCGGCGTTACAAAATCCGAACGATCATGGTCAGGCTTGTACGAGTAGGCTGATCGCCAACCGGTCTACGGCTTGGTCGATCCGGTCTTGGCTTTGTAGTTCGATGGCGACGAACGCGCGGGTCAGCTGGTAGTCGATCCGATCTGGCGTGGTGTGGATGTTCATTTCAAGGCTCCGATCTATTCGCGTCCCTCGTTGGTGTGAACGGTTTATGCTTTCGAATTGATCGCCGCCCAACCGGCATTCATTAGAGATCTTGATCACAAAGCTCCGTTGTGCCGTCCTGGCTACGCATGACGAGAGTCAAGAGGGTTAGACAATGCAATGCGCCACCGCGCCATCGTAGGAACGCAGGCCGCAACCGCCTCGTTAGGTTCGCCGGGCAGGCATGGCCCAACCAAATGGATGCCCGCCCGGCTGGCGGAGAGTAACCAGCCGGGGCGGCCCGACATTAATTCAGACGCAGCTCGAACCGGCGGGTGCCCAACCGGGCCGCCCCGTCAGTAGCATCTAAATCCGGACCCCCGGTTGAAGCGGCTGGTCTAGATCTGGGCATCCCACGATGGGACCGCTGGCCCGCTGATCGCTCACGCACCACGTGGAACGTAGACCCACCCTTTGCGCAACAACGCACTCGGGTGCTCGGTGACCACGCCACGCACGGCGCGATCGCCGGTATGCACGGTCGCGAGTGAAAACGACCCGGCGCTGGTGCTCACTGCGTATTTGGTGCCGGCGTATCGGGCGCTGTCGGCACCCGCGATCCTGCTCTGCTGGCTCGTCTTCACGGCGAATGCGCGGGTGCCGCCACGCTCGTCGACGATCTCTCCCGAAACCAGCAAATCGTAGCGGCCGTCGGTGTCGCCATTGATGTTGAAACGAAAAAACAGCTTGCCAGGGCTCCCCGGCAGTTGCAGCTCGAATGGGGCGTTCGCCGCCACCGTCACACTCGCCGCAGCCCGCTCCGGATCGTGTCGGACGAAAGCTCTCCGCACCAGCCACACGATCGAGAAACAGAACAAAGCGCCGAACACCATCGCTCCAACGGTGACCGTCATGCACGCAAGATATCAGCGTCGAAACGCGATGCGGTTTTTCGGCCGTGTGTGCAACGGTAGCTATGCCGGGGAGGCTACCGGCCAGCCGGAGGGGTCCCTTCCCCAGGGCATCTACCTGCGGTTTTGTTTACCAAACATCGCGCATAGCCAGGGTCCGCCACTGGAGCCTAGCGCTCCAGCCACGAAAGCACCTCGGCCACAACCGAATCCGTCGGCACCGACACCTGATCGCCCGTCCCGAGATTCTTCACCCCGACCGTCCCGGACTCGATGTCACGGTCGCCGACCACCAAGGCGATGCGCGCGCCGGAACGGTCGGCCGCGCGCATCGCGCCCTTGAGGCCGCGGTCACCGTAAGCCAGATCGACGCGGACGCCGGCGGCACGCAACTGCGCGGCCAGCACGGCCAGCTCGAGCCTGGCCGGCTCACTTAGCGGCACCCCGAACACGTCGCAGCGCGTCGTCTCCCCCACGCTCTTGCCCTCGGCCCGCAACGCCAGCAGGGTCCGGTCCACGCCCAGCCCAAATCCGATGCCGGACAAGTCTTGTCCGCCGAGTTCGCGCATCAGACCGTCGTAGCGGCCGCCGCCGCCGATGCCGGACTGCGCGCCAAGGCCGTCGTGCACGAACTCGAAGGTGGTCTTGGTGTAGTAATCCAGCCCGCGCACCATCCGCGGGTTGATGACATACGGAACCCCGAGCGCGTCCAGGTGCGCCAGCACGGTGTCGAAGTGCTGCTTGGCGATATCGGAAAGGTGATCGAGCAGCACCGGCGCGTCGGCCGTCAGGGCCCGCACCGCCGGCCGCTTGTCATCCAGCACCCGCAACGGGTTGATCTCGGCGCGCTTTCGCGTCTCCTCGTCGAGATCGAGTGCAAACAGGAACTCCTGCAACAGCTCCCGGTATTGCGGGCGGCAACTCTCATCGCCCAGCGAGGTGATCTCCAGCCGGAAACCGTCGAGGCCCAGCGAGCGGAAACCGGCGTCGGCGACCGCGATCACCTCGGCGTCCAGCGCGGGGTCGTCGACGCCTATGGCCTCCACGCCGACCTGCTGCAGCTGGCGATAGCGGCCGGCCTGTGGGCGTTCATAGCGGAAAAATGGTCCCGCGTAACACAATTTCACCGGCAGCGCGCCGCGGTCCAGGCCGTGTTCGATCACCGCGCGTACCACCCCGGCGGTCCCCTCCGGCCGCAACGTCACCGAGCGGTCACCGCGGTCGGCGAACGTGTACATCTCCTTGGACACCACATCGGTGGATTCGCCTACGCCGCGGGCGAATAGGGCCGTGTCCTCGAAGATGGGTAGCTCGACATCGCCATAACCGGCCCGGCGGGCGGCGGCGAGCAATCCGTCGCGCACCGCAACGAACTGCGCCGAATCGGGCGGGAGGTAGTCCGGTACCCCCTTGGGCCCAGAAAAGGCGGAAAACCCCGTCACCGGCTCAGGCCCTCGAGGAACGGATTGAATCGCCGCTCCGCGCCGATGGTGGTGGGGTTGCCGTGTCCCGGCAACACAACGGTCTTGTCGTCGAGCACGAAGAGCTTGTCGATGATCGACGTCAGCAAGTCTCGGCCGCTGCCGCCGAACAGGTCGGTGCGGCCGATCGAACGCTCGAACAGCGTGTCGCCGGTGAACACGACGTCTTTTCCGTCCGTGCTCGCCTGAAGGACCCGGAAGACGACCGATCCGCGGGTGTGCCCCGGCGTGTGATCGACGTTGACGGTCACACTGCCCAGGTCGAGCTTGTCACCGTCGCGGTCCAGCTCGACGACCTGCTTGGGCTCGCGGAAGAACGCACCGGTAACCAGCTGCGCCAACCGGGGACCGAGGCCGTGGATCGGGTCCTTGAGCATGAACCGGTCCTCGGGATGGATGTAGGTGGGGCAGCCGTACGTGTCGGAAACCTTCTGGGCAGACCACATGTGGTCGATGTGCCCATGGGTGAGCAACACCGCGGCCGGCGTCAGCCGATTCTCGTCGAGGATTCGCCGCAGCGGGGCCATCGCACGCTGTCCGGGATCGACGATCACGGCGTCCGTTCCGGGCCGCTCGGCCAGCACATAACAGTTGCACTGCAGCATGCCGGCGGGAAATCCGGTGATCAACACGTTTCCCAGTTTCCCACGGCCCCCGCTTGACACCGGCCGCGGCGCCCACATTAGCCTGAGCTGGCTACCGAGACCCCTTCGAGGCCCCGACGACCGACATGGAGGCATACCGGCCGTGCCGACCAATGAACAGCGACGTGCCAACGCCAAGCGCAAACTCGACCGGCGGCTGGAACGCCAGAAGAAGCAAGCGCGAACCCGCCGGATCCTGGTGATCGGCCTCGCCTCGATCGTGGCGGTGGCCGCAATCGTCGCGGTGGTGATCGCGGTCGTCAACACCAAACACGAGAACAAGAGCAACACCGCGACAACGTCCAGCACCGCGGCCAGCTCCTCCCCGGATACCACCACGTCAGCCGGGCCAACGCCGACCGTTCCGCCGTTGCCGCAGTTCAAACCGTCGGCCAGTGTTGGGGCCAACTGCCAGTACCCGGCGTCGCCGGACGCGGCCGCCAAGCAGGTCAAGCCGCCGACGCACACCGGCAAGATCCCGACCGATCAGGCTCAGGTGAGCGCCAGCATGGTGACCAGCCAGGGCAACATCGGCCTGCTGCTGGCCAACAACGAATCACCTTGCACGGTAAACAGTTTCGCGAGTCTGATCGGCCAGAAATACTTCAACGACACGAAGTGCCATCGGCTGACCACCTCGCCGGGACTGGCCGTCCTGCAGTGTGGCGACCCCAAGGGGGACGGCACAGGTGGTCCCGGCTACGGGTTCGGCAACGAGTACCCGACCGACCAGTACCCGCCGAACGACCCCAAGCTGCAGGAGCCGGTCCTGTATCCACGCGGGACCCTGGCGATGGCCAACAGCGGGCAGCCAAACAGCAACGGCAGCCAGTTCTTCATGGTCTACAAGGACTCGCAGCTGCCACCCCAATACACCGTCTTCGGCACCATCCAGGCCGACGGGCTGACGACCCTCGACAAAATCGCCAAGGCCGGCGTTTCCGGGGGCGGCGACGACGGCACGCCGGCCGTCGACGTCACGATCAAGTCGCTACTGCTTGACTAAAGCCCCGCACCTAAGCGGCGGAGGTCACCCGATAGACGTCGTAGACGCCTTCGACGTTGCGCACAACGTTCAGCAGATGTCCGAGGTGCTTGGGGTCACCCATCTCGAAGGTGAACCGGCTGATCGCCACCCGGTCGCCGGAGGTGGTGACCGACGCCGACAGGATGTTCACCTTCTCGTCGGCGAGCACCCGCGTGATGTCCGACAACAGCCGGTGCCGGTCGAGCGCCTCGACCTGAATGGCCACCAGGAACACCGAGGACGCCGACGGCGCCCAGAGCACGTCGATGATCCGCTCCGACTGCTGTTGCAGCGACGCGGCGTTGGTGCAGTCGGTGCGGTGCACGCTGACCCCGCCGCCGCGGGTGACGAAACCCATGATCTGGTCGCCGGGCACGGGCGTGCAGCACTTGGCCAGCTTGGTCAGCACGCCCGGGGCGCCGGGAACCGAGACCCCGACGTCGTCGCTGCTGCGCGGGCGTCGCAGCATGGTCGTCGGCGTGGACCGCTCGGCCAGCTCCTCTTCGGCCTGGTCGATGCCGCCAAGCTCGGCGAGCAATCGCTGCATGACGTGCCGCGCCGACACGTGCCCTTCACCGATCGCGGTGTAGAGCGCGGACACGTCGGTGTAATGCAGCTCGTGGGCAACCGCTGCCATTGATTCGCCATTCACCAAGCGCTGCAAGGGAAGTCCGCCCCTGCGTACCTCGCGGGCGATCGCTTCCTTGCCGGCCTCCAGCGCCTCTTCCCGCCGCTCCTTGGCGAACCACTGCCGGATCTTCGACTTGGCGCGCGGCGACACCACGAACTGCTGCCAATCCCGCGACGGCCCGGCGTTGGGCGCCTTGGAGGTGAAAACCTCGACGACCTCGCCGTTTTCGAGCTTGCGCTCCAGCGCCACCAGGCGCCCGTTGACCCGGGCGCCGATGCAGCGGTGGCCGACCTCGGTATGCACCGCGTAGGCGAAGTCAATCGGCGTCGACCCCGTCGGCAGGGTGATGACGTCTCCCTTGGGGGTGAACACGAAAAGCTCTTGGACCGCAAGGTCATAACGCAGCGACTCGAGGAACTCCCCGGGGTCGGCGGCCTCCCGTTGCCAGTCGAGCAGCTGTCGCATCCAGGCCATGTCGTCGATCTCGGCGGCGGCGTGCGGATGCGGAACGCCGTTGCGTCCCTTGGCTTCCTTGTAGCGCCAGTGCGCGGCGATGCCGTATTCGGCGGTGCGGTGCATGTCGCGGGTGCGGATCTGCACCTCCAGCGGCTTGCCCTCCGGCCCGACGACGGTGGTGTGCAGCGACTGGTACACGCCGAATCGCGGCTGGGCGATGTAGTCCTTGAACCGTCCCGCCATCGGTTGCCACAGCGAATGCACTACGCCCACGGCGGCGTAGCAGTCCCGGATCTCGTCGCACAGGATGCGGATGCCGACGAGGTCGGTGATCTCGTCGAAGTCTCGGCCCTTGACGATCATCTTCTGATAGATCGACCAGTAGTGCTTGGGGCGGCCTTCCACCGTCGCCTTGATCTTCGACGCGCCCAGCGTGTTGACGATCTCGGTACGGACCTTGGTCAGGTAGGTGTCCCGGGACGGCGCGCGCCCCGCGACCAGCCGGACGATCTCTTCGTATTTCTTGGGGTGCAGGATCGCGAACGACAGGTCTTCCAATTCCCACTTGACGCTGGCCATGCCCAGCCGGTGGGCCAGGGGCGCAATGACTTCCAGCGTCTCACGGGCCTTGCGAGCCTGCTTCTCCGGCGGCAGGAAGCGCATGGTGCGCATGTTGTGCAGCCGGTCGGCGACCTTGATCACCAGCACCCGAGGGTCGCGGGCCATGGCGGTGATCATCTTGCGGATGGTCTCCCCTTCGGCGGCACTGCCCAGCACCACCCGATCCAGCTTGGTCACGCCGTCGACGAGATGGCCCACCTCTTCGCCGAATTCCTCGGACAGCGCCTCGAGTGTGTATCCGGTGTCCTCGACGGTGTCGTGCAACAACGCGGCCACCAAAGTGGTGGTGTCCATGCCCAATTCGGCCAGGATGTTTGCGACGGCAAGCGGGTGGGTGATGTAGGGATCACCGGAATGGCGCAGCTGGCTGGCGTGCCTCTCATCGGCGACCTCGAAGGCTCGCTGCAGCAGCGACAGGTTTGCCTTGGGATAGATTTCCCGGTGCTCCGCCACCAGCGGTCCCAGCACGGGATTGAGGGTGCTGCGCTGGGCGGTCATCCGCCGTGCCAGCCGGGCCCGGACGCGGCGAGAGGCGCTGCTGGTCGACTTCAGGGTCTCGACCGGCGGCTCCGGTGTCTCAGTGGCCGGCTCGGCCGGTTCGGTAGCCAGCGAGGTTTCCAGTGCGGATTCCGGGGCGCATCAAGAGCTTGCGCCACGCTCTTGTCCTCCGCCACGTTGGTCACCTCCGACCTCGAGGATATCGCTTAACTCTTTTCGACCGGCCGCGTCGAGTGTGCGCTGAGTGCCTTGAGTGTGCGGCTACGGCGGCGAAATGGCGAAATCCACGCCCTACGGACACACTCAACGCCGCCGATTCACACTCAACTCGGCGAGCTGCACGCTCAGGCGGTTAGGCGCGGCTCAGGCTGTGCACCGGCAACGGCGCGAGCGCCTCGCGACCACCCAGCGCCGTGAGCTCCACGACCACCGCCGCCGCGGTGACGTCGGCCCCGGTGCGCACCAGCAACCGGACCGCCGCGGCGATGGTGCCGCCGGTGGCCAGCACGTCGTCGATGACCACCACGCGGCGCCCGCGCAGCTCAACGCCCTCGGCGGGAACTTCCAGGCTGGCGCTGCCGTACTCGAGGTCGTACCCCTCGGTGTACACCGGGGGCGGCAGCTTGCCGCCCTTGCGGATGGCCAGCACGCCAGTGCCCAGCCGCTCGGCGACGGCCGCCGCCACCAAAAAGCCGCGGGAGTCGATGCCGGCCACCAGGTCGGCGCCGGACGCGATCCCCGCCAGCGCGTCGGTCACCGCCGTCAGCCCATCCCTGTCGGCGAACAGCGGGGTGAGGTCCTTGAACTGGACACCCGGCTGCGGAAAATCGGCCACGTTGCGAGTCAGCGACGCGATCAGTTCGGCCACCCTCATCGCATCAGGGCCCATCGGTCCATGTTCCAGCCGGCGCCCCAACGAGTCGGATTCTTGCTGACGGCATACATTTTCTTCGACATCAGCAGCGTGCGCTGCTGGCGGTACAGGGGCAACGTGGGCATATCGGCCCAGAGCGGCGGGGCCGCCTCGGCCAGCAACCTGACGCGCTCGGCGGGGTCGGCCGACACCGCCAGCGCACCGATCGCGCTATCAACCTGGGGATTCGAGTAGCCGGACAGGTTGTTGCCGTTGCCGCTGTGCAGGTCGTAGGCGTCCATCGCCGACGATCCGGTCGACCCGCTGCCGGCGGCACCGCCGGTGCTGGCCACCAGCACGTCGATCTTTCCGTCCTTGAGCGCCTGAGGCCCCGAGGAGTTCAGAGCGACGTTGGAAACGGTGAAGCCGGCGGCGGCGCAGGATTTGCTGATGGCCCCGACGGTGACCGCCAGTCGCGCGTTGGGTCCCTGGTAACCGATCCGCACCGGCTGGGGCGCCCCACCCAGCGCATCGCGGGCCGCGGCGGGATCCGCCTTGCCGAACGGACCGGCCTCGGTGGCGCCGTCACCGGCGGCGACGGCGTCCTGGGTGGCCGGATCCAGGCGTGAATTGGCGATCGGTACCCCGGCGTCGTGCGCGATCGCGTCGCGCGGCGTGCACAGCGCGAACGCGCGTCGGGCCTTGGCCTGCGCCAGCGGTCCCTGCGGCCCGAAGATCAGCTGCTCGATTCCGGCCGACGGCGAATCGGAGCGCTCATACTCATCCGGGGTCGCCAGCGCTCCGGACGAACCGGTCGCGACGTCGACCACGTCGACGCTGCGGTTGTTGACCCGGTCCTGGATGTCGGGTCCCTGCGGCCACACGGTTATGCGTTTGGTGATGGGTTTGGGGCCCCACCAGCGGTCGTTGGCGACGAGCACCACGCCGCCGCCGTCCAAGATTTTTTCGATCTTGTACGGTCCCGACGACGGGAAGCGCTTCAGGTCGATGCCGGGCTTGAGCTCCCAGGTGGTGTTCCACAGGTTCGCGATCTGCTGCACCAGTTGCGCGTTGTTGCTCAGCAGCGCCGCGGTCACGTCGACGTTGAGCTGATCGGCGATGACGTGCGACGGCATCATCGAGGTCACGGCGAACAACTGTGCGTAGTCGACGACGCCGCGGTCCGGGATGAAAGACACCCGGGCCTTCTTCTGGCCGGGGATGCACTCGACGTTGGCGATGTCGACGTAGCCGGCCTGGGTGGCGGCGTCGAAGCCGGGAAACCGGCCGGATTCGGCCGCCCAGGCGAGCACGAGGTCGTCGCAGGTCACCGGCTTGCCGTCGGAGTAGACGGCGTTGTCGGCGATCTGGTAGTCGAGCACCAACGGCGCGCCGCCCACGACCGCGACGGTGCCGAAGTCGTGGTCGGCGACGACCTGTCCGTCGGGGCCGTGATAGCCGAAGCCGACGAGGGTGCGGGCAAAGGCCTGCGCTCCGGCCGACGCGGCACCGACGACGGTGTTGGTGTTGTAGGTGACCAGCGGGCCGTCGACCACGTAGTTGATCTGCGTGGCGGCGCTAGTCGAACACGCGGTCAGGGCGAAGGCCGCCGCAACCAACCCGGCCAAACCGACGGTTGCGCATCCCCTTAGCCCCCGCCAGCCGGCCCGCAACATCTGGCCTACCGCCGGCCGGCGTTTCGCTTGCCGGTCGGACGCCGGGTTCCGGTGGGCCGCACCGGGCGTGCACCCGGTGCCGGCTTGTTGGGGGCGGGCTTGTCGGACGCCGGCGCCGCCGAACTCTCGGCGGCGGTCTCCGTGGTGACCTCGGTGGTCTCGTCGGCCGGCTCTTCGGATGCGGGTTTGGATGGCTCGACGGCTTCCGCCCCGAGCTTGCGCCGCCTGGCGACCCGGCGGTTGTGTGTGCGCACCAGCTCGGTGCGTTCACGCAGAGTGACCAGCAGCGGAGTGGCGAGGAAGAGCGATGAGTAGGTGCCGACCATAATGCCGACCAGCTGCACCAGCGCCAGGTCCTTCAGCGTGCCGACGCCCAGCAGCCACACCGCCACCACCATCAGCGCCAGCACCGGAAGCACCCCGATCAGGCTGGTGTTGATCGAGCGCATGAACGTCTGGTTGATCGCCAGGTTCGCCTCCTCGGCGAAGGTGCGCCGGGCGGTGTGCTGGAAGCCGTTGGTGTTCTCCTCGACCTTGTCGAAGACGATGACGGTGTCGTAGAGCGAGAAACCGAGGATGGTCAGCAGGCCGATGACCGTTGCCGGGCTGACTTCGAAGCCGACCAGCGAATACACGCCGGCGGTGACGGTCAGGTCGAAACACATCGTCGTGAGCGCGGACATGGCCATGTAGCGCTCGTAGCGCACGGTGATGTACAGGCTGACCAATGCCAGGAACACCACCAGCGCGATCAACGCCTTTTTGGTGATCTGATCGCCCCAGGTTTCCGATACCGCCGAGTCACTGATGGCCTGTTTGGTCGGCTTACCGTCGGTGCCCTTGGGCTGGAACGCATCGAACAGGGAGTTGCGCAGCTTCGTCGTCTGATCGTTGGACAGCGTTTCCGAGCGAATCTGCACCGTCGCCGAGGACCCGCTGCCGACGATGACCACCGACTCCGGGTCGACGCCGATGGCCTTCCTGAAGACATCGGACACCTGCGCGGTCTGGACCGTGCCGTTCCCGCTCGCGGCGGGCAATGACACCGTGGTGCCACCCTTGAAATCGATCCCGAAAGTGAAGCCCCGCAAGATGATGCTGGCGATCGCCACCGCGACGATCGCACCGCTGATGCCGTACCACAGCCGGCGTCGCCCGATCACCTCGAACGCACCGGTGCCGGTGTAGAGGCGGGCAATCAAGCTGTGGCGCGGCAGCGCGGTGGCGCCCTCGGTCAGCTCCACAGCACCCGAGGCTTCAATGGTTTCGGTCTTGTCCTTCGACGCCATCGCGTTATCCCCGCCTTGTCTTCACATCCGACGAAGCCCGGCGTTCGCGGGCAACCTGCTGAACGGCTCCAAGGCCGTTGTACGCGGGCTTTGCCAGCGTCGGAGACTTGGAGGCCAGGTACAGCAGCGGCCAGGTCACCAGGAACACCACCACCAGGTCGAGGATCGTGGTGAGGCCCAAGGTGAAGGCGAATCCCTTCACCTGGCCGATCGCCAGGAAATACAGCACCGCGGCGGCCAGGAAGGTGACCGCGTTGCCGGACACGATCGTCTTGCGTGCCCTCACCCAGCCTCGTGGGACCGCCGACCGGAACGAACGGCCTTCGCGGATCTCGTCTTTGATGCGTTCGAAGAACACCACGAACGAGTCGGCGGTGGTACCGATACCGATGATCAGACCCGCGATACCGGCCAGGTCAAGGGTGTAGTTGATATATCGGCCCAGGAGCACCAGGATCGCGAAAACCATTGCGCCGGAAGCAGTTAACGATAACAACGTGAGCACGCCCAGCGCCCGGTAATACAGCAACGAATACACCAACACCAGGGCCAAGCCGATCGCGCCGGCGATCAGACCCGCCCGTAGCGAGGTCAATCCCAATGTCGCCGAAACGGTTTGGGCTTCCGAGGATTCGAAGGACAGCGGCAGCGACCCGTATTTCAGGACGTTGGCCAGCTGGCGCGCGGTCGAAGCGGTGAATGGCGGGTCCCCACCGCTGATCTGGGTCCGGCCGCCGGGGATGGCCTCTTGAATCATCGGGGCGCTGACCACCGCCGAGTCCAGGGCGAAGGCGGTCTGGGTACCGATATGGGCGGCGGTGAAGTCTGCCCAGGTATTCGCCGCCGCGGACTTGAACTGCACATCGACGACGTAACCGATGCCGCGCTGGTTCATGCTCGACGTGGCGTTTTGGATCTGGTCGCCGCTGATGATCGACGGCCCCAACAGGTACGCCACCTTATGGTCGGTCGAGCAGGTCACCAGGGGCAAAGCCGGGTCGTCGTTGCCGGCCAGAATGTCGTTTTTGTTGCATTGGGTCGCCTGGAATTGCAGCGCAAGGTACTGAATGCCCTGGCGGGTGCTCTGCCGCCACTTCTTCTCATCGGCGATGCGCTCGGCGAGATCCTTGCGCGGGTCCGGCGGTGCGGGCGGCTGTTCAGGCGGCGGCGCGGGGCTGGCGGGCGCGTTGCTCGCGGGCGGGTTGCCGGCCGGCGCGGGAGGTGCGGGGCTTGGCGCCGGGCTCGGCGCGGGGCCGGGCGCCGGGCTCGGCGCGGGGCTCGGTGTCGGCGGTGGGTCCTCGGGATAGGGCCGCGGTTGGGGGGCCGGTTTGCCGGTCGGCGCCGGTGGGGCCGGCGCCGGGGCCGGACCCGGTTGACCGGGCGCCGGCTGGCCGGGCGCGGGTTGACCCGGCGCGGGTTGACCCGGCGCGGGTTGACCCGGCGCGGGTTGACCCGGCGCGGGTTGACCCGGCGCGGGTTGACCGGGCGCCGGCTTGGGCTCAGCGCCCTGCGCGGGCACCGAGTTGAGGACGGGCCGGATGTACAGCCGTGCCGTCTGTCCCAGGTTGCGGGCCTCGCTGCTGTCGCTTCCCGGCACGGTGATGACCAGGTTGTCGCCGTCGACAACGACCTCCGAACCGGATACGCCAAGCCCGTTGACCCGCGCGCTGATGATCTGCTGCGCCTGCGCCAACGCCTCCCGGCTCGGGCGCGAACCATCCGGGGTGCGCGCGGTCAACGTGACGCGGGTGCCGCCCTGAAGATCGATGCCCAGCTTGGGGGCGGCTCGCTTGTCGCCCGTCAGAAACACCAGCAGATAGACGCCGACGAGCATCAACAAGAAAACCGACAGGTAGCGGGCAGGGTGCACCGGCGCCGAAGACGATGCCACGTTCCTTTTATCTCCTTGCGAATCGGTTTCTTTCCCCGACAGAGCCTACGTGTCGCCCTTTATCGCCCGGCTCTCGTCGGCGGACTCTTCCAGTTCCCCGGATTCTTCGAAGTCCTCGGCGTCGTCTTCGTCGAGGTCGTCGTCGGGCAGGATCCGGTCGCGGATCGCCAGCTTCATCCACGTGGTCACCACCCCGGGCGCGATCTCGAGGTCGACGGTGTCGTCGGCGATCGCAGCGACGGTGGCTTCCAGTCCGGAAGTGGTGTGCACCCTGTCGCCGGGCCGCAATGACTCGTGCAGGTCGATGGTCGCCTGCATCGCGCGCTTCTGGCGTCGCGACTGGAAGTAGATGAAGCCGCCCAAGATGAGCACGAACGGCAAGAACCCGATAAAACCATTCATTGACGCGCCTGTCTTTCCTGTGGGGTATTCCGCGGGTCGGTGCCGGGCCGACCAAAAGGTCGCGCACCTCGTAACCGCCAGTCTGCCATCACCGCAGGTCGTAACTGACCGGCAGTGCGACTCGAGGCCGACCAGATAGTCTTTATCCGCGACGTGACCGGCGCGCCGCGGTGAGGAGGATGTCGTGGCCAGCCTCGAGCAGACTCGCCAGCTGGTCACCGAAATCCCCGGTCCCGCATCGCTGGAACTCAACAAGCGCCGGGCGGCGGCGGTGTCGGGTGGCGTGAACGTCTCCCTGCCGGTGTTCGTGGCGCGCGCCGGCGGCGGCATCGTCGAGGACGTCGACGGGAACCGGCTCATCGACCTGGGTTCCGGCATCGCCGTCACCACGATCGGCAATTCGTCGCCGCGCGTGGTCGACGCCGTGCGCGAGCAGGTCGCCGACTTCACGCACACCTGCTTCATGGTGACGCCCTACGAGGAGTACGTCGCCGTCGCCGAGGAGCTCAATCGGATTACCCCGGGTTCCGGCGAGAAGCGCTCCGTGTTGTTCAACTCCGGCGCCGAGGCGGTCGAGAACGCCGTCAAGGTCGCGCGTTCCTACACCCGCAAGCCGGCCGTCGTGGCGTTCAACCACGCCTACCACGGGCGCACCAACCTGACGATGGCGCTGACCGCAAAATCCATGCCCTACAAGAGCGGCTTTGGCCCGTTCGCGCCGGAGATCTACCGGGCGCCGCTGTCCTACCCCTATCGCGACGGCCTGCTCGACAAGGAACTGGCCACCGACGGTGAAAAGGCCGCGGCGCGGGCCATCAGGGTCATCGACAGCCAGATCGGCGCCGACAGCCTGGCCGCCGTCCTCATCGAGCCGATCCAGGGCGAAGGCGGATTCATCGTGCCGGCCGAGGGGTTTCTGCCCGCCCTTCTCGACTGGTGCCGCAAGAACGACGTGGTGTTCATCGCCGACGAGGTGCAAACCGGGTTCGCGCGCACCGGCGCGATGTTCGCCTGCGAGCACGAAGGCATCGAGCCCGACCTGATCTGCACCGCCAAGGGCATCGCCGACGGATTGCCCCTGTCGGGGGTGACGGGCCGGGCCGCGATCATGGACGCTCCGCACGTCGGCGGCCTGGGCGGCACCTTCGGCGGCAACCCGGTCGCGTGCGCCGCGGCACTGGCCACCATCGCGACCATCGAGGGCGACGGCCTGGTCGAGCGGGCCCGGCAGATCGAAAGGGTGATAACCGAGCGCCTGTTGCGGTTGCAGGCCGGCGACGACCGGATCGGCGATGTGCGCGGCCGGGGCGCCATGATCGCCATCGAACTGGTGAAATCCGGAACCGCCGAACCCGACGCCGAGCTGACCAGTGCGCTTTCCACGGCGGCCCACGCGGCCGGAGTGATCGTGTTGACCTGTGGCATGTTCGGCAACGTCATCCGGCTGCTGCCCCCGCTGACCATCAGCGACGAGCTGCTGATCGAGGGAATCGACATCCTGACCCGGATCCTGGGCGACCTCTAAAGCAACGCGGGTGCGGAATCTCACACGGCTGGCAATCGCGTCCGCCATTGAGGAATACACGTTAGTTTAGCTAACGTTCTAAGAGTCAGCGCAACGTCGCGCGATCGAACTACCCGGCTCGTACGCATCCAGAGGGATTTGTCATGTCGACTACCACTACTCAAGAAGATCGCCTCGCACGCCGCGTCGACGACCTAACCGCCAACGACCCACAGTTCGCCGCCGCCAAGCCTGACCCGGCGGTGGCCGCGGCCCTCGAACAGCCCGGGCTGCGCCTGCCCCAGATCATCCAGACCACACTGGACGGCTACGCCGACCGACCGGCCCTGGGACAGCGTGTCGTCGAGTTCGTGCAGGACCCCAAGACCGGACGCACAACGCTGGAGCTGCTCCCCCGCTACGAGACCATCACCTACGGCCAACTGAGCGACCGGGTCGGCGCGCTGGCGCGCGCCCTGTCCAGCGACTCGCTGCGGCCCGGCGACCGGGTCTGCGTGCTCGGCTTCAACAGCGTCGACTACGCCAGCATCGACATGGCCCTGGGCGTGATCGGCGCGGTGTCCGTTCCGCTGCAGACCAGCGCCGCCATCGCGCAGCTGCAGCCGATCGTGGCCGAGACCGAGCCGAGCCTGGTTGCGGCGAGCGTGAACCAACTGCCCGACGCCGTCGAGTTGATCCTGGGCGGTGAGGCGCCGGCGAAGCTCCTGAAACTCCTAGTCTTCGACTACCACCCGCAGGTCGACGACGAGCGCGAGGCCCTCGAAACCGCCCGCGCGCGGCTGGCCGACGCAGCCGTCGTTGTCGAGACCCTCGCCGACGTCCTCGAGCGCGGGAGCGCGCTGCCGGCCGCGCCGATTGCGGCGTCCCA
Source organism: uncultured Actinomycetota bacterium (assembly GCA_963703795.1). GTDB lineage: Bacteria > Actinomycetota > Actinomycetes > Mycobacteriales > Mycobacteriaceae > Mycobacterium. The sequence continues at coordinate 7,421 of CAVPFT010000055.1, read as the reverse complement.
GGAGGACAACCCGCTGGCTCTGCTGATCTACACCTCCGGCAGCACCGGCGCGCCCAAGGGCGCGATGTACCCCCAGAGCAACGCCGGCAAGATGTGGCGGCGGTCGAGCCGAAACTGGTTCGGGCCCAGCGCCGCGTCGATCACCCTGAACTTCATGCCGATGAGCCACGTCATGGGGCGCGGCATCCTCTACGGCACGCTCGGCAACGGCGGCACGGCCTACTTCGCGGCCCGCAGTGACCTCTCGACGCTGCTGGAGGACCTCGAGCTGGTGCGGCCCACCGAGCTGAACTTCGTGCCGCGAATCTGGGAGACCCTGTACGGCGAATTCCAGCGCCAGGTCGACCGGCGGCTATCCGACCCCACCGACCTTGCCGCCCGCCAGGCCGTCGAGGCCGAGGTCCTCGAGGAGCAGCGGCAATACCTGCTCGGTGGGCGGTTCATCTTCGCGATGACGGGCTCGGCGCCCACCTCCCCGGAGCTGAAGGAGTGGGTCGAAGGCCTGCTCGAGATGCATCTGCTGGACGGCTACGGGTCCACCGAGGCCGGGATGGTCCTGTTCGACGGCGTATTCCAACGCCCGCCGGTCGTCGGCTACAAGCTGGTCGACGTCCCGGATCTGGGCTACTTCTCCACCGATCGCCCCTATCCGCGCGGCGAGCTACTGCTCAAGACGGAGAACATGTTCCCCGGCTACTACAAGCGGCCCGAGGTCACAGCGGGCGTTTTCGACGACGATGGTTACTACCGGACCGGAGACGTCGTCGCCGAGGTCGGTCCGGACCGGGTCGTGTACGTCGACCGCCGCAACAACGTGCTCAAGCTCGCGCAGGGCGAGTTCGTCACCGTCGCGAAGCTGGAGGCCGTGTTCGGCAACAGCCCACTGGTCCAACAGATCTACATCTACGGCAACAGCGCGCACCCGTACCTGCTGGCGGTCGTGGTGCCCACCGAAGAGGCGTTGCGGCGAAACGCCGAAAAAGGACTAGAGACGCTCAAGCCGCTGATCGCCGATTCGCTGCAGAGCGTCGCGAAAGAGGCCGGCCTGCAGTCCTATGAGGTGCCGCGCGACTTCCTCATCGAGACAACACCTTTCACGCTGGAGAACGGCCTGCTCACCGGCATCCGCAAGCTGGCGTGGCCGAAGCTGAAGCAACACTACGGCGAGCGGCTGGAACAGCTCTACGCGGAGCTGGCCGAAGGCCAGGCAAATGAACTGCACGCGCTTCGTCAAAGCGGGGCCGGCGCGCCGGTGCTGCAAACGGTGAGCCGGGCCGCGGCCGCCATGCTCGGCGCGGCCCGTCCTGTTGAAGCCGACCTGCTGTCCGACGCCCACTTCACCGACCTGGGTGGAGACTCGTTGTCCGCGTTGACATTCGGCAACCTGCTGCGCGAGATCTTCGATGTCGACGTGCCGGTGGGCGTCATCGTCAGCCCGGCCAACGACCTGCAGGCCATCGCCGACTACATCGAGGGCGAGCGCAACGGCACAAAGCGGCCCACCTTCGCCGCCGTGCACGGTCGCGACGCGGTCGAGGTGCACGCGGGTGACCTCACGCTCGACAAGTTCATCGACGCGGCGACGCTGGCCGCCGCACCCAGCCTGCCGAAGCCCAGCGCCGAGGTGCGAACCGTCCTGTTGACCGGCGCGACCGGCTTCCTCGGTCGCTACCTCGCGCTGGACTGGCTGGAACGGATGGATCTGGTCGACGGCAAGGTGATCGCCCTGGTGCGCGCCAAGTCCGACGAGGAGGCGCGGACCCGGTTGGACAAGACCTTTGATAGCGGCGACCCGAAGCTGCTGGCGCACTATCGGCAGTTGGCGGCCGACCACCTCGAGGTGATCGCCGGCGACAAGGGCGAGGCCAACCTGGGCCTGGACGCCCAGACCTGGCAACGGCTGGCCGACACGGTCGACCTGATCGTCGACCCGGCGGCCCTGGTCAACCACGTGCTGCCGTACAGCGAGCTGTTCGGCCCCAACGCGCTGGGCACCGCCGAACTGCTCCGGATCGCGCTGACGACCAAGCAGAAGCCGTACACGTACGTGTCCACGATCGGGGTCGGCGATCAGATCGCGCCGGGCACGTTCGTCGAGGACGCCGACATCCGCGAGATCAGCGCGACCCGCCAGATCAACGACAGCTACGCCAACGGCTACGGCAACAGCAAGTGGGCCGGCGAGGTGCTGCTGCGCGAGGCCAACGACCTGTGCGGCCTGCCGGTCGCGGTGTTCCGGTGCGACATGATCCTGGCCGACACCACCTACGCCGGACAGCTCAACCTGCCGGACATGTTCACCCGGCTGATGCTGAGCCTGGTGGCCACCGGTATCGCGCCCGGCTCGTTCTACGAGCTCGACGCCGAGGGCGACCGCCAGCGTGCGCACTACGACGGCCTGCCGGTCGAGTTCATCGCCGCGGCGATCTCCGTCTTGGGGACCCAGGTGCTGGACAGCGGGGTCGGGTACCAGACGTACCACGTGATGAACCCGTACGACGACGGCATCGGCCTCGACGAGTACGTCGACTGGCTGATCGACGCCGGTTACCCGGTGCAGCGCATCGCCGAATACGGCGAATGGCTGCCCCGGTTCGAAGGGGCGATGCGGGCCCTGCCCGAGCGGCAGCGCCAGTACTCGCTGCTGCCGCTGTTGCACAACTACCAGAAGCCCGAGAGGCCGATCCGCGGATCGTTTGCGCCGACCGACCGGTTCCGCGCGGCGGTGCAGGAGGCGAAAATCGGACCGGACAAGGACATTCCGCACGTCTCGGCGCCGATCATCGTCAAGTACATCACCGACCTGCAGTTGCTCGGACTGCTCTGACGCGGAGCGCCCCGGCCGGAGGTTCGTAAAAACTGTCCGACCGGGGCGCACTCGCGGCTCCTACCCATAGAGCGGCCCACACGGGCTGCCACCGGGATTAGGGAGTACGCGATGACCACCGCGTTGGCCATATGGATGGCGATCTCGGCGATCCTTAAGGCCGGCGCCCGACTCAGGTCGTGGCGGCGGCGCGGGGGCAGTTTGCGGGCAGCCGCGGTGACGAAGATCTATCAGGTGACCGATCTGCTGCATCGCGAACACACCGCTCGGGTGCCCGCCGATGAGATCGCCGCGACCGTGTCGACGTGGTTGGCCGAGCTTGGCGCGGACAGCCCGCTGGCCACGGATCTTGGCCAAGCGGTACGAGCCGGTGACTGGCCAACGGTCCATGCCATCGGCGAGCGTTTGTCCGTGGACGTGTCGGTCGCCGCCTAGCGGCCATCGCGCCGAGCGTGTACTCAGTGCGATATTTCCGATTTTTTCGCGCTGAAGACACGTTCGGCGCGCGGTGGACTGCGCCGACGTGGCGGTCGCGGCCTGGCGGTTCAGCCTTGCGGATGCGGCCAGCGCAAATATGCGGGCCCTTGCGCCGCCGGCGCCGCGCCCGCCTGTTGCCGGCGCCAGCCTCGTTTCGGCTCAGCTTCCGCGGGCACGTCAACATCCGCCCGCGGCATGGTGAGGGCGCCGGATGACACCTCGGGCGCCGGCTCCGCCGGTTCCTCCAGCCCCGACATATACGGCGGAGCGCTGTCCGACCGTTCGGCGAGCCGAGACACACGTGCCGCTTCCACCCGGGCCAGGGCTTCGGCGTCACTCGCCGACCGCACCGCCAGGCGCGCCACCGCGACGCCCGCCACGAAGATAATCACGGCACCCAGACCGGAGAAATAAGAAATCTCGAGCGCGGCCCGTTTGCGTTCGGTTACGGCTATCGGATCGCCGGCCGAACCGATGCCCAACATCGGAGCGATTTGTCCACCGATCACGAACCACGCTCCGGCCAGGACCGCCAGCCAGCCGCCCACCATCGCGGTGATGCGATTTCCGGACAAGATCAACAGCAGCCCACCCAACACGGTGGCGGCTCCCGGGAGCACCTCAAGCCATCCCCGGGCCGTGCTCCACGCCCAGTCCTGGTCGGGTGTATACGCGAAATTGAAGTGGGGGCCGACAAACGGGATCACCGCACCCCAAGCACCCAAGATGACCAGGAGCAACCCGCACAATGCCCCGCGGGAGCGGGGCATCCACAACGCGCCGGGCCGGCCATTTTGTGCATGTTTCATTGAGTCTCCTCGGTAGTCGCCGGGCTGTTTCAGCATCGCCCGGGTACCCAGACAGCGCCGTGCGTAACCCTCGCGATTACGACGTAATGCCGAGCGCGAGCAGCACGACGGCGATCAGCGGGAAGGTGCCCTGCGTCAGCGCCGCCCGGGCTTTATCGGGTGACGACAGCAGCAACACGACCGCGGCCGCGGCCATGGATCCGACGCCCGCGAAGATGAGCGCGGCGCCAACGGCGTTGTGTCCCACGGCGACCAAGGCAATGCCGATGCCGCTGACTATCGCCAGAAATAGGTTGTAAAAGCCCTGGTTGAACGCGAGCAGCTTGGTGGTTTCGGCTTCCTCGGCCGTCGTACCGAACGTTGCGCGGGTGCGCGGCGAGGTCCAGGTCAAGGACTCCATCGTGAAGATGTAGACGTGGAGCAAGGCGGCCAGCGCGGCAAATACCAACCCGGCGATGATCATCGTCAGAACATTACCGACCCGCTGCTGCTCGGACTGCGCTGATGCACAAAGTCACGCTGTCAGCGGGCGCGGCGCTAAACGCCGGCGTGGTGGTGTCGGCGGAATAGGCCGCCCCCGAAACGCCGGCCGGACGTAGCCGGTTCCCTTGCCGGCACGTCGGCCCCCGCCGCCGGCACGTCCGCCGCCGGCACGTCCGCCGCCGGCACGTCGGCCGCCGCCACGGGCGCCGCCATCGGCGCCGGTTGGGTCACAGGGACGTCTCGGACGTCTCGCGCATGCCGAACCGCCGCGCGCGCCAAGGCGGCCCCGCCCAGGAACACGATCAGCGCCCCCAGACCGGTGAAATACGTGACCTCGAGCAGGGCCCGTTTCAGGTCCGTCGCCGCCGCGGGTTGACCGACGTCCCCGATGTTCAGTGTCGACGCGAACGCCCGGCCGACCACGAACCAGGCGCCGCCGAGGGCCGCGAGCCAGCCGCCGAACACGGCGCTGGCGCGGTTCCCGGAGACGAGCAGCAGCAGGCCGCCCACGGCGGTAACGGCCCCGGGGAGCACCTCAAGCCAGCCCTTGGCCGTCGTCCACGCCGGGTCGGTCATATACGCCCACTTGATGTTGGGGCCGACGAACGGTACCAACGCGCCCCATGCGCCCAACAGGATCAGCAGCAACCCGGACAGCGCGCCGCGAGAGCGTGGCATGTACGGCGCGCGAGGGTGTTCATAGTCGGCGTGCGTGTGCCTCATCAGAATCTCCTCCAGCAGGTAATTACTGCTGCTTGGATACCCGTTCGACGGTGACGTAACCGCCCGATTAGGCGGGCGCTCTAGTCGAACAGGCCGGGTTCGCCGCAGCCGGGCGGCACCCCGATGCCAAGGCCCGCGAGCCCCGCCGGCGGAGTCATGCCGAGATGCGTGAAGGCCTGCGCGGTGGCCACCCGGCCGCGCGGGGTGCGCGCGATCATGCCCGCCCGGACGAGGAACGGCTCGCACACCTCCTCGACGGTGGCGGCCTCCTCACCCACCGCCACGGCCAGCGTCGAAACCCCGACGGGTCCCCCGCCGAAGCCGCGGGTCAGCGCCAACAGCACCGCCCGGTCGAGTCGGTCCAGGCCGAGTTCGTCGACGTCGTAGACCGCTAGCGCGGACTTGGCGACGTCGCGGGTGATCACGCCGTCGGCGCGCACCTCGGCGAAGTCCCGGACCCGGCGCAGCAGCCGGTTGGCGATCCGCGGCGTCCCCCGCGAGCGGCGGGCGATCTCCGCGCCGGCCTCGGCGCCCACCTCGATGCCCAGGATTCCGGCGGAGCGGGCCAGCACCCGCTCCAGCTCGTCGGGCTCGTAGAAATCCATGTGCGCGGTGAAACCGAACCGGTCGCGCAGCGGCCCGGTCAGCGCGCCGGACCTGGTGGTGGCGCCGACCAGGGTGAAGGGTGCCACGTCAAGCGGAATCGATGTCGCCCCAGGGCCTTTGCCGACCACGACGTCGACCCGGAAGTCCTCCATCGCCAGGTACAGCATCTCCTCGGCGGGCCGCGCGATGCGATGGATCTCGTCGATGAACAGCACGTCGTGCTCCACCAGATTGGACAGCATCGCGGCCAGGTCGCCTGCGCGTTCCAGCGCCGGGCCGGAGGTCACACGCAACGCGGACCCGAGCTCGGCCGCGATGATCATGGCCAGCGACGTCTTGCCCAGCCCCGGCGGACCGGACAGCAGGATGTGATCCGGGGTGCTGCCGCGGTTCTTGGCGCCCTCGATGACCAGCTGTAGCTGTTCGCGCACCCGCGGCTGGCCGATGAACTCCCCTAATGTGCGGGGCCGCAGGCTGACGTCGATATCCCCCTCGCCGACGGTCAGCGCGGCGGAGACTTCGCGGTCGGAAGTGTCTTCTGGATAGTCCTCGGTCATCGCGCCGTACCCAGCAACGACAGCGCGGCCCGCAGCGCGCTGGAAGTTGTCGCGTCATGGTCGTCGGCCAGCACCTTGGTGGTGGCTTCCTCGGCCTGCTTGGCCGCAAAGCCAAGGCCCACAAGGGCTTCCACGACGGGGCTGCGCACCGCGTGGCCGTTCGTCGCCGGTGAGCCCGCCACGGCGCCCGCTGGGACCATTTTGTCGCGCAATTCCAGCACCATCCGTTCGGCGCCGCGTTTGCCGATTCCGGGGACCCGGGTCAGTGCGGCGACGTCGCCGTCGTGCAGCGCCTGCCGCAGCGCCGCCGCGTCGTGCACGGCCAGCGTGGCCATCGCCAGCCGGGGCCCGACCCCCGACACCGACAGCAGCGTCAGGAACAGGTCGCGGGTATCGGTGCCGGGAAACCCGTACAACGTCATCGAATCCTCGCGCACGATCATCGCGGTGACGAGTCTGGCCTGGCTGCCCTGCCGCAGTGTCGCCAGTGTCGACGGCGTCGCGTTCACCCGGTAGCCGATGCCGGCCGCGTCGATCACCACGTGATCGAGCGCCACCTCGAGCACTTCACCGCGCACCGAGGCGATCATCGGGCGGCCTTCAGCTTGGCCAGGTACTTATGACGCTGCTGCGCGGCCTGCGCCTCGGCCGCCGCCATCCGGGCGATCATCGGCGCCCGCCAGCAATGGCAGATCGCCAAAGCCAGCGCGTCGGCGGCATCGGCCGGTGTCGGTTTGGCTTGCAGCGCAAGGATTCTGGTGACCATCGCGGTGACCTGCGCCTTGTCGGCGGCGCCGTTGCCGGTGACCGCGGCCTTGACCTCGGTGGGGGTATGGAAATGCACGTCGATGCCGCGTTTGGCCGCCGCGAGCGCGATCACACCACCGGCCTGCGCGGTGCCCATCACCGTCGTGACGTTCAGGCGGGAGAACACCCGGA
>CAVPFT010000054.1:0-34207 GCA_963703795.1 uncultured Actinomycetota bacterium | reverse complement strand
GTCGAGCACCAGCAGCCGGTTCGGCCTTCCAGCGCAGCGGCCACCGACTCGCTCACGTTCTTACCAGGCTGCTGGGTGATGCCCAGCACTGCCGCGACTGCATCAGGCACCGCCGCCGGGTCGGTGACAGCTGCCAGTTCGAAAACCCACACCCCGTCCGGAAACTCATCGGCCAACTGCGCGGCCACTTCCAACGCCAAGCGGGTCTTGCCGACCCCACCCACCCCGGTCAGCGTCACCAACCGATGCGCCTTGACCGCCGCTTGCACCTCGCCGAGGTCGGACTCGCGTCCGATCAAGCTGGTGGTCGCAGGCCGCAAATTCCCCGGCGTTGTATCCAGCGCCCGCAGACCAGGAAACTCCTCACGTAGGCCCGCCGCCCGTACCTGAAACACACCGACCGGCATCGGTACATCCCGCAACCGCCGCAGCCCCAGATCCACCAGATCGACACCGCTGAGCAGAACCGCGGTCGAGTCGGCCACGAGAATCTGCCCACCGTGCCCGGCCGCCATCACCCGCGCCGCACGATTGAGCACCGCACCGAAGTAGTCCCCGTCTCGCAGTTCGGCTTCGCCGGTTGCGATGCCCATCCGTACCGGCAACTCCAGCGCCCGCTGCGCGGCCACCGCCGCATCCACCGCTGACCTGGGCGAGGCGAACGCAGCGCATACACCGTCACCGGTGTGCTTGAACATGAGGCCGCCGTGCGACTCAATCGCAGAGCGCAACACCTCGTCATGAGCGGCCAGCGCCGCCCGCATCGCATCCGCGTCGGCCTCCCACCGACGGGTCGAACCCTCAATATCGGTGAACAGAAACGTCACGACCCCCGAAGGAGCAGCCGGGGTCATTGCATCGCCTCGGCCCATTTGATATGCCCCTCGAAGCCCAGCTTTTTGGCCATCGCGCGGTAGCGATCCCTATAGTCGCGGCACGTGGCCTCGTCACCTTGCGCTCGCGCCAGCAGCGCCCACGATCGCAGCAGCCAGATGTCGCGCATCACCAGTCCGTCGCCGGTTGGCGCGTCCGCCAGCCTGGCGATCGCGGCCTCGGCTTCGGTGACATCGCCGTTGGCACCGCGCTCCAGCAGCGTCTCCACCAGAACGCCGGTCGCCGGGACGCAAGACCCGAGCTGTCCTGATCGGAACAGATCGTCTATCGCTGCGCGCATTTGGGGTATGGCTTCGTCGCGGTCGCCGCACCTAGCGCGCTCCCGCGCGGCCCATACGTCGATGACCGGAAGTACGAACAGATAGAAGCCGCCGTTGAGGCACATGTCGCGGACCTGCCCCAGCACCGCCAGTCCGCGCTCACGCTCCGTCGCGGACTCCCGATGCACCAGCGCGGTGCCTAGCGCCCAGCGGGCAAGGCCGAGTGCGAAATCCTCGCTCGACCGCTCGGTGATCTCAAGCGCCTCCTCGATGTCGTGCAGCGCGGCGTCGTCCACCCGCAGCACCCCGGCCGCTATCGCAAAACCGTAGGTGAAGGAGATGACGAAGGCATGCGACATCGGGTCGGCGCTGCGGGCCATGGCCAGTGCCCTGTCGTAGTCGTCGCGCCACCCCGCACGGCCCAGCGCCCACAGGGCGGTGCCGCGCGTGGCCAGCGCCATCGCCAGCGGCGAACCGAAAACGATGTTCCCCTTGGTGGGGTCGCCGTCGGCCAGGTCGATGACGGTCTGCGACAAGCGCAGCGTGTCGGCCACCTCGCCGGTCTCGATCTTCGGGGCGATCGCCGCGAGGGACAGCGTGATCGTCAACGTCGTATCGCCAATCGACTCGACCAGCGCCATAGTTTCAGAAGCCAGCCGCGACGCCTCGCGCATCCGGCCGTGCCTCATGTGCTCCTGCCCCAGCCCGGCCATCCCAATGGCCAGCGACCGTTTATCCCCGGCGGCCGCGCACAGCTCTCGCAGCTCGGGAAAACGGGTGGAGGAGATGTCGACATGAACTCGGAAGGCGTGACGGCACAGCAGGGTGCCAGCGGCAATGCGCATCGCAGTGCGATCCGCATCTTCGGCGGGCAGCGCGTCGGCGACCTGGCGCGCCCGCTCCCAACTGGCCCACGCTGCCACAATGTCGCGGGTGGACAACCACGCTCCGGCACGCATATGCCAGCCGTAGGCCGCGCGGAGATCACCGGCGGCCTCCAGATGTTCGGCAATCAAAGCCGCATTTTCATCAGCCGCTGCCGGGTCACGTGATTCGATCGCGGCGGCGAGCCGCCGATGCATCTGAGCGCGATCGGATTTCAGTTGTGATTCGTAGGCCACCATGCGAATTAACGGATGGTGAAAGACATACTCGGGTTCGCCGGTCAACGTGATCTGGTCAATCAACTCGCCACCGACCAGATCGTCCAGGACAGGATCAACGCCCAGCGGTTGCAACAGGTCCCGGCTGAACTTCGAGCCGATGACCGCCGCAGCACTCAAGGTGCGCTTAGACGCCGCGTCGAGACGGTCGATGCGGGCGGCAATGGCCGCCTGCACAGTGGCGGGCACGCTGACCTCGGCAGCGCCGAGCGTCGAAACGTAGGCACCGCGCTCCCCGCGCAGCACACCGCGCTCAGCCAGTTCGCGCACGATCTCCTCGGCGAAAAACGGGTTACCGGCGGCCCGCTCGGCGATGGTCTTTCCCAGCCCGCCAATAGAGCGGTCCGGCCCGAGCAGTTCGGTGATCAGTTCCACAGTTTCCGAATCACGAAGTCGCGCAAGGGCGATGGTTTGCGCATCTGTCACCCGAGTCAACCTGCCCCGATATTCGGGTCGGTAGGTGACCATGACCAGGCGAGGGCGTCTGCGGGATCACCGTGAGGAAGTCGGCGATCATCGACTCGCTGACCTCATCAATCCAGTGGGCGTCCTCAACGACGCAGACCGCTGGGGCTTGGCGAGCCAGCGACGCGGCGTTCACCAACGCGGTCAACCGCCGCCGACGCGCATCGGGATCGATTTGGGGTAAGGGAGTTTTTGGGTCAGCGATGCCCAGCAAGTCATCAAACAGGGCCAAATCCTCGGGGTCTACGTCTGGAATCTGGTCGCGCACTCGGTCACGGGCAGCCTGTGCGTCAAGATCGCCGACACCGAAGGCGGCGCGTAACAGCCGCGCGACGGCATGGAAGGGGAGCTGGCTGGTGTGCGACTCGCAGAACGTGATGAACACCTCCACACTGCGGTCACTGCCATTGCCGCCACCTCGCGCACTAGGCGGCTTTTGCCGATACCCGGTGATCCCACCACGCCGACTACCGCGCCGTGGCCATCGACGGCGCGCTCCAGCAAGCCTTCAACGGCGGACATCTCCCAGCGCCGACCGACGAGATTGGACTCAGCACGCCCGACAGGGCGATGCCCGTCGCCCATGCCCAACAGCCGACGGGCGGGCACGGGCGCGTCGGCACCCTTGATCTGCACATGCTGCAATTCGCCGAGAGTCGCAGCGCCATCAACGAGTCGTGCTGTCGACGCGCTGAGCATCACCCCACCCGGCGGGGCCACCGACTCCATCCGCTGGGCCATACCGACTTGTTCGCCGACGGCGGTGTAACCGAAAGGACCCGAACCGATCTCACCGGCGATCACCTCACCGGAGTTAAGTCCCACGCGCAATCGAAGGTCCACACCATCGCGATCTTGGACCTCAGCGGCCAACCGGGTGGTCTCCTCTTGGATGCCCACCGCCGCAAGACAAGCGCGGATAGCGTGGTCCTCCAACGCCATCGGCGCACCGAACACGGCCATGATGCCGTCACCGGTGAACTTGTCCACCGTGCCGCCGTACCGCTGAACCATGCCCGCCGCACGGTCGGCGAGGTCGGCCATAATCTCCCGCAGCCGCTCCGCACCCACTGCGGCCGCAATGTCCATCGAATGCACCACGTCCGCGAACAAAACCGTGACCTGCTTGTACTCAGCCAACCCGCTGACCTGCGTGACTGGCGTGCCGCACTCGCTACAGAACTTGGAGTTCAGTGGCAGCGCGGTACCGCACGACCCACACTGCAGCTCCGCAGCTGTCAGCGCACCGCGACTACCGTCATCCACGTCAGTATCGTGTCACCGCCGGTCAACAATGTCCGTCATATCGCCGTGCCAGCTCCGACACGAAGTTTTGAGACCTGAACCGCCCCGGCATGTCCGGAGACTCCATTTGTTGGGAAGGATGGAGTCATGCCAGGGAGTACGTCGAGGAGGTACCCGCCGGAGTTGCGTGAGCGGGCAGTGCGGATGGTCGCTGAGGTCCGGGCGTCGCACGCGACCGAGTGGGCCGCGATGCGGGCGGTGTCGGAGTTACTCGGTATCGGCACGACGGAGACGGTGCGCAAGTGGGTACGGCAGGCCGAAATCGATGATGGGTCGCGTCCCGGGGTGAGCACTGAGGAGTCCGGGGAGTTGAAGCGTTTGAAGCGGGAGAACGCAGAACTTAAGCGCGCTAACGGAATTCTGAAGGCAGCCTCGGCTTTCTTCGCGGCCGAACTCGACCGGCCACAGCGGTAGTCACGAAATTCGTCGCCGAGCATCAGGGCCTTCGTGTGGGTCCTGATGGTCTGCGGTGGGGTGTCGAGTCGATCTGTAGCACCCTGGCCCTACTGGGTGTGCAGATCGCCCCATCGACCTACTACGAGCAGATCAGGCGCCAGCCGAGTAAGCGCGAGGTGCGCGATGAGGTGCTCAAGGGCCAGATCGAACGGGTCCATGCGGCGAATTACGGTGTGTACGGAGCCCGCAAGGTGTGGCTGGCGCTGCGTCGTGAGGGCGTTGACGTGGCCCGTTGCACGGTGGAGCGGCTGATGGCCGAGCTGGGCCTGACCGGCGCCATCCGGGGCAAGGTCAAGAAGACGACCATCCCCGATCCGGCCGGGTCGCGGCCTCCGGACTTGGTGCAGCGTCGGTTCGGCCCGCCGGCACCGAACCGATTGTGGGTAGCCGATCTCACCTACGTGTCGACTTGGTCGGGCTGGGCGTACGTCGCGTTCGTCGTCGATGCCTATGCTCGGCGGATCCTGGGCTGGCGGGTGGCGGCCACGATGAACACCACGATGGTGCTCGACAGCATCGAGCAGGCGATCTGGATCCGCCGACGCGAAGGCATCTTCGATCTGAAAGATGTTGTCCACCATACGGATAGAGGATCCCAATACACATCGATCCGATTCACCGAACGCCTCACCGAAGCCGGCATCCAACCGTCGGTCGGCGCGGCCGGCAGCTCGTATGACAATGCGTTGGCCGAAACCATCAACGGCCTGTACAAGACCGAACTGATCAAACCACGCAAGCCCTGGCGCAGCGTGGAGGAAGTCGAGTACGCCACCGCCCAATGGGTCGACTGGTTCAACAACCACCGCCTCTACGAATACTGCGGCGACATCCCACCCGTGGAAATGGAGACCGCCCACTACGCTCAAACCCAGAGACCAGCCGCCGGCTGAGTTCTCAATCCAGGAGGTCTCCGGACTCACCGGGGCGGTTCACGGGAATGAGCGAGCCGGACTGATGAGCGAACTAGGTTTGTCGCTATCGCGTCGTCGCATGTGAAAATTGGGTGTTCGGTGAATGAACTGGACTTGTAGTGGGCCTGCTCAACCACGCAGAGCAGACGCAAAGATCCCGGGCAGCTCGATGGGGTTGCCGGTGACGAGGAACTTGGAGAGTCGACGAATCGTCGTCTGGGCGGTCTTGTTGGTGGTGAAGAACACCGGCTTCGGCGAGAGCGTCAGCTCGCCTTTGAGGATGGCACGCGGTGCCGCGCGGAACGGGATCTCGACGACGGCCTTCTGCGGGCGCGGCAGCAGGAAGGCGTTGTGCACCACTCCGGTGCCGCTGCCAATGTGCTGTGGAGTATTGCCGGGGAACGCGCCCCAAGACGGGTAGCCCAGAGCGAATGCCACGCCCGGCCACACGTTGACGCCGATCGCGCCATAGCGCAGGCGGGCAATCGCTTCGTCGAAGGCCGCGCTGTTCCGCTTGCGGGTCTTGGGGTCGATGACCACCACTGCCGCGAGGGTGCCGGGCAGCACGTCGTTGCAGAACTCAATGGCGTTGCGCAGGAACTCCTGTGGTGTCTTGCCGGGAAGCCGCACAACTCCGATGACGCTGGCGAAGACCTCATCTCTCAAGATGCTGGCTTCACTGCGGGGATCGACATCGGGAATTAGGACGCGGCTCCTGTCGCTGCTGAGGGACTCGGTCCCGCTCACGCCGGTACAGGCTTTCGCGGTCTTTTCGTCTGAGCGTGGATAGTACGTGGGGCGGGGCTCGGCTTCGCCCATGACCTTGCCAACTTCGGCGACCAGCTTGTCGGTCAGCGGCCAATCCTGCGATACGACCAGAACCTGTGTCGCATTGCAATTGTGGCCGCAGTTAATGAGCTTGGTCGTGGCAATGTGCTCGGCCTGGAACTTGACGTCGGCATCACTCCAATCGCCGGGCACCACGACAAACGGACTGACGCCGCCCAACTCGGCGGAGATCGGCTTGTCCAGGATCGGTGTGTTGGTGGCTTTGCGGGTAGCTGCCTGCTTATCGGCGCCCCAAACGATGGCGTCATAAGTGGCCGCCGAACCGGTCATGTGAACTGAATCGACCTTGCGATGGCGTGCCAGATAGCCGCCGACTTCTGCGCCTCCGTACATGAAGCGAAGCCAGCCACGCGAAATGAACTCGCTGAAAATTTGCTCGTAGAACGGGCCGAGATAGTCGTTGACCGGGTTCATCTTGACCGCGCACACATTGCCACGGACGTACAACTGGTCGATGACATCCAGCGTCGTGATGGTCCCTAGGTTGCCTGCGCCCAGCACCAAGCAGACCCCCGGCTGGTCGTAGCCGCCGTCGCGGTACATCTTTGCCGCATCCCGGCGGACTTGAGGCGCACTGACACCCGGCTCAATCCAGACTTGCGCCTTATAGCCGTTGAGCAAAAGACGGTCGTATCCGGTGACGGGGAAAACGTCGACGACGACTTGGCCGTCCGCCCTGGTGTGCACCGCGTCGGCTTTGACCGGCTCCTGTCCGGCAAGGACCCGCTTCAGGACGAGCAGGTGCGCGCTAACGGCCTGAATAAACACCCAGACACCTGTCGCCCATTCCTCACCGACCCATGCCGAGGTAGGGGCGATACCCTTCGCCTCACCGGCCGCAGCCACCATCTGCGGGGCAACCTCAAAGACCTTACGCGGCAGCGCCTCAAGCAGCGCCACCTTCTCATTCAGCGGAAGATCCACCCAGCCGGGTGCGCCAGCACGCAAGTCATCGAGCGCCTTATCGAGCGCCGGTATGTCGAGCGTGGTCCCTGCGGTCATGAGGCCCCTCCTTTTGTTAGGCCGCGACGATGATGTCGTCCATGTCAGTATCGTTTCACCGCTGGTCAACCATGTCCGGCATATGAGCGCACCGTCTCCGAGACGAAGTTTCGAGACTCTCGAATGTCGTCTATTTCGGGACGGCATTCAGTTCTGTTCGGGCCTGGTCGATTTGGTCGTATACGTAGGTCGCCATGGCGGCGGTGGTCATCGTCTCGCCCTTGCGGGCGAGCGATTCGTAGGTCGCCTCACCGAGGACGTCGCGCACGTGGGTGATCGCGGTGGTGATTTCGGGGAACGCCGCTGCGGCGATAGGACTGAGCGCGAACCCGGCGATAGTGGCCGCCGGTTCGTAGCGTCCGAGCCGGTCGAAAAGAACGGCGAGGACGGCCAGCGGGACGCGGAGCGTCGAGGTTTCGCCCGCATTGTGGTAGTTGCGGATCGCCAGACTAAGGTAATCGAATGCGGACACGGTGTCGCCCTGTTCGGCTTCGAGTAGGGCCAGATAGTTGGCCAAGGCTGACGCCATGGTGCGGTTGCCGCTGTCTTGAGCGATCAGCAGACCCCGGCCGAGGGCGTTAAGCGCCCCGACGGGATCCGCGTCGCGGAAAGCGACACCGTAGGCACCGAGCGCCGTCGCGAGCACGTGCGGGTTGCCTGTTGCCTCTGCATCCTCAATGAGGCCATCCGCGGAATCCATCGCCTCCCCACCGGAACCGGCCACTGCAAGGGCGGAAACCAGCCATGCCCGGATAAGGACGTGGGCGTCGCGGCGGCGGGCGAGCTGGGCGCGGCACAACTCGGCTAACCGCTCGGGCTGCCCGATGGCTAGGTAGACAATTCCAAGCACGCCCTCGATGCCGAACGGCGGCGCATCGCGGCCGCCGCTGGCGAGAACGATCTGCCCAGCCTCGCTGTAGCCGACAGCCGCCTCGATCCGTCCGGTCGTGAAGCACTGCGACGCAATCACGTACAGGAACGCCAGCCGCGGGTGGTCGGCGACGCGGGCGGGCTCGATCAGCTCTTCAGCCCAGGCCATCGGCTCAAAGGTTTGGACCCAATTGCCGAGCAACCCCACATAGGTGGCGATGGCGGCGGCCACATCGAGGTCGCCGTGGTCGGCGGCCCAGCGAAATGCGGTGCGCAGATTGGCCAGCTCGATAGTGAACCAGTCGTAGGCCTCCCGCTGGCGGGGGCTGTCCCACAAGGCCAGGATGTCGGCTTCGCGTCCGGCGAAGTACCGCGAGTGAGCGGCCCGAATCTCGGATGCTTCGCCACCGGCGACGAGTTGTTCCTCGGCGAACTGGCGGATGGTCTCCAGCATCGCAAACCGGGTCCGCCCCGCCGACCGGTCAGCCACCAACAGCGACTTGCGCACCAGCGAATCCAGCAGATCCAGCACGACGAAGTCATCGATGTCCTCGGATCCCGCTACGGCGCAGGCGCTGTGGAGGTCGAATCCCCCGGCGAACACCGAACACCGCTGCAGCAACGTCTTTTCCGTGTCGCCGAGGTGGTCGTAGGACCACGCAACCGCGTGGCGCAGTGTTTGGTGGCGTGACAGGCCGCGCCGCGAGCCGACCAGCAGCCGGAACCGGTGATCGAGACGATCACGCACCTCGCTGGCGGTCATCGACGCCATCCGCGAGGCCGCCAGCTCGATGGCCAACGGGATGCCGTCGAGTCTGCGGCAGATTTCCACTACAGCGTCCGCTTCGCCGGGCTGGGCCAGCGAGAAGTCCGACACGACGCTGTGGGCGCGGTCGAGGAAAAGGTTCACGGCGGCGGATTCGGTTCCGGCGTTGACGTCGAGCGACGGGACACGCCATAACTGTTCTTCGCTGACCCCCAACCCTTCGCGGCTGGTCGCCAGAATCGTCACGGTCGCCGAGGCGGCCAGGATCGCCTCGACCAGATCCGCGACACTGTCGACAACGTGCTCGCAGTTGTCGAACACCAGCAGCCGGACTCTCCCCTCCAGGGCGGCGGCCACGCTCTCGGCCACGGTCTTACTGGGTTGTTGGGCGATGCCCAGCACCGCCGCGACGGCGTCGGGTACTGCCGCGGGGTCGGTGACTGCGGCCAGCTCGAGAAACCAAATCCCGTCGGGGAACTCATCAGCTAGATGCGCGGCGACTTCCAGCGCCAGGCGGGTCTTGCCGACCCCGCCCACCCCGGTCAAGGTCAGCAACCGAAGAGCCTTGACCTCGGCTTGCAGCTCGGCGACCTCGGACTCGCGCCCGATGAAGCTCGTGGTCGCGGCCCGCAGGTTCCCTGGACTCGCATCCTGCGCCCGCAGGGCCGGGAACTCCGTGCGTAACCCTGCCGCTCGTACCTGGAACACCCCGACCGCGGTGGGCAGATCCCGCAATCGCCGCGGACCCAAATCCACGAGATCAACTCCGCTGAGCAGACCCGCCGTCGACTCGGCCAGCAGGGTTTGACCGCCATGCCCGGCGGCCATCACCCGTGCTGCACGATTCAGCACCGCACCGAAGTAGTCCGCTCCCCGCAACTCGGCTTCGCCGGTCGCAATCCCCATCCGCACCGGCAATTCCAGCGCCCGCTGCGCGGCCACCGCCGCATCCACCGCCGATTTGGGCGAGGCGAACGCGGCGCACACCCCGTCACCGGTGTGCTTGAACAACCAACCCCCGTGCGCCTCAATCGCCCCGCGAAGTACCAAGTCGTGCGCGGCCAGCTCCACCCGCATCCCATCGGCGTCGGCCTCCCACCGGCGGGTCGAACCCTCAATATCGGTGAACAGAAACGTGACCACCCCCGAAGGGGGGACCGCCGCATCACCGGACACCCACGCAGCATCGCACAACAGACCCGCTCCCACCTCGTACATCGGCGGATCCGGCCCGGTCAGCGCATAGATGGGTTTTGAACGAACTACCGCGAGCCGCAAATGTCGTATATTTCGAGACTCTTGTTGGCGCCTGCGAATGACCGAGCGGCTGCTCAGGAAATCCCTCCGCTAAGGCCGTAGAGAATGTAGGTTCCTGCAGCGGGGGTGCTGAAGGCCTGATCGAGGGGGGCAGTGATGAACTTTTCGGTGTGGCCGCCTGAGGTCAATTCGACGCTGGCGCTCGATGGACCGGGTTCGGGGCCGATGTTGGAGGCCGCGGCGGCGTGGGACGGGGTCGGCAGTGAGTTGAGCTTGGCCGCCAACGCATTCCGCTCCGTAACCTCAGACCTGGCGGGCCAGGCGTGGCAGGGCCCGGCGTCGGCGTCCATGACGAACGCGGCTGCCCGGTATGTGGACTGGTTAGGCGGGGCGGCCGCCCAAGCCGAACAGTCAGCGGCCCAGGCCCGGGCGGCGGCCACCGCATTTGAAGCAGCGCTGGCAACGATCGTGGACCCGGGGCTGATAACGGCCAATCGAGGCCAGCTGGTGTCGCTGGTGACCTCGAACCTGTTCGGGCAGCACGCCCCGGCCATCGCGGCGGTCGAGGCCGAGTATGAGCGGATGTGGGCCCAGGATGTGGCCTCGATGGTGGGCTATCACGCGGCGGCCTCGGTGGCCGCGGATCAACTCACACCGTGGCAGCGGGTGCCGCAAACCATGGCCGCCGCGGCCAGTGAGACGCGTCTGACCCTCCCCAGTGCTTCTCCCTTGTGGTGGGCGCCGAGGAGCGTTCTGAACGCGATAGGGCTAACGCAGTGGTACGACACGCTGAACGCCCAGATAGGTGAGAACTGGTTCCCCGGCACCATTCCAGAGGTGGTGAACTACCCGGCCAGCTTCGGCATTTTCAGCGGTTCTCTTTTCGCCCCCAACGCCAACCATTCCATCGCCATTGGTCAGCACAATCTCAACACTGCCATTTTCAACGCCACGGCCAACGGCAAGTCGGTGGTGGTGGCAGGTGAGTCGACGGGCACGATCGTCATCGACCACGAGGAAGCATATTTGGCCACTGACCCGAACGCGCCATCACCAAGCCAGTTGACATTCGTCGAATTCGCCAACCCTGCGCGCGGTCTGGTCGACACCTACCTCCGCGCCGGCACTCACGTCCCGATCGTTGGGTATACCGTGCAGGAGCCACCTGTGAGCCAGTACAACACGGCCGTGGTGTACAGCCAGTACGAGGGGTTTGGTAATCCGCCCGACCGTCCTTGGAATCTGTTGGCCGACGCGAACGCGGTGATGGGCGTGGCCTATCTGCATTACCCGACCGAATACGCCTGGCAGTCACAAGCGGTTGTGGTCTCCTCCGTCACCAACTCGCTGGGCGGAACGACGACCACCTACATGATCCCGACACCTACCCTTCCTCTGCTGATGCCCCTTCAGCAGATCGGTGTTCCGGCCCCGATTGTCAGCGGCCTGAATCAGGCGCTTGAGCCCTTGGTCAACGAGGGCTACTCACAGTACGACCCGACTGGTGGCCCTTACTTCAGCCAAGGAAATTTGGTGTGGTGAGAAGGGTGATCAGTTCCAGTCTCGGATCGGATCACACACGAGCGGCGAAGGCATGTAACGCACGGACTTTGGACCGTCTGATCCTGACACACCACCGAGTGCACCATCACGGCAAAATCAGACCAGCTGCGGATCTTCGTCGGCGTGTCGCCGTGTCCGCTCCCACGGCCAGGTCATCAGGGCCCACACGATGAGGACGATCGTGATCTCGGCTAGCAGGTACACCGGCCACGGGCCCAAAACGTCCAGCAGCGACGCGGTGGGGGGTTTCCTGTTGAGGTAGCCGTAGTCGGTGCCCGCGATCGCGTTGAAGGTGAAGGCGAATGCCGCCCACGCGAGGGTCGCGATGACCGCGAAGCGGTAGCTGCGCCAGCGTGGCCGCATCCGACGCCCCCACGTGAGATAGATGGCCGCCCAGACAACGAGCACGTGAAGCGTAAAGAACGTGACGAAAAGATGGTGGGGGAAATCCGGTGCGCCTTCCTGCGGCGTGCCTATGTCCGGTGTGATCAAAGCCTGCGAGCTCAGGACGAGGCCCCAGTAGTAGGTGAGCGCAAACGCCCAATGTCGTTGCGACCACAAAGCATAGGCCGCCGTGAGTTCTGCGAGATCGCACAGCTGCAGCGGCACCGAACTGCCAATCGTGGGCCGGATCAGTTTGTAGACCAGCGCCACGCCGAATGCCGCCAGGATCAGAACCGCCAGGACGCGGCCGAGGAGACGGGCCTGCGATTCGGTCTGCCGACGTCCGGTCCAGACCAGAAGCGCAGCGCCTATCGCGAACACCGCGAGCACCACCAAGTGTGACGGGCCGTATGCCGAGAACTCCCGTTGTGCAGAGAACAGCTCCATCAAACTCCCTTAGTTTCGTCGCACATTATTGCCTGCGGGTATGTGCTGGCCCAAGTTGCCTCAGATCAATTGAGGAAATCGATTACCGCTGATCTCTGGGGGCCGTTCGCCGTGGCTTCGCGCACTCCCCCTCGCCGGTCGCGACGAAGTCGACTATCAGAGCTACGCATACAGCCGACAGCGTTCGACGAGAATCTCTGCCAGCCGTTCGGGTTCGCTGACCATGAGGCAGTGACAGGTATACGGCACCTGGTTTCGAGGCGCTCATATGCCGTCTATTTCGAGACCGCTTCCAGCTCCGCTCGGGCCTGGTCGATCTGGTCATAGGCGTACGCGACGATGGCGGCCGCGGTCATCGCCTCGCCGGTACGCGCGATCGATTCGAAGGGCTGATCGCCGAGCATCTCCCGGAGGTGGGCGATGGTGGCCGCCAACTCTGGGACCGACGCCAGCGATACGGGGTTGCGTGAAAAGCCGGCTATTGTCGCGGCCGCCTCGAACCGCCCCAGGCGATCCAGGAATCCACTGAGCATCGCAAGCGGGCCGACCAAATTCCCGAAATTCCCGGAGTCGTGCCAACGCCGAATAACTAGCCTCAGATGGTCGACCGCCGCTACGGTAACGATTGGTTCGGATTCGAGTCGGGCCAGAGCTGTCGCGAGAATCCCTTCGTTGTAGCGATTGCCGCTGTCTTGAGCGAGCGCTAACCCCTGCCGGCAGAGCGCGAGGTCACGTTCGGAACTCGCCGAACTCAGGCAGTATGCATAGGCGGCAGTCGCGAACGTATGCATATACGGGTTATCGCTGGCAATAGCTGCTTCGATCAATCCGTCGGCGGCTGCTCTCGCCTCATCAAAGAAGCCCGCGAAAGCCAGTGCAACGACGCGGCAGGTACGAATGGCAACGTGGTTGTCGCCTCGGCGTTCGAGCGCAGTGCGGCACATCTCCGCCCACCGCTCGGCTTGCCCGATGGCCACATATGGTCCGCCAAGCGCGCCTTCCATGCCGTACGGCGGCGCATGTGAGCTGCTCGCCGCGAAGGTCTCCAGGAGGGTCTGACCGCTGTCGGTGTATGTGAGCGCTTGATCGACCCGGCCCGTCATCCAGCAAAACGATGCGCCTACATACAGACTCGCCAGCCGCGGGTGCCCGGTTGATCTCGCAGGCTCAATCAGCTCCTCTGCCCACGAAACCGGCTCATAGTTCTCGACGCCGAAGAAGCCGAGAAGCCAGCCGCACGTTGCGATAGACGCGGCAGTATCGAGGTCACCGCGGTCGGCGGCCCAGCGGAACGCCGTGCGCAGATTGGCGAGTTCGGTGCCGAACCAGGCATATGCTTCCCGCTGGCGCGGGCTGTTCCAGAGCGCGAGGATGTCGGTCTCACGGTCGGCGAAATACTGTGCGTGGGCCGAACTCGCCTCGGCCGCTTCCCCGTGTTCGACGAGTTTCTCCTCGGCGAACTGGCGGATGGTCTTCCAGCATCGAAAACCGGGTGCCGCCGGTCGACCGATCCGCGACGAGCAACGATTTGCGCACCAGCGTGTCAAGCAGATCGAGGATCGTGAACTCGTCGGCATCGTCGGATCCTGATACGGCACGGGCGCCTTGAACGTCGAAGCCGCCGGCGAACACCGAACACCGTTCCAGCAGTGCCTTTTCGGGTTCTTCCAACAGGTCATAGGACCATGACACCGCCTGGCGCAGCGTCTGGTGACGCTCGAGCCCGCGCCGCGAGCGGACCAGCAGCTTGAATCGGTGATCGAGGCGGTCACGCATCTCGGTCGCCGTCATCGACTCCATTCGCGAGGCGGCCAGCTCGATCGC
This sequence comes from uncultured Actinomycetota bacterium, assembly GCA_963703795.1. Classification (GTDB taxonomy): domain Bacteria; phylum Actinomycetota; class Actinomycetes; order Mycobacteriales; family Mycobacteriaceae; genus Mycobacterium. The sequence goes on along the minus strand of CAVPFT010000054.1, from coordinate 19,788 downwards.
CAAGGGGATGCCGTCGAGTCGACGGCAGAGTTCATCGACCGCCGCGGATTCTTCAGCCGACAAGTCCCGCGCCGCCCGCTCCCTGAATAGCTCCACGGCCGCCACGACTTCCAGTGAGGGAACTCGCCACAACCGCTCGTCGGCGAGGCCCAGCCCCTCACGGCTTGTGGACAGGATCTTCACCGTGGCAGACCTCGCGAGGATGAGGTCGATCAGATCCGCCGCGGCGTCAACTACGTGCTCGCAGTTGTCGAAGACCAGGAGACGGATCCTGCCCTCCAAAGTGGCGGCGACCGACTCACTCATTGTCATGCCGGGCTGCTGCGTGATGCCCAGCACCGCGGCCACGGCGTCAGGTACAGCGGCAGGATCGGCCACCGAAGCCAGCTCGAAAACCCAGACTCCGTCGGGAAATTGGTCGGCTAAGGCTCCCGCAGCCGCAAGCGCCAATCGGGTCTTGCCGACGCCGCCTACTCCCGCCAACGTGACCAGTCGGTGCGATCCCATCGCCGATGCGACGTCTTCAATCTCGGCGTCGCGGCCAATTAGCCTGCCGGTCGCAGGCCGCAGGTTCCCAATACTGGAATCGATCGTCCGCAACGGCGGGAATTCCGTCCGCAAGCCCGGCGTGGCGAGTTGAAAGATCGCGATCGGGTTCGATAAGTCCCGCAGCCGGCGCGGTCCGAGGTTCATCAGATCGACACCGCTGAGCAGACCCGCAGTCGAGTCCGCCACGAGGATCTGTCCGCCATGGCCGGCGGCCATCACGCGCGCGGCGCGATTTAGCACCGTGCCGAAATCGTCGTTGTCCCGAAACTCGGCCTCACCGGTCGCCAGCCCCATCCGTACGGGCAACTCCAGCTCGCGCTGTGCATCGACGGCAGCGCTCACCGCCGACAGCGGCGAGGTGAACGCCGCGGCCATCCCGTCGCCCGTGTGACTGAACACGAAGCCCTCATGGGCCTCGATCGCCGAGCGCAACACCTTGTCGTGCGCGGCCAGCGCCACCCGCATCGCATCCGCGCCGGACTCCCACCGACGGGTCGAACCCTCAATATCGGTGAACAGAAAGGTCACCACCCCTGACGGCGGCACCCCCGCGGACACCGGATCAGGATGTCACACGAGGTGGCAGGCAAAGGCGACATCCAGCGTGGTCTTAAGGACCCGCGAAGTCACCAACGGCCGTCATCTTGTTGCCGTCCCAGGCGGTGGCGAAGCCGGCTGTGGTGAACGCGCAGTTCAGGATGATCGCTCGGTGCGCGGGACTGTCCATCCACAGGTCGAGCGCCACGCCCGGAGTCGCAGCGGAGCCGGTGCCCCAGTAGACGATCTCACCGGTGTAGCCGGCCCCGCTGTAGCCCGTATCCGTGATACGCGAATGCGGTGAATAGCCGTCCGAACCGATATGACCGTTCAGACCGCTCTGCAGCATGTCGTTGGCGCGCCGCTGCGCTGCTGCTGTCAGACGCGGGTCGTCGCCGATCGCCCCGCATGCCTCGCGAAGCCGGCTGACGCCGGAGTACACCGCGGTCCCTGAATCGTCTCCGCGCGCGCAGCAAAAGCAGCACTTGTGAGGAGGGCCGTTATGATTGCAGGGCAAATCGAGAAGATGGCGACGATCTTGACTTTCCTCGTCATGTTGCCTCTTGCCACGCACTCGCTTTGCTGGCTAGCCAACGGATACTACCCAGTTCCGGCCGCAAAGGGTCGAGCATGGCCATTCCCGTTTGCTATGCCGATGCCCGCGCCTCGCGGTACATCACTTCGCGAGGTAATGCGGGTCGAGGCACACGAGCGAAAGCTCTTCGGGGGGCGGGGCTCACCCGGCAATGCTTGTCTATTCCGATACCGCGTTCAGCTCTGCTCGGGCCTGGTCGATTTGGTCGTATGCGTAGGTTGCCATCTCGGCAGTAGTCATCGTTTCGCCCTTGCGGGCGAGCGATTCGTATTTCTCCTCGCCGAGCACATCGCGGAGGTGCGTTAAGACGTCGAGGATGCTGGGGTAGGCCGCCGCGGAGAGCGGACTTGCGGCGAACCCGGCGATGGTGGCCGCTGGTTCGTAGCGTCGAAGCCGGTCGAGGAAGATGGCCAGGACTGCCAGTGGGGTGGGCATGAGGCTCGTGCTGCCCGCGTCGTGGTAATGGCGGATCGCCACCGTTAAGTAGCCCAACGCGGCCAGCGGATCGCCGTGCTGGGCCTCCAACTGGGCAAGATTCGTCGCGACGGTCGACTCGTTGAAACGGTTGCCGCTATTTCGAGCGATCTCAAGCGCCGGCGAATAGGCCCAAGCGCGCGGACGGGATCGACGTCGCGGAAGGCGAACCCGTAGGCCATGAACGCGAACGACAATGCGTATGGGTTGCCGGTTTTTTCGGCGGCCTCGATCAGGCCGTTCGCGGCGGCAATCGCCTCATCGGGGGAGCCGGCGGTCCTCAGTGCGATGACGAGGCAACACCTCGTGATGGTGTGCGTGTCGCGATCGCGCGCGAGCTGGGCCCGGCACCACTGGGCCCATCGCTCGGGCTGACCGATGTACAGGTATGCGCTCCCAATCCAGCCCTCGGCGCCGAACGGCACCTTGTCGGGGCGGCTGCTGATTGTCAGCCAGCCGGTATCGCAGTACCGGACGGACTCGTCGAGCCGCCCGGGCATCCAGCACAGCGATGCCATGATGTAGAGGGTGCCGAGCCGGGGATGGTTGACGGCGAGCGCCGGTTCGATGACTTCTTCCGCCCAGGCGATAGGTTCGTAATTCTCGATGACGAAGCCGAGGAAGGGTGCGTACGTGGCGATCGCGGCGGCCGCGTCCAGGTCGCCGTGGTCGGTGGCCCACCGAAACGCGGTGCGCAGATTGGCCAGCTCGACGTTGAACCAGTCGTACGCTTCCCGCTGTCGGGGGCTGTCCCACAAAGCGAGGATGTCGGCTTCGCGCCCGGCGTAGTGGCGGGCATGCGCGATACGCGTCGCGGTGGCATCGCCGTGGGCGACCAGTTCATCCTCGGCAAACTGGCGGATTGTCTCCAGCATCGAGAACCGGGTGCGCCCCGCTGACCGGTCAGCGACCAGCAGCGACTTGCGCACGAGCGCGTCGAGCAGACCAAGCATGGTGTACTCGTCGATTTCATCGGATCCGACCACCGCGCGCGCGCTTTCGAGGTCGAATCCGCCGGAGAACACCGAACACCTTTGCAACAAAGACTTTTCGGCATCGTCGAGAAGGTCATACGACCATGCGACCGCGTGGCGCAGCGTCTGATGTCGCGCTAACCCCCGCCGCGAACCCACCAGCAGTTTGAACCGGTCATCGAGACGATCACGCACCTCCGCCGCAGTCATCGACGCCATCCGCGAGGCCGCCAACTCGATCGCCAATGGGATCCCGTCGAGGCGACGACAAACGTCCGCCACCGCGGTCGTCTCGCTGGCCAGCGAACCCGAAACCATGCTTTCGGCGCGTTCGACGAAAAGCTCAACGGCTGCGCCGACGTCCAGCGAAGGCACGCGCCACAACCGCTCGTCGGCTACCCCGATTCCTTCGCGACTGGTGGCTAAGACTTTCACGGTGGACGAGGCCGCAAGGATGGCGTCAACCAGATCCGCGACGCTGTCAACGACATGCTCGCAGTTGTCGAATACCAACAGCCGCACCCTGCCCTCCAGCGCGGCGGCCACGCTCTCGGCCACGCTCTTCCCCGGTTGTTGCGTGATGCCCAGCACCGCGGCCACCGCGTCGGGCACCGCTGCCGGATCGGCGACCGCGGCCAGTCGAAAAACCAGACCCCGTCCGGGAATTCATCAGCCAGCCGCGCCGCGACCTCCACCGCCAGCCGGGTCTTGCCGACCCCGCCGACACCGGTCAACGTCACGAGCCGATGAACCTTGACCGCCGCTTGCACCGCGTCGAGTTCGGACTCGCGTCCGATGAAGCTGCTCGTCGCAGACCGCAAATTCCCCGGACTCGTATCCAGAGCCCGCAACGGCGGAAACTCCCTGCGCAGACCCGGCGCTTGCACCTGGAAGAGCACGAGCGGGGTCGGCACGTCCCGCAACCGTCGCGGCCCCAGATCCACCAGATCCACCCCGCCGAGCAGTCCCGCCGTCGATTCGGCCAACAGGATCTGACCGCCGTGTCCGGCGGCCATCACCGTGCCGCGCGATTGAGCACCGCGCCGAAGTAGTCCGCCGTCCCGCAACTGGGCTTCACCGGTCGCGATGCCCCACCCGCACCGGCAACTCCAGCGCCCGCTGTGCTGCCACCGCCGCATCCACCGCCGATGTTGGTGACGCGAAGGCCGCACACACCCCATCACCGGTGTGCTTGAACAACCAGCCCCTTGTGCCCCTCGATCGCCCCGCGTAGCACCTCGTCATGCGCCGCCAGGGCGCTCCGCATCGTTTCCGCGTCCGCTTCCCACCGACGGGTCGACCCCTCAATATCGGTGAACAGGAAGGTCACCACCCCAGAAGGCGGGGCCTCCGCGGACACGCGCACAGGATGTCACATATGCACACTTTCTCGCAGCAAACATCGCCGGATCCGGCCCGGTCGCCGGATATACGTGGTGAAATAACTTCCGCTAACTGCGCGGAGGGGACCAACGATGAGCCATTACCGATCGAACGTGCGAGACGTGGAGTTCAACCTGTTCGAGGTTCTCGGCCTCGACGCCGTGCTCGATTCGGGCGCCTACGGTGAGCTGGACACGGCGACGGTGCGCGAGATTCTGGGCGAGGTGGCGCGGCTGTCCGAGGGGCCGATCGCGGACTCGTTCGTCGACGGCGACCGCAACCCGCCGCAGTTCGTCCCGGGCGAGCACACCATCACGGTGCCGGAATCGGTACGGCGGGCCGTGGCCGCGTTGAAGGACGCCGGGTGGTGGCGGATCGGGATGTCCGAGGTGATCGGCGGGGTGCCGGCACCGGCCCCGCTGACTTGGGCGGTCAACGAGATGATGGCCTGCGCGAACCCGGCTGTGCAGTGGTACAGCACCCCGCTCATGTCGCAGGTGCTTGCGCTCGTCGGCACCGAACAGCAGAAACGTTGGGCCCGAACCGGTTTGGAGCGAGGCTGGATGGGCACCATGGCGCTGACCGAACCCGATGCGGGTTCCGACGTCGGCGCGGGGCGCACCAAGGCGATCCCGCAGCCGGAAGGCACCTGGCACATCGAGGGTGTGAAGCGGTTCATCTCCGGCGGCGACGTCGGTGACACCGCGGAGAACCTGTTCCACCTCGTGCTGGCGCGCCCGGAGGGCGCCGCAGCCGGTACGAAAGGCCTGAGCCTGTTCTACGTCCCGAAATACCTCTTCGACCCAGACACGCTCGATCTGCGGGAGCGCAACGGGGTGTTCGCGACGGCGCTGGAAGAAAAGATGGGCATAAAGGCGTCCCCTACTTGCGAGTTGACGTTCGGCGCGACCGACATCCCCGCCGTCGGGTATCTGGTCGGCGACGTGCACAACGGCATCGCCCAGATGTTCAAGGCCATCGAGTACGCGCGGATGATGGTCGGCATCAAGTCCAGCGGAACGCTGTCGACGGCGTATCTGCACGCGCTCGACTATGCGAAGCAGCGTGTGCAGGGCGCCGACCTGACCCGCGCCGCGGAAAAGACCGCGCCCCGGGTGCCGATCGTCCGCCATCCGGACGTGCGGCGCAGCCTCATGTTGCAGAAGGGCTACGCCGAAGGGCTGCGCGCGCTGTATATGTACGCTGCCGCGCACGCCTACGAATTCGGGGTCATCCTGGTGCCGGGCGTGGACGCCGACTTGGCGGCGCGCGTGCTGGATCTGTTGCTGCCGATCGTCAAGGGTGTCGGATCCGAGAAGTCCTACCAGTGGATCAACGAAAGCCTGCAGACCCTTGGCGGATCCGGGTTTTTGAAGGACTATCCCATCGAGCAATATCTCCGAGACGCCAGGATCGACTCGCTTTACGAGGGCACCACCGCGATCCAGTCACTGGACTTCGTGTTCCGCAAGATCGTGCGCGACCGGGGCGTCGCCTTCGCGCATGTCGGCAGCCAGATCGCCGCGTTCATCGACAACACCACCGGCGACCGGCTCAAGGCCGAGCGCGCACTGCTGGCGGCCGCCCTGTCGGACGTGCAGGCGATGACCGGCACGCTTACCACGTATCTGCTTGCCGCAGAACATAATCCCGCGGAGATGTACAAGGTCGGGCTGGTGTCCGTGGCCTTTCTGCACGCGGTCGGCGACACGCTCATTGCGTGGCGGCTACTGGTGCAGGCCGACATCGCTGCTACTGCTCTCGACGCGGGCGCCGACGATTCCTTCTACCGCGGCAAGCTCGCCGCCGCCTCGTTCTTCGCCAAGACCATCCTGCCGGCAATCTCGGCGACCCGCGCCGTCGTCGAGAACGTCGACACCGACCTGATGGACGTCGTCGACGACGCCTTCTGACGGTTATTTGCGCAACGCGACATCGAGTGCTGTGCTTACCAAACCGCCTAGCTGATACCCGTGAACCCCGGGAAGGATGAAAATGGCAGACACGGCATCCATCGGCCTCAAGGTCCGCGACAAGGTCATCGTGATCACCGGCGGCGCGCGCGGGATCGGACTGGCCACCGCGACCGCGCTGCACAACCTGGGCGCCAAGGTCGCGATCGGCGACATCGACGAGGTGCGGGTGAAAGAGTCGGGCGCTGAGCTCGGTCTCGATGTTTACCGCAAGCTCGATGTCACCGACCCGCACTCGTTTTCGGACTTTCTCGACGAGGTCGAGCGCCAACTCGGCCCGATCGACGTGCTGATCAACAACGCCGGCATCATGCCGGTCGGTCGGATCGTCGATGAGCCGGACGCGGTGACCCGCCGCATTCTGGACATCAACGTCTATGGCGTGATGCTGGGCAGCAAGCTTGCGGCCCAGCGCATGGTCCCCCGCGGATCCGGACACGTCATCAACGTCGCCTCGCTCGCCGGGGAGATTTACGCCGTCGGGCTGGCCACCTACTGCGCCAGCAAGCACGCGGTGGTCGCGTTCACCGACTCGGCGAGGATCGAGTACCGCAAGGCCGGCGTGAAGTTCTCGATGGTGTTGCCGTCGTTCGTCAACACCGAGCTGACCGCCGGCACCAAGGGGGCCCGGGGATTCAGGAACGCCGAGCCGTCAGAGATCGCCGACGCGATCGTCGGGCTGGTAGCTCGCCCCAGGCCGCGGGTGCGCGTCACCAAGGCGGCCGGGGCGATGGTCGTGTCGCAGCGGTTTATGCCCCGCTCGCTGGCCGAGGCCCTGACCCGCGCCCTGGGCGGCGACCATGTCTTCACCGATGCGGTCGACGTCGACAAGCGCAAGGCCTACGAGGCGCGGGCTCGCGGCGAAGAATAGGCGCCGACGGGCGTCGTTCACCCAAGGCGCGGACAATCGGCGGGGTGACTGTAGAAACCCCAGCGACCAAGGCTCCCAATACTCGAAATCTCGCCGACGACGAACTGAACCTCATCGATAGGTATTGGCGCGCCGCCAACTACCTGTCGGTCGGGCAGATCTACCTGCTGGACAACCCGCTACTTCACGAACCGCTATCGCCTGACCACGTCAAACCCCGGCTGTTGGGGCACTGGGGCACCACTCCCGCGCTCAACCTCATCTATGCGCACCTGAACAGGATCATCCGCAACCGCGACGCCAGCGTCGTTTACGTCACAGGGCCCGGTCACGGTGGGCCCGGACTGGTCGCCAACGCCTACCTCGAAGGCACCTACAGCGAGGTGTACACCGGCATCGAGAAAGACACCGAAGGGCTGCGGAAGTCTGTTCCGGCAGTTCTCTTTTCCCGGCGGCATTCCCAGCCATGTCGCGGCGCAGACGCCGGGCTCCATCCACGAAGGCGGGGAGCTGGGCTATGCGCTGGTGCATGCGTACGGCGCGGCGTTCGACAACCCGTACCTGGTCGTCGCCTGTGTGATCGGCGACGGTGAGGCGGAAACGGGGCCACTATCCGCCAGCTGGCACTCCAATAAGTTCCTCAACCCGGTCACCGATGGCGCGGTGCTGCCCATCTTGCAGCTCAACGGCTACAAGATCGCCAACCCGACGGTGCTGGCCCGCATCCCCCACCCCGAACTGGAAGCGCTGCTGCGCGGCTACGGCTATCGGCCCATCACCGTGGCAGGTGACGACCCGGCCGACGTGCACCAGCAGCTGGCAGCCGCGCTCGACGACGCCTTCGACGAGATCGCGGCCATCCAGAGCGCGGCGCGCAGCGGCAACCAGTCGCAGCGACCCGTGTGGCCGATGATCGTGCTGCGCACTCCCAAGGGCTGGACCGGGCCGAAGGTGGTCGACGGCAAGAAGGTGGAGGGCACTTGGCGCTCGCATCAGGTGCCGCTGGCCGAAACCCACGACAACCCCGCACACCGCGCGCAGCTGGAGGAATGGCTGCGCAGTTACCGGCCAGAGGAATTGTTCGACGGCAACGGCGCGCTGCGTCCCGAGCTGAGGGCGCTGGCGCCCCACGGCGATCGGCGAATGAGCGCCAACCCGCATGCCAACGGCGGCCTGCTGCTGCACGACCTCGACCTGCCGGATTTCCGCGACTATGCGGTGCCGGTGTCCCAACCGGCCACCGAAATGCATGAGGCAACAAGGATATTGGGCACTTTTCTAAGGGACGTGATCGCCCGCAATAAGGACCGATTCCGTCTCATGGGTCCCGACGAGACCGCCTCGAACCGCCTCGACGCCGTGTACGGGTCGACCGACAAGGTGTGGCTTTCGGAGACCGAGCCCGATGATGAGCACCTGGCACCCGACGGCCGCGTGATGGAGGTGCTGTCCGAGCACCTGTGTCAGGGCTGGCTGGAGGGCTACCTGCTGACCGGCCGGCACGGCCTGTTCAACTGCTACGAGGCGTTCGTGCACATCGTCGACTCGATGATGAACCAACACGCGAAATGGCTTGCCACCAGCCGAGAGTTGCCGTGGCGGCGGCCGATCGCGTCGCTGAATTACCTGCTCACCTCCCACGTGTGGCGCCAGGACCACAACGGCGCGTCGCACCAGGATCCCGGCTTCATCGACCTGGTCGCCAACAAGCGGGCCGAGGTGACGCGGGTGTACTTGCCGCCGGACGGCAACACGCTGCTGTCGGTGGCGGACCACTGCCTGCGCAGCCGCGACTACATCAACGTCATCGTCGCGGGCAAGCAGCCCGCGCTGGCCTACCTGGACATGGAGCAGGCGATCGCCCACTGCACGCGCGGCCTGGGCATCTGGGAGTGGGCGAGTACGGCCACCGCCGAACCCGATGTGGTCCTGGCCTGCGCCGGGGACGTCCCGACGCTGGAGACCCTGGCCGCCGCCGACATCCTGCGTCGGGAACTGCCCGCGCTGGCCGTCCGGGTGGTCAATGTCGTCGATCTCATGCGGCTGCAGCCGGATTCCGAGCATCCGCATGGCTTGCCGGACAGGGAGTTCGACACGCTGTTCACCCGCGATAAGCCGGTTATCTTCGCCTACCACGGCTACCCGTGGCTGATTCACCGGCTCACCTACAGCCGCAACAACCACCATCACTTTCATGTGCGCGGCTTCAAGGAGCGCGGCACCACGACGACGCCGTTCGACATGGTGATGCTCAACGACCTCGATCGCTTCCACCTGGTGATGGACGTCATCGATCGGGTCGACGGGCTGGCCAGCCAGGCCGCAATGCTGCGTCAGCGCATGGTCGACGCCCGCCTCGCGGCGCGGATCTACACCCGCGAGCACGGCGAGGACGACCCGCAGATCGCTACCTGGGCCTGGGGAGTCGAGCGAGCGGAACGAACGTAGTGAGTGACGGGAGCGAGACGACCCATCGGACCTGGGGAGTCGAGCGAGCGGAACGAACGTAGTGAGTGACGGGAGCGAGACGACCCATCGGACCTGGGGTCTAGCCAGTCGAGGTGAGCGGGGCAAACGCGGTCCCCGGGTAAACTTGCCAAATGCTTGACGCGACGGTTACCGCCGACACCCACCCGGTGTTGTCGCAGCTGTCGGCGCTGCACCGGTTTCGGATCCATCTCGACATCGCCGTGGTTGTCGTGGTGCTGGTGCTCACCAACCTGATCGCGCACTTCACCACGCCCTGGGCGAGCATCGCCACCGTGCCGGCCGCCGCGGTCGGGCTGGTGGGATTGATGCGGGCCAACGGTCTGGACTGGGCCGACCTGGGTTTGGGCCGCGAACACTGGAAGTCCGGGCTCGGTTATGCGCTGGGCGCGGTGGCCCTGGTCGCGTCGGTCATCACGGTCGGTGTGCTGTTACCGATGACCCGGCCGATGTTCATGAACAATCACTATGCGACGGTCTCCGGCGCGCTGATCGCCTCGATGATCATCATTCCGCTGCAAACCGTGATCCCCGAGGAGCTGGCGTTTCGGGGTGTGCTGCACGGCGCGTTGAGTCGGGCCTGGGGATTTCGCGGGGTCGCGCTGGCGGGTTCGCTGCTGTTCGGTCTGTGGCACGTCGCCACGTCGCTGGGGCTGACGAACAGCAACGTCGGCTTCACCCGAGTGTTCGGTGGGGGTTTCCTCGGGATGCTGGCCGGGGTCACCATGGCGGTGTTGGCCACCGGGGCGGCCGGGTTCGTCTTCAGCTGGCTGCGCCGACGAAGCGGCAGCCTGATTGCGCCGATCGCGCTGCACTGGTCGCTGAACGGGCTCGGCGCCCTGGCGGCGGCGCTCGTCTGGCATCTGACGACCTGAGCTGAGCCGCGGCGTCACACCAGCAGGACGGCGGCGCCGGCGATGCGCCCGGCTGCCAGATCGCTCAGGGCTTGATCCGCTTGTGCAAGAGGGTATTTCGGCGTGGTCACCTCGATGTGATGCTGCCCCGCGAAGTCGAGAAACGCCCGCGCATCGGCCCGGGTGTTTGACGTGACCGACCGCATTTGGCGCTCCTGAAATAAATGACGCTGGTAGTTCAGGCTCGGGATATCGGACAGGTGAATCCCGGCGATCGACAACGTCCCGCCGCGGTCCAGCGCCTCCATTGCCGGTAGCACCAGATCACCGACCGGGGCGAACAGGATCGCGGCGTCGAGCGGCACCGGCGATGGGTCCGCGGCGCCTTGAGCCGACGCGGCGCCGAGTTCCAGCGCCAGCTTGCGCGCCTCGGCTCCGCGGGTCATCACGTGCACCTCGGCGCCCTGCGCCAGCGCGACCTGCGCGGTGATGTGGGCGCTGCCGCCGAAGCCGTACAGACCGAGCCGCCCCCCCGGCGGCAGCTCGGCGCGCAGCAGGGAGCGGTATCCGATAATGCCGGCGCACAACAACGGCGCGAGCTCGCTGTCGCTGTAGCCGCTCGGCAGGTGGTGCGCGAAAGCGGCAGGGACCGTGGCGAATTCGGCGTACCCGCCGTCGGCGTCCCAGCCGGTGTAGCGGGACTCCGGGCACAGGTTCTCGTCGCCCCGGCTGCAGTACTTGCACACACCGCAGGTGTGGCGCAGCCAGGCGATGCCTACCCGGTCCCCCACCTTGAACTCGGCACCGGCCTCGGTGCCCGACTTCGACGACCTCCCCCACCACCTCGTGGCCGGGCGTCACGCGCTCGCGGTGCACGGGAAGATCGCCCTCGGTGACGTGCAGGTCGGTGCGGCACACCCCGCACGCGCGCACGGCCACCAACAACTCCGACGGCTCGGGATGCGGCACCTCGGTGGTGACTTGCTCGAGCGGGCCGGTGTCCATCGGTCCGGGCCGACGCACTCGCCACGCGCGCATCGTCGTGGTCGCCGCTGGTGTCATCCGTCCATCTTGCCGCGAGGCGACACCAATCGACGATCCGCTCGGGGGGTCGGGATCGGTTGCCCTACAACGTTCGTGTGCCTCGCAGGTTTAGGCCGGTGCTCCCGGAGGCGGCGCGGGGGCTCCCGGAGGCGAAGGGTTCGGCGGCGGCTCCCAGGGCTGGATCGATTCGGCCAGCGCCTTGGCCGCGCCTACGTCAACCGGGTCGTTCGAGGTCCCGAGCCACACCACAAACCAGCGGTGCGGAGGTCCGCCGCCGGTCGAGGGCGAGCCGACAACGCCCGCCCAGATCTGCCCGTTCGGCTTGGATGGGTCGCTGAACTTGACCTCGTAGTAGGACGCGCTCCCGGTGATCCCGTTGGCGCCGCTAAGGGGGGCCGTCACCTGGTTGATCCGGGTGCCTGGATACGGCATGAAGAACTCACCCATGTCCGAGCCCAGCCGCACAGCGGCCTGCGAGTTGCTGGCTTCGGCACTGGCGTAGAGCTTTTGGTCGAGCCGGCCCATGACAATGCGCGTGTCGTTCGCAACCTGCGGCGGCTGCCCAGGTCCGATGACCTTGCTGAGCAACTCCGAGCCATAGTCGAGGTGGGACGCGTCCGACTCCACCCAGCCGCCGGGAAGGACGAAGCTGAATCCACCGACGGCATTGCCGATCCGGCCGGCGTTCGGGTCGACGGCCGGTGGTGGGGGTGCGTTCGGATCGACCGGTGGCGGCGGCGTCGCGTTGGGATCGCCCGGCTGGGCCGGCGGCGAGGCGGGCGTCGTCGTGGTCGTGGCCGTGGGCGAGGGCGACGCGGGCTGCGTCGTCGTGGCCGTTGTCGTCGGTTGGGGCGGCGCGGGCTCCGGATCGGCGTTCGAGGTGGCCGGTAAGGCGAATGTGACGGCAAACGCACTGGTCATTGTGGCGATCGTCAGCGTCGCCCACAGTCCTTTGCGACGTGTCGGGTTCGGGTCCACGTGATCCATGGCGACGAACCTACCGCGTTGCGGCCGTGAAGCAAGGATGCCGTGCTGTCGATGCTTCGGATGTTGCCGATGTGCAACCTGCCCGGCGTCAATGCAGGTCATCGAGGCACGGGATACAAAGCCACCTCGTGAGCTTTGATGGAGAACCACACGCGCTCCCCCGGCGTCAGCCGCAGCTCGGCGGCGGCGTCGGCGGTGATCTCGGCGGCCAGGCCGGGCGCCCCATCGGGCTGCTCGTGGCCGCGCACCAAGACCGTGGACCCGCGGACATTCAGCTCGGCCACGGCGACCTCGACCGTATTGCGTGGGCTGCCGTGGGGCTGTTCTCGGTACACGGCCACCGCCGTGGGCGGGAACACCGCGAGCGCGCTGTGCCCGGGGGCGAGCCGGTCACCCAACTCGCGGGCCGGGCTCGCATGCCAGTAAATGCCGGAGCCGTCGCGCAGCGAACCGTCGGGATCGACCGTCCCGTTGACCAAGTTGATGCCGGCGATGCGGGCCCCGAAACGACTGCGCGGCGCGGTGAGCACGTCCGCCACCGGGCCCATCTCGGCGATCCTGCCCGATTCGAGCACCAGCACCCGATCGGCCAGCGTGAACACGTCCAGCAGGTCGTGGGTGATCAGAATTACCGCGGAGCCGCTTCGGGTGACCACGTTGCGCAGCACCGCGCGGATGCCCGCGGCCGCGGCAACGTCGAGCCCGCTCGAGCGGCTCGTCGAGCAGCAATACGTCGGGTTCGGCGGCCAGCGCCCGCGCGATCGCCACCCGCTGGGCTTGACCCCCGGACAACTGCCGCGGTTTACGGTCGGCGAACTTCTCGGCATCCACCTCGCGCAGCCAGCGCAGCGCCGTCGCTTTCCTGTCGCCGTGCGCGGAGCGAATCCAACCTCGGTGGCTGTGCGGTCCGAAGGCGACGTTGGCGGCGACGCTCATGTGCGGAAACAGCAACGGATCCTGCAGGAGCAGCCCCACCCGTCGATGGTGGGTTGCGACGTTCACCCCGGCCGCGGTGTCGGTCAACACCCGATCGCCCAGCCGCACCACTCCCTCGTCGGGGCGAACCAGCCCGGCGATGATGTGGAGGGCGGTCGACTTGCCGGCACCGTTGGGCCCGAGCACGGCGAGCACCTCGCCCGCCGGCACCGAGAACTCCACGTCCAGATCGCGTTCGGCGACAACGGCACGAAGCTGTAACTCGCTCATGGCCGGCTACCTGGCGTCGGTCCCGGTGAGCCGGCGGGCGCCCAAACCGAGCACCACCACCGCCGCGACAGCCACCAGCAGGATCGACAGGGCGACGGCCGCGTTCGCATCGGTCACCCGCTGCAGGTAGATCTCGAGCGGCAGGGTGCGCGTGACCCCTTGTCGGGAACCGGCGAACGTCAGCGTCGCGCCGAATTCCCCCAATGAACGGGCGAACGCCAGTACTGCTCCCGACGTCATGCCCGGCAGCAGCAGCGGCAGGGTCACCCGCCACCAGATCCTGCTGGGTCGCGCGCCGAGCGTGGCCGCCACCACCTCGTAGTCGGCTCCCGCGGTGCGGGCGGCGCCCTCGAGGGAAATCACCAGAAATGGCAGCGAGACGAAGGTCTGGGCGAGCACCACCGCGGTCGTGCTGAACGCGATGCTGATGCCGGCGGCGTCGAGATACTTCCCGATCAGCCCCAGCCGGCCGAACGCGTAGAGCAACGCAATGCCACCCACCACCGGCGGCAACACCAACGGCAGCAGGATCAGCGGTCGCAGCAGCCGCACCAACGGCGCCCCGCTGCGGGCCAGCACCAGCGCCATCGGCACTCCCACGAGCACGCACAGCACGGTGCTGGCGGCGGCGGTCTTCAGACTCAGCAACAGCGCCGTGCCGGACGACGGGCTGGTGATCAGCGACCAGAAATTCGGCCAGTCAACCTTGATCGCGATCGCGAACAGCGGCAGCACAACGAACACGGTCCCCACGGCGGCGGGGACATACACCCAACGCGGCAGATGCGTGCGACGCTCGCTAATACGCACACCACCTAACCATGGTCGGGATATAGCGATGAACCATGAAGATCCTTTCATCGCCCGCCGCGGCTACGCATGGCTTACGCGCGTGCCCCCTTAACCGGTTATGAGTTGGCGAGGAACGTGTGTGCTAGGCGGGCCGATGGGATGGTCGTCGCGAGAGTGCTGCGGTCCGACGTGTGCAAGGCAGTAAACAACCTGGCTGCCCTCGAGTAACCCCCAACTTCCATCGACGGGCCTAGTCGAACCGCGCAATCTGGATCCCATAGCAATTCGCGACAGATGTCTCCGGTAACCATCGGACCTGTGCTGCGCAGCTATCGATGGGCTACCGTACTCCGAGCGGCCGCCTTTGCTGCGTGGCTGCATCGCACGTGTAGACAGACGTTCACTCCAAGGAGGTTTGCATGGCCCAACGGTGGTGGTTCGCAGCGATCATAGTGACGGCGGCCCTGCTGGCCGGGTGTTCGGGCGGCAAATCGACGACGTCCGCGCCGTCGGCTACCCAGTCCGGCAGCAAGTCGACGTCGGCCGCGGCGACATCGAGCGAAACCAGCTCCACCGAGGCGGCGCCGGCATCCCAGCTCGACACGAGTCAATGTGTCGACGTCACCGGCGCGAATGCGGATCTGTTGGCGGCAAACGACAAAGATGCTGCGCGCAAGGCCGCCGACACCTTGGAGAAATACAACCCGCCGGCGCAGGTCAAGGACGCGATCGAGCATTTCGTCACCACCGGCGGTGCGCACTTCGACGACCCGGACTACACGAAGAACAATAAGACCCTGTCCAGCTGGGTCAGCCAGGTCTGCCCCACGTAGGAGCGACTTCAGGCTCCACTGCCGTCATTGCGTCGGCGCTCACGGTTTGGCAAAGCCCGACTGGGCCAGGATGTTTCGACCGGTGTTACCGGTGACCATGGCCACGAACTTCTCCGCCAGCGTTGGTTGCGGCGCCTTCTTCAACACCGCAATGGGATACACGTTCACCGCGCCGGCGGCCTCGGGAAAGTTGACGGTCGTCACCTTGCTTCCGGCGCTGCGGGCATCGGTGACGTACACCAGCCCCGCGTCCGCCTGACCCGTGGTGACCTTGTTGAGGACATCGGTCACGCTGAGTTCCTCACTGACCGGGTTGAGGTGCACTCCCGTGCTGTCTTCGACGCGCTGGGTCGCCGACCCGCACGGCACCGGTTTCTGGCAGATCACCACGTTGAGCCCGGGCCCGGTGAGGTCCGCGAAAGTCCCGACCTTCTTGGGGTTGCCCGGCGCGGTGACGATGACCAGTGTGTTCGACGCGAAGTTTGTCGGATTGCCGGCCAGCAGCCCGGCCTTGGTGACCGTGTCCATCTGCGCGGTGTCCGCCGATGCGAAGACGTCGGCGGTGGCGCCCTGAGTCAACTGGGTCGCGAGCTCCGAGGAACCCGCGAACTCGAAATCGACACTGCTGTTTGGATTTTCGCCCTTGAACTGCTGACTGATCTGAGTGAATGCGGGCTTGAGCGAGGCGGCGGCGAACACCACGATTTTGCCCGAGGCCTGAGCGGGCTGGGACGGCTGGGAGGACGACGACGGCGACTTCGAACCGCACCCAACCAGGACCGCCACCAGCGTCGTCGAAACCAAACCGGCCAGGATCGGGATCCGACGCACGGGTGAACAGTAGCCCGGCGCCGATGCGGTCGGCTTGCCGCCTGAATCGCAAAAACGTGACGGTCCCATAGTTACGGAACTGATCCGCGCGTCGCGCTGGCCGGAGTTTCGCCGACTAGCTACTGTCCAGTAACATGTACGACGATTGACGCCGTAACGCGCTGAGATCCCAGGCCTCGGGCTTGGGTTCAACGTTGAACACGAGGAGGTCAGGGCAGTGGAAGTGCTAGTCACAGGCGGAGACACCGAACTGGGGCGCACGGTAGCCGAAGGCTTCCGCGATGACGGTCACAAGGTGACCCTCGTGGGCGCACAACGGAGCGACCTCGAGGTTGCGGCCAAGGAGCTGGACGTGGACGCCATTGTCTGCGACACCACCGACCCGGCCAGCCTTGCCGAGATTCGGGGCCTGTTCCCCCATCACCTCGACACCATCGTCAACGTGCCGGCTCCGTCCTGGGACGCCGGCGACCCACGCACCTACTCGATGTCCGATACGGCGACGGCGTGGCGCACTGCCCTCGACGCGACGGTGCTGTCGGCGGTGCTGACGGTGCAGGCCGTCGGTGATCATCTGCGCTCCGGTGGCTCCATCATCAGCGTGGTGGCCGAAAATCCGCCCACCGGAAGCGTCGACGCCGCAATCAAAGCCACCCTCTCGAATTGGATCGCGGGGCAGGCGGGCATTTTCGGCACTCGCGGTATCACGATCAACGCCGTCGCCAGTGGGCGCAGCGTCCAGGCCGGGTACGACGGCCTGTCGCGCACGCCGGCGCCGGTCGCCGCGGAGATCGCCCGCCTGGCGCTGTTCCTCACCACTTCCGCGGCCCGCCACATCACCGGCCAGACGCTGCACGTCAGCCACGGCGCCCTGGCGCAGTTCGCCTGAGCCTCTTTCGCTTTCGGAGCCGCCCGCTACGGTAGACCCCGTGGCTATTCGGCTTGGTCTGCAGATCCCCACCACCGCCGCCGAGGCGCTGCGTCCGCTCGTCGGGCTGTAACCGGGCTCGCGGTGAGCGTCGGGCATGACGCGAATCACGCTCCCGTGACCTGGGGTAATAGGGCGGTGTGCTTCATCGCACAGGCTGGCTATTGGTTTTCGGGGCGGCGGGATCGTTAACGTAATAGCTAACTGAAATCGCGTGTCCACGAGCCCCGTCAGGAGCGGCGGAACCATGAGTCCCCATCCAGAAACCACAGCTGGACCGGAGCGCCGGCATCGTGTCGTCATCATCGGGTCGGGATTCGGTGGACTCAATGCGGCAAAGAAGCTCAAGCACGCCAACGTCGACATCAAGTTGATCGCCCGCACCACGCACCACCTGTTCCAGCCGTTGCTGTACCAGGTGGCCACCGGGATCATCTCCGAGGGCGAGATCGCCCCGCCCACTCGTGTCGTGCTGCGCAACCAGCGTAACGTCCAGGTGCTGCTGGGCAACGTCACCCACATCGACCTCGCCGGCCAGACCGTCGTGTCGGAGTTGCTCGGCCACACCTACGAAACCCCCTACGACAGCCTGATCGTCGCCGCCGGCGCCGGCCAGTCGTACTTCGGCAACGACCACTTCGCGGAGTTCGCGCCGGGCATGAAGTCGATCGACGACGCGCTGGAGTTGCGCGGCCGGATCTTGAGCGCCTTCGAACAGGCCGAGCGGTCAAGCGATCCGGAGCGCCGCAGGAAGCTGTTGACATTCACCGTGGTCGGGGCCGGCCCCACCGGCGTGGAAATGGCCGGGCAGATCGCCGAGCTGGCGGAGCACACCTTGAAGGGCGCCTTCCGGCACATCGACTCCACCAGGGCGCGAGTGATCCTGCTGGACGCCGCCCCGGCGGTGCTTCCGCCATTCGGTGAGAAGCTGGGTCAGCGTGCGGCCGCCCGGTTGGAGAAGCTGGGAGTGGAGATCCAGCTGGGGGCGATGGTCACCGACGTGGACCGCAACGGCATCACGGTCAAGGACGCCGACGGCACCGTCCGGCGCATCGAGTCGGCCTGCAAGGTCTGGTCGGCCGGTGTTTCCGCGAGCGGGCTGGGCAGGGACCTCGCCGAGCAGTCGTCGGTCGAACTCGACCGGGCCGGCCGCGTCAAGGTGCTGCCCGATCTGTCCGTCCCCGGGCATCCGAGCGTGTTCGTCATCGGCGACATGGCCGCCGTCGAGGGTGTGCCGGGGGTGGCGCAGGGCGCGATCCAGGGCGCCAAGTACGTCGCCAACACGATCAAGGCCGAACTGGGCGGGGCCGACCCGGCCGACCGTGAGCCGTTCCAGTACTTCGACAAGGGCTCCATGGCCACCGTGTCGCGGTTCTCCGCGGTGGCCAAGATCGGTCCGCTGGAGTTCAGCGGCTTCATCGCCTGGTTGATCTGGCTGGTGCTGCACCTGGCGTACCTGATCGGGTTCAAGACGAAGATCACCACGCTGCTGTCGTGGACGGTGACATTCCTGAGCACCCGGCGCGGCCAGCTGACAATCACCGACCAGCAAGCCTTCGCGCGAACGCGGCTCGAACAGCTGGCCGAACTGGCCGCGGAGGCCCGCGGCCCGGCGGGAAGCACGCGAGCGGCCAGCTAACCGCGGAAGCCGTGAAACCCGTTGCCGGATAGCGCAATTCATGGCTTTGGTGCTCGAAACGCTTACGCCTCGAGGTTCTGCAGCCGCACCTGACCCCGGGCCACGACCCGATCGTTGTCGTCGGTGATCGTCACCAACCACAGCTGTTGACTTCGGCCGCGATGGATCGGTTCGGCGGTGCCGTACACCATCCCGGAGTTGTGGAACGCAGGAAATCGGTGTTGTTGTTGACGCCCACAACGTTCCCGCCTCCGTGTGCGGAACGCCAGACGAAGGCGCGACGCTGGCCATGCTCTCGATCATCGAGCAGTAGACACCGCCGTGCACGAGGCCCATCGGCTGCAACAGTTTGGGCGTGACTTCGAGCTGCGCGCGGGCGCCGTCTGGGGTGAGTTCGGTGAACTGCAGTCCGAGTTCGCTGTCGAACGGCGCGGTGTAATTCGGCGGGATGACGGTGTCCGGCGGTTGCACGTTCTTGTGTCTACACCATCGGCGCCCAGAACAGGCGGGCCCGCGCACCAAGGCGCGGAGCCCGCCGAACGAGAAGACCGGGGGTCACTGCAGCCCTCAGGACCCTGCCGCGGTCTTGTCGCTCGATCCCCATTAGGATAGGCAAGGCTGCCCTAATGTTGCAAGCCTCGATCGCTGACCCGCGCCCCATTCGCCTGGTGGCTCGTACCGGACACGGCCATTGGCTAGCTTGGTTTACGACGGGCGGTAGTAAGCCGGGGTACGCTGGTCCCAACGCTGATGGAGATGAACGAACTATGGCCAAGCTGACCCGGCTAGGGGATCTGGAACGCGCCGTGATGGATCATTTGTGGTCCACGC
>CAVPFT010000053.1:0-197908 GCA_963703795.1 uncultured Actinomycetota bacterium | reverse complement strand
CACAGGTTGAGATAACCGAACCACTTGGGGAACACCCGATTCTTGTCGAGCAGAATCGCGAGCATCCAGATCAGCGAGCCGATCAGGAACACTCCCATGGTTCCGTCGAAAGACAAGAAGGCGAAGTCGTAGAGCCAACCGACCGCTTCGGGGTCTCGCTCTGGTCGCAGCGTCCCGACGATCAGCGCGATGCAGAGCAGGTACAAGCCGGGAATCGCACTGAGCGAGTAGATAATCAGGTACGAATACGCGAACGCGCGGGTGACCGACATCCGTCGCATCGAGTACGCGATGAGGGCATTGTTTATCGCGTTCATGCCGCCGATGGCGAAAATGATGCCGAACCCAACCGGTATTCCGAGGTGGCGTTCGTGGAACCAGTGGACCTGGGTCGCGAGGTCCCAGGTGGGCTGCGGCGGGGGCTGGACTTGCGCCACGATGAAGAACACCGGGAAGAAGAGGTTGTAGAAGACAACGAGCGTTCCCCAGGCCAACCACAGCTCGCGCTTGGGGTTGTGCCGTAAGTGCCAGGCGATCCGGCGATGCAAGGGCCCCGAGGGCGGCGTGACCCCGGAGGCCGGCGGCGTCAGCACCCGGCTCATGCGGTGACTAGTTCTCCGCCTTGCCGGCGGTATTCGGCGCGCTCCCGGTAAACGGCCTGCCTCAATACCACACCCATCACGACGATCCAGACCGCAATGGCGACGTTCTTCAGCCAGAACGACAAGAAGCCGTCCCACGCTAGCGGGCCGGTCAATGTCACGCCGACAAAAGCCGCGGGCACCAGCGCGGCCGCCACGAGAAGGTTGAAGTGGGCCACCCAACGCTTGAATATCGGGTGCGGCTGATCGTCGAAATAGATTGCCAAGGCAAGGATCACGCTCTGCCCGATCAGATAGGGGACCAGAATCGTGAAGGTGATCCAGGCGAAATCGTTGAGCAACTGGGTCAGCTCCGGACTTCGTTCCGGGCGGAACGCGGCCAGCAGCCAGCAGACGTTGGCGATGAGGAAAAAGGTTGGACCGCCGGCCGCACAGCCCAGCATCGCGTAGGAGAAGATCGGCGTGCGATGCGCCATTCTGCGGATCTGCAACACGATCAGAGCCAGAATCGGGACGAGGCACACGCCGAACCAGTTGAACATGATCATGCTGTACCGAATCTCCGACAGGTGGGCCGGATCCCGGTAGAACGCGGCAACCTGCTCGGCCGGCATCGTGGGCGACATCGGCGGATTGAAGCCCGGGAAGAGGAAGAACGCGCCGATCCAAATGATCACCGCAGCAGGCAATGTCCAGAGCAGAATGACCTCACCGTCGACACGTCGCAACGCAGCTCGCGGAGATCCCCGGCCTTGGGCATCGTTCTCGTGGCTGTCGGACATCGAGGACTCCTTCCGGCACGGAAACGCGCGGCTCTAGCTCGGCCCCGTGAGCGAAACTAGCCGATCGGCTACCCTCCGTCAATAGCCGATCGGCTAGGCTCTCGGTGTGGTTGTGCCGCAGACCAGGAGCCGGTTTCGTTTCGTCACTCGCAGCGCCGCGCAGACGCGCATCCTGGACGCCGCACTGCGGTTGATCGCCGAGCACGCTGTCGGCGGAACCTCGCTGCAGATGATCGCCGACGCCGTCGGAGTCACCAAGGCGGCCGTGTACCACCAGTTCAAAACCAAGGAGCAGATCGTCATCGCGCTCACCGAGCGCGAACTCGGGGTTCTCGAGGAGGCCCTGGAGGCAGCCGAGGCGCAGGACCACCGAACCCAGGCACGAGAGGTGCTGCTCGACCGGGTCATCGAACTCGCCGTCGAGCGTCGCGGCGTGGCGAGCACCCTCCAGTTCGACCCCGTCATCGTGCGACTGCTGGCCGAGCACGAGCCCTTCCAGCAATTCATCCAGCGGCTCTATGGGGTGCTGGTCGACGACACCGCCGAGGACGCGCGGGTGTCGGCCGCGATGCTGTCGGGTGCGATCGCGGTCGGGGTGCTGCACCCTCTGGTGGCCGATATCGACGACGACACGCTGCGTGCGCAACTGCTACGGATTACCCATCGGCTCTTCGACGAGATCTAGGTGTCGCCCCGGACCCAGGTCGTATTGCCCTCGTGGGCCATGCAGACCAGGAACAGGCCATCGGGCGCCTGCGCCACGTAGTTGTTGAACTGGGTGCAGTCGGCGCCCTCGTCCTTGATGCCCGCCATCGGAGGTGACCGGAACCATCGCGGCTCATATCTCCGCGGCGAGCCGCAGAACATCAGCCGTCCGGGCTCGGAGGCGAAGGACACGTAGTAGTCCGCGGTCCCGAAGACGTAATAAGTGGTGTTGTCACACGGCGCCCCGAGGACCTGATGCCCCATGATGCCGGGGGTGCAGGCGGGGTAGTCGCACACAGTGGGGCCGGCGGACGCGGGCGGCGCCGCCAGCACAGTGGCCCCGAGCAACGCAGCAACCATTGCCACGATGGATCGCACCGGATTACTCTGCCACACTCGAAAAGAAAATTCTCCTGGTTGGAGAACATCACCCGGGCGGAGTAACGGCCGACCCGTTTCGGCCCGCTATCGACCTCCCGCCGTGTGGCCTGACGGACGAGTATTTCCGCATGTTATGGCCCCCCTTGGGGCCCCCTTCCGAGGACCGCGGTGACCCTCGGCGGCAGTGATAAGCTGCTTCTCCGTGCACGATCCGGAGCGACCAGAGGACGTGGCCGATCCCGACGGACCACCCCCGCGCTCCGAGGTCGGCTCCGGCGCCGAAACGCCCACCTCGGTGACGGAAGCAGAAGACGAGGTCGCCCGCGCGGAAGCGCGCGCCGAAGCGGCCCGGGCACGCGTCGCACGGCTGCGCCGGGCAGCCGACACCGAGGAGGCCGTGGATGACGGCGCGCGCCCCCGCGCCGGCAAACGCGCCCCAAAGTCATCCCGATCGCGGCGACGGTGGCGGAAAGCGGTGGCTCTGGGCGCCGCGATCGTGCTCGTCTGCGCCTCGCTCGCCGCGAGCGGCTACATGGTGTGGCAGCACTACACGCTCACGCACAACCGGCAGCTCGCCGCCGAGTTCGCCGCGGCCGCCCGACAAGGCGTCACGGCGCTGATGTCGATGGACGCCCAGCACGCCAAGGAAGACATCCAGCGCCTCATCGATGTGTGCACGGGGCAGCTCAAGGCCCAAGTGGAGGCGGAATCAGCCCTTATGGCCAGTCACGCCGAAGACTCAAAGGTCGTCAGCAAGGTCACGGTGGAAGCCACCGCTGTCGAGTCGCTGAGCGACAATTCGGCAGTCGTGCTCGTCGCGGCGAAATCCGATGTGACCAATGCTGATAACACGAAACGGCCGCCCGCCGTGTGGCGCCTCAGCGTCAATCTCGACCGCGACGGCGGTCAGCTCAAGATGTCGAAAGTTGACTTCCTGCAATGACTGTCGGGGATGACTCGTCGCCGGACAGCACCGAAACAGCGATCGACCGCACCGAGGCTTCACCCGCCGGCACGGGATGGGCACGCGGCAGCGGGCTCGCCCCGGCAAGGCGCTGGACGCGCCGGTGCTTGGCGAGATGGCGTTCAATAGTCGCGACACTGTTAGTCGTTGCCGCGGTCGGAGTCGCCGTCGGTTCGTTCTTCATTCTGTACCGTCCGGATCGCCAGATCGACGATGCGACGGCACACCGGGCCATCCAGGCGGCGTCAGATGGCGCCGTGGATGTGTTGTCGTATTCCTACACCGCTCTGGACTGCGATTTCGCCAAGGCGAAATCGCATCTCACCGGCGACTTCCTGGCCTACTACAGCAAATTCACCGAACAGTTCGTCGCGCCGGTGGCGCAGAAGGGGCAGCTGACGACGACCGCCAAGGTGATTCGGGCCGCCGTTTCGGAGTTGCATGCCAATTCGGCTGTCGTGCTGGTGTTCGTCGACCAGACCACGGCAAGCACACAGAAGCCAGAACCCGTGAAGGCCGACAGCAGCGTCCTGGTCACGCTGACGAAGATCAACGGTTCCTGGCTGATCGCGAAGTTCGACCCGGTCGGATGAGCGCGGAAGATCTTTGTTTCGAACCATTACCTGGTCGGCCGAAGCGGTGTAACGTCATCGCTCGAGAACGCCGCGGAATATGCGCGTCGAGGAGCACCTGATGCGTTCAGTTGGAACACTCGCCACCGCAACGCTGGTGGCTGCCACCGTATTCGGCGGTTTGGCGCACGGCATCCACGGCCCGGGCAACAACCAAGGAAGATGTGGCCATCAACGGGACGTTCCGCGCCACGTCCATCGGCGATTATGCCAAAACCAATGACCAGTACAACGGCGAGGCGACGGTCTACCAGACATGGACCATCAGCTCGTCATGCGTCACATTTCAGGAGTGCCACGGCACGGTGGCGAGCGACCAGGGCTGGACCGCGCCGTTGTACATGCTCGATGGGGAAGTGTGGTACGTCAAACGCGAGGTGCCGGACTGGGAGCGGTGCCAGGACGGTACCGCGTTTGCCGGGCAGCAGACCTACTATTTCTATCCGGTGAACTCGTATGGCGAATTCACTCTCGGGGAGCCGACCTTCGCCGGAAGGGAGAAGACCGTCGGCCCGAGCGGTGGCTGCGGGCAAAACGCGTCGCTTTCTATCACGATCCCGTTACGCCTGGACAAGCTGACCTGACCGGGCGTTCGTGGCTTCAGGTGATGGCGGCGACCCGCTGCGCCCGGCTTCGCCGCGCTTGCGATCGCCGCCTTCACGTGATGGCGGCGACCCGCTGCGCCCGGCTTCGCCGCGCTTGCGATCGCCGCTTAGGTGGAAGCATGTCCCGCCACGTCTTGGGCGCTGTCGAGGTCGCAAGATCCGACTGCTGGTACAACTTCCCGTCCGGACCGACATAACGACCGGTACGCGGGTCGTACCGGGCGATCACGATCGACGGCGTGGGCTTAGTTGGCTTGCCTCCGAACGAGCTTGGAGCCGCCTGCGGCCCTCCATTGGCCGCGTCGGGTGCCGGGGGATCGGGTGCTGCGGGATCGGGAGGAGGGGGCGACGGTGCCGGCGCGACGGGCGGTGCGGGAAGTTCCCCCGATGCGGGGACGTCGAGTGGCGCTATGGACGATAGTTCGGCCGACATCGGCGACATGGGCGCCAATCTGGGTCCCGATGATGGCACCGGCGGTGCAGCGTACCCCGGCCCGGGTGGTCCATATGCGCCCCGCGGCCCCGGCGGTGTGCCGCGCGGCACCGCGCCCGGCGGCAGTGGCGTTCCCTCGATCGGGCCAAAGATTCTGTCGTTGACGGTAACCCGGTCATCGGGCGGGATGCCCTGGGAGAGCAGGTTCGGATCTATCGGGGAGGGGCCTAGAACGTGCTGGCGCATCGCCAGCGGCATGAACGGCTTGTCGCTGTTGCAGATTTCGACGGTGGGGGCGCGCTTGCCGGGATGACCCATGCAGGGATAGTTGCGGGCGCCGCGAACCGAGAGCGGTGAATCCTGCGGCAGTTTGCAATACAACCCGTCCGGTGTGTCGATGTCGCTGGTGTCGTCCGGGGATCGCCATTGGCTGGGCGGCAGGAAGCCGACCGTGCAAATGGGCGGATCGTCGATCGTGAGCGCGAAGTCGCCCTTGGCCATACCGTCGGCGTTGTGCATGGGGCCGGAACCTTGCTCGATGGCAACGGCCGACGGCAGCAATACCAGCAGCTGCTCCAGCGAGGGATGGTAGGTGACGCCGATCTGCCCGATGGTGGTCAGGTTGGCGAGCAACACCGGCAGCGTCGGCTTGATTTGTTCGAGAAGCCGGGACGCTTCGTTCGCGGCCTCGGGACCGTTTTGCAGCAGGGTGCGAACCCGCGAATCGTCGTTCGCCACCACACCCGAGATGCCGGCGAGGCTACGTGCCCACGTTCTGATCGAATCGGTGGTTTGTGCTTGCGAATCCAATAGCGGCCCAGTGTCTTCGGTGAGGATTCGGGTGCGATCGGCGATACCGTTGGAGTAATCACCGATTTTTGATGCCGAATCGAACAGTGACCCCAGGTCGTAACCGGATCCGTTGAAGCCCTGGAAGGACTCGTCGAGCAATTGGCCGAGCTTGGTCTTCGGGATGCTGCCGACCAAGGCACTGACCTGATCGAGCATCGGCCCGACCGCCTGCGGAATCGTCGTGTCGCGCATGGCGATCACCGAGCCGTCCTGCAGGTAGGGCGGCGAATCGGTTCTGGGCCGCAAGTCCACGTACTGTTCGCCCACCGCGGAGACACTGTGCACCTCCGCTATCAGGTCCGCGGGGACCTTGGGCGAAGTGCTAAGCGACAGCGTCGCTTTCGCGCCGGTGGGCGTCAACCCCACCGAGGTGACCTTACCGAGCTGTACCCCGCGGTAGGTCACGTTGGAAAACCGGTACAGGCCGCCGGTGGCCGGCAGCTCCAACGTGACCGTCATCCGGCCGATGCCCAGCAGGGTCGGCGCTTGGATGTAGAAGAGGACCATCGCGATCACGCCAATGGTCCCGACGATCGTGAAAATCGCCAGCTGGATCCGAACGAAGCGCGACAGCATCTATCCGCCGCCGTCCGTGGGTGCCGTTGCGCGGCGGGGGTGTTTGACCGAGACCCGCATTGGGCGTAAGTACCGCCGATGGCGGAGGCCCGGGCAGCGGGGGACCAGGCGCCGGCCCCGGCCCACCGACCCACGGTGGCCGCACCGGGTTGTGCATCGGATCGAGTGTGTAGTTCAAGTAATACGGCGACCCGGCCGGCGGTACCAACGGCTGGTCCAGCTGGCCCCAGTGGGTGCCCAACATCAGTCCCCGCTTGAGCCGTGGAATCGACAGGTCCAAATCGACATGCAGATTGAAGTAGTCGCCTCGGACCGCTCGGTCGACGAAGTCCTGGGAGAAGGGGAACACGAACGCCGACGCGAGCCCCGAGTCGAGTTCCGGTCCGACGTCGGCGAGCGCGCGGATGGTCGGCTCCAAATTTTTGAGATTCTTGACCAGGTCGGCCTGGCTGTCGTTGATCAGCCGGGTGGCGGTGTTGCTGAAGACGCGAAGCTTGTCCAGGGCGGTCGTCAGGCGCGGCCGCTCCTTGATCAGCACATCGAGCGCGGGCGGTATCTTCTTCAGCGCCTGGGTGAGAACGTCGCGTTGTCCGGCGAACTCGGCGGTAAGCCGGTTCAGCGCCTGGATGGAGTCGACGATGTTGTCCTTCTGTTGGTCGAGTGTTCCCACGAACGTGTCGAGGCGAGTGAGCAGATCACGCACGGCTCCCTCGCGCCCGGACAGGGCCTCGGTGAAATTGTGGATGATCTCCGCGATCTGTCCCAGTCCCCCGCCGTTGACGACCGCCCCCAGCGACGACAGCGTCTGCTCCGTCGACGGGTAGGCCGATGACCGGCTCAGCGGGATGGTGGCGCCAGGTTGCAGCCGTCCACTCCCGGGTTGGCCGAGCGGCGTGTTGAGCGCCAGATGCATCGACCCCAGCAGGCTGGTCTGACCGACGCTGGCCACCACGTTGGCCGGGATGACGACATCGCGCTTCACTGAAATCTCGACGTCGGCGTGCCAGCCCTGCACCCTCATCGTGCCGACACTGCCGACCACGACGTCGTCGATCATCACCGGCGAATTCGACTCCATCGTACCGACATTCGGGACCTCGACGTGGTAGATGTTGGCTCCCGGCCCGCGTCCGACGGCGCCGGGCAATGGCAACGAGTTCAGGCCGTGGAAGGCGCATCCCGTCACCGTCGACATGAGGCAACAGCCGATGGCCAGCGCCCGCCGCGCGAAGCCTGATGGCCCAGCTCCTCCTCGGGCCGAGGGCCCGCATCGTCGCAGGGCCGACACCCGGGCGATCATGGTTGCGGCCCTTCCGGCGCCGGTGGTGGTGGCGATTCCATCGGTGTCGACGGCGGGGGCGGCAGCGGCATCGCCGCGCCCGGTATGCGCCCCGGCGGCACCGATCCGGGCGGTCCCACGGGATCACCGGGCAGGCCGGTGTAGGCCGACACCGCGGGCGGGATCTCGGGCGGTCCGGGTTTCGGGCCCTCGCCGCCGGGGGCCAGGCGCGGTTCGGTGTAGAGGATCTTGGAAGGGTCTATCGACTTCTGCAGGAATATGTCGATGGGAATCGGGAGGTTGTTGAAGTTGAGCAGTCGCAGCCCGGGACCGAGAAACAGCGTGCACAGCTTGGCCGATTCAACCGAGGTGACGGTCTCGAGGGCGTTCATTTGCGAGCAGCCCGGAGCGGGCAACGGGAGGAGCAAACCCGACGCCACGGGATTCGCGAAGTTCATGATTCCGAACCCTCCCACGATGGTTCCGGTGTCGGCGTTGTAGTCGTTGAAGAAGTTGCCGAGCGCGTTCGGCGCCCCGTGCAGAATGTTTTCCAGCGCCATGTGCTGATCGACCAGGATCTGCGTGACATCGGCCAACCGGGCAACCTGTTCGCTGGTTTGGTTGCGAGTCCCGGCGATGAATCGCTGCACCTCGCCGACCGCCGTCGACAGATCGGTCAGCGCCGCGTCCAGCTCGGATTTGCTGTCGTTCACCACACTGGTGAGCGTGGCCAGGCGGTCGTTGAACTGCACGATCTGGGTGTTGCTGTCGCGCAGCGCGGTGACGAAGGTCTGCAGGTTTTTGATGATGTCGACGATGTTGCCGCTGCCATTGGCGAGGATGCGGCCCACCCCTGACAACTGACCGAGCGTCTGGCGCAGCTTGTCGCCGTTGCCATCCAGTGCATTGGCGGCGCTGTCGATGAACCGGCCCACCGATGTGCCCGATACACCACTTTGGGGTCCCAAATCCGTTGCCAGCCGCATCAACTGGGTTTTGACCTCATCCCACTCGACGGGCACCGCGGTGCGTTCGACGGGTATCAAGCCGCCGTCGGCCATGACGGGGCCGCTGGTCCGGTAGGCGGGAGTGAGTTGGACATAGCGGGCGGCCACCAGGTTCGAGGCGACGACGACCGCTTTGGCGTCCGCCGGAATAGGCACGTCCCGATCGACCTTGAGGGTCATCTTGGCGACGGTGCCCTGAGGTTGGATGGACTTGATGTT
The DNA here is from genome assembly GCA_963703795.1 of uncultured Actinomycetota bacterium. Lineage (GTDB taxonomy): Bacteria > Actinomycetota > Actinomycetes > Mycobacteriales > Mycobacteriaceae > Mycobacterium. The sequence continues at coordinate 188,871 of CAVPFT010000053.1, read as the reverse complement.
GCCGACTTTGACACCGGACACCCGCACCTCGTCACCGGGATAGATCGCGGTGGTGGTATGGAAATAGGCGGTAATCGTCTTCGGGCCGAAGAACGCGTTGCGGATGAGCAATCCCGCGCCGGCGAGGACAAGCGCTACCAGTACGACGGCGACCACGAGCCTCGTCCGCGGGATCCGGGAGATCATTGTCCGCCCCCGATCCGTCCGCCCAACGTACAGCCAGGGCACACCGGAATGCCGTTGTACGGCCAGGGAATCAGCGTCCGAGGCACCGGCGAGGGGAAGCCGGGACCGCGAGTCGTGTCGAAGTTACGGAATCCCCAGAGGTAGTCGAGGAACGGTTCGAAGAGTTGCGGGATAAGCAGGTTCGGGACGAACGCCGAGTAGGCGTACATGCTGGAAATGGCCTCACCGACCGTGATCTGGAATTTCGCGAGGCCCGGCAATGCCTTGGAGATGTTGTCGCGGTTCTTCTCCAGCATCGCGGTCACCGAATTCAGCTTCTCCAGCGTCGGCGCCAATTTGCTCTCGTTGTCGTGCACCAATCCCGTCAGCTGCTTGGCCACCGCCGACGTGTTGGTCAGCAGGTCCACGATCTCTTGTCGGCGCGTCGCAAGGACTTGGAGCAGATCGTCGGAGTTGAGGATGAGCTTGTTAACCTGCTGGCTGCGTTCGGATAGGACCCCGGTGACATCGGCGGCACTCTTGAACAGGTCGCCCAGGGATTTGTTGCGGCCGTTGAGGGTTCGCGATAGCCGGGTGAGCGCGTCGAAGGTCGGCCCCAATTGGGGTGCGATCTGGTTGAGCGTCGCCGACAGCGTGTCCAACGACTGATTCAGTGACGCGGTGCTGGTTTCGGCGGTGTTCGATGTGAAGTCGCTGACGGCTTCCGTTAACGAGTAGGGCGAGGACGTGCGCGAAACCGGGATGAGGCCATCGGATGCATGTTGCTGCTGCCGGCGGACTCCAACGCAAGCATCCGCTCGCCCAGCAGCGAGCCGGTGCGGATGTGCGCGGTTGTCTCCGACCCGAGAAGGACGTCGCCCTTGATCGTGAACGTCACCAAAGCATCGCCGTTGCGCAGCGACATGTTCGACACCGTGCCGACCTTCATCCCCGACACGGTCACGGGATTGCCCACCGCAAGGCCGCCGGCCTCCGAAAACAGCGCCTGGTATCGAACTGCCGTCGCCCATGAGATCAACCGCTCCGGCGACAGGCCCACCAGGATCACCAGCGCGATCAAGACAGCGCCGATGAGTCCGGCCTTGAGGAGCTCGGCTCCGCGATACTTAAGCATTAGGGTTCCGTGCACCTTCCCGCATCTGACCTGAAGAAGGGGGCTTGCACCGTCTTGCCCTGAAGATCGGTACCGCGGAGCGTTAGCTCGCAGATGTAGTACGGGATGGTGGCGCCGAACACGCCGAGCCGGGTCAGTTTACGGTAGTTCCTCGGCGCCTTCGCAATTGCGGCGTCGAGGCGGTCCTTGTCGTTGTCGAGTATCGGCGCCAGCCGACTCAGCTGATCTATGGTGCCGGATAGCGGCGGCCGTGCGCTGGTCAGCAGGTCTGCCAGGGAGGCGGTCCCCTTGTCCAGGGAATCGATGGCGGCGCCGATGGTGTCGCGATCGTCCGACAGCCCGCTGACAAGCCGTTCGAGGCGATCGATCGCCCCGGAGAACTTGGTTCCGTCCTTGGAAATCGTGGCGACCACGATGTTCAGGTTGTCGATCAGTTGCTGCACGGTTTGATCGTTGTCGGCCAACGCGTTCGAAAACGACGTCGTCTTGGTGAACAGCGACTCGAGGGTCCCGCCCTGACCCTGGAAGACCTGCAACAACGCTGAGGTCAGCGCGTTGACATCCTTCGCATTCAGGCCCTGAACAACGGGTTTCAGTCCGCCGAGCAGCAGGTCGAGGTCAAGCGCCGGCGCGGTGCGGTCGAGGGGAATCTGACCGCCGTCCGACAGACGTTTGGTCGAGCCCGGGCCATCGACGAGTTCGAGGTAGCGGTCGCCCACCAGGTTGAGGTAGCGGACCGCCGCCCTGGTGCCCTCGGTGAGGACGATGTTGCGGTCGACGTCGAACTTCACCACAACTTTTTTGTCCGGCCGCAGCGAAACGCCGTTGACCGTGCCCACCCGGATCCCGGCGACCCTTACCGTCTGCCCCGTTTTGAGACGCGACACGTCGGCGAATACCGCCGAATAGCCGGTCGTCGCACCCGTCCGGTACTGGCCGAAGATGAAGAACAGAAAGGCGGTCAGCATCATCATCACGACCGCGAAGATCGCGAACTTGATCAGCGTGGCGCGCGTCCTCATCCGGGTTCCCCGACCTGAGCAGAGTTGCGCGGCGGTCCGGCGATCGGCCCGTACAACAGTTGTTTGAGGAGGTCGGAGTTGATCAGCAGTTGCTGGTTTCCGTACCCCACCGGGTTGGCACCGATATCCGTGATCAGTTGCTTCGGATTCCTGTTGAACGGCAGAAGCGGCAGGCCCATGCACTGCGGGCCGCCCGTGGCCGCAACCTTGGGCAAGTTCGTCGGATACCGATAGCGTTCGCCGCCCCACGTGAGGCTCGCGGATGATGTTGATGCTCGGTTCCGCCAACGGCGGATTGTGCGCTATCTGTGCGAGGCCGCCGAAACTGCAGGTGAACACCTCGTGGTACTCGCTGGTCAGATCGGTGGTCGGCACCAGCAGGTGCAGCACATTCGTCAGCGGTCCGCGGTTCGCCGACAAGACGTCGTTGCCGATGTCGGCGAAGCCGATCGCGCTGATCAGCAGCGCATCCAGGTTGTGCTGCTCGTCGACGATTGTCTGGCTGATCCGGTTCGCATTGGCGACGGTCTTCACCAGGTCCGGTGCCGCGTCGGCATACGCGTTGGACACCGCCGGCAAGGCTTCGAGGTCATGGCTCAATGCGGGAAGGCCCGGCTCATATTTGGCCAGAAACGAATCCAAGTCGCTCAGCGATTGGCCAAGCTGTGCGCCCCGCCCACTGAACGCCTTTGCCAGCGCGCCCAGCGACTCGTTGAGCTTCGGCGGGTCGATCTGGGCCAGCACCGACACCAGTTGCTGAAACACCGTGTTGATTTCGACCATGACGTGTTCGCCCTGCAGCGTCTGGCCACCGTGTAGCCGCTGCGCTGAGGGCTCGGCGGGCGCTACCAGCTCGACGGACTTGGCGCCGAACACCGTCGACGACGCGATGTCGACGAGGACGTTGGCGGGAATGAATTGCAACTCCGACGGGTACATCGCCAAGTGAAGAGCCGCTTGGCCGTTCGGCAGCGATTCGATCGAGTCGACCTTGCCCACCTGCACGCCGCGCATCTTGACCTTGGCGTCCGGGTTCATCACCAGGCCGGCGCGTTGCGAGATCACGGTCACCGGCACGGTTTGGGTGAAGTCGCCCCGAAACAGCGTTATCGCGAAGAGGAAAATCCCGCAGATGACCACGATGGTGATCAGGCCGAAGAGGGCTGGGACGTAGTTGCGCGGCCCGCGCCGACCCGCTTTCCCGCGACCCGCTGGCACATTCTGCGTCACTGCAATCCCACCTCCTCTCTTACCCCGACAGGTTGAAGTTGCCGTTGCTGCCGTAAATAGACAGCGAGACCAACAGCGTTACCGACACCACGACGATGAGCGAGGTGCGCACCGCGTTTCCCGTCGCGTTGCCGACACCGGATGGTCCCCCGGACGCGAAATAGCCGTAGTACGTGTGTATCAGCAAGATGGTGAGCGCCATGAGGACGGCCTGCAGGAACGACCACAACAAATCGATCGGGTTCAGGAACGTGTCGAAGTAGTGGTTGTACAAACCGACCGACTGCCCGAACAGGAAGGTCGTGGTGAACTGGCTGGCGACGAATGACAGGATGACCGCGATGCTGTACAGCGGCGTGATCGCGAGCATTCCGGCCAGGATCCTGGTGCTCACCAAATACGAAATCGGGCGAATGGCCATGGCTTCCAGCGCGTCGATCTCTTCGTTGATCCGCATGGCACCGAGCTGAGCGGTCACCCCGGCGCCGAAGGTGGCCGCCAGACCGATACCGGCGACCACCGGTGCCGAGATACGGACGTTGATGAACGCGGCCAAGAAACCGGTCAGCGCCTCGATGCCGATGTTGCCCAGCGAGCTGTAGCCCTGAACGGCCAGCGTGCCGCCCGCGGCCAAGGTCAGGAAGCCGACGATCACGACGGTGCCGCCGATCATCGCCAAAGTGCCTGCGCCCATGCTGATCTCGGCGATCAGGCGAATGACCTCGCGCCGGTAATGCACCGCCGCGAACGGAATCCCGGCGAGCGACTTGCCGTAAAAAATCGTGTGATCGCCGACTCGGCCGAGAGTGCCGACCGGGCGTTCGATCTGGCGGAAGAATCGTGGGTAAGCGGCTCTTAGCGTCACCGGCCGCCCCTACTTCGCCGTCATCTTGATGCCGACCGCGGTGACGACCACGTTGACGACAAACAGGGACATGAAGGCGTAGACCACCGTTTCGTTCACGGCGTTGCCGACGGCCTTGGCGCCCCCGCCGCTGATTATCAGGCCGCGATAGCAGGCGACCAATCCGGCAATGAGGCCGAAAAGCAATGCCTTGACACAGGAAATGATCACCTCGGGCACTCCGGTGAGCAACGTGATACCGGCGGCGAACGCGCCGGGATTGACGTCTTGCACAAAGACCGAGAAGGTGTAGCCGCCCAGGATGCCGATGATGCACACCAGGCTGTTGAGCAGCATCGCCACCAGCCCGGAAGCCAGCATGCGGGGCGTGACCAAGCGCTGCACCGGGTTGATGCCCAGCACCTCCATCGCGTCGATCTCTTCGCGAATCGTTCGCGACCCGAGGTCGGCGCACATGGCCGTGGCACCCGCTCCCGCGACGATCAAAACGGTGACCAACGGGCCAACCTGGGTGACCGCGCCGAACGCGGCACCCGCACCGGACAGGTCCGCGGCGCCGAGTTCGCGCAAGAGGATGTTGAGCGTGAAGCTGACCAGGACGGTAAACGGGATGGCCACCAACAGTGTGGGGGCCAGCGAGACGCGCGCGACAAACCAGGACTGCTCCAAGAACTCGCGCCAGTAGAAAGGCCGGCGGCACGCGAACTTGATCGCGTCCGCCGACATCGCGAACAAACCCCCGACCGCCTGCATGGGCCCGGAGAGGTCCCATTTCAGTCTCAGCGAGGGCAGCCCCGGTGACCAGCGGTCAGCGCGCTTATCTGCCATGGGCCACGGACCCTTCCGAGACAACGAGACTGGTAGTCTGAAAAATCGGTTGCGCCGGCCACCGCAAGTGCTTGGTGCCGACGGCGAAATGCGCAGCGAGTAGCCACATTCCGGCATTCATGCCCGGTGTCACAATCGCTACCATCCTCACGCCACTCCTCCATTCTGTTGCGTGAGTTGGTACTCCCAAGACGCCCGGCGATTATGACTCATACCGCGTCCGGGCGGAGTAGAAAATGCAGAACCGTTATCGGACAGCGCATCGCGGAAGCGCCCGAATTGCTCACACATTTCACGCGGCTCCGGTCCCTAGGTGACGGCGCCGGCCGTCTTGAGTTCGATGATGCGGTCCCAGTCGAGTCCGAGTTCCATCAGGATTTCGTCGGTCTGCTCGGCGAATCCGGGAGCCGGGCCGGTGTGCGGGGCCGCGACATCGAACTGGACCGGGTTGGCAACCAGGTCGAGTTCGCCTGCGCGAACGAGGTACTCGTTCGCGCGGATCTGCGGGTCGTCTGCCGCTTGCAGGGTGTCCTGCACCGGCGCCCACGGCCCCGCGAGCGTGGCAAAGCGTTCGCTCCACTCGGCCAGCGTGCGGGTTGCGATGACCTTGGTCAAGATCTCGACCGCATCCGCCGTATTGGCCGCGATCGACTCGACGGTGGCGAAGCGTGGATCGTCGGCCAGCTCCGGTAGGTCGACGTGCCGGCACACGTCGGCCCAGAACTTGGTGGGCTGCATCATCACCATGGAGATGTAGCGGTCGTCGGATGTCGGATACACCCCCACGAGGGGGTTGACCGGCGAGCCATGTATGCCGGGCGGCGGTGCTTGCATTAGCTGACCAAGGTGCTTAGTCAGCGCCACCGTGTGTCCCAGCGCCCACAGCCCGCTGCCCAACAGCGAGACATCGACGACCGACGCTTCACCGCTGCGTTCGCGCTTGAGTAACGCCGCCGCGATGCCACCGGCGAGGTTGGTCCCGGAGATGGTGTCGCCGTAGGCCGGCCCGGGCGGGTTGATCATCCCCGAATAACCCATCGGGGTGATCGTGGCGGCCGTTCCGGCCCGGCACCAGAAGGCGGTCATGTCGTAGCCGCCCTTTACGGACTCTTCGCCCCGCGGGCCGAGCGCACTACCGCGGGCGTAGACGATCTTCGGGTTCACCGCGCGAATGTCGTCGACGTCGATGCCGAACTTGCGCCGGGCATCGGGCAGAAAGCTGGTGAGGAACACATCGGACCTGCGGGCCAGCTCGTAGAGCACTTCCTTGCCCTCGGGCACCGACATGTCGAGTCCGATGCTGCGCTTGCCGCGGTTGGCGTGTTCGATGTTGGGGTTCGGGTCGCCTTCGACGCGCAACATGCCGGTCTGCCGAAGTCCGCGTTGCGGGTCGCCGGTCACGGCGTGCTCGACCTTGACCACGTCGGCGCCCCATTCGGCCAGCACGGCACCCGCCGACGGGACGAACCCGTACATGGCGACCTCCAGGACGCGGATGCCCTCCAGCGGCCTCATGCGTTACCTCCCTCGGCCTCTGCCGTGTCCTGCGCTGGCATTCCGCACTCCCCGAAGTGGTGACGGTCACGAAAATTTCATTCTCTTCCCCGGCGAATCTTACATTCGGGTCTCGATAATTCAAGAAAGTCTCAGGAATGGGGCCCAGGGACTGACCAGTGGCGAAACGGTTCCGACATTGCGGAGTCTGGCCTCTCGGCGCAGGCCGTGAACGGTTTCAGTGCAATGTTGCACACCGCTCCGGCGCGAGAGTACGATTCTCATAATTGTAAGGGAGATTCTTTGTGTCTGAGATGGCCACCTGTGGAGCAGAGGCCTCGGCGTGAAGACCGCGGTCGTCACCGGCGGCGGATCGGGCATCGGTCTGGCCGTGGCGCGACGGTTGCGCGCCGACGGCCTTGACGTCGCCACGATCGACCTCAGACCGTCGGATACCGATCTCGCTTTCACCGCCGACGTAACCGACCGTTCGCAGGTCGATGCCGCGCTGTCGGCGATCCGCGACCGGCTTGGGCCGGTGACCGTGTTGGTCAACGCCGCCGGCCTGGACGGGTTCAAGCGCTTCGCCAACATCACGTTCGAGGACTGGCAGCGAGTGATCGACGTCAACCTCAACGGAGTTTTCCAGATGACCCAGGCGGTGCTGCCCGACATGGTCGAGGCCGGGTGGGGCCGGATCGTCAACATCTCGTCGTCGAGCACGCATTCCGGTGCGCCGTACATGGCTCACTACGTGGCGGCCAAGTCCGCGGTTAATGGGCTGACCAAATCGCTTGCACTCGAGTACGGGCCCAGCGGCATCACCGTCAACGCCGTGCCACCGGGTTTCATCGACACCCCGATGCTGCGCAGTGCCGAGGAAAACGGGTTCCTCGGCGACATCGAACAGACCATCGCCCGTACCCCGGTGCGGCGGATGGGCAAGCCCGAAGACATCGCGGCGGCATGCGCCTTTCTGGTGTCCGAGGAAGCCGGCTACATCACCGGTCAGATTTTGGGCGTCAACGGCGGCCGGAACACCTGAGAATCATTAGAGGAGACACCGTGAAGGTCTGGGTTGATCCGGAACGCTGCCAGGGCCACACCCTCTGCTCGATGATCGCTCCGGAGTCGTTTCAGCTCAGCGACATCGACGGCAGTTCGTCGGCAGTCAACGAAGTGGTGCCGGCCGACCAGGAGGACCAGGTGCGCGAAGCCGCGCAGTCCTGCCCGGAGCAGGCGATCATGATCACGGACGAAACGTAAAGGGAGACAGCACGTTGAGTGTCGACGACGTCGTCAGCGATAGCGACGGTAGAAAGCCCGGAAAGAAACCTACGTACCACTTCGACCGGAACGCCGCGGAGTACCGGTCGCAGTTCAAGCAGATCACCGAGGAGATGCACGCCAAGTGCCCGATGGCGTGGACGGAGACCTACGGGGGCCACTGGGTCGCGGCCGGGCAGCAGCGAGGTCTTCGAGCTCGCCCGCTGCCCCGCGGTCTCCAACGACCACGACATCAACAACGAGCGCCGCGGCTACAAGGGCATCTCGATCCCGACCGCGCGGCGCGTCAGCGTGGTGCGCGGGGGCATCCTGGAAATGGACGACCCCGAACACCGCACCTACCGCACCGTGCTGAATCCCTATCTGTCGCCGGCCGCCGTCAAGCGCTGGGAACCGTTCATCCACGACATCACCCGCGCCTGCCTCAACGAGAAGATCGAAGAAGGCAGGCATCGACTTCGTTGACGACCTGGCCAACATCGTGCCCGCGGTCCTAACCCTGGCGATGCTGGGCATCCCGCTGAAGAAGTGGAACCTGTACAGCGAACCGGTTCACGCGGCGGTGTACACGCCGGAGCACTCCCCGGACATCGAGCGGGTGACGGAGATGCATCGGCAGATGGGGCTCGACATGGTCAACAACATGCTCGAAATCCGGGAAAATCCGCGCCCCGGCATCCTCAACGGCCTGCTCGAGATGCGCATCGACGGCGAACCCGCGCCCGACCTGGAGATACTGGGCAATCTCGGCCTGGTCATCGGCGGTGGCTTCGACACCACCACCGCGCTAACTGCCCACTCACTGGAATGGCTCTCGGAGAACCCCGCCGAGCGCGAGCGGCTGTCCAAGAACCGCGGCACCCTGCTCGACCCGGCGACCGAAGAGTTCCTGCGTTTCTTCACCCCGGCAGCCGGCGACGGGAGGACCTTCTCCGACGATGTCGAAATCGACGGCAATCGCTTCAAAGAGGGTGAGCGGCTGTGGATTTCGTGGGCTATGGCCAACCGCGACCCAGCGGTGTTCGCCGATCCGGACAACGTCATTCTCGACCGTAAAGGTAACCGGCACTTCAGCTTTGGGATCGGTGTGCACCGGTGCGTCGGGTCGAACGTGGCGCGAACCGTGTTCAAGTCGATGCTGACCGCGGTCCTGGACCGGATGCCCGACTACCGCTGCGACCCTGACGGCGCGGTGCACTACGAGTGCATCGGCGTCATCCAGGGCATGCGCAAACTGCCGGCCACTTTCACCCCCGGCCCCAGGATCGGCGCCGGTCTCGACGAGACGCTGGAGAAGCTGCAGCGCATCTGCGACGAGCAAGAGCTCGCCAGACCCGTCACCGAACGCAAGGAAGCTGCCGTCATTGACTAGGTGGTCTGAGGCTCGTTGACTGCGCGCGATTTTTCCGAGTAGGCCTGTTCAGCGTGGCCGCGCCCTATATTTGGCCCAAGCGCGTGTGTAGAGATGGGAGACGCATGGTGAAGACTTTCGCAGTGAGCCTTGCGGTTGCCATGGCCACGCTGACCCTTACCCCGACCGCCCACGCGGACATGCTGGTTGGCAACTACAGATTGGACACCAACCGGGATCCCGGCCACATCTGGCTTTGGGAAATTCGACCGTGCGTCTCTCACACACCGGATTGCTTACGCGTCCAAGCGATACCCCAACCCAACGGGCAAGCGGCGCCTGCGCCGAAGATGCTCATCTGTCCAACGGCCGCTACACCCTGACCGTCGACGTGCCCGATGGTGTGCGCTGCGTCGTCCAGTTCTTCCCCTCCCACGATGTCTATTCGTGGGATGCGGCCTCGCTGGCCGGCGACGTGGTTTCCACGTTCGACACGGGATGCGGCGGCGGCCCGGGGGGCAGCAACACTTACCCCTTCTCGCTCGTGCGATGGTAGCCGCGACCACCCTTGTTGAACGGCACTTCGATCTCAGGAACGGGCAGTACAGTGCGAGCTGATGACTGAGGCGAAAGAACCGCCGGAAGATTCGGCAACGTCGAAATCCGACGCGATGGCGTTGCTCGAAGAAGCCGAGGCGGAAGCCGCCGAAGCCGAAGCATTAGCCGCCGCGGCGCGTGCCCGCGCCCGGGTCGCCCGGCTGCGGCGCCAAGCGCTGGCCGAGGCGCAAGCCGAGCCGCGAGACCGGCGAGACCGCCGAGACCGCCGAGACCGCCGAGGCTGAAGCCGAGACCGCCGGGGCCCAGACCGAGGCCGCTGGCAGCCAACCGCCGGACGCCGACGAAGGCGTGGACGACACCGTCGAACACCTCGATGCCGAGACCCTTGATGCCAAGACCGATGAAGAAGCCCCCGACGAGACCGTCGAAGCCGCCGAACCGGAATCCAGGCCGGCCGGATGGCGACGCCGGTTGCCGTCACTGTCGGCAACCGCCAAGGTGGCCGCGGTCGTTCTCATCTGTCTTTTTGCGTTGGCCAGCGGGATCATGCTGTGGAAAGACCATGACGCCACCGACCGAGAGCAGCGCGCCGCGAACTTCGTCGCGGGGGCCACGCAGGGGGTCGTGAACATGACCTCCTTGGACTTCAACAGGGCCAAGGAGGACGTCCAGCGGGTGCTCGACAGCTCCACCGGCCAATTCAGGGACGACTTCGGGCAGCGCGCAAAGGATTTCACGGCGGTGGTCGAGCAGTCCAAAGTGGTGACCCAGGGGACGGTCACCGCCGCGGCCGTCGAATCCATGGACGAGCATTCCGCATCCGTACTGGTTTCGGCGACATCGCGGATCACGAATTCCGCGGGCGCCAAGGATGAACCACGCATGTGGCGGCTCCGGGTGACCGTGACCGAAGAAGGCGGACAGTACAAGATGTCGAAACTGGACTTCGTAACGTGACCGATGACACCCGCGAGGTCGAAACCACCGAGACCGCGGAGGCGGACGAGGACGTTCCAGGCCCAGCCGAAACCGAGGTCGACTCCCCCGAGCGAGCCAAAGGCGGTCGGCGCGACTGGTCACGCGCGCTGCGCAACGTGAAAGTCGTTCCCGTGACTCTGATCCTGCTGCTGCTGATATCCGGCGGTGCGGCGACGTGGGTGTACTTCGACCAGTATCAGCCGAAGCAACAAACCGACCCCAGCGTCGCCTGGGCGGTGGTCAAAGCGGCCTCCGACGGAACGGTTGCGTTGCTGTCCTACTCACCCGAATCGCTCGACAAAGACTTCGCCACCGCCAAGTCACACCTTTCCGGGGACTTCCTGTCGTACTACAACGAGTTCACCGACCAGATCGTGGCGCCGGCGGCCAAACAGAAGTCGCTGAAAACCACCGCTCGCGTGATAGGGGCGGCCGTGAAGGAATTGCATCCGGGTACGGCCGTCGTTCTGTTGTTCGTCGACCAGAGCACCACAAGCAAGGACAGGCCCGATCCGTCGGAGTCGGCCAGCAGCGTGCTGGTGAGCATGACCCGGGTCAACGGCAACTGGCTGATCACCAAGTTCGACCCGATCTAAGTTCCGGCGAGCAGACGCAGAATCGCATTAAAGCACTCGTTATTACGCGATTCTGCGTCTGCTCGCGAGCGGGTGGGGGTACCCCCACTTGTGGGGGCGTGCCCCCAGCTCGCCGAACTCAGCCGCGCGGTAGGCCGAGCACTCGCTGGGCAATGATGTTGCGCTGGATTTCCGAGGTGCCGCCGGCGATCGTGCCGGAAAGCTTCGGGCATAACGCTCAAACCAGCTGGCGAAATAGTGGTCCAAGTTCATCGGCGCATACGGCCCGGTCTGTCCCGGGTGGACGAGCCCGTCGGGTCCGGCGCTGTGCAGGGCGTGTTCGAACCCGCGTAGCTCGGCTTCCGAACCGAGCAGCTTGAGCACGGATATCGCCGCGACGTCGTCTTCGCCGCGCGCGGCGCGGGCCAAAGCCACCGAACCCAGCAGGCGCAGCGCCTGTTTATCCATGATCGTGGTGGCGTACTGGTCGCGCTCCAGCTCCGTGGTGGGATGGAAATCGGCGATCATGTTGTCCAGCCGATCGGCAAATCCCAGCCACATCATGGTGCGCTCGTGCCCAAGCGATCCGTTGGCTACCCGCCACCCCTCGTTGAGCGGGCCTACCAGGTTCTCGGCCGGGACCTGCACATCGGTGAAGAACACCTCGTTGAAATCCAGGTCGTCGACGGAGCAGATCGACGGGAATGGCCGGCGCACCACACCCCGCGTATCGGTTGGGATCAATAATGCACTGATGCCCTTGTGTTTTGGCGCATCCGGGTTAGTCCGCACGAAGGTCAACAACACGTCGGCGTCGTGCGCCCGGACGTCCACACCTTCTGCCCGTTGACGACGAAGTGATCGCCGTCAAGCTCCGCCCGGGTACGCAGCGACGCCAGATCGGAGCCTGCGCTGGGCTCGCTCATGCCCAGCGAAGCGGTGATCTCAGCCTGCAGAATCGGCACGGCCCAACGATGCTTTTGCTCGTCGCTGCCGAACGACAGCAGCGACGCCGAACGATTTCACCCCTTGCGGGTTGAGGCTGTGGTAGATCCGCCGACGGCACAATTCCTCGAGATGGACGAACTGCTGCACAATCGTGGCGTTGCGCCCGCCGAATTCCGGCGGTTGACCGGGCAGCAGCCATCCGTTGTCGAACAGCAGCCGCTGCCACCGACGTGCCCATTGCGGCATGTGGGAGACCGACCGGGGGCGCTCCAGGGTTTCGCTTGCGGGAGGCAGGTTTTCGTCAAGGAATGCGGCGAACTCCGCCCGAAACTCCTCGACGTCGGGATCAAAAGTCAGCTGCACGGTATTCCTCCGCGATTCGCGCCCGATGCTCCGCCGCGCCGCCGAGCATGAGCTCACCCGCCTTGGCGCGCTTGAGCGCGAACTGCAGGTCGTTCTCCCAGGTGAATCCCATCGCACCGAAAAGCTGTAGGCCGTGCCGGAATACGAGTGCCTGGCACTCCCCCGCCGATGCCTTGGCCATCGCAGCGGCCAGCCGACGGCGGGGATCGTCGGCCGAAATCGTCAGTGCGGCAAAGTAGGCCAGCGCGCGAGAGCGTTCCACCGCGATGTGCATGTCGGCGGCCTTGTGTTGGACGGCCTGGAATGAGCCGATCGGTACGCCGAATTGGTGACGGGTGCGGACGTGCTCGAGGACGAGATCGAGGATACGTTGGCAGGCCCCGACCATCGTGATTGCCATGCCCGTCAACGCAATATGGTGCGCGCGCTCCGCGTCAACGCTGAGCCGGGCGCTGTCGGGCACCCGGACCTCGCAGAAGGAGAGATCGGCGACGTGAAGAACGGGGTCGAACACCGTCGAGCGGCGGCCCGACACCTGATTCGACGCGACGACGAACACCCCCGCATCGGTCACCACTCCCAACCGGTCGACACGATCGCCGTCCAGGACATGCCGTGCCGTACCGTCCAGCACCCAGCCATCAGTGTCGCGGTGCGCGGCCACCCCGTCGTACACGGCGGTCCCCGACTCGTGCGGGTCGAACCGATCGCCCGCCAACGGCGCGAACTGGCTCATCGTGGCGAGAAACGGGGTGGGATCGGTCGAGCGCCCCAGCTCTTCGAGCACGATGGCCAGCTCCACGGCGCTGACCGGGTCGTTCAGCTCGGTCCAGCCCTGGTCCACATACGACTTCCACAACGGGGTCGGGTCGACGCCATCCTCGGCCACGCTGCGCACGAGCGACGGCGGGCACTGCTTGGCGACGGCGTCGCGGACCGTGTTCTGCCATAGCCGCTGATCAGCATCGAACTCCAACAGCATCAGCGCCGCCTCCTGTCATCACCGCCCAAGCGAGAATATCATTCTCGTACACGGAAGTAATAATCTCGGAAACTGGTTATGCGGTGACCATCACCGGCTAACACCTTGGGCCGCGCTGCCTAGTGTCCTGAGCCATACATTTGGATGCAGTAGTGCGCCGACGCGTGGCCCATCCGTCGACTGTGGGCCTTATGCACAGACTGCGGCCAGTTCCTGTACCTAACGCCCACGCTCGGCGTCCCGGCACGGGCGGGGGCAAGTTGTGAAGCCGCCAGCCTGAGCTGGCCACGAATTACCGACTCACGACCCTAGGTGACGGCCAGCAGGTCGTCGGCATGCTCATCCCAGCGGTCGAGGTTGACGAACTCGGCAGGGGGGTGACGGCGAAGCGGCCGTGCTTGCCTCTGGGCCATCCGATCACGCTCCTCCCTCAAGGGCTGCCCACATTAGGATTGTGCTCGAAACCGACAGCGATCGAGCAGGATTCCGGCGAGCCGGCGTGGTTCGCTGTACATCATGTCGTGACACGTGTCGAGACAGATCAGTGTGTCGACGCCGCCCAGCGACCTGATACAGCGCTGCTGCTGTCGCGACGAAAGAGCCCTGTCGCGCAGGGTCATGATCCACGTGCGAGGTACCTCGGCGGGCAGATCAGTGCGGTCGACGCGCTCGGTGATCACCCCAGCGGACTCGGGATACAGACGTGCCAGCGCATACCTTCGCCGCTCGCGCGACATCGCATTCCAAAACGCTAATTTCGCTGCTGCACTGGGCATCGCCGCGGACTTTAGTACTCGGGGCCCCATTCGCGCCAACGGGGCGAGCGGGCCGCCGAGGGATTCCACGACCGACGATCCTTGCGGAGGAATGAACGCCGCCGCCAGGATCAGTTCGCGCACCCTGGTAGCGCCGAGCCGGGCGACGACACCGGGTACGGTCAAGCCACCCATCGAATGCCCCACGACAACAACATCACCAAGTGAGGCGTTGTGAATCTCCGCAACCACCGAATCCACCCACTCGGCGATGGTAACCGTCGTTAGATCCGCGGGATTGCGGCCGCGGCCCGGCAGATCCACCGCCAGCACGCGCAATTTCGGTTCTTGGCAAGCCAATTCGGCAACCGTGAGATCCCAGCAGTCGGCGGCATGTGCTCCGCCATGAACGAGGACGAGATCGGGCAGGTCCATTGAGGTCGACTGTATCCGCCGCGGATCGGTCGGGGTGTAAAACTGCGCTCATCGGTTTTGACTGGTTGCGAAGGAGAAGAAATTGGATCGCGAAACATACCGGCGCGGACTGGAGGTCCGATCCGCAGTGCTGGGCGAAGAATACGTCAACCAGGCTTTGGCCAGCGCGGATGACTTCACCAGCCCGCTGCAAGATCTCATTACCGAGTACTGCTGGGGAGCGGTCTGGGGGCGCGACGGTTTGACCCTCAAGACCCGCAGCATGCTCAATTTGGCGATGATCTCGGTCCTCAACCGGCCCAACGAGTTACGCACGCACGTCAAGGCGGCACTGACCAACGGTGTCACCCGCGAGGAAGTCCGCGAGATATTCCTCCAGGTCGCCATCTACGCCGGCGTACCGGCCGCGGTCGACAGCTTTCGCATCGCGCGCGAAGCGTTCGCCGAAGTAGACCAGAAGTAGGAGTCCGTGATGGATGTCGGGTTTATCGGGTTGGGCAACATGGGCTTTCCCATGGCACGCCGCCTCATCCAGGAAAACCACAATGTCATCGCCTTTGACACGCGCAGCGCAGCGCAACGCTCGAGCGCATCGTCGCCCTCGGGGCGCGCGCCGCGTCATCTCCCAAGGAGGTCGCCGACGGTGATCAAACCGTTCGAGAAAGCCGCCGGTGTGACCGTGGGCCGGTCCACCGTCTAGCCCGCCCGCACCGCACCCCACGGCACGGGTGAAGCGTCTCCCCGGATCGCGAGAATGGTATTATCCTTATTCAAGAACAACACTTACGATATGGCAGCAATACTGGCGACTACCAGGGTCGATGACTAACCGAAACGCTTACCGGAAACACCATTGATGGACACCTGAGGAAATGTTAGATTATCTATCATATGACCCGACGGGGCTTGCTTTGGCTACCCGGACCGACGGATGGCTTTCGTGATCGAACACGCTGACGGAACACGCACGCCGGTAATCGACGCCAGCGTGCACATCTTCTTCCCGTCCAACAAAGACCTGCGCGCATTCCTGCGCGAGCCGTTCAAGAGCCGCGGCTTCCCCGACTACGAGATGGACTGGTACGGGGCGCCGGGCAGTGAATACGCGCCTAACACCGAGGGGCCGGACCGCAAGTACCCGGGTTCGGATCCGGAATTCGTTGCCAACGAACTGTTTTCGAAGCGCGGGGTCGATGTGGCGGTCCTGCATCCGATGGGGCGCGGCATCATGCCCGACCGCCATTTGGGCAGTGCGCTGCACGCCGCCCACAACGAGATGATGGTGTCGCGCTGGCTGGAGTCCAGCGAGTTCGGCGACCGATTCCGCGGCACCATCCGGGTCAACCCCGACGACATTGCCGGCGCGGTGCGTGAGATCGAGAAATGGCGCGCGCACCCCCGCGTGGTCCAGATCGGCGTTCCGCTGCAGTCCCGCGAGCTATACGGCAAGCCGCAGTTCTGGCCGCTCTGGGAAGCCGCAGCCGACGCGAACCTTCCGGTGGCTGTGCACATCGAGACGGGCGAGGGGATCGGGTTCCCCCCCACACCTTCGGGGCATACCCAGACCTACGAGCAGTACGTCAGCTTCATGGCCCTGAATTACGTGTACCACCTGATGAACATGATCGCCGAGGGCGTGTTCGAGCGCTTTCCCGGCGTGAAATTCGTGTGGGCCGACGGTGCCGCCGACTTCCTGACGCCGTTCATCTGGCGGATGGACACCTTCGGCCGGCCGCACCTGGAACAGACGCCGTGGGCACCGCAGATTCCCAGCGCCTACATCCCCGGACACGTGTACTTCGTCCAGGGCAGCCTTGATGGACCGGGCGACACCGAGTTCGCCGGTGAGTGGTTTGGCTTCACCGGAAAGGAAGACATGGTGATGTTCGGCTCCAGCTATCCGCATTGGCAATGTGGTGACGTCACAAAACTGCCGCAGGCGCTGTCCGCCGAACAACGCGAGAAGCTGTGCTGGCGCAACGCGGCCAACCTGTACGGGATCGACATTTCTGTCGACCTGGCAGCGGGCTAGTCGCAGAATAGAAGCGAGAAAGACCGAGGAGTTCGAAATGACACTGACCCACATGCAGGAGCGCGTTCCCGCCGCCGAACGCATAGCCGTCCGGTGCGTCGACTCGGACGTCCACCCGGTGCCCAAACGGGGCGAGATCACCCAGTACATCCCGGAGCCCTGGCGCACCAAGTTCTTCCGCGAGCACCGGGTCGGCGAGCTGATCTACTACGACGCCCCCGACTACGCGCACGCCTTCGCCATGCGCACCGACACCTTCCCGCCCGACGGCGAATTCCCCGGCAGCGACCCGGACATGGCGTTCCGCCAGCTGATCATGGAGGCCGGCTCCGACATCGCGATCCTCGAGCCCGCCGGCCGCACGCCGCGCATACCCGAGGCCCACCAGGCGTACTGTTCGGCACTCAATGACTGGCAGGCCAACCACTGGCTGGACAGCCACAACAACTGGCACGAGCGCTGGCGCGGGTCGATCTGCGCCGCGATCGAGGACCCTGAGGGCGCGGTGGCCCAGATCGAGAAGTGGGCCGGGCATCCCTACATGGCGCAGATTCTGATCAAGGCCGAGCCGCGGCCGTCATGGGGCAACCCGAAGTACGACCAGATCTGGTCGGCCGCCACCAAGCACGACATCACCGTGAGTTGCCACCTGTCGCGCAGCAACTACGAGCTGCTGCCGACGCCTCCGGTGGGTTTCCCCAGCTACAACCACGACTTCATGGTGACCTACTCGCTGCTGGCCGCCAACCAGGTGATGAGCCTGGTGTTCGACGGTGTCTTCGACCGGTTCCCGACCCTGCGGATCGTGTTCGTCGAGCACGCGTTCTCCTGGATCCTGCCGCTGATGTGGCGGATGGACGCGATCTACGAAGCCCGCAAGTCGCGGATGGAGATAAAGCGCAAGCCGTCGGAGTACGTCAAGGACCACATCAAGTTCACCACGCAACCGCTGGACTACCCGGAGGACAAGACCGAGTTGACGCGCGCGCTGGAGTGGATGGAGTGCGACAAGATCCTGCTGTTCTCATCGGATTACCCGCACTGGACGTTCGACGAGCCGCGCTGGTTGGTCAAGCACCTTCCCAAGGCGGCCCGGGACGCGGTGATGTACAAGAACGGCATCGCGACCTATCACCTGCCGGAGACGGTGCCGGTCCTCGAGGGTCAGGTCCGGGTGTTCTGAGTTGGCGTCTGAAAAAGAAGGGGTAACCGCGAGGCGGCCCCAGCCCCGCCTCGCCCAGGGCCGCGAACATGTTGTTGCGACAGTAGACGAGATCCCGCCGGGTACCCACAAGCTGGTGCCGATCGGACGCCACGGCGTGGGTGTCTACAACCTCAATGGCACCTTCTATGCCATCGCGAACTACTGCCCGCACCAGGGCGGACCGCTGTGCTCGGGGCGCCTTCGGGGACACACCATCGTCGACGAGACCGCGCCGGGTGACGCGGTCATGGTGCGAGACCTGGAGTACATCTACTGTCCCTGGCACCAATGGGGTTTCGAACTGGCGACCGGCACGACCACGGTCAAGCCGGAGTGGAGCATCCGCACGTATCCGGTGCGCGTCGTCGGCAACGACGTTCTGGTGATGGCCTAGGGAGAATAGCGTGTCTTCTATCGAGTTGAACGGGGGAAACGTTGTCTACGAAATCCTCGGGGAATCAGGCGATCTCATTGCCCTGACCCCGGGCGGCCGATTCAGCAAGGAGATTGAGGGCCTGCGTCCGCTGGCCGAGGCGCTGGTCGCCGGTGGCTATCGGGTGCTGCTGTGGGACCGGCCGAACTGCGGCGCGTCCGACGTGCAATTCTACGGTCAAAGCGAGTCGCACATGCGCGCCGAGACTCTGTACAAGCTGGTGACGGGCCTGGGTTTCGAGCGGTGCATCATCGCCGGGGGCTCCGGTGGGGCAAGGGATTCCATGCTGACCACGATGCTCTACCCCGAACTTGTGCAGAAGCTCGTGGTGTGGAACATCGTGGGCGGCATTTACGGCACGTTCGTGCTGGGGTCCTTCTACATCATCCCAAGCATTCTCGCGGCGCGTGGTACCGGAATGGAGGGAGTGGTGAAGGTACCGGAATGGCGCGACCGCATCGAAGAGAATCCGAACAACAAGCAACGATTCCTCGACCTCGACAAGGACGAGTTCCTCAAGGTGATGATGCGCTGGCTCAACGCCTTCGTGTCCAAGCCGGGGCAGACCATTCCCGGCGTCCCCGACGAGATGTTCGAACGAATCCAGGTGCCCACGTTGATCATTCGTGGCGGCGAGAACGACTGGGACCATCCCAAGCGCACATCGCTGGAAGTCAGCTGCTTGATCAGGGGCTCTAAGCTGATCGATCCGCCCTGGCCGGAGGATGCCTGGGAGCGCGCCTCCGAAGACCGCGCGACCGGCAGGGTTAAGCACTTCAACATGTTTGACACCTGGGTGCAGGCAGCGCCCGCGATCCTCGAATTCTTGGGCAGCTAATGCGTGCACCTGGTGCGTTAGAAGGTACGAATGTGAACCTCACAGTTGAGCGACGCCTCGAGGGCCGTATGGATCCGGCTTTCTGGAACGCGCTCGAGGTCGTCTTCGCGCAGCGTCACGTAGACGATGTCGAAGCCGTCATCGCCGGGCGCGCGGGCGATTTCACCGGTGAGCCCGAACGCCGACAACACACCGCGGGCGTCGTCGTCGGTTCCCCTGCTGACGAACGTCACCACGCCCGGCACCGGAGCAGTGCTGAACGCCTTGGCGCACAAGTCGATTGCGGTTTGCTTCGCGGTGTCGACATCGTCTGCGGCGATAAGCAATTGGACCTCACGACGGCCGACCGGCATGGCCGCGAGATCGTTTTCGACGACGCCGGCACCGATCTCGCCACTGAGCCCGAGGAGCACCCCCATGCCCTCACCTAATTGCGTGGGCGTAAGCGCACTTCCCGGGTCGACGTTCACGCGCACCACCGCAGTCCGCATGCGCGCAAGCCTAACCGGAACGCTGACCGGCTCATGAATACCCAAGCGAGATCCGACGCAGTCACTATCGCCCCCTGGCCCGGCTGCCCCCCGCGGCTGCTGGTTTCGGGTGTCGAGCACTACGCAGCGTATCGGGAGCAGGGCGGTTACCGCCCGCTTGCCGATGCCGACGAATTGCTCGGCGAGGTCGAGTCCAGCGGACTGGTCGGCCGCGGCGGTGCGGCCTTTCCGCTGGCGGTGAAGTTGCGCACGGTGCGCGACAACGGCCGCGTGGCAGGGGGCACCGTCGTCGTCGCCAATGGCGAAGAGGGAGAACCGGCTTCGGTCAAGGACCGATGGCTGCTGCGCAACCGCCCGCACATGGTGCTGGACGGATTGCGATTGGCCGCGGCGATCGTTGCCGCCGACCGCGCCTACGTGTACGTGTCCGACCCGGAATCGGCGCACAGCGTCGAAGCCGCGCTGGGCGAACTCGGTCCCGACGCGTTCGGCGGTGTCACGGTCGAGTTGATCACGGTGCAGCCCGGCTACGTGGCCGGCGAGGAGACCGCGGCGGTTCGCGTGCTCAACGGCGGCCCGGCCAAGCCGACGGACAAGCCACCGCGCCCATTCGAATCGGGCGTTGGCGGGCGTCCCACACTGGTCAGCAACGTCGAGACCCTGGCCAATCTGCCCTATCTGCAGTCCCATGGCTCGGCGGAGTTCCGCTCGCAGGGCACGCAGCTGTCGCCGGGCACCTTCCTGGCCACCATCACCGGTGCCGGGCGACCCCCAGTCCTCTACGAGCTCCCGCACGGCTTGCCGTTCACTGAACTGCTTGCGCTGCACGGTGTTTCACCTGACCAGGTGCGGGGGGCGTTGTTGGGCGGCTATTTCGCCGGCTTCCTCAATCGCGACGTGTTGGAGTCCACGTTGGATCACGAGACGATGCGACGGCTCGGCAGCGGCCTTGGCTGCGGCGCGATCTCGGTGATCACCGACGACTGCCCCGTTGCGGTTGCTGCGTCGGTGCTGGCCTACTTCGACCGCGAAAACGCCGGGCAGTGCGGGTCGTGTTTCAACGGAACGGCCGCGATGGCCGCCGCCGCCGGGGCGCTGCGCGATGGCGTTGCGACGACGGAAGACGTTGACCGATTGCGCCGCTGGTCGGTGGTGCTGCGCGGACGCGGCGCCTGCGCGACGCTGGACGCCGCCACCAATGTCGCCGCCAGCCTGCTCGGCCGGTTCCCGAGCGACGTGGCGCGACACCTCGAAGGCGGCTGCCCGGACTGCCGTGACCACCCATTCCGATTCGACCGCCCCTACCAGGCGGAAGCGGTGAGGCACGCATGAAAATCCGTTTGGACCGCACGGTTTGCGACGGCTTCGGCGTCTGCGCCAAGCGCGCGCCCGGATACTTCTCGTTGGACGACTGGGGTTACGCGTCGGTGATCGGAGATGGCACGGTGGCCGCCGCGGACCGCGACGCGGTCAAGCGCGCACTGCTGGACTGCCCGGTGCACGCCATAACCGAGCTCGGTGACCGCATACCCACCGTCCCGCACCCCTCCCCCGGCGAGTCAGACGACGATCCCGGCGCGCACGTCAACACCGAGTCGAACGAAGCCCAATGGGGGTTCATGCGGTAAGGCGGCGCCCCAGATCATGTGGGGTCAGGCGGCGACTGCCGCCCGTTTACGACCCGGGCCGATTTACCGCCGGCGACGCCGTGGCGGGGCTGCTGCAGGACATGCCGTGTTGTCCGCCTCTAAGCGACAACTGTGTCTGAGCAGGTCAGCTACCTTTTTGTGGTCGAGGCGACGAGCGATGATGTCGGGTGAACTCACAGGTCGGGGGATGTCGCTAAGAGGTGGACAACGCGGCACCCGCCTCCGCCGAGAGGCGGGTGTGGCGTCTGTGACTCCCCACCCGACGACCCCAGCGAAGCGCTCACCAAGCGCCGCGCCTATTCGCGTCCTTAACGACGCAGATGCCTGGTTACGGCGGTGTCCAAGGCATAGGCTGAAGGCCAGCCAAGATCGGAATGGTCCCGGTGGGAGGCCTGCCATGAGGTGGTTTGGTCGTCTGGCCGCCGTAGTCGCGGTCGCGTGCGTGTCAATGGCGGTTGCGGTGGTCGCGACGCCGGCCGTCAGCTCAGCGGATTGCGACCGCAACATGTCGTGGAATCCGGTGACCATGGTGTGCAAACCGCCACCGGCGCCGCCGGCGTGGTACACGGCTCCGCCGCCATACGCGCCATCGTTTGCGCCGCCGGATGCGCCGCCGCCTCCCCTATGGCCGGCGTGGTCCCCGCGGGCGCCGATGTGGAGCAACGGCTACCAGCACTGGGGCGTCTACATGGGCGGGGTCTGGGTGCCGCTCTGACCGCGGGACAACTCCGGTCGCGAACCGTTTTATGTGAGTTAGCTAGGTAGCGGCGCGCGGCGCCTTTACTCCTTCTTGACCAGGCATTGATTCGCCTTACCGACGATGGCCATTGTGAGTACGCTTCATGCGGTGGAACTGGGGGTTTTGGGACCTCTGCAGGTCCGGCAGGACGGGGCACCCGTCACGATCCCGGGCGCCAAACCCCGCGCCATCCTCACGATGCTCGGGTTGCACGGCGGTTCCGTCGTGTCGGCCGACACCCTCGTCGAGTTGCTCTGGGGCGAGGATCCGCCCCGCACCGCCGCCAAGGCCCTGCAGACCCACATCTCTTCGCTGCGTCGCGCCCTGGGCGACGGCTTTGTTTTGACGCAGGGCGCGGGTTGGACGCTCGCCGAGAGCGAGGTCGATGCCTCGCGCTATAAATCGGCCGCGCGACTGGGACGCGATGCCGCTGCCACCGGCGACACCAGCCAAGCGGTGGCCCGCTTCGAGGAGGCGCTTGCCCTCTGGCGCGGTATCCCCGAACTGCCCGACGGCCGGCGGGGAACATCGGAGAAGACGCGGTGGATCGAGGGCCACGCCGCGCTCGTCGAGGATCGGGCCGACGCGCTGCTCGCGACGGGCCGCGCCGCGGAGATCATCGGCGAGCTCGAGGCGGCGGTGGCCGAGGCGCCGCTGCGCGAAAGGCGATGGGGCCAGCTGATGCTCGCCCTCTACCGCGCCGGCCGGCAGGGTGAAGCCCTTGGCGCTTATCAACGGGCACGGTCGCTGCTCGCCGATGAGTTGGGAGTCGATCCCGGGCCGGAGCTTCGCCGGCTCGAGACCGCGATCGTCGCGCAGGATACATCGCTGGATACACCTGTGGTGCAACAGCTTCCGTCGGTGACCCGCGCCGTGACCTTTCTGCTCACCGACATCGAGGGATCGACCGCCGCCTGGGAGGCAGACGCCGGCGCCATGGCGGTGGCGCTCGCACGACACGACGAACTCGTCGAACAGGTCGTCACGTCGCGCGGAGGACGGCTGATCAAGACGCGTGGCGAGGGCGATGCCACGTTCTCGGTCTTCGAGCGGCCGTCGGCGGCCGCCGCCGCGGCTATCGAGCTGCAAGACGCGATCGCCCACGAGCCGTGGGCGCTGCGGGAGCCGCATGCGTATCCGCATGGCGCTGCACACCGGGGAAGTCGAGCTCCGCGACGGCGACTACTTCGGTCGGGCGGTCAACCGCGCCGCCCGCCTGCGGTCGCTGGCTGTGGGCGGCCAAATCCTGTGCTCGGGCGCGACCGCCGAGCTCGTCATCGATTCACTGCCCGACGACGTTGTGCTCGCCGACCTGGGTATGCGGCAGCTGAAAAACCTCGCGCGCCCCGAGCATGTCTTCGAGCTCCGACTGGAAACCTCCGACGACGAGCCGCAAGCCGCCGACAACCGAGGTGCGCCGATGGAGCGCCCGAGCCTGCCCTCGGTGCTGATCGGAACCGGGCCGTTCGTCGGGCGTGGGCTCGAGCTCGAGCGGCTTTTGGCTGCGTGGCAGACCGCGCTCGCCGGCGCCACGCATGCGGTGCTGATCGCCGGCGAACCGGGTGTCGGCAAGACGCGTCTGGCCGGCGAATGGTCCCGGCAGGCCTATGAGCAAGGCGCGGTCGTGCTGTACGGCCGTTGCGACGAGGACCTCGGTGCGCCCTATCAGCCGTTCGCGGAAGCCCTGCGTTCGCTGGTGCCCTGCGTCGGCACACGCGGGCCTGCGGGGGCTGCGCGGCGTCGAAGCGCTGCTTCCGCTGGTTCCCGGGCTGATCGATGTCGTGCCCGATCTGGCCGCGCCGACCCGCGCCGACCCGGACACCGAGCGCTACGCACTTTTCGACGCCGTCGTTGCGCTCTTGGAAATGGCCTCCACGGGCGCGCCGGTTGTCCTGGTACTCGACGACCTGCACTGGGCGGCCAAGCCAACGCTGCTCCTGCTGCGACATCTGCTGCGCTTCGGCGACCGCGCCCGCGTGCAGATCGTCGGCACCTATCGCAGCACTGATCTCGACCGCTCCCATCCCCTGGCGGCGATGCTCGCCGACCTGCACCGCGACGGCACCGCCAACCGCATTCAGTCTCAGCGGCCTCGATGAGGACGACGTCAGCGCGTACGTCGCCGAGGCCGGCTACGACGACGAAGAGCTCGGCCACGGCATTGGCCTCCGTCACGGGCGGCAACCCGTTCTTTCTCATCGAGGCTCTGCGCCATGTCGACGAGAGCGGCGGCGTGTGGGACCCGAGCACGCTCCCGCAGGGAGTGCGAGAAGCCGTGAGCCGCAGACTTTCTCGGCTTCCGATCGAGACCAATAAGGCCCTTGCCGCAGCCGCGGTCGTCGGCAGCCGGTTTGCCCTGGACCTGGTCGAGCGCGTGGTCGGGGACGACCTGGTCGACGCGTTCGACGAGGCGTCCAAGGCCGGCATCGTCATCGAAGAGCCCGGTGGTCGCTACCGGTTCAACCATGCGATCGTCCGACAGTCACTGCTTGCCGAACTGCCGTCCATGCGGCGCATGCGGCTGCACCAGCGCATCGCCACGACGCTGGAGGACGAGCCCGGCGCCGACGACGAGCTGCTCGCCGAACTGGCTCACCACTATTTCGAATGTGCGTGGGCGGGAAACGCGGCCAAGGCCGTCGAGTATTGCCGGCGTGCGGCGGACCAGGCGATGGCCCGCCTCGCCTACGAAGGCGCCGCCGACCTTTACGACCACGCCCTGCACGCGCTGGAGGAGATCGACGAGGAGCTGCCCGACCGCGACGACCAGGTCGCCGAGCTACTCGTCGCGCGCTGCGAGGCTCTGCTCGCCGCGGGTGACGTGGCCTCGGCAGCGGGCGCGGTCTCCCAATTGCAACAAGCGACAGTCGATTCCGCCCGGCTAGCGGCATGGGCGACATGCTTCGACGGCCAGCTCTCGATACTGATCCATCCCGAGCGGTTGGACGAGGCCGAAGCCGCGTTAGGCGCCGCCGCCAGCAAGCTGGCCGAAATAGACGATGCCGCAGGAGAAGCCAAGGCGCACACCGTTCGTGCCGCGTGCCTCGCCCGGCTCGGGCGAATCGGCGACTGCGAAATCGCCTTGGACGACGCCCTGACGGCGGCGCGGCGCGCGCGTGAACACCGCGCGGGTGAACGCAGTGCTGGCGGGTGCGCCGCTTGCGGCGCTGTGGGGCCCCAACCCGGTTCCGCGCGCGGGCGGGCGGTGTCTTGACGTGGTGCGGCTGCTTCGGATCACGACCGACTCGCCCGCGGTCGAAGCGACGTCGACGCGGTGCCAGGCCGTGTTGGAGGCCTTCCGCGGCCGCGCCGCGGCGGCCCGACGGATGATCGACTCGGCCCGACGGACGGTCACCGAGCTCGGCTTGCGCCATGCGCTGCTCGAGGTCGAGCAATTCGCCGGCATTGTCGAGCTCGTTGTGGACGATCCTGCCGCGGCCGAGCCGCATCTGCGTAAGGCCTACAACGGTTTTCGTCGCATGGGCCTGGACGCCGATACCGCCGAGACCGCAGCGCTATTCGGTCGCGCCTGTCTCGCGCTCGGCCGAGATGCCGAGGCCGACGAATTATGCACGGAGAGTGAGCGTCTCGCAGGCCATGCGCTGAAGCCGTCGATCGCCTGGCGCACGCTTCGGGCGCATCTGCTGTCGCGTGGCAATGATCACGACGGGGCCCGGCGGGTGGCCGAGGCCGCCGTTGCCCTTGCCGAGCGCACCGACTTGTTGGTTGATCACGGCGACGCATGTGCCTCACTGGCAACGGTTTTGGGCGCCGCCGGCGACGCCGCGGGGGCGCGAGCCGCCGCCGAGCGGGCGGTCGGTCTGTACGAACGGAAGGGTGCTGCCGCGCTCGCCGAGAAGGCGCGCGGCATTCTCAGCGAGCGAGCTGTGCCACCAGCTCCACCCGAACCCGAACCGCCTCCTCAGGTCGAGCTAGACAACGCGTGCGCGCGAGCGGGCGAACGCGTGATGGCCGCTGTCGATCGCGCGGCCTGGGACGAGTTGGAGCAGCTGTTTGCACCTGACGCCGTCGTAGAGAGTCGCCGGAAGATCGTCGGCTTTGCGCCGACCAAAGCGGGCCAATGGCTACGGGAGACGAGGCGCCTTCTCGAGACGGGCGCCCTGCGCGTCAACCCAGTCGTTATCGCGGTGCGAGGCGAGCGCCTGGCCCTTGCTCGAATGATCACGGGCACTGGCGACGTGAGCCCTGGAGCGCCGCGCGACGAGTTTCTCCAGCTATACGGCATCGACGAGGAGGGTCGAATCGCGCTGCAGGTGTGGTTCGACCTCGACGACCTCGACGCCGCGGTTGCCGAGCTCGACTCCGTACACGCCCGGTTCGAGGAGGTACAGCCTCGCGCGCCGCTCGAGAACGCCGCGAGTCGAGCCCGCGACCGGTTCAATGCGCTCTTTGTTGAAAGGCGTTGGGACGAGATCGCCGCGCTGTTAGCCGACGATCTACGAGTCGATGACCGGAGGCGAGGACTCCACCGAGAGAGCAACGACCGCGCCACCGCGGTCACCGAACTACGGGCACTGGCCGAGCTTGGGACTAAGAACGTCACGTCAGATGTTATTGCGACCCGCGGCGAGCGCATCGTCCTCAGTCATGCCCGCTTCTCGGGCCGCGACCTTCGGCCCGAAGCATTTCACACCGAGGTACTCCTGATCGTCGAGCTCAGCACCGACAACCAGATCGCGGCGTTCGTCCTCTTCGACCCAGGCGACGTCGACGCCGCTTACGCGGAGCTGGAAGCGCGGTACCTGGCTGGCGAAGCGGCGCCCTACGCGCATGTCTGGCAGATCGGAATGGAAACGCTCGGCGAACTCAACCGTCACGAGCCTGGACGGATGATCGCCGGACTTGTGTATACCGATCATCGGCACATCGGGTTCACGTCGGGGGACTTCGGTCGCGCGGTCGAGGAACTGTGGCCACTCGTGCCCGACGCCCGCTATCGGACGCCCGAGGTGTACGCGCTCGGCGCCCACGGCATGGTCGTCAAATTCGTCATCGAAGGCACCGATGTCCACGGGAGCGAATTGCAGTGGCCGCGTGTGCTTCTCCTGTCCGTGGGCAGGGAAGAGAAGCGGCTCGAAGTCTACGAAGAGGATGACGTCAACACCGCCCTTGCGCGCTTCGAGGAGCTGCGCCCGCAGGTGCGGCGGCTGGTAAACGCGGCAAGCCAAGCGCTCGAGCGCTACATGGCGCACTTCGCCCCCCGTGATTGGGACGCGATGGCGGAGATGGTGGCCGATGACTTTGTGGGCGACGATCGTCGCCGAGTGGTGAACGCCGGCGTCCGACGCGGTCGAGATGCCGAAATTGCAAACATGCAGGCGATCGCCGAGATCGGCTATGTCAACATGACGTCGACTCCCATCGCGACCCGCGGGGAGCGCCTCGTCCTCGCTAGTCACTCGTTCACTTTCCGCGATTGGCCCGAGACGCTCGACAACGAGATGATCGACGTCGTCGAGATCGACTCCCACGAGCGGATAGTGGCACAAATCGCGTTCGACTCCAACAACATCGACGCAGCACTAGCCGAGCTTGATGCACGGTACCTCGCCGGCGAAGCGGCAGCCCACGGAAACGTCTTGCAGCCCGTAATGGACACGGTGGCGGAGCTCAATCGTCACGAGCCGGGGCCGATGCTGGGGCGACTTGCGTATGCCGATCATCGACGCGTCCCGTTCGGTTCGGCGGAAGACTACGGGCGAGCGATCGAGGAGCTGTGGACACTGGTGCCCGACGCCCGCTATTGGACGAAGGCCGTACATGCGCTCGACGCCCACGGGCTCGTCTCCACCCTCGTCATCGAAGGCACCGACGCACACGGGAACGAATTGCAGTGGGGTCGCACCTTTTTGTTCCTTTCCGACGGACCGCGGATGGAGGTTTACGAGGAGGACGACGTCGACGCCGCGCTCGCCCGCTTCGAGGGGCTGCGCCCGGAGGCGCGGCGGCTGGAAAACGCGGCAAGCCGAGCAGTCGAGCGCTACTTGGCGCACTTCGCAGCCCGCGACTGGAATGCGCTCGCGAAGGTACTGGCCGACGACATCGTTACCGACGATCGCCGGCGGGTCGTAAACGCAGGGATCCGACACGGTCGGGATGCCGAGATCGCGAACCTGCGGGCGACCGCCGACGCCGGGTTCGCGTTCATGACGTTCGCCGTCATCGCTGCTCGTGGGGAGCGCCTCATCCTCGCGCGCGCCTCGGGCCGCGATGGCGGGTCCGTGGAGTTCCTCAACGATGTGCTGGGCGTCGTCGAAATCAACTCGCACAACCAGATCGCGGCGATCGTCATATTCGAGCTCGACGACTTCGACGCCGCCATCGCCGAACTCGATGCCCGATACCTCGCCGGCGAAGCGGCTGCCCACGC
Source organism: uncultured Actinomycetota bacterium (assembly GCA_963703795.1). Classification (GTDB taxonomy): domain Bacteria; phylum Actinomycetota; class Actinomycetes; order Mycobacteriales; family Mycobacteriaceae; genus Mycobacterium. Next base: position 160,123 of record CAVPFT010000053.1, on the reverse strand, counting down.
CCGCACGTGGTCGGTGATCACGGAGGGCTACGCCGCGCAAGCAAGGCGCGAGCTTCCCGCGATGACGCCCGACTGCGTGACCATTGACCATCGCCGGGCGAAGGCGTTCGCGCCCGGCGAGATGACCGCATACATCCGTGCCGGGTGGGACCTCGGCCAGACCATCCGAACCTACGTCGAGGTTGTGCACCGGCTGACCGATCTCGGAGGGGTCTGCACCTATGCGGGGCATGGTGCTTCACACGAGGGCTTCGAAGCCGAGTGGCGCGAGGTCGCCGTTACGACTGTCGCAGGCGAGATGGCCAACCGCTGCGAGCTATTCGACGAGGCGGACCTGGACGCCGCGATCGCGCGGTTCGAGGAACTGCACCCACACGCACCGCGGCTGGGAAACGCGGCAAGCAAAGCAGTCGAGCGGTTCGAGACATGCTTCACAGCCCGCGACTGGGACGCCATGGCCGAGATGATGGCCGAGGACGTATTGGACGACGATCGTCGGCGCGTGGTCAACGCCGGTGTACGACACGGTCGGGATGCCGAAATCGCGAACATGCAAGCCATCGCCGACATCGGGGCCGAGAAACTTTCGTCGGCCGTCATTGCCACCCGCGGGGATCACCTCGTCCTGAGGCGTGTAGACGTGGGCGACGACGAGCTACCCGAGGCGTTCCAGTTCCCTGCTGTCCTTCAGGTAGTGGAAACCGACGCCGACGAGCGTATCGCAGCGGTCGCGACGTTCGACCTCGATGATATCGACGCCGCCTTCGACGAACTCGACGCGCGGTACCTCGCCGGAGAGGCGGCCGCCCACGCGCGTACGTGGTCTGTCATTGTGGATGGCTACGCCGCGCTCAACCGCCACGAGTTGGCCGCGACGGCACCGGATGTGGTAACTATCGACCACCGTCGGGGAACAGCCTTCGCGCCCGGTGAGGGAATCGCATACGCCCGAGCCGGTTTGGAACTTGTCCAGCACACACGTACCTATGTCGAGGCCGTCCACCGGCTCACCGGCCTCGGAGTGGTCTGCACCCATATCGGGCAACAGACCTCACAGGAAGGCTTCGACGCCGAGTGGCGGATCGCCGTCATCTACGGGGTCCAAGGCGACCTGATCAACCGATTTGAGGCATTCGACGAGGCGGACATCGATACAGCGCTCGCGAAGTTCGATCAGCTCAGCCGGCCGGCACCACGACTGGAAAACGCGGCAAGCCAAACCTACGAGAGCTTCAGGAGGTACTTCGCCGCCCGTGACTGGACCGCCATGGCGGAGATCCTGACCGACGACACATCCGTCGACGACCACCGACGAGTCGTGAGCGCCGAGACCCGACGCGGTCGGGATGTCGAAATCGCGAACATGCAGGCCTTCGCCGACATTGGGGCCAAGAGGAGTACGGCGACGGTCATCGCGACTCGAGGCGAACGCCTTGTCCTCTGTCGGACCTGTATCTCGGACGAAGACCAGCAACCTGGGGATTCCGCATCGAGCTGCTCATCGTCGTCGAGACCACCGCCGACAAGCGGATCATGGCACGCACGGCGTTCGAACCCGACAACTTCGACGCCGCCATCGCCGAGCTCGACGCGCGGTACCTCGCCGGCGAGGCAGCCGCCCACGCACACACTTGGTCGCTCGTCGCGGGTGCCTACGCTTCGATCAACCGACATGAGATCGCCGCAACGACACCGGACTTCGTGAACATCGACCACCGTCGAGGGGCAGCATATGCACCAGGTGACCTGATCTCATACGTCCGCGCCGGGTGGGATCTCGGGCAAAACATCCGGACGCACATCGAAGTTGTGCATCGACTGAACAACCTCGGAGCGGTCGTCACCCACGCGGCCCACGGGACCTCGCAAGAGGGTTTCAACGCCGAGTGGCGGGGAGTTCAGATCCTGACGGTCGAAGGTGACGTGATCAACCGCAGCGAGCTATTCGACGAGCCAGATCTCGACGATGCCCTCGCGCGGTTCGAACAGCTGAGTCGGCCCATTCCGCGACTAGAAAACGCAGCGAGCCGGGTGTACGAGCGCTTCATGGCGACCTTCGCGGCCCGCGACTGGGACGCAATGGCACAACTGTTGGCCAATGACGCGTCCACGGACGATCGCCGTCGGGTCGTGAATTCCGGAATCCAAGATGGTCGAGAAGCCAACATCGCGACCATGCGAGCCTTCGCCGACCTCGGGGTCACCCACATGACATCGGAGGTCATTGCGACCCGCGGAGAGTGCCTCGCCCTCAGTCGTGTTGGCTCCGCCGCGTTCCAGACCTACGTACTCAACATCGTCGAGATCGACGCCGACGAGTTGATCGTGGCGGTCGTCGGGCTCGACGTCAGTGACATCGACGCCGCGTTCGCGGAGCTCGACGCCCGCTACCTTGCCGGCGAAGCCGCCGCCCACGCGCACATATGGTCGCTCGTCGCGGGCGCCTACGCTGCGGTCAATCGGCACGAACTCCCTGCGACGACGCCCGACTGGGCCATGGTCGACCATCGGCCGATCGGCACGTTCGAGGCGGCTGATCTGGCCGCATTCCTCGATGCCACATGGACCCTCACGACACAAGCCAGCATCTACATCGAGGCTGTGCATCGGCTGAACGACCTCGGGGCAGTCGTCACCCACGCGTCGCACGCGACATCGCAGGAGGGCCTCGACGTCGAGTGGCACGACATCAATCTGGTGACCGTCGACGGGGATCTGGTCGCCAGCTGCGAGATATTCGACGCGGCAGACCTCGACACCGCACTCGCGAAGTTCGAAGCACTCCACCCGACGACACCGCAGCTAAAAAACGCGGCAAGTCAAGTTGCCAAACGCTTTTGGGGCTGCTTCGTGGCCCGTAACAGGGACGCCATGGCGGCACTAATCGCCGATAACGTTGCCACTGAGGATCGCCGTCGAGTGGTGAGCGCGGGTAGCTGGCACGGTCGAGACTTCGATATCGCGAGCATGCGGGCCACCGCCGACATCGGAGTGTCGAACGCAACGTTGACCGTGATTGCGACCCGCGGCAATCGCCTGGCGCTCAGTCGCGTCCGCTTATCGGGCCGAGACCAGCGGCCCGAGGCGTTCCACACGGAGGCGCTCAGCATCGCCGAGATCGACGCCGACGGAAGGCTCGTGGCACACGTCGCGTTCGACCCCGACGACTTCGACACAGCCTTCGCCGAGCTTGATGCCCGGTACCTCGCCGGCGAAGCTGCCGCGCACTCCCAGACATGGTCGGTCTTTGCAAAGGCGTACGCCGGCTTCAGCCGAAAGGAACTGCCCCCGACGACACCGGATTGGGTGAATATCGACCGACGACCGCTCGTAACGATTGAGGCGGGGAGCCTCAAGGAATACCTCCGTGCCACGATGGACGCCACCTCGCGCTTCAACATGCAGATCGCCGCCGTGCATCGGCTGAGCGACCTCGGAGCGGTCGTCACCCACACGACGCATGCGACCTCGCATGAGGGTCTCGACGCCGAGTGGCAGGACATCAACCTTATGACGGTCGACGGCGACCTGATCAACCGCTGCGAGATCTTCGACGAGGCAGACATCGACGCCGCGCTCGCCCGCTTTGACGAATTGCACACTGCAGGCACAACGACTGGAAAACACTGCAAGCCGAGTGGGTGAGCGCTACCTGGCGCATTTCGCGGCAGGCGACTGGGACGGCATGGCGGAGATCCTGGCCGACGACTTTTCCAGTGAGGATCGCCGTCGGGTGGTGGGCGCGGGAGTCCGACATGGTCGAGACGCCGAGATCGTCGACATGCGGGCGATCGCCGACCTGGGGCTCACGAACGTGACATCGACCGCCATTGCGACCCGCGGGGAGCGCCTTGTTCTCTCGCGCGTCCGCTTCACGGACCGCGATCACGGACCCGAGACGGTCCTCACCGAGGTGCTCATCATCCTCGAGATCGACGCTGACGAGCGGATCGTCGCGACGGTCACATTCGACCTCGACGAATTCGATGCTGCCTTCGAGGAACTCGACGCCCGATACCTCGCCGGTGAAGCGGCCGACCGCGCACACACATGGTCAGCCGTCACGGCGGTTTACGCAGCGATCAATCGGCACGAGCAGCCGGCGCAGACAAAGGATTCGGTCTGCATAGATCATCGACCGCTCGTACCGATCGAGACCGTTGAACTTGCGACATGGATCCGTGGGGTTTGGGACCTCACTCCGGACCTCAGCAACTACATCGAGACAGTGAATCGGCTCAGCAACTTCGGAGCGGTTCTCACCCACGCAGCGCATGGCACCTCGCAAGAGGGCTTCGGCGCCGAATGGCGGCTGATCGCCGTTCTGATGTTCGAAGGCGATCGGATCGGCCGGTTGGAGATCTTCGACGAGGCCGACATCGCCGCCGCGCTCGCGCGCTTTGACGAATTGCACCCGCAGGCACCACGTCTGGAAAACGCGGCTAGCCGAATGTACGACCGCTACAACGCTTGCCTCGTGGCTCGCGACTGGGACGCCATGGCGGAGATGCTCGCCGATGACATTTGCGGTGACGATCGTCGTCGGGTGGTAAGCGGTGGCATCACACGCGGTCGCGATGCCCAGGCCGCGAATTCGCGGGCCATTGCCGACGTTGGGGTCAACAACATCGAATCGTTCGTCATCGCGACCCGCGGCGAGAGCCTCGTGCTCGCTCGTACCCGCGTATCCGGCGGCCAGCGTCCCGAGGCATTCGGCCTCGAGTTGCTGAACATCATCGAAATCGACGGCGACAGCCGGATCGCGGCGGGCGTCTCGTTCGACCTCGACGACATCGACGCCGCGTTCGCCGAACTCGATGCCCGCTACCTCGCCGGTGAAGCGGTCGCCCACGCGCGGACATGGTCGCTGATTGCACGGACCTATGCAGGGTTCAATCAGCACGAATTTCCCTCATTGGCAGCGGATTCGGTGAGCGTCGACCATCGATCCCTCGTGACGAACGAGGCGGTTGATCTGGCCGCAGCCACTCGGTCCGTTTGGGAGGTTGCGCCGGACCTCAGCGTCCACATCGAGGCTGTGCATCGGCTGAGCCAACTTGGAGCCGTCCTCACCCACGTGGGGTACGGGACCTCGCCAGACGGCTTCGACGCTGAGTGGCGGATGACCCTGATCTACATGGTTCAAGATGACATGCTCAGCAGCTGCGAAATCTTCGACGAGGCCGACCTCGACGCCGCGCTCGCCCGATTTGAGGAACTGCAGCCGCAGACGCGGCGACTAGAAAACGCGGCAGGCCGAATAGTCGAGCGATACCAGGCGTGCTTCTCGACCCACGACTGGACCGCCTTGGCGGAGCTACTGGCCGACGACATTGTCGCGGACGATCGCCGTCGTGTCGTGAACGCAGGGATTCGACGTGGCCGAGATGTGTACATCGCGGACAACCGGGCCGCCGTCGAGATCGGCGCAGACACCATATCTTTGAGCGTCGTTGCGACCCGCGGGGAGCGCCTCGCCCTCGCCCATGCCCGTGCCTTCAATCGCGGCTCTCCGCCCGGCGAGGTCGGCGCCGAGTGGCTCGGCATCGCCGAGATCGACGCCGACGAGCGGATCGTCGCGATCGTCGTATTTGACCTTGACGACATTGACGCCGCCCACGAAGAGCTTGATGCTCGCTACCTCGCCGGCGAAGCGGCCGCCTACGCGCACACATGGTCGGTCAATTCGCGGCTTTGCGCCGGGTTCAACCGGGGCGAGCTTCCCGCAACGACCCCGGGTTGGATCTACATCGACCACCGGCCGCTCGTAACGATCGAGGCTAATGATGCCCTCGCCTCAATGCGTGTCGGGCGGGATCTCACCCCGGACATCAGGGTTTACGTGGAGGCCGTGCACCGGCTGAGCGACCTCGGAGCGGTTGTCACCGCGCCGGTGTATGGGAGCTCGCACGAGGGCTTCGCCGCGGAGTGGCGGATGATCGACCTCTTCACGGTCGAAGGCGACCTCATCAACCGCCTCGAAATTTTCGACGAGGCAGACCTCGACGCCGCGCTCGCCCGATTTGAGGAACTGCAACCGCAGGCACGGCGGCTAGAAAACGCGGCAACCCAAGTGGCCGAACGACTTCGGGCGAACTTCGCGGCCCGCGACTGGACCGCAAGGGCGGAACTACTGGCCGACGATTGCTCCGTCGATGATCGCCGTCGGGTCGTGAACGCCGGACGCCAACACGGCCGAGACGCCGACATCGCGAACATGCGTGCCATCGCCGCGGTCGGGGTCGCGAACATTGCGTTGACAACCATTGCGACCCGCGGAGAGCGCCTCGCCCTCAGTCGTGCCCGCATGTCGGGCCGAGACCAGCGGCCGGAGGCTTTCTACACCGAGACGCTCACCGTGCTCGACATCGACACGGACAACCGGGCCGCGGCGCAGGTCGTGTTCGACCCCGACGACATCGACGCTGCGTTAGCGGAGCTCGATTCTCGCTACCTCGCCGGCGATGCGGCCGCCCACGCGCACACGTGGACGCTCGTCACGCGCGCATATGCAGCACTCAACAGACGCCAACTACCAGAGACCACGGTGGACTGGGTGAATGTCGATCACCGGCGACTCGCACCAATCGCAGCCGGCGATCTGGGCGCATACCTTCTTGCGACATGGGACCTATCGCCGCAATCCAGCATCCGCATCGAGGCTGTGCATCGGTTGAGCGAGGTCGGCGCAGTCGTCACCCAAGTGGTGGAAGGGACCTCACAAGAAGGTTTTGATGCCGAGTGGCGCACGATCGACCTTGCGACGTATGAAGGCGACAAGATCAACCGTACCGAGCTATTCGACGAGGAAGACCTCGACGCCGCGCTAGCCCGATTTGACGAACTGCAACCGCAGGCGCCACGGCTGGAAAACGCGGCAAGCCAAAACGGCGAGCGGGTCCTGGCGTGCTTCGCGGCGCGCGATTGGGCCGCCATGGCGGAGCTACTGGCCGAGGACATCTCCGCCGACGATCGCCGTCGGGTCGTGAACGCCGGAAACCGACACGGCCGAGACGCCGACATCGCGAACATGCGTGCCATCGCCAACCTCGGCGTCGTAAACATTGCGTCGACATTCATTGCGACCCGCGGAGAGCGCCTCGCCCTCAGTCGATCACGCATGTCGGGTCGAGACCAGGGGCCTGAAGCTTTCTACACCGAGGCGCTCACCATCGTCGAGGTCGACACGGACAACCGGGCCGCGGCACGCGTCGTGTTCGACCCCGACGACATCGACGCTGCGTTGGCGGAGCTCGATGCTCGCTACCTCGCCGGCGAGGCGGCCGCCCACGCGCACACATGGTCGTCCGTCACCGGCGCCTACGCCGCGCTCAGCCGGCACGAGCTTCTTTCAACGACGCAGGATTGGGTGAACGTTGACCACCACCGACTTGTTAGGGCCGAGCCGGGCCACCTGACCGCGTACGCCATTGCCGCATGGAAGGTCTCGCCTGACATGACCGGCTACATCGAGGCTGTGCATCGGCTGAGTAATTTCGGAACGGTCGTCACCCTGGTGGTGCATGGCACATCGCAAGAAGGCTTCGACGCCGAGTGGCGGGAGATCGAACTTCTGATGTTCGAAGGCGATCGCATCAACCGCCTCGAAATTTTCGACGAGGCAGACCTCGACGCCGCGCTCGCCCACTTCGAGGAGCTGCACCCGCAGGCGCGGCGACTTGAAAACGCGGCAAGTCGAGCAGAGGAACGCTTCTTTGCGTACTTCGGGGCCCGTAACTGGGCGGCGATGGCCGAGATATTGGCCGACGACACCTTCATCGAAGATCGCCACCGCGTGGTGAATGTCGGATTCTGGGAAGGCCGCGATGTCGTAATCGCAAATCTGCGAGCCCTGGCCGACGCTGCGGCCGCCGAGAGCATAACGTTGGCCGTCGTCGCGACCCGTGGTGAGCGCCTCGTCCTCACCCGGATGCATTCCCCGAACGGCGACCCGCGGTACGGAGAGTTCGACTCCGAGATGCTCATCATCGCCGAGATCGACACCGACGATCGGATCGCGGCCCAAATAGCGTTCGAGCTCGACGACATCGATGCGGCCTTCGCCGAGCTCGACGCGCGCTACCTCGCCGGGGAAGCAGCCACCCACGCACACACGTGGTCGCTCATGATGCAGGTCTGCGCCGCGCACAACCGGCACGAAATACTCCCAAACACAATGGCGGACTGGGTGAACGTTGATCACCGGCGCGGGATAGCTTTCGCGCCGGGCGATATGATCCCGTACGTCCGCGCCACGTGGGACATAGCGCCTGACGTCCAGTTGCGCCACGTCGCGGTGCATCGGCTGACCAATCTTGGAGCGGTCATCACCCAATCCGGGCATGGAACCTCCCGAGATGGCTTTGACGCCGAGTGGCAGGAGATCGGCCTCTTCGCATTCGAAGGCGACCTGCTGAGCAGTTGCGAAATCTTCGACGAGGCAGACCTCGACGCAGCGCTCGCGCAGTTCGACGAACTCAGCCAGCCGGCGCGGCTCGTCGAAAACGCGGCAACCCGCGTATACGCGCGCCTGCAAACGCATTTCGCGGCCCGCGACTGGGACGCGCTCACCGAGACACTCGCCGATGGCCACTACACGGACGATCGTCGTCGCGTGGTAGGCGGAATCCGCCATACACGGGATTCCGAAATCAGGAGCATTCAGGCGACCGCTGATCTCGGAGTCACTGATTTCGCGTGGGCCGCTACTGCTACCCGCGGGAGGCGCCTCGCCCTCTGTCGTACTCGGGGAGCGACCCGCGGTCCTGAGGCGTTCGATGTCGAGCTCCTGCAAGTCGTCGAGATCGACACCGACGAGCGGATCGCATCGTTGGTCACGTTCGACCTCGACGACATGGACGCCGCGATCGCCGAACTCGACGCCCGATACCTGGCGGGCGAAGCGGCCCCCCACGCGCACACATGGTCGGTCATCGCGAATGCCAACGCAGCGTTCAACCGGCACGAGATGCCTCCGGCGACGTCGGACTCGGTGAACGTTGATCACCGGCGCGGGATAGCCTTCGCGCCGGGCGGCATCATCCGGTACATCCGTGCCACGTGGGACGTCGCGCCGGACATCAGAAACCGCCTCGTGGCTGTGCATCGTTTGAGCGACCTCGGAGCGGTCGTCACTCAGACGACACGTGGGATCTCGCAAGAAGGCTTTGAGGCCGAGTGGCGGGAGATCGCGCTTCTGATCGTCGAGGGGGACCTAATCAACCGAATCGAGGTCTTCGACGAGGCCGACATCGACGCCGCGCTCGCCCGCTTTGACGAACTGCACCCACAGGCACCGCGATTGGAAAACGCGGCAACCCAAGTGGACCAACGCTTCTGGGCCTACTTCACGGCCCGTAACTGGGACGCGATGGCGGAATTGACCGCCCAAGACATTTTTACAGATGATCGTCGGCGGGTCGTGAACGCCGGCGTCCAGCACGGTCGAGATGATCACATAGCGGAAATGCGAGCGGCCGCCGAGGTGGGTTTCGAGAAGGTTGCGTCTACCGCCATGGCGACCCGCGGGGCGAGCCTCGCCCTCACTCATATCCGCGCCTGGAACCAAGGGATGCCGACGGAAGAAGTCAGCATCGAGGTGCTCAACATCCTCGAGATTGACGCAGAAAATCGCGTCGTCGCGCGCCTCGCGTTCGACGTCGACGAAATCGACGCCGCCTTTGCCGAACTTGAGGCTCGGTACCTCGCCGGCGAAGCGGCCGCATATGCCCCGACCTGGTCGGTCATCGCGCGGACCTACGCCGCGTTCAACCGTCACGAATTTCCCTCGACGACAACCGGTTCGGTTTACGTCGATCATCGCCCGCTCCTGACCAACGACGCGAGTGATCTGGCCGCGAACATACGTGCCACCTGGGACCTCATGGATGTCAGCACCTACATTGCCGAGAGCGTGCATCGGCTGAGCGAACTCGGAGCCGTCGTCACCCAAACCCTGACGGGGACCTCGAAAGACGGCCTTGATGTCGAGTACCGCATGATCGACCTCTTCACGGTTGAACGCGGCCTGCTGAACCGCGTCGAGGTCTTCGACGCGGCAGACCTCGACGTCGCGCTCGCTCGCTTCGACGAGTTGCACCCGCCGGCACCACGATTGCAAAACGCGGCAACCCGTGCGATAGCACGCTTTTGGACCTACTTCGAGGCCCGCGATTGGGACGCAATGGCCGAGATATGGACCGACGACTATTGCACGTACGATCGCCGTAAGGTTGTAAACGCCGGCGTCTTACGCGGTCGTGCTGTCCATATGACGAACATGCGCGCGGTGGCCGAGGTCGGATTCGAGAGCCTTACGTCGACCGTCATCGCGACCCGCGGGCAGCGCCTTGCGCTCATTCGCATTCGTTCCTCGATGCGTGGCTCGCCGCCCGGTGAGGTCAGCGCTGAGGCGCCCAGCGTCGTCGAGATCGACGCCGACGGCCGGCTCGCCGCTTCCGTTCAATTCGATTCCGACGACATCGACGCCGCGTTCGAAGAACTCGAGGCTCGATACCTCGCCGGTGAGGCGCCCGCCCACGCACACACTTGGTCGGTCATCACCCGTGGCTACGCTGCGTTCAACCGGCACGAGCTACCGCCGACGGCGCCGGACTTGGCCAGCGTCGACCACCGGCGCGGGATAGCCTTCGCGCCCGGCGGGATGATCCCGTACATCCATGCCACGTGGGATATCACGGCGGACGTCAATAGCTACGCCGAGGCTGTCCATCGTCTGACCAACCTCGGAGCGGTCATCACCCAAAGGGTGCATGCGACTTCGCAAGACAGCTTCGATGCCGAGTGGCGGGAGATCGCCCTTTTGATCGTAGAGGGGGGCCTGATGAGCCGCATCGAAATGTTCGACGAGGCAGACCTGGACGCCGCGTTCGCCCGCTTCGACGAGCTCAGTCGACCGCCGCTGCTTGACAACGCCGCAACCCGAACCTGGGCGCGTCAAGCGGATGCGTTCAACCGCCGCGACGTGGACGGCTTTTTTGCCCTCATGACCGCAGACGGCCGATTCGAAGACCGGCGAAAAGGGCTTCGTGTAGTACTCGAGGGGCCGGCGCGGCGGAAGGCCGTGCGCGCGATTTTCGACGAGGCTCCCAGCAGCTGGCGGATGCAGGTGGAGCCCATCGCCACTAGAGGATCTCGCCTCGAGCTGACCCGCGAATGTTACTGCGACACCGATGAAGCCGATCGACCGATCGCGGTCGAGTTCTTGCATGTCATGGAAGTCAACGACAGCGGCCTGGTACAAGACATCGTTAGCTTCGATGCCGACGACATCAACGCTGCTTTCGAGGAGCTTGACGCCCGCTACCTCGCCGGTGAGGCGGCTGCCCACGCGCGAACATGGGCGGTCATCGCAGAGGTCTACGCCACCTTCAATCGGCACGAACTTCCCCCGGCGACGCCGGACTGGGTCACCGTCGACCATCGGCCGCTCGCCACGTTCGAGTTCCGTGACCTGACCGCATTCTTCCGCGCCACATGGGATCTCACGCCGCAAGCCAGCATCTACGTAGAGACTGTGCACCGGCTCAGCAACCTCGGGGCAGTCGTTACCCATGCGGTCCATGGGACCTCGCGAGAGGGCTTCGAAGCCGAGTGGCGGCAGATCAGTGTCGCAACGGTGGAAGGGGACCTGATCGACCGTTGCGAAATCTTCGACGAGGCAGACATCGACGCCGCGCTCGCGAAGTTCGACGAGCTCAGTCGACCGCCGGTGCTTGAGAACGCGGCAACCCGGCTCTGGATACGCTTGGCCGACGCGTTCAATCGCCGCGACGTGGACGGTTTCCTTGCCCTCACCACTGCGGACATGCGATATGAGGATCGGCGAAAAGGTCTCCGCGATGCTTTCGAGGGGGCCCAGCACGCACAGAAGGCCGTGCGCGCGATGTTCGAAGCGTCGCCTACCAGCTGGCGGTTGGCCGTCGATCCCATTGCCATCAGGGGCTCTCGCCTCTCACTGATCCGCTGCCGCTACCGCGACACCGATTTTTCCGATCAACCGATCGCCGTGGAGCTCTTGGAGATCACGGAAGTCAGCCCCGCCGGCCTGATGTGCGACACCGCGAGCTTCGATCCCGACGACATCAACGGGGCGTTCGCTGAGCTGACCGATCGCTGGATCGCATCCGGGGAGGTCGAACATCCCGAGATCATCAAGTCGGCGCACCGGCTGACCGAGGCCACGAACCGCCACGACCGGGATGAGATCGCCAGACGAATCGCCAATGCCACGTTTTTCAATCACCGGCAGCTGGCCAGTCCAGACGTCCACACGATCGGAGACTTCCTGTCGTCGTCCCGGGCAGTGGCGTCGCTGATACCCGACTTCTGGATCGAACCCGCCGAGATCGTGGCGCATTCGGCGATGGGTGTTGTGGCGTACCAAGTCTTGAAAGGCACGTCGGCCGATGGCGTCGCGATCGAGATTCCACTTGTCGTGCTCCTCCTTTTCGACGGCGACCGCGTGACACGTCTGGAGGTCTTCGACGCAGACCAGCGCGACCAAGCCCTGGCTCGGTTCGAGGAACTCAACCCGTCCCACTAGCTTCACCTGAGAGTTGACCAGCCTCGCCGCGCTATGCTCGCCGAGAAGGCCTGCGGTGCACAACAAATACGAGTTTTGCTCACGATTCGGGGTTCGCGGACACCCCGGCGCGGATTGGGCAGCCGAAACTTGTCATACCCGGTTGCGATGATGGGGGTATGTCTTCGACCGCATGTGCTGACGCCGTGGTGGTGAGTCCTAGCGAGCGTCTTGAGGTGCTGTTGGAGGAGTTGGCGGAGTTGGCCGGTCAGCGCAACGCGATTGATGGGCGCATCGTGGAGATCGTCGCCGAGCTGGATCGCGACGAGTTGTGCGGGGCCACGGGCGCGCGGTCGGTCGCGGCGTTGGTGGCGTGGAAGCTGGGTTCGTCCTCGGCGAACGCGCACACGATCAGCACCGTCGCGCGCCGGGTTGAGGCGTTTCCGCGCTGCGCGCAGGGCATGCGGGAGGGTCGCCTGTCGCTGGATCAGGTCGGCGTGATCGCGGCGCGCGCCGGTGAGGGATCTGATGAGCATTACGCGCAGTTGGCGCGGGTCGCCACGGTCAACCAGCTGCGCACCGCGGTCAGCCTGGAACCGCGACCCGAACCCGATTGTCGGCCGCAACCGCAGCCCTCGATCACCAAGACCTCCGATGAGGAGTTCAGCTGTTGGCGGATCAAGCTTCCGCACCTGGACGCGGCGAAGTTCGACGCGGCGCTTGCGTCTCATCGTGATGCGCTGATCGCCGAGTGGAAGCACGATCGCGGGACTGGCGAGGGCGCATCCGATGCCGCGCCGCCATTGCCGGGCACTGTCGAGGCGTTTATGCGCCTGGTCGAGGCCGGATGGGATGCCGAGGCGGCCCGCCGGCCGCACGGTCAGCACACCACGGTGGTGGTGCACGTCGACGTTGCGCAGCGCGCCGCCGCGCTGCATCTGGGTCCGCTGCTCACCGAGGCCGAACGCCGATACCTGACCTGTGATGCCACGTGTGAGGTCTGGTTCGAACGTGACGGGGAGGTCATCGGCGCCGGCCGAGCGACTCGGGTGATCAACCGGCGGCTTCGCCGTGCGCTCGAGCACCGCCAGCCCACGTGCGCGGTTCCCGGCTGTGGTGCTACCCGCGGTCTGCACGCACACCACATCCGGCACTGGGAAGACGGCGGGCCGACCGAGTTGGCCAACCTGGTGCTGGTATGCCCTTATCACCACCGGCTGCATCACCGGGGCCTCATCACCATCACCGGACCCGCAGTCGATCCCACCGTCACCGACAGCTCCGGCCGACCACTCAGCGCAGGATCGCTTGCGCGTGCGCCCAACCTTCCCCCGCCCGCCGTCCCACCGTGCCCCGGGCCCACCGGCGAGCGCGCCGACTGGTGGTGGTACGACCCCTTTCAGCCGCAGCCACCACCAACAAACAACTAGGTTGATTGGGCATCGTGTCGAAGATGAAATAGCCTGGGGCATAGAGGATTTCGTCGACGTTATCCGCTGCTATCGGATCTTGTTAATCAAGGCCGACAACCAGGCCTGCGCCGCCGCCGACCCGATACCCAGGCGCCCTCATCAAGATCCCCGCTGACGTGCGCACTAGTTTGAGCTGAGTCGTTTCTGCGTCGGTCATCGCTGTGATGCTGACGGTCATGATGGGCTCCGATCATCGGGGGATAGCAGGCCACGCTCGGCCAGCAGTTCGAGCAGCGGCCGGGCAGCCGCATGGATCGCGTGGATGTCGTCTTCGTCGGGTCGGCCGCTATCGTCGGATCCGACGGGCAGCATGAGCAGTGACCCGCCGGGCAGGGGCACGGCGGCCAGCCTTGTGACAGTGTCGGCGCCGCCGCCGTTGGCCACCGGTTCCGCGGCGGCGGGTGGATCGGCCCAGAACCGGGCCCGGCGGCCGGCGCGCACCGGAGCCGGTTGCTCCTGCGGCCGCGCAGCCTGGGCCACGATGAGTTCGTCGGAGACGGCCGCGACGCGGCGCAGTGTTTCGTCCGTCGCTCCAGCCAGTTCGGCCTGTATCTCGGCGAGCGAGCGTCCCTCGGCCTGGCGGCGTTTGACGGCGACGACCTGCAGCAGCTGCCGGGTGCCGTATAACGCCGTGCGCCCCTGCATCGTTGGCCGGTCGACAAGCCCGGTCGTCGTGTACCACCGCACCGCGCGACGGTCGGGCAGCTCCCGTACCCGCCCGTTAGGCGCTCCCGGGTACGCGGGATCGGCCAGCCCGACGGCTACCCGTCGCACCAGCTCGTCCAGCGTCCAAGACGCCTGTTTGGCCATCCTTTTGATATTGACACTGTCACAATGACACTGTCAATGTTTTCGTCGCGGTCGCAGAGTTTGATAACGTGATTCTCCTATTCGTATAATCGGCCTACCGCCTGCGATCCGACTCCCGGAGGTGACGTGTCAGAAGCACCGGGACGGCCGCTGCCGCTGGTCACTGCGGAGAACGAGTTCTTTTGGACCTCTGGAGCCGACGGCCGCCTGCGGTTCCAGGAGTGCAGGAGCTGCGAGTCCCTGATCCATCCGCCCGCGCCGGTGTGCCGCTACTGTCGCTCGCGCGATATCGGTGTACGGGCCGTCTCCGGCAACGCGACGCTCGCCGGGTTCACCGTGAACCACCGGTTCAGCCTGCCCGGAATGCCGGCGCCGTACGTCATCGCCCAGGTGGCGATAGCGGAGGACTCGCGGGTCCGGCTCACCACCAACATCGTGGAGTGCGATCCCGATCGGCTTGAACTCGGCCAACCGGTGGAGGTGGTCTTCGAGCAGATCGAGGACGTCTGGCTGCCACTGTTCCGGCCGGTCGCCGATGCCGAACCCGCTCCCCTGCCCGAAGACGAGATCGCGCCGGAACGCTTCGGCGAATACGTCCGGCCCATGCTGACCGCGGAGAAGTTCGAGGACAAGGTCGCACTCACCGGGATCGGCATGTCGCCGATCGGGCGTCGGTTGATGCAGCCGCCGCTGGCGCTGACGGTGCAGGCGTGCGAGGCGGCCATCGCCGATGCCGGGCTGACGTACGCCGACATCGACGGCCTGTCCACCTACCCCGGCGCGATAAATGTCGGCGGCTTCGGGGAAGGCGGGGTCACCGCCTTGGAGGCCGCGCTGGGCATCCGACCGACGTGGCACAACGGCGCCATGGAGACCTTCGGACCGGGCGGTTCGGTGATCGCCGCAATGCTCGCTGTCGCAGGCGGTTTGGCCCGGCACGTGCTGTGCTTCCGGACGCTGTGGGAAGCCACCCACGGTGAGCTGATGAAGCAGGGCAAGATCACGCCGTCCATGGGCCGGATGGCGGGCTGGCAGATGCCGTTCGGCGCGACGTCGGCGGCCCATACCCTGGCGATGAACGCGCAGCGGCACTTCCACCGTTACGGCACAACGAAAGAGACGCTGGGCTGGATCGCGTTGAACCAGCGGGCCAACGCCGAACTGAACCCGTCCGCGGTCTATCGGACCCCGATGACGATGGATGACTACCTGAACGCGCGGCCCATCACCACACCCTTCGGTCTCTATGACTGCGACGTGCCGTGCGACGGCGCGATAGCCGTGATCGTCTCCGCCGTCGACGCCGCCCGCGACCTGGCCAAGCCGCCCGTCCTGGTGGAGGCCGTGGGAACACAGATCATCGAGCGAATCGATTGGGACCAAAGCACTTTGACTCATGAGCCACAGGTGCTTGGCCAATCGGCGCACGTGTGGACGCGCACATCACTGCAACCGGCCGATGTGGACGTCGCCGAACTGTACGACGGGTTCACCATGAACTGCCTGTCCTGGATCGAGGCGCTGGGCTTCTGCGGGATCGGTGAGGCCAAGGAATTTCTCGACGGCGGCAAGAACATCGCCCGCGACGGCCTGCTGCCGCTCAATACCCATGGCGGACAACTGTCGCACGGCCGCACCCACGGGATGGGTCTGCTGCACGAAGCGGTCAGCCAGTTGCGCGGCGAGGCCGGCGACCGCCAGGTCGCCGGGGCCCGTGTTGGCGTGGTCAGCAGCGGTGGCCTCACCCCCAGCGGCGTCCTCTTGCTCAGGGCCGACGCATGAGCGCGCCCGCCGTTCGCCCCAGGGTGGTGATCGTCGACGGCGTGCCGATGTCGGCGCTGATCGCCGAGGCCGTCGAACCCAAGGCCGTGATCGTGGCCATCCACGGCGGCGGCACCACCGCCATCTATTTCGACTGCCCGGGCCACCCGGCTTTTTCGTTGCTACGGACCGGCGCGGCAGCAGGATTCACCGTTGTGGCGCTCGATCGGCCGGGCTATGGCAGCTCCGCTCCCTATCCGGAGGCGATGGCCCGGCCCGAGCAGCGCGTCAACCTCGCGTACGGTGCGGTGGATCGCATCCTCGGGGAACGGCCACGCGGCGCCGGGTTGTTCGTGATGGGCCATTCGGGTGGGTGCGAACTCGCGATGCGGATGGGCGCCGACGAGCGCGGCGCCGGCCTGCTCGGTATCGAACTGGCGGGTACCGGCCGGCATTATCACCCCGCGTCGAGAAATCCTGAAAACCGCAACGCGGGAACGCCGCCCGGCGGGCCTTCGCGAGCTGCTGTGGCACCCGGAGCGGCTGTATCCGCCGGAGGTCCTCGGCGGGGTCACCGTTTATTCGGGGGCTCCCTCCTACGAGGACGAGATGGTGTCAAACTGGGCCCGTCAAGACTTCCCGGCGCTCGCCCCGGCCATCCGTGTCCCGGTGCAGTTCAGTGTCGCCGGGTACGAAAGGGTTTGGCAGACTGATGATTCGGCGTTGACCGAGATCGCGGCCCTGTTCTCCGGCGCGCCGCGGTTCACCACCAACAGACAACCGGATGCGGGGCATAACATCAGCCTCGGCTACACCGCCGCGGACTACCACGCGAAGGTGTTTTCATTCGCGGAGGAGTGCGTGGCCGCTTCACGCTCGGCGGAAGAAGAGGAAGAGGCGGCCGGGTGAGAGTCGGATTCATCGGGTTGGGCAGCCAGGGCGGGCCCATGGCGCGGCGGATCATCGAGGGCGGATACGAGACGACGCTGTGGGCGCGCCGGCCCGCAACGCTCGAGCCATTCGCCGACACCCCGGCGAAAATCGCCGAGTCACCGGCCGAACTCGCCGCGGCCAGCGACCTGGTCTGCCTGTGCGTCGTCGGCGATGCAGACATCGAGGAAGTCACCGGCGGCGAGCGCGGGCTGCTGGCGTCGATGAAACCGGGCGGCGTCATCGCGGTGCATAGCACGGTGCATCCCAGCACCTGCCGCGATCTCGCGAAAAAGGCTGATGCTCAGGGTGTTTCGGTCATCGATGCGCCGGTGAGCGGCGGTGGACCGGCGGCGTCGGAAGGGCGCTTGCTGGTGATGGTCGGTGGCGACGCCGACGTTGTGAAGCGCTGCCGACCGGTGTTCGAGACCTACGCCGATCAGGTCGTTCACCTCGGCGACCTGGGTTCCGGGCAAACCACCAAACTGCTCAACAACTTGCTGTTCACCGCCAACCTGGGCACGGCGGCCACCGCCCTTTCGCTTTCCGGCGCGCTTGGCGTCGCCCCGGACCGGTTCACCGAAGTCGTCTCCCGCAGCAGCGGAAACAGCTTCGCGCTCAACGCCCTTGGCGGGGTCGGCGGCCTGGACCGGCTCGCCGGTTTGGCGGGCACGCTCCTGCAGAAAGATGTCCGCCTGATCGTCGACCTCGCCGACCAGGCCGCGGCCCAGGCCGGTGCGGTGCTCGACGCCGCCGACGCCGCGCTGACCTTGATGGGGCATCCGCGGTGAGGGCCGGGTTCATGTCGTCCTTTTCGGCTCACCGCGAAACAGTTACCGTTGGTGTTACAGTCAGGCATTCGAGGAGTGTGCAATGACCAAATCGAAGATCGTGTTCGATCCGTTCTCCGAAGGATTCTGGAACGGCCCCTGGGAGACGTACCGGCGAATGCAGGAGGAAGCGCCGGTCTACTACAACGACCAGTACGATTTCTACGCGTTGACGCGTCACGCGGACGTGGCGGCGGGGCTCAAGGATTTCGAAAAGTATTCGTCGGCCTACGGCATTGACCTGTCGATGGTGCGGTCCGGGCAACGGCCGCCGCCGTCGATCATCTTCATGGACCCGCCCGATCATCGTCACATGCGCAGCCTGCTCAACAAGGTCTTCACGCCACGGGCCATTCAGTCGCAGAAAGAGATGGTCACCGCGAAGATCGACAAGTACCTCAGCGCGGCCGATCCCGATCGGTTCGACGCGGTGCAGGATTTTTCCGCTCCGTTCCCCGTCGAGGTGATCACGACGATGCTGGGGGTGCCGGAGGAGAGTGCGCAGCAGATCCGCCATTGGATCGACGAGTCGCTGACTCGGGAGCCCGGGCAGGTCGAGGTCGGCGAGCAGGGCATGCAAGCCAACATCAACACCGCGATGTTGTACTACGAACTGGTAAAACAACGCCGCGAGGAACCGCGCGAGGACCTGTTCAGCAAGATGATCGAGGCCGAGATCGAACGCGAGGACGGGGAAAAGACCAACCTAGATGACCTCGAAATCGCCGGCTTTGCAACGTTATTGGGCGGCGCCGGCGCCGAGACCGTCACCAAGCTTGTCGGCAACGCGCCGGTGGTGTTTGGCCGCAATCCCGACCAGTGGCAGAAGCTGCTCGACGACCGCAGCAAGATTCCGGCCGCGGTCGAAGAACTCCTGCGCTACGAGGCACCCTCGCAGTATCAGGTTCGCCGTTCGATGAAAGACGTCCACCTGCGCGGTGTCACGATTCCGGCCGGAAAGCCGATCTTCCTTATCAACGGCGCGGCCAACCGCGACCCCGACGCCTGGACCGATCCGGAAAAATTCGACGTCGATCGCGACCGCACCGAGGCGCAGAATATGGGGTTCGGCTACGGGATTCATAGCTGCCTGGGCGCCGCGCTGGCCCGCATGGAGAGCGCGATCGCGCTGGAGAAACTGCTCGACTTCATGCCTCGCTTTGAGGTTGACTGGGAGGGCTGCCAACGCGTCCACATGCAAAACGTCCTGGGGTGGAAGACCGTGCCAGTGAAGGTATTGCGATGAGAATCGAAGTCGATTGGGGTCTCTGCGAAAGCAACGGCGTGTGCATGGGCATCAACCCGGAGGTCTTTCTCCTCGGGGATGACGACATGCTGACCGTCTTGCAACCCGAGGTCACCCCGGAGATCGAGTCAGACGTGCGCGAGGCCGTCCGTCAATGCCCCAGGCAGGCGATCTCGATCCAGGACTAGCGGGCATTCCACCGCGATTCCGGACCGCGAGCGTGCGCAGTTGTACGCCCCTGACCGGCGTGTCGCGTGCAGACACGCACGCTCGCGACGTACCCCTCAACCTCTCTTAACTCTCGGCGATGGCCTGCTCCGGGCAGCAGTCGATGGCCTCCCGAGTCGCCGCCTCGAATTCCGTTGGGACGTCGGATGCTATTGCCTCCGCGTAGCCGTCATCGGTCAGGCTGAACACCTCTGGGCACAGCGTGACGCACACCCCGTGGCCGCGACAGCGCTGGTCGTCAACTGACACTTTCATGCCGGCGTGAACTCCAGGTGTAGCTCCATCAGGCCGCGCAGGATGTAGGTCGGAACATATTGGTAGCGGCGGTCATTCGCTGGACCGTGGACGCGTTCGTTGATCCTGATGTCCGATGTCCGGTCCAGAAGCCGTTCGATCGCCACCCGGGTCTCGGCACGCGCCAGCGGCGCGCCGGGGCAGCTGTGGATTCCCCGGCCGAACGCAATATGCTGCCGCGCGTTCTTGCGGGCCGGATCGAACGCGGTGGGGTCTTCGAACCGGCGCGGATCGCGATTGGCGGCCGCCTGCACGACCATCACCGTGGTGCCGGCGGGCAGCTCGACGCCGCCGACATTCACTGGCACCCGGTTCATCCGGAAGTCTCCCTTGACCGGGCTTTCAATGCGTAACGCCTCTTCGATGAAGTTGGGGATCAGGCTCCGGTCCTTGCGCAGCTGTTCCTGAATGTCGGCGCGCTCGCCGAGGGTCTGCAGCGACGCCCCCAGCAGCCGCACGGTGGTCTCCTGGCCCGCCGAGAAGACATTGCTCGCAACGCGGGCAACGTCTTCCACCTCAGGTATCGAGCCGTCGGGGTAGGTCGCGGTCGCTAGGCCGGTCAGCACGTCGTCGCGGGGCTCACGGCGGCGGTCCCGGACATAGTCGGAGAAAAGGCCGTAGAGGAATTCCAGCGGACTGTGCGCCAGTGCTTCCTTGCCGGTGCCGCCGACGCCGCCACCCGAGTGCTCGCGGATGCCTTTGACGAACTTGTCGCGATCTTCCACGGGCACGCCCAGCAGGTCGGCGATGACCAGCAGCGTGAACGGGCTCGCGAAGCCCTTGATGAAGTCCCCCTCGCCGGGCGCCAGAAAGGGATCCAGCGCTTGGTCGGCGAGCACCCACATCGCGTCCTCGTTCTCCTTGAGGCGCTTCGGGGTGATTAGGCGCATCAGGAGGGCGCGGTGATTCGTGTGGGTCGGCGGGTCCAGCGTCGCAGCTGGTCGCTGAACGGCAGCTTGTCGCGGTGCTCTTCGATCAGCTCGGTCACCGTCACCCTCGAGCGGGACCGGAAAGCCGGGAAACGGGCCGGTCACCGAGTTGCACGACGAGAACGTCCCAGCGTCGTTCAGCACCGCGCACGCCTCGTCCCAGCCGGTGATCATGGTGACGTCATGATGGCCTTCCCGGGTGACGGGGCACTGCTGCCGCAGAGCCTCGTAGTAGGGGTACGGGTTCTTCGACGAGCCGACGGTCGCGGAAGAAGTCCATCTCGGTGAAATCGTTCACCATTTCTTGCTCCGTCTCGAATCTCGGCTAGTGAGAATGTTCCTCTCAGAGATGAGTATTACATTTCCACACGGCATTGCCGTCGTCAACGACGGGCCCCTGGTCCGCGAGTGTGCATATTGCGACGGGACACGCCGATGCCGCGTCGCAGCATTCACGCTCGGCGATGAAGATCGCTAGCCGGTGGGAACCAAATCGGCGGCGACCGAAGGGCATGCCAGGAGCCCGGTCCGGAAGGTCTCGACGTACCCGATCGAGCCGTCCCAAACGGCGGCGGCCGCCAGCGCCTGAGCCTTGAACGTCCTCGCCGCCGTGCTCAGCCGATGCTGTACCAGTCCAACACTGTGATCGAGCTCGGCCGGCCAGGTCTCCCCCCACAGCGTGACCTCGGTGACGCCATGGTCGAGGGCCTGCAACACGCCTTGCCGCACCCGCAAGTCGCATCCGAACAGATCGGCCGCGGCCGCCAGGGCTTGGGGTCGGGGCCGCGATTCCAGCGCGGCCAGGGCGTCATCGAGGTCGATCACCCGGGCTCCGAGGACCTGCAGCGGCCGTGCGTCAGGGTGGTCGGCAACCAGCACGGTGACGTCCCACCCCGCCATCGCCCGGTCGAAGAGCCAACCGCCGGCAAACCGCACCACGTCGACGACGCCGGAGGCGACGACGTCGAGCCGGTACCTCATGTCTTCTCGCTCGTCCGGGGCGGCGCGAAATCCCGTCCCAGCGACTCCGCGTACTCCTTGAACACCCCGGTCAGCGGTATCGAAGGATTGAGCAACCATATTGTTTCCATTCCGTGGACGAAGGCGAGAATTTCCACTGCCCTGACGGCGGGGTCTAGATCGGCACGATATCGGCCGTCGGCCTGACCGCGTCGGATGAGCTCGGCGACGATGTCGGTCGCTTCCTGCTGCCTGGCCAGCATGCGGTCGTGCAGCGGGGCGTCGGGAAGGATGTTTTCGACCAGCAGCACCGTGAACGTGCCCACCAATTCGGGCGCTCGGTTGAAGCGATCGGCGACCCGGGCGATCTCGACGAGGAGGTCACCGGCGCGGTCGGCATGGGAGTCGTCATCGAGGTCACGCGCGTCGAGCACCGCGTGCAGCAGTTGCTCCTTGGATTCGAAGTGATGCAGCAGGCCCGCGGGGGTGACCCCGGCCTCGCCGGCGATCTGGGCGAGGGTGGTGTTGCGCCAGCCGTTGCGCGTGAGCAGGCGTTGTGCGACGTCGAGGATGCGCTGCTTTCGGTCCTCGCCTTTGGCGAGCAACGTGTCGTAACGCCGTGCGACGGGCACCGGACCCCTCTACCCCGATCGAAGACCAACCTACTGAATACACAGTAGGTTGGTTTGCCCACTGCGACAAGGGTCTCAAGCAGACCTTTGTTGGCGGGCGTTACGAGACGAGTTCGACCAGGGTGGCGTTGGCCGTGCCGCCGCCTTCGCACATCGTCTGCAGCCCGTATCGAATCCCGTTGTCGCGCATGTGGTGCGCCATCCGCGTCATCAGCACCGCACCGGAAGCGCCCAGCGGGTGCCCCAGGGCGATGGCGCCGCCCAGCGGATTGACGCGGCCCGGGTCGGCGCCGGTTTCCGCGAGCCACGCCAGCGGGACCGGGGCGAAGGCCTCGTTGACCTCGAACGCGCCCACTTCGGACAGCGAAACGCCGGCCTTGTGCAGCACCTTCTCGGTCGCCGGGATGGGGCCGGTGAGCATGAGCACCGGATCCGCCCCGGTGACCGCGCCGGCGCGGTAGCGCACCAGCGGGGTCAATCCCAGCTCGAGCGCCATTTCCGACGTGGTCACCAGCAGCGCGGCCGCCCCGTCGGAGATTTGCGACGAATTGCCCGCGTGGATCACGCCGTCCTCGACGAACGCGGGCTTGAGCGTGGCCAGTTTTTCGACGGTGGTCCCGCGGCGCACGCCCTCGTCGGCGACGACGGCGGTGTCCCCGTCGCCGTCGGCGTCGGCCGGGAAGACCGGGACGATCTGGTCGGTGAAGGCGCCGCTGTCCTGCGCGGCGGCCGCCCGTTCGTGGGACTGGACCGAGTACTCGTCCAGCCGGGTGCGCGAGAAGCCCCACTTCTTAGCGATCATCTCCGCCGACAGACCCTGGTTGAAGGAGAAATCGTCATACCGGGCAAGGACTTTGGGACCGTAGGGCATGCCGGTCGCCCTGGCGGAACCCAGCGGAACGCGGCTCATCACCTCGACGCCACCGGCAACGACGACATCCTGCTGGCCTGACATCACCGCCTGCACCGCGAAATCGAGCGCCTGCTGGCTGGAACCGCACGCGCGGTTGACCGTGGTGCCGGGGATGCTCTCCGGCCAGCCGGCAGCAAGGACCGCGTAGCGCCCGATGTTGCTGGACTGGTCGCCGACCTGGGACACGCATCCCCAGATCACGTCGTCGACGATCTCCGGACCCACACCGGCGCGTTCCAGCAGTTCATTGAGCACGATCGCGGACAGGTCGGCGGCGTGCATGCCGGACAACCCGCCGTTGCGCTTCCCTACCGCCGTGCGTACCGCCTCGACAATGACCGTCTCGCGGACCGTCTCGCGCATGTTCACTCCGATTGCTCGTCAGATTTCGATAACGCCCACCGACCAGTAAACGACGGCTCCCGCCGCTCGGCGAACGCGGCATAGGCGGCGCGTGCATCGGCCGTCGCGAAATTGCCGACCTGTGCGCGAGCCTCATTGGCCAGCGCGTCGCGCAGGGTGCGGTCGGCGCCCTCGTTCAACAGGGCCTTGGTCTGGGCCAGCGCGATCGGCGGGCCGGCCGCCAACCGGCCGGCGAGATCCTTCACGAACGCGTCGATCTCGGCGGCGGATACCACCCAGGTGACCAGATTCAGGGCGTGGGCCTCCGCGGCATCGATCATCTCGGCCAGCAGCGCTAACCTCTTCGCCTGTTGCAGGCCAACGAGTTTCGGCAGCAGCCAGGATCCACCGAGATCGATTGACAGGCCCCGCTTGGAAAAGATCTGGGAGAACGTCGATTCCGGCGTCGCCACCACGAAATCACAGCCCAGGGCCAGGTTCCACCCAGCGCCGACGGCGACCCCGGTCACCTTGGCGACCGTGGGAATCGGGAGTTCGTGCAACGCCAGCGCCACGTCGGTCAGGCGCTGCAGCTTGTATTTCGGATGAGCCTCGTCAGGGACGGAGATGTCGGCGCCGGAGCAGAAGCTCCCACCCGCACCGGTGATCACCAGCGCGCGCACGCCGCGATCACGACCGGCCTCGTTGAGCGCGTCCCGCAACGCGATCCACAGCTCCGGGCTGATCGCGTTCTTGCGGCGCGGACGGTTGAGGGTCAGCGTCCGCACCCCATCGCTGTCATCCGACAGCAGGACGGGTTCTTCGGTGGACGTCAATAGCTTCTCGGCAATTTCAGGACGTTCGATCCCAGGAAATTCAGGATCATCTCCTGGCTGACCGGCGCGATCTTCATCAGCCGGGCCTCACGGAAGTAGCGCGCGATGTGGTACTCCTCCGCGTAACCCATTCCGCCGTGGGTCTGCAACGCTCGGTCGGCAGCGGTAAAGCCCGCGTCGGCACAGAGATACTTGGCGGTATTCGCCTCGCGCCCACAGGGTTTGCCGTTGTCGTAGAGCCAGGTGGCCTTGCGCAGCATCAGCTCGGCTGCATCCAGCCGGGCCAGCGAGTCGGCGAGCGGGAACTGCAGACCCTGGTTCATGCCGATGGGCCGCCCAAAGACCTCACGCTCGTTGCCGTATTTCACCGCCTTCTCCAGCGCCACCCGGCCAATGCCGAGCGCCTCGGCCGCGATCAGCATTCGCTCGGGGTTGAGGCCGTCAAGGATGTACTGAAATCCCTTGCCTTCCTCGCCGATTCGATCCTCGACGGGCACCTCCAAGTTGTCGATGAACAACTCGTTGGAGCTTACGGCGTTGCGACCCATCTTTCGGATCGGGCGGACGTCGACGCGGCTGCGGTCCAGGTCGGTGAGGAACAGCGTCATCCCGTCGGTCTTTTTGGCGACTTCCTCGTAGGCCTGGGTGCGGGTCAGCAGCAAGATCTTGTCGGACTCCATCGCTTTGGAGATCCACACCTTGCGGCCGTTGACGATGTAACGGTCCCCGTCGCGTTTGGCGAACGTGGTGATGCGTGACGTGTCGAGCCCGGCGCCGGGCTCGGTCACCCCGAAACAAACGTGCACCTCGCCGGTCGCGACCGGGGGCAACGTGCGCGCCTTGAGTTCGTCAGAGCCGTGCACCACCACCGGTTGCATGCCGAAGATCGACAGATGGATCGAGCTGGCGGCGTTCATGGCGCCGCCGGATTTGGCGACCTCCTCGAGCAATATCGTGGCTTCGGTGATTCCGAGTCCGTGGCCGCCGTACTCGGTTGGAATCGTCATACCCAGCCAGCCACCGTGGGCTATGGCGTCATAGAACTCGAATCGGAAACTCGTGCGCCAGGTCCTTTTCCATCCAGTACTGGTCGTCGAACTTCCGCGCCAATTCCGCAACCGACCGACGGATCAGCTCCTGATCTTCGGTCAGCTCGAAATTCATTCCACCGTCGGGCACCGGTGGCTCAGTCCTGATTGCCGGACAGCTCTTTCGCGCTGGCTGCAAACTCGGCGAACGACGAACCCGACCTGGTGTCTTTGTGGTGGCTGGATGACCGAATGGACACGTCGTGCCCCTCGGCCGCCTTGCGCAACGCGCCGACCGTCGCCTGCTCCGGCGTGATGTGGGTGAACGGGTCGAACGAATACCAGCGCATCGCGTTCTCATGCGTAATCTTCTTGATCTCGTCGTCGGGCACGCTGTTCGCCTCCAGCACGTCCCACAACTCCTCGGGCGCACCGGGCCACATCGAGTCACTGTGCGGGTAGTCGGCCTCCCAGCAGATGTTGTCGATGCCAATCATGTTGCGCAGCGCGACGCCCACCTTGTCGCTGATGAAGCACGTCAGGAAGTGCTCGCGGAAGACGTCGCTGGGCAGCTTGCCGCCCCGAAGTTTTGGTGCGTCCAGGTCGAGTGCATCTCGTAGGTGCGGTCGGCTCGCTCCAGGAAGTAGGGGATCCAGCCGGTGCCGCCCTCCGAAAGCGCGACCTTGAGGTCCGGGTACTCCTTGATCGGCCGCGACCACAGCAGATCGGCGGCGGCCTGCACGATGTTCATCGGCTGCAGCGTGATCATCACGTCCATCGGCGCATCGGGGGCGGTGATCGCCAGCCGGCCCGAAGAGCCGATGTGGATGTTCATCACGGTGTTGGTGTCGCACAACGCTTTCCACAACGGGTTCCAGTACTCGTTGTGGAAACTGGGGTAACCCATCGCGGCCGGGTTCTCGGTGAACGTGAGTGCGTTCACGCCCTTCTTCGAGACCCGCCGCACCTCGGCGGCGCACTCCTCCGCGTCCCAGATCACGGGTATCGCCATCGGAATGAACCGCGCCGGGTAGGCGCCGCACCACTCGTCGATGTGCCAGTCGTTGTAGGCCTGCACCAGGGCTACCGAGAAATCGTGGTCCTCGGTGGCGAACAGGCGCCCGGCAAAGCCCGGAAACGACGGGAAGCAGATCGAGGCCAGGATGCCCCCGGCGTTCATGTCCTTGACCCGTTCGTCGACGTTGTAGCAACCCGGCCGGATCTCATCCAGACCCGTGGGCTCGATCCCATACTCTTCCTTGGGCCGGCCGGCGACCGCATTGAGCGCGACGTTGGGGATGACCGTGTCGCGGAACTTCCACATGTCCGAGCCATCGGGGTTGTGCACCAAGCGCGGTGCATCGTCCAAGTACTTCTTCGACAGGTGGTTCGCGAACATGTTCGGCGGCTCGACGCAGTGGTCGTCCACGCTGATCAGGATCATGTCTTCTTTGTTCATGGCCGTTCCCTCTCATCGGATCCATCGGTCTCGCGGCCCCGCACAGCCTCGGCGAACCGCGGGCTTGCGCCCAGATCACCTTTTTGAAAACTATCTTCTCGCGAAGTGAGAATCAACATCTAGGGTAGCCGTACCGCATCGGCAGGGCTGGGCCACCCGCTTGAACGACTAGGCGAATTGCCCGCTTGCGGCCGACAACGCGCCGACACAAAAGCCCGGACCAGCACCGGCCGGGGGGACGCCCGCCGGATGCCCCGGCATTGACCGGCGGACCGAATCGTGCAACTCTGTTAGTTAGAAATGAGAATATGATTCTCTTTGATCGAGAGGTGGTCGGGAGGACGCCGAGAGGAGACCCCGGATGCGAGTGCAGCCGCTGCCCGCCGAGGAGTGGGACGAGGCTGTCCAGCGGTCGCTGTCGGTCATGCTGCCGCCGGAACGATGTAACCCGCAGGATGCCGGCAACCTCATGTCGACGCTGGCGCGTCACCCGAAGCTGGCAGACGCATATTTGCGGTTCGGCTCGTACCTGCTACTCCGCTCTTCTCTGCCTGCGCGCATCCGTGAGCAAGCGACCCTACGTGTCGCCCATCGACGCGCCTGCGCCTACGAATGGACTTCCCACGTGAAACTGGCGAAGCAGGCGGGACTGTCCGACGCCGAAATCGCCGCCGCCCAAACCGGCGAGACGGACGACGAATTCGACCGCGCCGTATTCACGGCCGTCGACGAGCTCGACGAAAAGTCCAGCCTGTCGGATCAGACATGGGCCACTCTCTGCCAACGGCTTGACGAACGGCAGCGCATGGACTTGATCTTCACCATAGGCGGATACATCGCACTCGCGATGGCACTCAACGCTTTTGGCGTGGAACCCGACAACGAGAGGTAGAGAACGTTGCCCCACTTCCCGAAACCACCCGCGGGTAGCTGGACCGAAAACTATCCCGAACTGGGCACCGCACCAGTCGATTACACCGACTCGATCGATCCGGCGTTCTTCGAGGCCGAGCGTGAGGCGATCTTCAAGAAGACCTGGCTCAATGTCGGTCGGGTTGAGCGGCTGCCGCGCACCGGCAGCTATTTCACCAAGGAGCTGCCGTCGGCGGGTCCGGGTATGTCGGTGATCGTCGTCAAGACCAAGGACGGGTCGGTCAAGGCGTACCACAACGTGTGCCGTCACCGCGGAAACAAGCTGGTGTGGAACGACTATCCACACGAGGAGACCTCGGGCACCTGCCGTCAGTTCACCTGCAAGTACCACGCCTGGCGCTACAGCCTCGACGGCGAGTTGACCTTCATTCAACAGGAGGATGAGTTCTTCGACGTCGACAAGAGCCAGTTCGGCTTGGTGCCGGTGCGCTGCGAGGTGTGGGAAGGATTCATCTTCGTCAATCTCGACGAGCAGGCAAAACCGCTCGCCGACTACCTCGGGTCGCTGGCCAAGGGCATCGAGGGCTACCCGTTCCACGAGATGACCGAGTCCTACTCCTACCGGGCCGAGGTCGGCAGTAACTGGAAGCTGTTCATCGACGCCTTCGCCGAGTTCTACCACGCGCCGGTGCTGCACCAGGGCCAGTACACCAAGGAAGAAGCCGCCAAAATCGTCAAGTACGGCTTCGAGGCGCTGCACTACGAGCTGGCAAGTCCGCACGGGATGATCTCGACCTGGGGCGGTCAGGCGCCGCCCTCGGACATGTCCATGGTCAAGCCGATGGACCAGGTGCTGCGCAGCGGACTGTTCGGCCCGTGGGACAAGCCGGAGGTCATCGAGAAGCTCGACCAGCTGCCCCCGGGTGTCAACCCGAAGAAGGTGCCGCAGTGGGGCATTGACTCGTGGCACTTCTTCCCGAACCTCATGCTGCTGATCTGGGAGCCCGGCTGGTACCTGACGTATCACTATTGGCCCACCGCAGTCGACAAGCACATCTTCGAGTGCACGCTGTATTTCGTTCCGCCGAAAAACGCGCGCGAACGGTTGGCTCAGGAACTGGCGGCGGTGACGTTCAAGGAGTACGCGCTTCAGGACTCCAATACCCTGGAAGCGACCCAGACCATGATCGGCACCAAGGTGGTCAAAGATTTTCTGCTGTGCGACCAGGAGATCCTGCTACGCCATCTGCACAAAGTGGCCGGAGACTACGTAAAGGAGTGCGCCAACAATACCAGACCAATGGCATGTTACCCACTGAATTCGCCGACCTGGAGCCCTATCTGGATTGGGACCTGGAAACCGAACCCGAGCGCTACGCCAAGCGGCTGGCCTCCACGATGACCGAGATGCAGCAGTTCTACGACGCGGCCTTCCCCCGCCTGAACGATGCGATCGCCTACTGCGACAAGTTCCCGCTGGACGATCTGCCCGAGGACGCGCAGACGCTCATGCACATCATGCAGTCGCTGATCATGGTGTCGTTTCCGATAGAGGCGTGGAAGCAGCCGCGCGTTCCGGACAGCGGGGCGGCGTGGGTTGAGCTGATCCGGGAGCCGGTGATCTAAGCGGTGCTGACGCTCAAGGCCGCCGGGCTGCTCGACGTCGACGCCGGTGAGATCTTGCGGCCCGGCATCGTGCAGATCGACGGCGAGCGCATCTCTGGGGTAGGTGGCAGTAACGCCCCAGTCCAGGGCGACCTGATCGATCTCGGCGAGGCGATCTTGTTACCGGGTCTGATGGACATGGAGGTCAACCTTCTGATGGGCGGTCGCGGCGAGAAGCCCGGCCTGTCTCAGGTCCAGGATGACCCCCCGACGCGGGTGCTGCGCGCGGTCGGCAATGCCCGCCGCACGCTGCGCGCCGGGTTCACCACGGTGCGCAACCTCGGGCTGTTCGTCAAGACGGGCGGCTATCTGCTCGATGTCGCGCTGGGCAAGGCCATCGACGCCGGCTGGATCGACGGGCCGCGAGTGGTGCCGGCCGGCCACGCGATCACGCCCACCGGCGGGCATCTGGATCCGACGATGTTCGCGGCGTTTGCACCCCACGTGCTCGAGTTGACGGTGGAGGAAGGCATCGCCAACGGGATCGACGAGATCCGCAAGGCGGTGCGTTACCAGATCAAACACGGTGCCGAGCTGATCAAGGTGTGCTGCTCGGGTGGAGTCATGTCGCTGACGGGACCGCCTGGCGCGCAGCACTATTCCGACGAGGAACTGCGCGCGATCGTCGACGAGGCACATCGGCGTGGGCTGCGCGTCGCCGCGCACACGCACGGCGCCGACGCGGTCAAACATGCCGTCGCCGCCGGTATCGACTGCATCGAGCACGGCTTCCTGATCGACGACGAAGCGATCGCCACAATGGTCGAGCACGGCACATTCCTGGTGAGCACCCGCCGCCTGGCCGAGGGGATGGACGTTTCGCACGCTCCCCCCGAGCTACAGGCCAAGGCGGCCGAGATGTTCCCGAAGTCACGCACCTCGATACTGGCCGCGTACGAAGCCGGCGTGAAGATCGCGGTCGGCACTGACGCCCCCGCGATACCGCACGGCCGCAACGCCGACGAGCTTGTCACCCTTGTCAATTGGGGCCTGCCGCCGTTGGCGGTGCTGCGGGCGGCAACGGTGACCGCCGCCGAACTCATCAACTCGACGGACCGGGGGCGGCTCGCGCCGGGCCAGCTCGCCGATATCATCGCGGTGCCGGGAAACCCGTTGGAGGACATAAGCGTTACCCAGCACGTCGGCTTCGTCATGAAAGGCGGCAAGGTCTATGCCAACAAGAACTGATGACCTGGTCGAGATCCAGCAGCTGCTCGCCCGTTACGCGGTGACCATCACCCAGGGAGACATCGAGGGACTCATCGGGGTGTTCACGCCGGACGGCACCTACAGCGCGTTCGGCGACACCTACACCTTGGACAGGTTCCCGGAATTGGTGGCCGCCGCACCCAAGGGCCTGTTCATGACCGGAACCTCGCTGGTGGAACTCGACGGTGATTCGGCGAGCGGCACCCAGCCGCTGTGCTTCATCGAGCACTCCGCTCACGACATGCGAATCGGCTACTACCGCGACACCTACCTGCGCACCGCCGATGGCTGGCGACTGAAAACCCGTGCCATGACGTTCATCCGGCGCAGCGGCGTGCACGACTCCGGGCGCCCGCACGCCGTCGGCCGCCCGAACCCATGAATGTCGAGGAGTTCCGGTCGGGTCTGCGGGCGTGGCTCGACGAGCACGACCTGACCCCCGGGCCCGACCACTCGCTGCAGGGTCATATGCACCAATTCGCCCGAGTCAGCCGGGCGCTCTATGACGCCGACTGGATGCGGTACGGCTGGGTGAAAGAAGTCGGCGGGTTGGGCGGGCCCGCGGTGCTGCGCGCGATCGTCGGCGAAGAAGTGGTCGGCCGGCGCCTCGCCGAGCCCGGGCCGTACTCGATGCTCGAGGTGCTCGCGCCCACCATGATCGATTACGCGCCCGCGGAACTGGCGACGGAAATGGTGCCGCGACTACTCAGTGGCCGTGAGCAATGGTGTCAGGGCTTCTCCGAGCCGGGGTCCGGCAGCGACCTGGCGTCGCTGTCCACCCGTGCCACGCCCCGGGGGGATGACTGGATTGTCAACGGGCAGAAGGTCTGGACCAGCTTCGCGCAGTTCTCGAGCCGATGCATCCTGCTCACCCGCACCGCGCCGGGCCATGACGGAATCACCGCGTTCTTCGTCGACCTGGACACGCCGGGCATCACCATTCGGCCGCTGCGCACGATGCACGGGGTCGATGAGTTCTGCGAGGTGTACTTCGACGATGTGGTGATCCCGGCGAGCCGGATGCTCGGCCGGCCCGGAGACGGCTGGCGGCTCGCGATGGACCTGCTCCCCTACGAGCGTTCCACCTGCTTTTGGCAGCGGATCGCCTATCTCTACTCGCGATTCGATGAGCTCATCGGGGAAGTTGCCCGAAACGGCGAACAAGACGGCCATGACGAATTCGAGCTTGGCTCAGCCTATCTCGCGCTGCACACGTTGCGCTGCCGCTCCCGCCTCACCCAGCACCGGTTGCGTGACGGAGCGCGGCTCGGGCCGGACACCTCCATCGACAAGGTGTTGCTGGCCACCGCCGAGCAACGGCTCTACGACACCGTCCGCGATCTGCTGCCCGGGACACTAGAGCTGGACGACACACCGTGGCGGTCGGAGTACCTGTACTCGCGCGCGGCGACCATCTATGGCGGAACCTCCGAGATTCAGCGCAACATCATCGCCCACCGGCTGCTCGACCTCGGGAAGGAGTGAATCGTGGATCCCTCGACAGACCCCGAATCGCTGCGCCTGCTGGCCGATTCGGTGCGCACAACGATGACGGAGTCTTTGTCGGCCTCCGGGGCCAAGCTCGATGCGGCGTTGACCGAATTGGGCTGGCAAGACATGCTGGAGGAAATGCCTGACGCGGCAATCCCTTTGGTGTTCCGGCTGCTCGGCGAGACCGGCGCGCATGCCCCCGTCCTCAACGACGTCGTGTTGCGTGCGGCCGGAGATGCGCCCGGCGGAACCACACCGCTACCCTTTGCCGGCGGCTCTTGGGTGATATGGGAGCGCACCGACCAGCCCGGCTCGGCGCTGGACGGGTTGCCGATACATCGTGTGCCGGAAGGCGGCCCGGTGCCACTCGCCGCGGGAAGGCGGGCACTGGGCTGGTGGCTGGTCGGGACCAGCCGGGCGATGCTGTCACTGGCGCGCCGGCACGCCCTGGACCGCGTTCAATTCGGCCGGCACATCAGCTCCTTCCAGGCGATCCGGCACCGCCTAGCCGAGACTCTCGTCGCAATCGAAGGAGCGGAGGCGACCCTGGATGCCGCCGCCGCGCAACCGGACGCCGCCGACGGGCTGGCTTCCCTGCTGGCCAAGGCCGCGGCCGGCCAGGCAGCCCTGACCACCGCGCGTCATTGCCAGCAGGTGCTGGGCGGTATCGGCTTCACCGCCGAGCACCGGCTACACCACCACGTCAAGCGGTCACTGATCCTGGACGGTCTGCTTGGCAGCGCGCGAGAACTGACCGGGCAAGCTGGAGCGGCGTTGCGGGCCAAGGGATCTGCGCCCCGGCTGGCCGAGCTGTAGCGCGTGGACTGACTTATCCCAGCCGTCACTGGAGGCACCAGAGAACCGGCGGCTGGTTTTGTCCGCCTCACAGCGACAATCCCCTCGCTCGTGCGACGACACCTGTTTGTCGCTGTGAGGCGGACAAAATGCCACACCCCGAAATTGCGGTAGTGGGTCAGTTTGAAGAAGTTGCGGCGGCACGATCAGCGGGCCCAGGATCATAGCCACTAGGCCGATTCGGGTCCTCGCGCTCAGTGATTCAAACTGACCCACTACGGAAATTTCTGTGACATATGAGAATTCGGGGCCCCCGCGTAGACTCGTCTGGCCACCAAGTGGAGGGACCGAATGAGTCAGCCGGATGCACCTCGAAACGAGTTCGGCGTTGCCGCGCTGCTCCTGGGCGTAGTCGCACTCATGACATGCTGGCTGATGGTCGGGGTGCCCTTCGGCATAGCGGCGGTGATAACCGGCGACATCGCCCGCAGGCGGGTGCAGCGGGGCGTCGCAAACAATCCCCGAATCGCGATGGCCGCCATCGCGTTAGGGGCGGTGGCGATCGTGGCCGGGCTCGCCGCCATCGGCTACTACGCGTGGTTGGACTCCCAAACGCACGCAGGTTAATTGCGCGGCAGGCCGAGTATCCGTTCGGCGATGATGTTCCGCTGGATTTCGGAAGTGCCGCCGGCGATGGTCGCGGCGAAGGAGCGCGCGTATCGGTCGAACCAGCTGCGGTAGTGGCTATCCAGGTTCAGCGGCGCGCACGGCGCGGTGACGGCGTGGAGCACCAGCCCGTCCGGCCCCTGCGCATGCAACCCGTCCTCACACGCGCGTTGCATTGCCTCCGAACCGAGAAGCTTGAGCACTGACTGGGCGGGCACGTCCTCTTCCCCGCGAGCGGCCTTTGCCAAGGCTGCCGACCCCATCAGTCGCAGCGCGTAGCAATCCATCACCAGAGTCGCGTAACGATCGCGCTGCAGTAGTCCCGACGGACTGAAATCGACGGTCAGCGCGTGCAACATCTCCGCGTAATCCATCCACAACATGGCGCGCTCGTGGCCGAGGGAACCGGTTGCGACCCGCCAGCCCTCATTGAGCTGACCCACCAAGTTCTCGGCCGGCACCCGCGCGTCGGTGAAGAAAACCTCGTTGAAGTCGAGCTCATCGCTGTGACAAATCGACGCGAACGGACGGCGCACCACCCCGGGAGTGTCGGTCGGGATCATTAACACGCTGATGCCCTTGTGTTTTGGTTTATCCGGATCGGTGCGCACGAACGTCAGCAGCACGTCGGCGTCATTAGCGCCCGACGTCCACACCTTCTGACCGTTGACCACGAAGTGATCGCCTTGCGAATCTGAATGGCGCACCGCCCGCGTTGTGAGCGAAGCCAGATCCGAGCCCGCGCCGGGTTCGCTCATCCCGAGCGACGCGGTGATCTCGGCCCGCAGAATCGGCACCGCCCATCGCCGTTTTTGCTCCGGCGTGCCGAACGTCAACAACGACGCCGCGATGATGCCCACGCCTTGCGGATTGAAACTTTGATAGATGCGCCGCCGCCCCAACTCCTCCAGATACACATACTGCTGCAACAACGTGGCGTTGCGTCCCCCGAACTCTGGCGAATTGCCGGGCAGCAGCCATCCGCTGTCGAACAGCAGCCGCTGCCAACGCCGGGCCCACTCCGGGATGTGCGCACTGGACCGCGGCCGCTCGACGGCGTCGGCCTCCGGGGGCTGGTGTGCGTCGAGGAAAGCCACGAATTCGGCGCGGAACGCCTCGACGTCGGCGTCAAACGTCAGCTGCACAGCACTCCCACGAAAGATGGTTTCCCGATTCTCGGGGACGGCGCGTCGTGCTCTTGCGATTCCGCTTCCATATACACGCGTAAGAGAATACTATTCTCGCAGCGAGAAAGTTACAATCTCGGACACGGCGATGGTGAGGGGGTCGAGCGCAGCGATGTCACGGCGTTCTCCGGTAGAGTCCAACCATGTTCTCCCCACGCGACAATCGTCTGATCCGTCCGTGACCAGTCCAAACGAGGAGCCGGCCTGGAAGCAGCGCGCCGTCGAGCGATCGATCAAGACCGCGAAACTGCGGGCAGCGCAGCGCGTCCAGCGTTTCCTCGACGCGGCGCAGGCGATCATCATCGAGAAGGGCACCACCGACTTCACCGTCCAGGAAGTCGTCGACCGGTCCCGCCAGTCGCTGCGGAGCTTCTACCTGCAGTTCGATGGCAAACACGAGCTACTGCTCGCGCTGTTTGAAGACGCGTTGAGCCGGTCCGCCGACCAGATCCGCGCCGCCACGGAAAGCCAGGCCGATCCGCTGGATCGTCTGAAGGTCGCCGTCGAGCTGTTGTATGAGGCCTGCCGTCCGGACCCGACGGCCAAGCGGCCGCTCTTCACCGACTTTGCGCCGCGGTTGCTGGTGACCCATCCGGCCGAGGTCAAGATGGCCACCGCCCCGCTGCTGGCGTTGCTCATCGAACTCATGGAAGCGGCCGGCGACGCCGGCACGTTGCGCGCCGACGTCAATGCCAAGCGGGTGGCCGCCATGACCATGCAGACCGTCATGTTCATTGCGCAATCCAGCGGCGGTACCGACGACGCGACGGTTCATCCCATCAGCGCCGACGAGGTGTGGGACTTCTGCTCGCGCGGATTCGTCGGCTAGCGCGCTTTTCTTGTTAGCGAAGTGACCAGATAGCGCACGCGACTTGCCCGACGAGAATCAGATTCTCTAATATTCAGAACCATAAATAGCCAAAACGGATTCGTCGTTAACACCTGTGGGAAAGGAACGAGGTAACCATGACTGGACGTGTTGAGGGCAAGGTCGCCTTCATCACCGGGGCGGCACGCGGTCAGGGCCGCAGCCATGCGGTGCGGTTGGCCGAGGAGGGCGCCGACATCATCGCTGTCGACGTCTGCAAGCCGATCGTGCAGAACACCACCATCCCGGCGTCGACGCCCGAGGATCTGGCCGAGACCGCCGACCTGGTCAAGGGCCTGAACCGCAGGATCTTCACGGCCGAAGTCGATGTCCGCGATTACGACGCGCTGAAGGCCGCGGTGGACAGCGGCGTGGAGCAGTTGGGCCGGCTGGACATCATCGTGGCCAACGCGGGCATCGGCAATGGCGGCGACACGCTGGACAAGACCTCCGAATACGACTGGCAGGAAATGATCGACGTAAACCTGTCAAGCGTCTGGAAGTCGGTGAAAGCCGGTGTGCCACATATGATCGCGGGCGGCAAGGGCGGTTCGATCATCCTGACCAGCTCGGTGGGCGGACTCAAGGCCTACCCCCACTGCGGCAGTTATGTCGCGGCCAAGCACGGTGTGGTGGGCGTAATGCGGTCCTTCGCAGTGGAGTTGGGGCAGCACATGATTCGTGTCAACACCGTCAACCCCACGCACGTCAGCACTCCGATGATCATGAACGAGGGGACCTGGAAGATGTTCCGGCCGGATCTGGAGAATCCGGGTCCCGACGACATGGCCCCGATCTGTCAGATGTTCCACGTGCTGCCCACCCCATGGGTGGACCCGATTGACGTCAGCAACGCGGTGCTGTTCTTCGCCTCCGACGAGTCGCGCTACATCACGGGTGTCACCCTGCCGGTCGATGCGGGTAGCTGCCTGAAATAGGGTTCCGTCCGTGACTTGGCTGACGGCTTGGAGCTGCCAGCTTCTTTTCATGCCGTTTGGGCGTGAAGGGCCAGCCCGGCCCTAGTCTCATGATGCAATCACCGCATGCGCACCGGTGATCGATGAAGCGGCAGAGCATCGACTACCAGACATAACCGAAAGGACCGAAAGAAGCGGGGACCACAACACCTTCGCCTAGTAACTCCCGTGCGGTGGCTCAAGTCGGAACGCTGCGATGTGGACCGTGAGACCAGCACAATCTCTGCTGGCACGTTGGTATTCCCGACTTCAGCGCACACCCGCAAGCAATCGCCCAGGGAAACGGCCCTGCCCAAAATCCGGCACCGGCAGTCCCGGCGCGATGTACCGTGCACTCTCGACGACCAATCGCCCGGGGTACGGTAACACCGACGACCCGACATACCTCGCACCCTACGAAACAGGACCGACAAGCCGAAGGATCACATGTTCCTCGTCCATCCCGATCGTCCTCCAGCGCAAGCCGGCGGAACCCTGGTTGTGTATTGATGGACGGATTCGCGGGACGCGGTGCCGTGATTACGGGCGGCGCGAGCGGCATCGGTTTCGCCACCGCCACCGAGTTGGCCCGCCGCGGAGCCCGCGTGGTGCTCGCGGACGTCGATAAGCCCACGCTGGAACAGGCTGTGGCACGGCTGCAAACCGACGGTGTCGACGCACACGGCGTGATGTGCGACGTACGACATCTCGAGGAGATGGTTCACCTCGCGGACGAAGCATTCCGTCTGCTCGGCCGCGTTGACATCGTCTTCAGCAACGCCGGCATCGTCGTCGCGGGTCCGATCGCGCAGATGACGCACGAGGACTGGCGCTGGGTGATCGACATTGACCTGTGGGGCTCGATCCATGCCGCCGAGGCGTTCGTGCCGAGGCTGCTCGAGCAGGGCACGGGCGGCCACATCGCCTTCAACGCATCGTTCGCCGGACTGGTACCCAATGCCGGCCTCGGGGCGTACGGCGTTGCCAAATACGGCGTCGTCGGCCTGGCGGAGACGTTGGCCCGCGAGCTCAGGGACAACGGCATCGGCGTGTCGGTGCTCTGCCCGATGGTCGTTGAAACCAAGTTGCTCTCCAACTCCGAACGCATTCGCGGGGCGGACTACGGACTCGCGTCGACCCCCGAGGTGACGGGCGGGCTGGGGCCGCTCCCGGCGCAAGACCAAAGCCTCGGGGTCGACGACGTGGCCCGGCTGACCGCCGACGCGATTCTGGCCAACCGACTGTACGTCCTTCCGCACGAGGCGGCCCGAGCCTCGATCCGCCGCAGGTTCGAGCGCATTGACCACACGTTCGACGACCAGGCCGCCGAGGGGTGGGCCCACTAACCGGATGGCCCGAGCCGGTAGTCTCCCGTCTGCGGGTGGTGATACCAGCCGCTCGCGGCATGGGTACCGCCGTCGACATGCAGCGTCTGCCCGGTCAGGTAGGCCGACATATCAGAGGCGAGAAACACTGCGACACTGGCAATCTCGTCGACATGACCGGGACGCCCCAGCGGCACGATGTCGCCCATGCTGTGCCCCGCGGAATCGCCGCTGAGCTGTGCCAGTCCTTCGGTGAGGGTGATGTCGGGTGCTATCGCATTCACCCGTATGCCGTGGGGCGCGAGTTCCAGCGCCGCGGTCTTGGTGTAGTTGATGACACCCGCCTTGGCCGCGGCGTATGCCGCATAACCGGGTGCGGCGCGTACGCCCTCGATCGACGTCACCGAGATGACGCTGCCGGGCAGGCCAGCCGACGCCAATCGCCGCGCAACCCGCTGGGTGCACAGCAGCACGTGACGCAGGTTGGCCTTATATAATGCGTCCCAACCGTTTTCGCTGGTATCCAGCAGCGGCGACGAGAACGCGCCCCCGGCGTTGTTCACCAAGATCGTCGTCGGCCCGAGTTCGGCGGTGGTGCGCTGCAGCGCCGCGTCCACCTGGCCGCTGTCGCGGACATCGGTCACGATTCCAAGCGCACCAATGGATTTCGCGGCCTGCGCGCAGGTCTCCGGGTCGCGTTCCCAGATCGCGACCCTGGCACCGAATGCCACCATGCCGGCCGCGATGCCGCGGCCGATACCCGAGCCGGCGCCCGTCACCACCGCCACACGATCGGTGAGCAGAATGTGCGAAGGATCGATTGCCATCAACTACCTCGCGAACGGGCTCATGCCTGCCACGTGGGACTGGACGTCAGAACTTCGGGACCGTCGGCCGTGATGAGGACGGCCTCGCGCCCGAAGACCGCCCCGACTCCCTGTTCCCAGACATATCCGGTCACGGCCAGCACCAGTCCAGGCTCCAATCGTTCGTCGGCCGCGCTTTGGGGTAAGTGTTTGGAGACGACCGGCGGGTCGAAGCCCATGCCCAGGCCCCGGGCGACCGGCATCGGCGGCGCCGGTTCCCCCGCGGCCTGGTAGGCATTAAGCAGTTCGTCGGCCGCGGCGCCCGGTTGGCATGCGGCTAACAGCCTGGACCACAAGCTTTCCCAGCGGCGGTAGAGGTTGGCGGCGCCGCCGGCCGCACCCGCGGGCCAGGTCCGCCCCACCTCGCCGATGTAGCCACCGGCGAGCACCCCGGCGGAGAACGCCACCAGGTCGCCGTCCTTGACCCGGCCTTGGATTCGGTCCGGGCCGTCGACGCGCCGCCATGGGTGATCACGTGACGTCACCCAGGCGACATCCTGATTCGACGGGGTGCTCACCCCGCCGGCCGCCAGCGCCTCGAGCAGAACCCCGGCGAGCAACTGTTCGCTTACCCCGGGCCGCAGCTCAGACAACGCGGCCGCCAGGCCCGACTCGGCCACCACGATCGCCTCGCGAAGCGAAACGACTTCTTCGGCCGTCTTGATACGTCGGGCGGCGCGCATGGCAAGTTCCCCGTCCACCAACTCGGCCTCGGGGAACGCCGTTGGCAGCAGCTGCGCGAAAACCGGTGACAGCGCGTCGGTTCCGACGCGACGCGCCGTGGATGCGCCGTCGATCCGCCGCAGCGCCGACATCGTGTTCATCGGATTCCACGAAATGCCATACAGGTTCTCGTGTGGAATGTCATCAGGAATGCCCTCGTCCCAGGTGCTGAGCAGGTGGACCGCGCCGGTCTCACGCACCAGCACACAGGTCGGACCGAACGGCCGGGTCCCGGCGACCCACAGTTGTGGCGCGCCGGAGACGTAGCGGACGTTGGCCTGGCGACCGAGGACCAACACATCGAGATCGTGCGCCGCCATTTGCTCCAGGGCCCGCCGGCGGCGCCCCGACCGCAGCGCGCGGTCGTCGGGCAGGACTTCAGTTGCCATAGGGGTCATACGGGTAGTTGGTCAATCGGGTCCAGCCTTCCTCGGTGATCACCAAGACCTCCTCGCTGCGGTAGCCGCCCGTGCCGTCCTCCCACACCACGGGCTCCAGGACCAGCACCATGCCCGGCTGCAGGACGAACTTCTCGTCGAACTCCTCGCCGAGATCTGTTCCTATCATCGGCATTTCGGCGGCGTTTACCCCGATGCCGTGACCGAGGTAGAAGTGCGGGAGCCAAGGGCGACTACCGCCGTTGGCCGCGGTGGCGGCCCTGCCCAGGTCGGCGGCGGTGACTCCGGCCCGGGCGACGTCCAAGACGGCGGTCATGATTTCGAACCATCTGTCGAACTGCGCCCGCTGACGCGGCGACGGATCGCGCCCGACTATCCAGGTGCGTCCGAAGTCCGAGCAGTAGCCGTGGTAGGTGATGCTGACATCGGTCCAGAGCACGTCGCCCTCGGCCAGTTCGCGCTCGGTGGAAAGCAGCGGCAATGCCAGGTCGCCGTGCGTGGTCCACACGCCTTCGGCTTTGCTCGGCGGCATCACCTGCCAGATCGGCTCCAGCATGCTGGCCGTGGCGCCCAATTCGAATGCGCGTCGCAAAAAGCTTGCCGATAGGTCGATTTGGCGGATACCGGGCACCAAACGCTTGTGGACTTCGACCATCGCCTCGTCGGTGATCCGGATGGCCGTGCGCATGCAAGACAGTTCGTCCGGGGTTTTGACCGCCTTGGCGGCGCTGAGGATGGCCCCGGCATCGACAGGGGCTCCGTTGGGAAACAACAGCTTCCCCGCGCGCGACATGGCGCCGGTGCACTCATCGACCGCGACGGCTGCTCCGGCCGGGATCAAGTCGGTTAGCGCGCGGGCGAAACTCTGGACTCCTTCGTCGAATTCGAGGTAAACGGGTCCATGTAGGTGATCGGACGGCAACGCGGACTCCTGGGCGGCGCCCTCGCGAAACGGCAGGAACAGATGTGGCCATTGGTCGTCGGCGAGCACGACCGCCACCGGCCGCTCGACGTACGACAGACCCGAGTCGCCGAGCGGCCAACTGGTCCCGGTGGCGTAGACCACGGCGTTGTTGCCCAACAGGACCAGCGCGTCGACGCCGCGTTCGGCCATCGCTGACCGCAGCCGGGCGCCGGTCTCGCGGCGCATCCGGGCCAGGTCGGGCGTTTCGGGAATCACCGCAGGGGTACCGCGGCCGTCGCCGTCGCGAATGTCGTCACTACAAGCCCAAAAACTTCGTGATGTTGCCGCTGACGATCTGCGCCGCGTTGGCCGGCCCGACGGCGTCGACGACGGCCGCCAGCGACTTCTCCGAATAGCCGTAGGTGCTTTCGTTGTGGGGATAATCGCTGGACCACATCACCCTGTCCACCCCGATCTTGTCGATCAGCTGCAAGCCCAGCGGGTCGACCATGAACGACGCGCTCATGTGGTTGTCCCA
This sequence comes from uncultured Actinomycetota bacterium, assembly GCA_963703795.1. GTDB lineage: Bacteria > Actinomycetota > Actinomycetes > Mycobacteriales > Mycobacteriaceae > Mycobacterium. The sequence continues at coordinate 118,445 of CAVPFT010000053.1, read as the reverse complement.
GTAGTACCGCACATCGTGCTGCAGCGGCCGGTTGAACATGTGCTGATACGAGGCCACCAGGTGCTCGGCGTCCTGCAGTGCCCACGGAACCCACGCGATGCCGCCTTCGAACCAGCCGATCCGCAGCCCCGGGTGCCGGTCGAGGATGCCCCCAAAGATATACTTGGAGAACGTCTCCCGGAATCCGTCGATGTTGATCATCATGCCGACGACAACGCTGTTGAACTCGCACGGGCTTTTCGGCGGGGTCTCGCCGATGTGGTGCGTGACGGGAATGCCGGAGGCTTCGATCTCGTCCCAGACCGCGCTCATCGAAGTACTCGAGTAGTCGATCGGGTTGCCGTCGTCATCCTTGCCCGGGTTCAGTGGCATCAGGAACGTCTTGAGCCCCAACGATTTCAGCTCGGCCAGCGTCTTCCGAGTGCCTTGCGGATCCCACCAGTTGATCAGCCCGGCGCCGTAGAAGTGGCCGGCCGAGCGCTCCTGCAGTTCGGCGATGTACTCGTTGTAGATGCGGAACACAAGCTCGCGAAGTTTCTTGTCCGGGTAGTGGAAAAGCGCCAAAACCGCGTTGGGGAAGGCCAGTTCCCTCTCGACGCCGTCCTCGCGCAACTCCTGGATCCGGGCCTCGATGTTGGTGCTTGCCGCCCCGGGCAGGTCGTCATACTGCATCAGCACCGCGCTGAAATCGCCCGGCAGGAACGACTGCCCCTTGCGCCCAACTTGGTAGGCGCCGTCCTCGTACCAGATCCGCGGCGCCTTCTCCTTGAGGTCGTCCGGGAAGCGTTCGTAGAAGATGTCGGCGGCCAGGGAAATGTGGTTGTCCGCGGAGAAGACCACGGTCCCTTCCGGCAGTCCCACGTCGCTGCCCACCGCGTGCCCGCGGCGATTCTTCGGCGCGCCATAGCCTTCCGGCGGGTAGAGCGAGACGGTGCTGGTTTGAGTCATGATGGACCCTCCATTCGGATCGACAGTTTCGAGAGTAGCTACCAGGTCACCGGGAGTTCGTAGACGCCATAGGCGAGCCGGTCGTCTTTGAAGGCGACGTCCTCGACCGGGACGGCCAGCGCCAGCGTCGGGACGCGCCGGAACAGCGTGCGGTAGACGATCTGCAGCTCGGCGCGGGCGAGCTGCTGGCCCACGCACTGATGCCTGCCGTAACCGAATGCGACGTTTCGGTCGGCCCCCGAGCGGTGCAGGTACAGCCGTTCCGGCTCGGGGAAGGCGTCCGGATCCCAGTTCGCCGGGGCCAGATCGATGATGATGCCTTCGCCGGCGCGGATGACCTCCCCGGCGATGTGGATGTCTTCGACCGCGACGCGGCGCTGCCCGTTCTGGATGATGCTGAGGTAGCGCAACAGTTCCTCCACCGCGCTGGCGAGGACCTGCGGGTCTTCGGCGTCGCGGATGACGGCCAGCTGGTCGGGATTTTCCAGCAGCGCAAGCACACCCAGCCCGATCATGTTCGAGGTGGTCTCGTGCCCGGCGATCAACAATCCGGTACCGAGCTGCGCGGCTTCCTTCACGCTGAGCTCGCCGGCCTTGACCCGTTCGGCCAAGTCGGATACCGCATCTGGTGCAGAATTGGGGGCCGGGTCTACCATCTTGGCCTCGACCAGCTGCGCCAGGTACTTGTGCAGGCTCATAGCGCCCTTGACGGTGTCTTCACCGGTCGCGTACCGCGCGAGTCCGACATTGGCGTGGTGCTGGAACATCTCGGCGTCCTCATAGGGCACCCCCAGCAGCTGGCTGATCACCAGGGACGGGACCGGCAGGCCGAGCGCGGTGACCAGATCGGCCGGTTGCGGGCCGGCCAGCATCGTGTCGATGTGCTCGTCGGTGATCCGCTGGATCGTCGGCCGCAGGCCCTCCACCCTCTTGAACGTGAACGGTTTCGACAACATCCGCCGGAATCGGGTGTGCTCTTCGCCGTCGGACGTGAATACCGATCGCGGGCGCTTGTGCACGGTCGACAACATGCCCTGCATTCCAGTGCGGAAAGCCCGGCACTCGGTCGTCGACGCTGACCCGGGAATCGGAGAACAGTTCCCGGACTTGCTCGAAGCCGGTGATGAGCCACGGAGTGCTGCCATCCCAGATCCGCACCCTGGACAACGGCTTGGCCGCGGCGAGCGCCATGACATCCGGGGGCGGGGCGAACGGGCAGCGCGCCTGCCTGGCCATCGGATAGTCCGGGATCCCGGAAGCCGCCTCGGTCGTGGTACTCGTCAGTGTCTTCGCTGTCTCCGACATTTTTATTCCTCGATGTGAATGGCCAGTGCGGGGCAGGCCGCGGCCGCCCGGCGTGCGCCCTCGGCCTGCTCGGCCGACGGATTCTGATTGAGCAGACACGACGACGCCGTCGTCGTCGCGCTGATCGAACACCTCCGGCGCATTCATCACGCAGTTCCCCGACGATGCGCAAATGTCTTGGTCGACAGTCACTTTCATCTGCAGATCCCTCACTCGTACGGCGTCACGGGCGCCAGCCACAGACCGACGATCGCGTCGATGAGGCCGGATGCGGCGGCGCGCCAGGAAGATTGGTGCATCGATGAGCCTGCCGCCAGCGCACGTTCACGATCGGCGCAGGTGTGCATCAGCAGGTTGCGGGCCATGATGTTGCGTTCGAAGTGAACCTCGGCCGGCAGGTTGGGCAGGCAACGGTTGATGCCCTCGACGACCTGCACCAGCGACGGCGAGCTGAGCGCACCCTTGACGATGATGTTGTAGTACGCGGGATCGGTCATCGCCTGCGCCGCGAAGCGCGCGTACCAGGTGGGCGACCCGTCATAGCCGAGATCGGCCAGATGGTCGGTGAGTGGGCGCACCAGGCAGGCCACCCAGTCCCGCATCTCGGGAGAGCTCACCCGATTTCCGCAGCTCGGCCACCATGTGCTCGCGTAGCTGTTCGACGGGCCCGCGGTGCTTCTGCTCGATGGCGCGCACCAAGTCGGCCTTGGTGCCGAAGTGGTAGCCCACCGCGGCATTGTTGCCCTGGCCGGCGGCCTCGCTGACCTGCCGGTTGGACACCGCGAACATGCCGTGCTCGGCATAGAGCCGCTCGGCGGCGACCAGGATCGCCTCCTGGGTGGAGCTGGCCCGCTCGGTGCGAACGGTCCTGCCGGCCGTGGTGGTCATTCCGCTAGTCAACGCGTAGATCGCTGATTAAGTCAAGCGCTTGATTTAAACTAGCGGCCCCCGCCCGGGTGCGGGCCTGGACGCGATGCCTTTCGTTCAGTGTCCGGCGTCGAACTTGATGGTCAGAGTGGTCGGTCCGCTAATCCCTGTCAGCGGCTTCCACGGGGCCGGACCGCTGCGCCGAGCGTTGGGCATGCGCCGTGTCATGGCCGACAGCGCTTCAGATAGCTCGAGCCTGGCGAGATTGGCACCGAGGCAGTAGTGCGCACCCGCGCCGAAGGTCTGCATGGGCGGGGCGCCTTCGCGGGTGATGTCGAGGCGGTCGGGGTCGTCGTAGACGGCGGGATCGCGGTTCGCGGCGGCGGTGTTGGCGATTACCAGTGTGCCGGCCGGGATCATCACCCCGGCTATTTCGACGTCCTCCAGGGCAATGCGGAGGGTGCCGGCCGCGATCGGTGAATGGCGCATCGTCTCCTCGACGGCATTCATCGCGAGCTCGGGATGCTGAGCAAGCAGCGCCCACTGGTCGGGATGATCACACAGCACCTGCACCGAGGCGGCCAGCTGATTCCGCGTGGTGTCGGTGCCGGCCATGAGCAGGCCCGCCACCAGCATCCGTAGCTCGTCGGCGCTGAGGCGATCGCCGTCATCCTCGGCGCGAATCAGGTCGGAGAGTAGGTCGTCGGTCAACGTTTCGCGCCGGTTGGCAACCATGACGTCGATGTAGGCGTCGAGTTCGTCCCAGGCCGCCAGGATGGCCTGCTCGTGCTCGGCGACGTTCCAGTCGAAGACCTTGAATATGTCGTCGGTCCACTCTGAGAACAGCTCCCAATCCTCGGACGGCGCGCCGAGCAGCGCGCAGATGATCGGGATCGGGAATTGGCGGGCGATGTCGGTGACCACCTCACAGCGCCCAGCGACGGTGTGGCGGTCAACAAGCTGGTTGATCACGTCGATGACCGTCGAGCGGAGTCGTTCGGTGGCGCGGGGGGTGAAGGCTTTTGACACCAGTCGCCGCAACCGGTGGTGTGCGGCTCCATCCAGACTGATCAGGCTCGCGGCGACCCGGTCCCATAGCGGACCGCTGGTGATGCCCTGGCCGGCAAGGAACATGCCTTGGGGTACGCGGAATCGTGGGTCGCGCAGCACGCTTCGCACCAGGTCGTGGGTCAGCAGCTCCGGTCCGTGCGGGCCGATCGCGATCGGGGCCTGGCTTCGCGCCCGGCTGATGATCTCGTGGGCCTCAGCGGGGCTCTGGCACTGCTCATAGTCGATCACCGGCAGGTCGGCATCGAAGACGCTCGGGCAGATCGGTCGATCAATCATGATGGTCATGGCGGCCTTCCGAAGCTCAGTGGTGAAGTACCTTCGCCTCAGAGTCTGGGTGCCGGGGCCGCGCACCACATGCGTAGACGACTACCTGTTGTCTGCACCGAGCGTGTACTCAGCGAGATAAAATCGCCTCGCAAAATTCGCACCCTGCGCACGTTCGGCGCGAGTGAGGACTATCCCCCGTCCACCGGCAGGACGGTTCCGGTGACGTATTGTGACCGGTCGCCGGCCAAGTACAGCGCGGCCTCGGCGACGCCCTCGGGCGTAGCCATGTTTCCCGGCGCGATGGCGTTGACCCGAATGTCGTCGCAGGCCAACTCGATTGCCGCGGACTTGGTGAACTGGATGACCGCCGCCTTGGATGCGGCGTAGGCCAGCACGCCGCCGCCGGCCTGGATTGCGCCGATCGAGGTCATGTTGATGATCGATCCCCCGCCGTGGGCCGCCATGTGCCGAGCGGCATCTCGGGTACCCGCCATCACGCCCAGGACGTCGACCGCCATGATCCGGTGGAAATCGGCCAGATCGTCGTCGAGGAATCGGCGATGCGCGGTGTCCGGGACCCCGGCGTTGTTCACCATCAGATGCAGACCGCCGAACCTCTCGACGGCTGCGGCAACCAGCGCCCCGACCTGGTCGGGATCGGAAACGTCCGTCCGGCGGAAGAACGCGTCGGGGCCCAGCGCCGCGGCCAGCGCCTCGCCCTTCTCGGTTTCGACGTCGGCTATGACGACTCGCGCGCGCTCGGCCACAAACTTCTCGACCGTGCCGCGACCGATGCCCGAAGCCGCGCCGGTGACGATGGCTACTTTGCCCGCCAGTTCGCTGACCACACGACGAGTTAATCGGCGACGGCGCTATTAAGTCAAACAGTTGATTTAAGCAACCCCAAGTGTGGGCCGTCGAGCGTGCCGACAATGATCAATTCAACAGTTCATCGCACACCTCGGGAGGGCACGATCATGAAGGTCTTAGTCATCGGTGGCACCGGGCTCATCGGCTCGCAGGTCATCGCGAATCTGACCGGGCTGGGGCATGAGGCGGTCTCAGCCTCGCCGCGCTCGGGTGTCAACACCGTCACCGGCGAAGGTCTCACCGAAGCCATCGCGGACGCCCACACGGTGGTGGACCTCTCCAATTCACCATCGTTCGACGACGAACCCGTACTGCAGTTCTTCACCGCCTCGACCAGAAACCTTCTCGTCGCCGAGCGGGCGGCGGGTGTGCGGCACCACGTGGCGCTTTCGATCGTCGGCGCCGACCGTGCCCCAGACAGTGGCTACATGCGGGCCAAGGTTGCCCAGGAGAAGCTGATCGAGGAATCGGGGAACCCGTATTCGATCGTGCGGGCGACGCAGTTCTTCGAATTCGTCGACGCCATCGCCGATTCCGCAACCGAGGGCAACACGGTTCGCCTGCCTGAAGGTGCGTTCCAGCCCATCGCCGCCAAGGACGTCGCCACGGCCGTCACCGGCGCAACGATCAGCGAGCCGACCAACGGCATCACCAATATCGCCGGCCCCGAAAAGCGAGGCATGGACGACTTCATCCGGACAGCCCTTGCTGCATCCAACGATCCACGCCAGGTGGTGGGCGACCCGACTGCCCGCTATTTCGGTACCGCGCTCGACGACCACACAATCGTTCCTCTCGACGGCGAAGACCCGACGATCTACCCCACCCGCTACAGCGACTGGAAGGCCTCTCGGTAACCAGCGGTGCGCGTCGAAAGGCGTGACATTGGCACGGGATCGCGCATCCGAGGTCAACGCTGATGCATGCTTTGCGGGTAACATCCGCGCACGGCATATGGCGCCGGGGTGAATCGACCGGAGACGAGGAGCGATCAATGCCCGTGCCACCCGCAAACGACGTCCCGTTCGACAGGGCGCGGTTCACCAGGCGGGGCTTCATGGCCGCCGGCCTCGCCGGTGGATTGGCCCTGGCGGCATGCGGTGAAACCCAATCCCAGGTAACGGGCAGTGCCGCCCAGATGGCCGCCGCCATCGCCGCGGCCGAGGCGGCCCGGCCGCGCAGTGGGCGCACGGTGAACATCAGCCTGACGCCCCAGCCGGCGCAAATCGATCTGGGCGGCCCGGTCGTCCGCACGTTGGCCTTCGGCAACACCATCCCGGGTCCGCTGATTCGAGCCGGCATCGGTGACGAGGTCGTGGTCAAGGTCTCAAACGGACTGGACAGTCCGACCTCGGTGCATTGGCACGGCATCGCGTTGCGCAACGACATGGACGGCGCCGAACCGGCCACTCCGAACATCCACGCCGGCCACGACTTCACCTACCGGTTCTCCGTCCCGAACTCGGGCACCTACTGGGCGCATCCGCACACCGGCCTGGAGGAGGACACCGGTCTTTATCTACCGTTCATCGTCGACGATCCGACCGAGGGCGATTACGACGCCGAATGGATTGTCGTCCTGGATGATTGGACCGACGGCATCGGCAAGAGTCCCCAACAGCTCTATGCCGAACTGACGGCCCCGAACAAGCCCCCTATGCCGACCATGTCGACGACGCCGACGACCTCGACGACCTCGACGACCGCCACCACTTCTACGACGCCGACGACCTCGACGACCGCCACCACTTCTACGACGCCGACGACCTCGACCAGCGAGACAACCTCAACAAGCCCGACAACGTCGACAACCGAGACGCCAGGGGCGTCAGGGGCGTCAGGGGTCAGCGTCGGCAGAAGCGACCTGCTTGGTGGCGACGCCGGAGACATCGCGTACCCCTACTATCTGATCAACGGCCGAATTCCCGGCGCCCCCACCACCTTCAACGCGAAGCCGGGCCAGCGAATCAGAATCCGTTTCATAAACACCGGTTCCGACACAACATTTCGCGTGGCCCTGGCCGGCCATTCCATGACGGTCACCCATACCGATGGTTATCCGGTGGTACCCACCGTGGTCGAAGCCTTGCTCATCGGCATGGCCGAACGCTACGACGTCATTGTGACCGCCGCCGACGGCGTCTTCCCGCTCGTCGCCCTCGCGGAAGGGAAGAACGACCTGGCGCGCGCGCTGCTGTCCACCGGAACCGGCACTCCGCCCGACCCCGGATTTCGACCGACCGAGCTCACTAAACGGGCGGGCACCATCGAAATGTTCACCGCCACAACGCCCGTCAATTTGGGTCGGCCCGACCCCGATCTGAACCTCCCGGTCGTTCTGGGCGGCAACATGATGCAATACAGCTGGACGATCAACGGCGAACCCTACAGCAAGACCAATCCGTTGCACGTGAAACAGGGCCAGCGGCCCACCATCACATTCGACAATCCCACGATGATGTATCACCCAATTCACCTACATGGCCACACTTTCCAGCTGCTCAAGGCCGACGGCAGCCCCGGCGCCCGAAAGGACACCGTCATCGTGCTGCCCAACCAGAGAATCGTCGCCGTACTGGTCGCCGACAACCCCGGCACGTGGGTGATGCACTGCCACAACACCTACCACCAATTCGCCGGAATGATGACCCGGCTGGACTACGTGTTCTGATGTCAGACAGTTGCGAAAAAGTCCAGCAACAAGTCGTTGACCGCTGACCACTGTTCGATCTGCGGGCAGTGACCGGCCTTGCCAACAACCGCCGATCGGCCGCCCTCGATTTGCTTAGCGATCTGAGCGGCCCAGCCGGGCGGAAGCAGCTTGTCGTCTCCACCCTCGACGACGAGCGCCGGCACGTCGATGCGCTCGTACGGGCGCGTACTCGAGGGAGTCGATGAGGGTTTCGCGTCGGGACGACGGAATCGGGCCGCGGCCACGGCCTCCCAGGCGCCGGGCGCGACGCTCGACTCATAACGGCGGCGTACGTAGTCCTCGTCCGCCGGGTAGCCGGGGTCGTGGAACAGCGCCTCGACGATGCGCCCCATCGCGGGCAGGGATGCGTCGTACTCCTGGAGCGCATCGAAATGCCGGTTCTGCTGGATCTCCCCGCCCCCGCAGACCGCCACCAGGGTGCGGATCGGCAGCCGGGCGCATCCGATGTGGCGTCGGTGAGCAGGTTGATGGCGCCCATCGAGTTGCCGACGAAGTGCGCCGAGTCGATGCCGAGCAGCTCACAGAAGCGCGCCACATGCCGAATCCGCATCCCGCGGCCGTCGACGAAGTCGATGACCTTCGCCGACTGCCCGAAGCCCAGCTGGTCCGGCGCCAACACCCGGTATCGTGTGGCGAGGACGGCGATGTTGCGTTCCCAGCCGAGCTCGGCGCTGCCACCGAATTCGCCGCCGTGCAACAACACCACGGGGTCGCCGTCGCCGGCCTCCAGATAACTGGTCGTCAGGCCGTCCACCAACATCGTCTTGCGATGAACCTCCACCGGCCGCCGCCTTCTTTACTTGATCGCGATCGGATTCACCGGGGAGCCCACGGCCCCAACGAATCTCAGCGGCGGCGCGATGAGCTGGAACTCGTAGACCCCGTCCGCGGCGCAATCGGCCGCCAGCGCGGTCAGGTCCCAGTACTCGCCGAACATCAGCCCCATGTCGCGCAGGCAGAGCAGGTGCAGGGGCAGAAATGCGCCCTCGACATCGGGTATCGGGTCCTCGACCTGAAGGTTGTCGGAGGCGACCGCGGCGACCTCGTGGTCATGCAGCCACGACGCGCATCGCCAGTGCAGCCCGGAGTAGGGTTCTGTTTTGTTGCCGGTCATGAGAAACCTTGCCCACCAACCCGTTCGGATCAGCACGATGTCGCCCCGCCCGACCGTTACCCCTTGCGCGCGGACGACGTCATCCAGTTCTTCGGGAGTGATCGGATTTCCGCGTTCGAGGAAGACCTCCGCGCCCCGATGTCGAACCAGGTCCAGCAGCACCCCGCGGGAGGTGATGCCCTTGACATCAACCTTCTCGATGCCGCAGTGGTAGGCGCCCATGCTGGTCACCGAACCCGCCGGGAAGCCGTTGTAGAGCTTGTCGTCGTAGTAGACGTGGGACAGCGCGTCCCACTGGGTGGCCGCCTGCAACGGCATGATGATCATGTCGTCGTTGAAACGGAACAGATTGTCGACGAGGTAGCCACCCATCTGTTGTGCCCCCGGATTTCGCGCCCACCCGGGCCCGTACTGGGCCAACGTGTTCACGTCCCCGCCGTCCACCGTCATGAGATGCACGGGGTTGTGCCGGAAGCCGAAGGCGCCCTGCGGACCCGACGAGCCGAAGTCCACGCCGAGCGGGAAGACCTTGCCGTGCCGGACCAGGCTTGCGGCGTGCGCGACATTGTCCGCGGTGATGAAGTTCAGCGTGCCGAGCTCGTCGTCGGCTCCCCACCGCCCCCAGTTGGAGACGTCGCGAGCGACCCGCCGGAAGTCACTTACGCTGGCCACGGAGCTCCTTCATCGAGTTCGCGGGCGATCGCGGCGCCCACGTTCCCGCCGTCAACCCACAACACCTGGCCCGTAATGTAGCTGGCTGCAGGACTATTCAGGAAGAGCAAAACCGAGGCCTGTTCTGCCGGACCGGCGACGCGGCCCAACGGCTTGGGTATGTCGTCGAGGTAGCCCTGCCCGTACGCGGTCCGCAGCTGATCGAGGATCGGGGTTTCGGTGACCCCCGGGCCGGTGCAGTTGATGCGGATGTCGCGCGCACCAAGGGACGTCGCGCTTCGCATGGTGTAAAGGATGATCGCTTCCTTGGATAATTGGTACCCGCCACCGGCCAGCGCATCGGGGTGAGCGTGACACCAGTCGATACCTTCGGCCATCGTCGCGGTGTTCAACAGGGGCGCCACCGCCCGCGCATGTTCCCGGTACGCCGCCGCCGCGAGCGACGACACGCTGACGATCGACGATCCCTTCGAAGACTCCGCCATCTTTGGGATCAGCGCCTCGGTGATGTGCCGCAGCCCAAGGAAGTTGATGGTGACGACCAGCGACGGGTTGCCGATCCCGGAAGAGACACCGGCGACATTGAACAGCGCGTCGACCGGCCCGCCGATCGACGCCACCGCGCGATCGATCGACACCGGATCGGCGAGGTCGACCTCATGAAACTCGTTGCTCTCGAAGGCGGGCCGGCGCTTATCCAGTCCGACGACGTCGGCGCCGAGTTCGGTGAGCTGGCGCACCACATGTTCGCCGATGCCCGACGCACATCCGGTCACCACCGCCCGCCGTCCGTCGTAGCGCCACAGCTCGTCAATCTGGCCCAAGGTTCAACCGTCTTCCGGTATCACTTGCCCTGCTCCTGCTCCTTCGCGCGCTGCGCCGCCTGGACGCGGCCCTCGTTGATCTCGGCCATGGCTTCGGGGATCTCGCTGGCGGTGAACTTACCGCCCCGACCGGTCGGCAGGCCGCCGAAGGAGTAGTTTTCGTCGAATCGCGGCGCGGTCGATTCCGGCCGGCGCGCCTCGACCTTCTCGATGACGGGCGCCAGCCGCGCGGCCTTGTCGGCCACCGCCTTTTCGTCGCGCTCGATGAATTCGGGCAGCACGTCGGAGCCCATCAGTTCGATGGATTCCATGGTGCCCTCGTGGCTGCGCGGGTTGAGCAGCAGGATGATCTCGTCGACGCCGCTCTCTTCGTAGCCGCGCAGGAACTCGCGCACGGTGGCCGGAGATCCGATCGCGCCGCGCCCAGGGCCGTAGGCCAGCGTCGGGTCCTTCTCGACCTCTTCGAGATACCGCTTCCACACCCCGGTCCGACCGGGGGTGTGAATACCCGTCATGTAGTAGTGCAGGATCCCGAACGAGAAGAACCCGCCGCCCTGCCCGAGGCGTTCGAGGGCCTGCTCGTCTGTCTTCGCGACCATCATCGACAGGTCACCGCCGATGGCCAGGACGTTCGGGTTGATCCGCGGAGTGACCGGCACACCGTTCTCCTCGAACTCCTTGTAGTAGCCGTTGACCCGCTCGGTCAACGGTCCGGGGCCGGTGTAAGCGAAACTCAGTGCACCAATAGCTTTTTGGGCGGCCATCTGCACGCTGGCCGGCCGCGTACAGGCGACCCAGACCGGTGGGTGCGGCTTTTGCATCGGCTTGGGAATGACGTTGCGGGCCGGCATCTGGATGTGCTCGCCCTGGAAACCCGCGAACGGCTCCTCGATCATGCATCGGATCGCTACCTCGAGGGCCTCTTCCCACTGCGCGCGTTTGTCGGCGGGGTCGATGTTGAATCCGCCGAGCTCCCCGACCGAGGACGATTCGCCGGTTCCGAACTCGACGCGCCCGTTGGAGAGCAGGTCGAGCGTGGCGATGCGTTCGGCCACCCGCGCGGGGTGATTGACCGCGGGCGGAAGGTGCATGATGCCGAATCCCAGCCGGATGTTCTTGGTCCGCTGGCTGGCCGCGGCCAGGAATATTTCCGGCGCGGTGGAATGACAGTATTCCTCGAGGAAGTGATGCTCGGTGAGCCACACGGTGGAGAATCCGGCCTTGTCGGCGGCCTCCACCTCGTCCAGGCATTCCTGCAGCAGGACCCGTTCGTCGTCGGGAACCCACGGGCGTGGCAGGGCGAACTCGTAGAACAGTGAGATTTTCATTGTTACCTCCTATGGGAATTAACGGCCTGCCTGGCAAGGTGTTTCGCTGCGACAAAGCCGAACGTCATTGCCGGCCCGATGGTGGCGCCGGCGCCGGCATAGCTGCGGCCCATGACGGGCGCGGCGGTGTTGCCCACCGCGTACAGTCCCCGCACCACGCTGTCATCGGGCCGTAGCACCCGGGCGTATTCGTCGGTTCGCAGGCCGCCCGACGTCCCGAGGTCGCCGAGCACGATTCGGAACGCGTAGTACGGCGGATCGCCCAGCGGGTACAGGTTGGGGTTGGGCAGGGTGGGATCGCCGTAGTAGTTGTCGTACAGGCTGTCGCCGCGGTTGAAGTCGTCGTCGTGGCCCTTGTGCGCGAGTTCGTTGAAGCGGCTGGCGGTTTCGGAAAGTTGGCGTGCCGGAACGCCGATCTTGGTCGCCATCTCGTCCCAACTCGTCGCCGCCTTGACCACGCCCGATTCCAGCCAGGCCCGCGGCACCTTGCGTCCGGTGGGCACCGGCGCGCCGGGGATCTTCGGCAGCGGCAGATGGCCGGCGACGACATAGCGATTCCAAGATCGGTGATCGGTGACGAGCCAGCACGGGATGTGGGTGACCCCGGACTTCTGGCCGTCAATCATGGCGTGGCCGAAGTCCATGTACGGCGCCGCCTCGTTGATGAAGCGCTTGCCCTCGCCGTTGACGATGAACTGCGCCGGCATCATGCGTTCGTTGAGCATGAACTGCATTCGGCCGTCGGGCCACTGGATGGCCGGGAACCACCAGGCCTCATCGAGTAACTCGGTTGCGGCGCCGACCTTTTGACCCGCGCGGATGCCGTCGCCCATCGCGGCGGGATTGCCGAAGCTCCAGTCCTGGGACCCTGCGCTCGCCAAGACGGGAAGATGCTCTTTGCGCCAGGCGAGGTCGTGGTCGAAGCCCCCCGACGCCAGGATGACCCCGAGGCGCGCGCCGATTCGCTGCTTGCCACCGTCTCTTTCCACCAACGCTCCGGTCACCGATCCGTCGGCGTCGGTGAGCAACTCCGCCATCGGCGAGTCAAGCCACAGCGGGATACCGCGTTCCCTCATGGCCAGTCTCAGCCGGGCCGCCAGCGACTGCCCGATTGCGGCTATCCGCTCGCCGAAGACCCTCGCCCTCACCATCCGCGAAATCAGCTTCAGCAGAACGCCTTTACCGGCCCACGACTGCCGGATCCGGTAGAAGGAGCGTAGCTCCTTGGGACCCAGCCAGATTCCCTTGGGGGCAAGGGCCAGGGGCTGGAGCAGCCTCTGCTCGTCGACGCCCAGCTGTCGCAGATCGATCGGCGGCACGTTGATCGTGCTGCCGAGTTCGGAACCGCCGGGCAACTCCGGATAGTAGTCGGCATAGCCTGGCTTCCAGACGAATTCGAGCCATCCGGAGAGCTTTTCGAGGAGCTCGAGCATTTGCGGCGCCGACTCGACGTACTGCCGTATCCGCGCCTCGCTGACCAGGCCATCGGTGATCTTGCGCAGATACTCGACGACGCCGTCGGGTGAGGGGCTGTAGCCCTCCCTGCGTTGCGCGGGCGCCCCGGGCACCCAGATCCCGCCACCCGAAAGAGCGGTAGAGCCACCGAAATACGACGACTTTTCCACCACCAACGCATCCAGCCCGGAGGCGTGAGCGGTCAGCGCGGCCGCCATGCCGCCACCGCCCGACCCGACGACGAGTACGTCGACAACGTGATCGAACCCGTCCCACCCGGCGGTCATTTGGGCACCGCCGTTCGGATGGCGAAGCCGGCGATCAGTTCGGCGGCCGGCTTGTAGTAGCCGAAGGTGATTTCGTACGGCCCCGCGGTTTCCAACGCCGCGAATGCCGCCACCCACGTTCTGATTTCCTGCGCCGAGCCGCCGCCCTCGTAGTCTACGAACGAGTTCGACCAGTGATCGATATCGGCGAGCTGTCCGTCGTCGATGATCTCGAGGAATCGGTGGTCCCACTCCGGGTTGAGTGGTTGCAGTTCACTCTCACCGCGGGCAAAGCTTTTGGCCGCGTCGATCACGGCCGCCTGCCGGGCTGCGCGCTGCTCGGACGTCATCGGCTCGCCATGCACGATTCGCTGCAGCAGCGCCGGAGGCGCAGTCGCCAGCGTCGGCACCGGCGGGCTGTGCGAAAGCCCCCCGGATCCCACCACCAGGACCCGCTTGTCGGCGGAGGCCAGATAGGCACCGACGGCGGTGCCCAGTGCCCTGCAACGATGCAACGGACCCAGCGGCACGCCGATCGCGTTGACGAAGATCGGTATCACCGGGCGCGCGTTGGCGTCCCCGAAGAGCTTCTCCAGCGGCTGGACGGTGCCGTGATCGACGTCCATGCTGGCCGACACCGCGACGTCGACGCCGGCGCCGAGTACGGCCGTCGCGCAATCGGCCGCCAGGTCCTCGGGAACGTCGAGCGGGCCGGCGTGAGTACCGTAATCGCCAACCCCGCTGGCGCGCATGCCGATACAGAACGGCGGCATCACCTTGTAGAAGAACCCGTTGTAGTGATCCGGGGAGAAGATGACGACGAGCTCCGGGTCGTAATCCTCGACGAATTCGCGCGCCTGCGCGATTGCGCCTTCGACGTCATCAAGCAGGTCCTGCGACGGCCCCGGAAGATTCAGAAGCGGGCTGTGCGACATACAGCACAGAGCCAGTGCCACTTTGGAGATCACCCCCTCCCGGCGTGAGTGTGAGGGTGTTCAGCAACTCGGCGCTCAGCTCGGGCGCGAGCTGCGCGATGCAGGCGCCCGCGACGCACCGATCGGGGCGCAGGAACAGCACCGATTCCCGATGCGTGTCGAACCACGCCTTGAGGGCGCCGCCACGATCGCCCACGATCACGACATCGGGATCGTCGTGGCCGGTCCAGTGCAGCTGGGTCGACGGACGCACCGCAATGAAGCGGGCGCCCAACGCTTTCCAGCTGGCGAACGCTTCGTCACCGAGAATGTTGCGCGGGTTGTTGTTCCAGCACAGCACGGCGAACCAGTCGCCCAGCACGTCGTCCAACAGCACATCGTGTTGGGTCCGGGTATCCACCCGGGGCTGGATGAACAGGGTGCCCACCGGCGAATCGGCGCGAGCGGGAGCGGAGTGCACGACGGCGCCCTGCTCGTAGCGCGGCATCGGCTTGAACCGCATCTCCAGCACATACCGCTTGAGCGAAGGCACAATTGACGCCGAGCGCACGAGGAGGTCCCGGGCCGTAGCGACCCTGCGGTCGGTCGGAGAGATCACCCTGCCCACCATCGTGGAAAGGTCGATCATCGCCCGCGCGTGCTTGCGTCTCTCGACGTCGTAGGTGTCCAACAACCGGTCGTCGGCCCGCCCGGTCACCACCGCCGCGAGTTTCCACCCCAGGTTCGCCGCATCGCGGATCCCGCTGTTGTAACCCTGTCCCTGCCACACCGGCATCAGGTGCGCCGCGTCCCCGGCCAGCAGCAGCCGGCCGCTTCGGAACGCGCCGGCGATGCGCGAGTGATGGGTGTAGACCCGCCGCCGGATCACGTCGACCCGGTCGGGATGCGGGACCATCCGCGCCAGCATCCGCGTCAGAAAGGCCGGATCCTCCGCCTGCTCGTCGGACTCGTCGGCGTGAATCATGAACTCGAACCGCCGAATTCCGTGCGCGATCGAGATCGAGGCGTACGGGCGCTCCGGGTCGGCACCGACCTCGCTGTTGGGGTGGCCCAGCGGATCGTTGGCGACATCTACCACCAGCCAGCGCGTCGATGACGTCGTGCCGTCGAAGGACACCCCCATCATCCGGCGGGTCATGCTGCGGCCGCCGTCGCAGCCCACGACGTAGCGCGCCCGCAGGCTGACGGTGTCGCCGTCCGGATGAGTGCCGCCACACTCGACGGTCACCGCGTCGGCGGCCTGCGCGCACGAGGTCATGGGACGGTTCCACCGCACCTCGACGTGGTCGAATCGGTCCAGACCGCGTAGCAATTCGGCGTCGACGAGCGGCTGCACGAAGCCGTTTCGCTTCGGCCAGCCGAAACGCGCATCTGGCGGGGCCATTTCGGCGAGCACTCGGCGCTTGGCGTCGACGAAACGCAAAATCTGGTTGGGCACGGTGTGCGGCACGATGCGGTCGACCAGCCCGATCGACTGGAAGGTGCGCAACGCCTCGTCGTCCAGCCCGACCCCGCGCGGATAGTCGATGAGCGAATCGCGCTCGTCGACCACCAGCGTGCGGACACCCTGCCGGCCAAGGATATTCGCCAACGTCAACCCGACCGGGCCCGCGCCGACCACCAGGACGTCGACTTCGGTCGTTATGTCTTGCCCGGCCGCGACCATCACGGTGTCGTCCGGCCCAGCAGAAAGTCGAGATGCAGGCGATTGAACGTCTTGGCGTCCTCGTACTGCGGCCAGTGCCCGCAGCCCGGCATCAGCTCGAAGCGCGCGTTGGGAATCATCGACGCGATTCGGCGGCCCTCGGTCACGTCGGCGGTCGGGTCGTCACTTGTCCACAGCACCAGCGTCGGGGCGGTGATCGCCCCGTATTCGGCCGGCCCGAGGATATTGCGCGCCCGAATCTCGGGATCCTGCAACGCCATGATGTCGCGCATGGCGTCGACGAATCCCGGCTGGCGATACACCCGTTGGCGGCTGGCGACCAAATCGTCGTAATCCTTGGACTTGTCGGCCATCAACCACTTGATCCGTGCCTGAACCGTTTCCCACGTTGGGTTCTCGGCGGCCGCCATGGACAGCGTGATGATTCGCTGCATCACCACGGGGTCGGCTTGCGAGCCACCGGCGGTGTTGAGGACCAGCCGGTCAACCACGTCCGGATGGTCGACGGCGGCGCGCGCGGCCACCCAGCCCCCGAGGGATTCGCCGCTGAGGCAAGCGCGATCGACACCGATGGTGCGCAGCACCGCCATCAGGTGCTCGACATAGTGGCTGACTTCCAGCGGGTGGCCCGGCTTGTCGGTGTAGCCGTGGCCAAGCATGTCGATCGACCAGGTATAGAAATGCTCGGCGTGCGCCCCCAGGTTGCGGACGTAGGCCTCGGCGTGGCCACCGGAGCCGTGCAACAGCATCAGCACCGGCTTGCCGGGATCGCCGGCGCGCAGATAACGGGTCCGGATTCCCCCTGCGTCCAGGTAGCCCTGCGAAAACGGCACACCCTGGAGATCACTCCAGATGCTTTCGAACTCCGCCACGGTGCCTCTCTGGCGGTGGGTCGGTGGAAATCTTGTTCTCGTTTTGGGCTAGTCGATTAGATGTGCTAATATCGCACACTGATGTGCGCTATATATAGAGCTTGGCTCTCGCATCGAGGTCTGTCAAGCCCGTGACCGCCTCGGGGACGGGTTCTCAGACGCTGGCCAGGGGGCTGACCGCGCTGCAAATGGTGGCCGATTCCCCCACCGGGCTCACCGTGCAACAGGTCGCCGACCAAATGGGGGTGCACCGCACCATCGCGTATCGCGTGCTTTCGACGCTGGCCCAATTCCGGTTGGTGGCCAAGGGCGAGGACGGGCGCTACCGACCCGCGGCCGGCCTGGCCGTACTCGGTGCGTCATTCGATCGCAACGTGCGCCAAGTCAGTCTGCCGACGCTGCGCGCGGTGGCCGACGAGCTCGGCACCACCGTGTCGTTGCTCATCGCCGAGGGCGACCAGCAGGTGGCAGTCGCGGTGATCGTGCCGAGCCATGTCGCCTACCAGCTGTCGTTTCATGAGGGCAGTCGATATCCGCTCGACCGCGGCGCGGCCGGGATCGCCCTGCTCGCGAGCATGCCTCCGCGCCCGGGCGAACGAGAGCTGGTCGCGCGCGCTCGCGCACGCGGCTGGGTGATGACGCACGGGGAGATCGAACCGAATACCTATGGCCTGGCCGTGCCGGTGCACCGCCAAGCCCCGTCCCCACCGACCTGCATCAACCTCATCTCCCACCGAGAGGACGTGGTGATGCGCGGAAGGGACGCGGTTATCAAGGCCGCCAAGCAGTTGTCCGAGCTACTGAGCTGAAGGGATTGCAGTCCATGCCTTGGGACCATGAAGTCGATGTCGTCGTGCTCGGCAGTGGCGGTGCCGGTCTTACAGCCGCATTGACGGCGGCGGTCGCCGGTGCCTCGGTGCAGGTCTTCGAGAAGGCCCCGACCGTCGGCGGGACCACCGCGGTATCGGGTGGCATCGCGTGGATCCCCGCCCACAACCGTTCTCCTGAAGGGGAATTGACGCCTGCCGACGCCTTGCGATACCTGCGCGCGCAGTCCCTGGGTTCGATGGACGACGCTTTGGTCGAGACGTTCGTGCGGACCGGCCCGGCGATGCTCGACTTCGTCGAGGCGCACAGCGATCTGCGCTTCGAGATCGCTACCGGCTTTCCCGACTACCAGCCCGAGCTGCCGGGCGGGCAGCCGACCGGGGGGCGATCACTCAGCGCGGCTCCCTTCGATCTCACGCAATTAGGGGAATGGGCCACCCGGATCACGTCGTTTCCCGCCGATTGGTCAAACGTCGGTTTCGACGCCGAAACCCGAGCCCGGCTGCATGCGGCGATCGATGAACGAACCAGCCAGCTGTGCGTCGCCGGCACCGCGCTGATCGCGGGGTTGCTCAAGGGCTTGCTGGATGCCGGGGTGACGCCCCAGGTGAACGCGCGGGCCGAACAACTGATTGCCGAGGCCGGAGAGATCACCGGCGTACGCATCGCCCTGCCCGGTCAAAGCATGCAGCGTGCGCGCTCGCCGCGGAGTCATCCTGGGCACCGGGGGCTTCGAATGGGATCCCGTTCTGGTGCAAGCGTTTTTACGCGGCCCGATGCACGGCGCGGTCTCGCCGCCGAACAACACCGGGGACGGGCTGCGCATGGCGATGGCGCACGGAGCGGACCTGGCCAACATGGGCGAAGCCTGGTGGGTGCCGATCGTACAAATCCCCGGCGACACCATCGAAGGCAAGCAACGCAGCCGCAGCGTCCGTCTGGAACGAACCCGGCCGAGGAGCATCATCGTCAACTCGCGCCGGGCGGCGGTTCGTCAACGAGGCGTGCGATTACAACTCGATGGCCGGCGCCTTCCACTACCTCGATCCCCGCGGCGGATATGTCAACGATCGCGGATGGATCGTTTTCGATTCAGTTCACCTGCAGCGCTATGGATTTCTGGGTATCGAACCCGGACAACCGGTTCCGGACTGGTTCTGCGAATCGGCGGACCTTGCCGAGTTGGCCGCCAAGACCGGCATCGACGCCGACGGACTCGTCCGCACCATCCAGGAATGGAATCGCCGGGTGGCCGCCGGGGCCGATCCCGACTTCGACCGTGGCTCAAGCGCATACGACGGCTACTGGGGCGACGACAGCGCCACCACCCTCGCCGGGAAGACGCTCGGCCCGATCGACACCGCCCCCTACTACGCGGTGCCGGTGTGCGATCGGCGCGATGGGCACCAAGGGCGGACCGCGCACCGACCCCGACGGCCGCGTCCTGCATGTCAGCGGCGAGCCGATTCCGGGTTTGTTCGCCGCGGGCAACGCGATGGCGGGGGCGACGGGACGTGCCTACGGCGGTGCCGGCGGAACCATAGGCCCGGCAATGGTTTTCGGCTACCGCGCGGGCCACGCGGCCGCGACCGGGAAATCCGTCGACCTTCAGTAGCGGGTCCAGTTCACGGCGTGCGGGGCATGCACGGCGCCTTGCGGCATCATGTGCCGGCGCACGAGTTTGTGCCAGCGCCGCTGCCGGTAGCGGTAAATGCCCTCGCGAGCGCTGCGACCAGGGTGGTGGCGACTCCGGCATCGATGTCGACGGTGTCGCTGTAGCGACATGAGCGCTCGTCGACCGGCTCGACGTGCAGCGTGTGGTTCCACGCCTTCAGGACTCCGCCGTACTCGTGGGTGCGCACCGTTTTGCCGGCCTCGTCCACCTCAACGATTTCGATCGTGTGCCGGTAGGCCGGTATCAGATGGAACGCGAACAGCCATCCTGTGCCGCGCTCGCCCGGGTGCAGGGCCTCCGAGCGTCCCGACAACGCCGGAAAGCCGAACAGGCCCTTGCACACGTAGAGGAAGGTGACCGGAGACAACATCGCCGGCCACACCCGGTCGGCGTCGGTGGGCAAGATTGTTTCGATGTGGACGGTTCGCATCGGGACTCCTCAGGGGTGGTTAGGGTACCCTAATTCTGCAGGTAGTAGCGCCGGTTGACTACTCGCATTTACAGGGAGGTCCACGATCGCGCCGACGGACCGATTTCGGCAGCGCAAGCAGCCCAAACAGGAGCGAGCCGCCCAGACCAGGCAACGGATTCTGGATGCCGCAGCTCATGTTTTTGCTGAGCACGGCTACGCGGCCGGGACCACCAATCGGATCGCCGAGGGCGCCGGGGTCTCGATCGGCTCGCTATACCAATACTTTCCGAACAAGGACGCCGTCCTGCGAGCCCTGATGGACTCGCACGTCGATGCCGGAGCCCGCCTGCTCGGCGAGCGGTTGTCTGGCGGCATGCCGCAGCGGCTCGACGATGCCCTGCGGCTCTTCGTGCGTGCGACGATCGATAACCACCGAGACAACCCTCGACTGCATCGCGTGCTGTTCGAAGAGGCCCCGCGAGCGCCGGAGTTCCTGGCGCGACTGCACGAGTTGGAACAGCTGACGGTGGAAACGACCGCCCGGCTGCTCGAGCAGCACCCCAAGGTACGCGCGGGCAGGCTTACCGCCCAGATCGTCGTGGCCACCATCGAGTCACTCGTTCACCGGCTCGTCACGTCGCAGACGCCGGTTGACTTCCAACGGCTCGAGGATGAAATCGTCATTCTGCTCACCGAATATCTAAGCCACGCCGACGCCTTGCCGTTGCCCGAGACTAGCAGCAGTTCGCCGACCTACTGGTGGATGTCGAACAGGCCGCCGTGCAACAGCAGTAACGGGGTGCCGCTCCAGTCGTGTACCTCGTAGTGCATCCGCACGTCACCTGGCTGTGCATGTCCGATCAGTCGTGTTTCGCCTCGTAGCGCAGCAGGACCGTGCCGCCCGGGAAGGTGCGGTTCTCCAACAGTCGCAGCGAGATCCATGACGGCAGTGCCGGGAAGAACGGTGTGCCGCCGCCCACGGCGGTGGGCGTGACCACGATCCGGTACTCATCCACCAGTCCGGCCTGCACGATCGGTGCGGCCAGCGTCGCGCCGGCCACCTCCAGCCTGCCGTCGGTTTCGGCTTTCAGCTTCGTGACCACCTCGACCGGGTCGCCGCGTTCCAGTCGGGAGTTCCAGTCGACGGACTCCAGGGTGCGCGAGAACACGACCTTGGGCATGTCGCGCCAGATGTGCGCGAAGTCGACGATCAGAGGGGTGGCGTCCGGGGTCTTGTCGGCGGTCGGCCAGTACGCGGACATCAGTTCGTAGAGCCGCCGCCCGTAGAACGATAGGGCGGTCTCCCGCTCGAAGTCGTTCCAGTACTGGTGCAGTTCTTCGCTCGGATCGGACCAGTCGATGTTGCCTTGGGCGTCGGCGATGTACCCGTCCAAGGACACGTTGAAGCCATAGATGAGTTTGCCCATGCAGAGCAGACTGCACCGGAGGGCAAAACTCATCGCGACGCCACACGAGATATTGTCAAATCCTTGTGGATGGGCGAGCGTCAGGCGGCTCCCTTCGTAGTTGACGAATCGACCGGTCGTTCTATGAGTTTGCCCTTCTCGAACACAGCTCCGGCCCGAACGAGGGCGACCAGGTGCGGCGCGTTCACGGCGCGCCAGCGTGCCTCAGCGGCCTCGATCAGCTTGAACGCCACAGGCTGACGATCGTCGACGAGTGTCCTAGTCGAGAGTGGGGGCGTCAGCCGGAAACGGGACGGCGGTGACGGTGTCGTCCGCGCGAAAGAGCAGCGAGTCGTAACGGCGGTGGCTGATGCGCCACTCACCCGCATCCCGCAGGTATTCGTCGTGATAGACACCTGCGACGCTGAGGTTGGCGCCTTCGGATCGTTGACCCGTCTCCTGGACGAACCAACGGCCCGTGGCACGGTCGGAATCGGTCGCGTCGAAGACGACCAGGCCCGACTGGAGTCCTTGGATGAACGCATTCCAATCCTGGAGCATGGTGGTGAAGAAAGGCACCAGTGCGTCGTGTCCCCGGTAGTGGCCCAACCCTGGGGACTGCCACTGACCGTCGGCCGTGAATGTGCTTGCGACCGCGGCGGCATCGCGACGAGACGCGGCGTCGGCGTAGCGGTGGACGATATTTCGGATCTCAAGCTCGTCGGCCACGCGATCCCGGGACCGGCTCACGGTTTGTCCTTGGAAATCAGCTTTTCGGCCGCCGTATAGGGGTCGTCGTGACCGTCGACCACCGCCTCGGCGAGCCGGTCCAGATCCGGCTGGGCCCGCAGGCGGGTTTGCGCCAGCGACAGGATCTGCGCGCGGGCGCGCGCCAGCCGGCGGCCCCGGCTGTCGGTGCGGTGGTGATCGTCGATGGCGGCCATCAGCTCCGCGACGCCCTCACCCCGGGCGGCGACGAGGCTGACGATCGGCGCCTTGGTTTCGGCGCGCAGATCCCGCACGGTCTGTTCGGCGCCCTCGCGGTCGGCCTTGTTGACCGCAACGATGTCGGCGACCTCCAGCACACCGGCTTTGGCCGCCTGCACCGCATCGCCCGCCCCGGGATTGAGGACGACGATGGTCGGGTCGGCGACGGCGGCGATCTCGATCTCGGACTGTCCGACGCCCACGGTCTCCAGCAGGACCACGTCGTAACCAATCGCGCCCAGCAGTCGGATTGCCGCCGGAACCGCGGCGGCCAGACCACCGACATGACCGCGCGTTGCCACCGAACGGATCAGGACGTCGGAGTCGTTGATATGCGCGGTCATTCGAATCCGGTCGCCCAGCAGCGCACCACCACTGAACGGCGACGACGGGTCCACGGCCAGCACGGCCACCCGGCAGCCGCGCTCCCGGTAGGCGCCGACCAGGGCCCCGATCGTCGTCGACTTACCCGCGCCCGGCGGTCCGGTGATCCCGATGACGCCGACCTTGACCGCGGTTGCGGGCCCGATGCTCGCCAGCACCTCGTCGCGCCGTTCGCCTTCGACGAGGCTGAGTAGCCGACCCGCCGCGCGCTGAGATCCGTCACGCGCGCCGGCGATCAGGTCGGCGATCGTCATGTGCGCATTATGGCGCAGCGACCTCGATCACCGTCGCCGAGCCCATTCCCCCGCCCGCGCACATGGCCGCGACCCCGATTCCGCCTCCGCGGCGGCGCAATTCGTGCACCAGGGTGACCAGCATCCTGGCTCCGGTCGCTGCCACGGGATGTCCCAGCGAGCAGCCGCTGCCGCTGACGTTGACCTTGTCTGGGTCCAGCTCGAGCAGCTTGATGGTGGCCACACACATCGCCGCGAACGCCTCGTTGATCTCGAACAGGTCCACGTCGGAGATCGAAAGTCCCGCGCGGGCAAGCGCTTTCGGTATCGCCTCGACCGGCGCCAGCCCGGTGATCGCGGGGTCGACACCGACGGACGCCCAGGACCGCACGGTGGCCAGCGCGGGCAGCCCGAGCGTGTCGCTCGCGATGGTCAGCACGGCCGCACCGTCGTTGGCGCCGCAGGCGTTACCGGCGGTTATCGAGAAGCCCTCGATTTCCGGGTGCAGCGGCTTGAGCCCGGCCAGCTTCTCCATGCTGGTGTCGCGGCGCGGATGCTCGTCGACCGAGAACAGTCCGTGCGGCGTCTCGATGGGCACGATCTCCTCCTTGAAGCGGCCCTCATCGATGGCGGCGATCGCGTTGCGGTGTGACCGCAGGGCCCAGGCGTCCATCTCCTCGCGACTCACGCCGGCCTTGACCGCGGCGTTCCAGCCCACGGTGATCGACATGTCGAGGTTCGGCGCGTCGGGCCGGTCGGGGTGGGTCGGCGGGAACCAGTCGACCCACTCGCCGTCCACCTGCATGCGTGACCGCGGCGACGTGGACGCCGAGTTCACCCCGCCCGCGATGACGAGCTGATCCATCCCGGCGCGCACGCTTGCCGCCGCGCTCTGCACCGCCGCCTGGCCGGCCGCGCAGTGCCGGTTGTTGGCCAGACCGGGCACCTGGGGCAGGCCCGCCGTGATGGCCGCGTGGCGGGCGACCACGCCGCCGCCGTAAAGACCCTCGCCCAGGATCACGTCGTCGACCTGCGTCGTGTCCAGGTCCCTGGCCGCTTCGGTGACCACATGGTGCGCAAGGTCGAACGCGGAGGTGTCGCGCAGCGTCCCCTTCCGGGCGGTGCCAATGGGGGTCCGCAAGGCGGACACGATTACGGCTTCGGGCACGGGTTTCTCCAGTTCGGCGAGCGCAATTTTGCGAGAACACTATTCTCTCATTCCGAGAGTACGAGTTGCAAGGAGGCCTGGCTCGGCTCGCGAGCAGACGCGGAATCGCACAAAGCCGCGCCGGATCGTGCGATTCTGTGTCTGCTCACCAAATCAGTCAGGAGGCACAGCTAGCAATGACTCAGGGGGTTATCCCGGTCCCCGGCGGGAATGTTTGGTTCAAGCGGGTTGGCGGTGGGGCAGGTCTTCCCCTCCTCGTGATTCACGGGGGGCCGGGTTTGCCGCACAACTACTTGACTTCGCTGGAGCGCCTGGCCGACGAGCGGGAAGTGATCTTTTGGGACCAGCTGGGTTGCGGGAATTCCAAGTGCCCGCCCAACGCCTCACTTTGGACGATGGAACGCTTCGTGGCCGAGACGGACGCCGTGGTAAAGGCGCTGGGCCTCAACCGCTTCCATGTCTTCGGTAACTCATGGGGCGGGATGCTGGCGCAGCAGTACGCGCTTGATGTGACGTCCGGGGCCGTCAGCCTGACCATCTCCAACAGCACTGCGTCGATACCCCAATTCTCGAAGATGGCGGCCCGCTTGAAATCCGAGCTTGACCCGGCAACTCAATGCGCGATTGACCGTCATGAAGCCGCCGGCACGACCCATTCGGCCGAATACCAGGCCGCGGCCCGTACCTGGACCGAAACCTACGTGTGCCGCGTTCGTCCTTGGCCCACCGAGCTGGAGGACGCATTCCGGAACTCGGCCACCGAGATCGCCAAGGCGATGTTCGGGCTCAGCGACTTTCACATCGACGGGACCATCCAGAGCTGGGACGTGTTCGACCGGCTGGCCGAGATCACGCTGCCCACCCTGGTCGTTGCCGGCAGATTCGACGAATGCGTGCCGGAGCACATGCGGGAGATGCACCGGCGCATCGCGGGCTCGCGGTTTGAGTTGTTCGAGTCGAGCGCTCACATGCCCTTCATCGAGGAGCCGGACAAGTTCGATCAGGTAATGCGTGACTTCCTAGGGCTTCACGACGACGATTGACGTCACCACCGGCGATCGGAGAAAGACATGGCGTCGCAGCGAACCTATGACGTGCTGGCGACCTACCTGGCGGCGAGCGCGGTCGGCGATGCCATTCCGTTGCCGTTCGTCACCCAAGTGCTCGATGCGATCGATTTTCCGACCGGATACCGATGGATATTCACCCCCATCAAGGCCGCGGCCGCTGCGGGGCTGTTGTCCGCGAGATGGACACCCGGGCTGGCGCGACTCACCACCGTGATGCTGACGATCTACTTCGTCCTTGCGGTGGGTTTCCACGTGAAAGCCCGCGATCTGAGCGTCGCAGCCGTCGGGGCGGCGGCCAACGCCGCGCTATTCGCGGCATTGGCCGCGAAAGGGCCCGAAGACGCGACGGCTGCCTGAGGTTCGACGGGTCAGTTCTTGCCCTCCGCCAGCTTCGTGACGATCGCGCGGAAGTCTTCGGTGACGAACGACTGGCTCTCAGCGGACAGCGCATAGTCCAGGCTGGCCAGCACCGCGCGCTCCAGATGGATGTTGAGCACCCGCTTGGTGCTCTCGACCGCTTGCTGGGGCAGCTCCAAAATCTTTTTGGCGCAGGCGATCGCCTCGGCAACGGGGTCGGCTACCACGTGGTTGGCCAGCCCGAGTTCCACGGCCCGCTCGGCGCGGATTCGCGTGCCGGTCAGCGCGTACTCCTTGGCCAGCAGCAGGCTGATATGCAGCGGCCAGGTCAGCGGCCCTCCGTCGGCGGCGACCAACCCCACCTGCACGTGCGGGTCGGCGAGGTAGGCGTCTTCGGCGATGTAGACGATGTCGCTCAGCGCGACGAGGCTGCAGCCGAGCCCGACGGCCGGGCCATTGACCGCCGCAATCAAGGGAATTCGGCACCGGGCCATGCCCAGCACGATCTCGCGTCCGTCTCGGATGGTCTTGGCGCGCAGATCGGCATCGGCGGACAGTTCCTTGAGATACGAGAAATCGCCACCGGCCGAAAACGCCCTGCCGGCACCGGTGATCACCGCGGCGCGGGCCGTGGCGTCATCGGTCAATCGCTGCCACAGGCGCGCGAGTCCGACGTGCAGGTTGTCGTTGACCGAGTTGAGAGAGTCGGGCCGATTCAGGGTGATGATCCGCAGTGGACCGTCGGCGCGGACGTCGATTTCGGCAGGCATGTCGTACACGTCAGACTCCCAATCCCAAGATTCGTGAAGCGATGATGTTCTTCTGTATCTGCGATGTCCCGCCCATCACGCTTTGGGCGCGGCTGTACAGATAGTCGCTGAGCAGGTTGGGATCGCGGGTTCCGGCGACGGCCAGCGCCGCGTGCCCGACGGATTGCTCGACCCAGGTCATCAGCAGCTTGTCGAGCGATCCTTCGGGCCCGTGCGACACCCCGTCCAGCTGCTCGGACAGGCGCCGCCGGACGTGATGCGTCAGCATTTCCGACTCGACCGCCGCCCACGCGAGCTCTTCGGGAACGGGACCTTCGCGATCATCCCAGCGCGCGAACAGGTTTCGGACGAGCTTGCCGTATCTCGCCGCGTAGCCGAGCGTGGACGGTTCGCGCTCGTGTCCGACGACGGTCATGGCGACGGCCCAGCCTTCCCCGGGGGCGCCGACCATCCGGTCCGCCGGCACCGTTGCGCCGTCGAAGAACACCTGGCCGAATTCGTTGGTGACTCCGTTCATCATGCGCAGCGGGCGCTGTTGCACGCCAGGCTGTTTCATCTCGAGCACGAACGCCGACAGGCCGCGGTGGCGTTTGGCC
Organism: uncultured Actinomycetota bacterium; assembly: GCA_963703795.1. Lineage (GTDB taxonomy): Bacteria > Actinomycetota > Actinomycetes > Mycobacteriales > Mycobacteriaceae > Mycobacterium. The sequence continues at coordinate 91,386 of CAVPFT010000053.1, read as the reverse complement.
TCGGGGTCGGTACGGGCCAGCAGCAGGCACCAGTCGGCGACATCGGAGTAGCTCGTCCAAATCTTGTGTCCGTGCACCACATAGTTGTCGCCCTCGCGGGTGGCGGTGGTGGTCAGCGATGCCAGGTCCGAGCCGGCGCCGGGCTCGCTGAAACCCTGGCACCAGCGCTCGCTTCCATTGATGATGCCGGGCAAAAAGCGCTTCCGCAGTTCGTCACTGGCGTGCCTGCCGATTCCGTAGACCAGGTAGCCCACGCTAGGGCGCGGCGGCGCGCCGGCGCGCAATAGCTCTTCGTCCACGATGACGTCGTATACGGGCGGCAAATCCTGGCCGCCGTAGTCGCGGGGCCAGGACAGGCCGAAGAAGCCGTTGTCGTACAGCGCCCGATGCCAGTCGGCCATGCGCTCCCAGTATTCGTCTCCCGAGCCGGAGTATTGCTTGGCGTGCACCGAAAGCCAGGACCGCAGCCGCTCCCGGAAGGCGGCCTCGTCGGGCGAGTCACGAAAGTCCAAAGTCGATCTCCTTCAGCGTAACCGGCCACAGTTCGGTCGATGTCAGCGCGCGGCGCAGGTAGACATGAACCAGGCACTCCCAGGTGTTGCCGATGCCGCCGTGCACCTGCACGGCGGTCTCGCAGACGGTCCGGGTGGCGCGCGCGCAGTAAACCTTCGCGACCTGTGCGGCCCGAATGGCCTCCGCCGGCGCCAATTCGTCGACCGCCCACGCGGCATGGCGCAACACGCTCACCGAACCTTCAATCAGCGCAAGGCTTTCGGCGAGCAGATGCGCGATCGCCTGATACGACCCGATCGTCTTGCCATACTGTTCGCGGATCTTTGCGTAGTCGCAGGCGACGGCGTGCGCGCCCCGGGCGATTCCGACCAGGTCCGCCGAGGTGCTGACCAGCGCCAGGGCCAGCCAACGTGCGGCGACGTCGGGGGTCACCTCGCCGAGACTCACCGGCGATCGCGCCAGATCCGCTTCGTCCCGGGTCAAATCGGCACCGGTGCGACCGGCGGCCAGATCCGCCGCCAGGACTGTCGTATCGGAGAGCAACAGGGCGCGCCGAGCGCCCCGAGAGTCGATTACCCGGTCATCGACGGCTATCGTCGCTCCCCGCGCGTCGGCACCGAGGTGCCGGGCGAGATCATCGGCCAACACCGGCCCAACAAACGGCGCGTCGACCAGTCGGCGCCCGAATTCCTCTGCGACGATGGCCACTTCGATGCCGGAGGCCCCGTCGGAGCGCAGCGACCTCCAGCCCGTCGTTTCGATCTGCTTGTCCAGCCGCGCAATTCGACTCGCGTCGTCGAGGTCCTGCACCGCTCCGGGTCCGAGGTCGTCGGCCAGCTTGGCGGCGGCGTCACGTAGCTGCTGCTGTTCAGACGTCAGACGTACATCCATACCGTTCCTTCAAGGCTCGTCGCAGCACCTTGCCCGATGGTAGGCGCGGAATATCGTCCACGAACACGACGCGGCTCAAGTGTTTGTAGGACGCCAACTTTTGGTCCACCAGAGCGGTGAGATCGGCGGCGACCCTTTCCGTCCCAAAGGCGGCGTGCGTCGCCACGGCGGCAACGATCGCTTCGCCGTTGATCCCGTCGGGAACGCCGAACACCGCGCAGTCTTTGACGGCCGGATGACCGTGCAGCACCGTCTCGATTTCCGCTGGCGCGACCTGGAATCCGCGCACCTTGATCATCTCCTTGAGGCGGTCGGTGATTCGCAGCCAGCCCTCGGTGTCCAGCCAGCCGACGTCGCCGGTCCGATACCAGCCGTCACAGATCGCCTCGGCGGTCGCCTCCGCCGGCAGGTAGCCGGCCATGAGCGACGTCGACCGCGCCTGGATCTCGCCGACCTCTCCGGGGCAGACCGGCCGGCCCGTCTCCAGCGAGACGACGCGCAGGTCGACGCCGGGCACCGGGCGCCCGACCGAGTCGAGCCGGGCTCCCCCGAGCGGATTGCACGCGATGACGGGCAGTTCCGTGGTGCCGTAGGCGGGCACCCAGCCGACGCCGGTCCGCCGCGTCACGGTCTCGGCGACGCTGGGGCTGACCGGCGTCGCCCCCCACATGAAGTAGCGCAGCGAGGACAGGTCGTAGGACTCGAGCTTCGGGTGGGACGCGATGGCCAGCGCGATGGGTGCGACCGCCATTTCGACTGTGATGCGGTCTTTTTCGATGTGATGCAGCATCCGGTCGATATCGAAGCGCGGATGCAGCCGCATCCAGGCGCCGGTTCGCAGCGCCGTGAGGATGTTGAGCAGGCCCAGGATGTGTGACGGCGGCGTGGCCACTTGTATCCGGTCGCGCCGTGTCAGCTGCAGCGCTTCGCGCCAGTGCCGCACGGCCTCGCCCAACCCCGCGTGGGTGTGACGGACGGCCTTCGGCAGGCCCGTGGTGCCGGAACTGAAGACCAGCACGGCGTCGGCCCGGGCCGGCAGGAAGCGGGAAGTCGGCTCTCCCGGCGCGATCGGTTCGTCCAGGTGCAGCATCGGCATCCGGCCGGCAAGTAGGGGATGGTCCCCGACGGCGTGCGTGGGGTCGGTCAGCGCGAGCGCGTGGTCGACCTCGTCACGCTTCCACGCGGGGCTGATCAGCACCGCCGCGGCACCCAGCCGCCAGATCGCCAGGACGGCGGCGACGAATTCCGGCCGGTTGGACGCCATGACCGCGACCCGCCGACCTGCGGTGACACCGCGTTTGCCCAGGACCGCGGCCAGCCCGTCGGCCAACGCGTCGAGTTGAGGCAGGCTGTATCGCCGCTCCTCGAACACGAGCGCGGTCGGCTCGGTCACGTCCCGTCCTTCCCCGGCAGGCTCAGTCTTGAGAAGATGCTATCACTTTGCGAGAATAGTATTCTCTGTAGTGAAGAACGCAGGTACGGAAGGGGGCGGTTCTCATGACGGTCACCCGGACGATCGAGGAGACTCCACGGGTGGCAGATCCCACAGCAAACGGTTCCCAAACCGGCACGGTGACGATCCACCTGGACCGCAAAAAGGTGACGGTGCCGCTGGTTCCCGGCGAGACGCTGCTGGAAAGCGCGCGACGGGCCGGCCTGGATCCGCCGTTCAGCTGCGAAGCCGGCAACTGTGGCACCTGCATGGCCCGGCTCGAGGAGGGCCACGCGACTATGCGGGTCAACGACGCTCTCGAAGATGACGAGGTGGCCGACGGCTACATTCTGACGTGCCAGGGCGTGCCCGACACGGATTCGATCACGGTGCGCTACGAGTAGTAGACATAGGGAGGCAGCCATGGCCATGGGGATCATCTATGTCGAGACTCGACCCAGCTCGCCCGACCGCGAGCAGGAGTACAACACCTGGTACGACGAAGTCCACATCCCCGAACTCCTGGCCCTCGACGGATTCGTCTCGGCGCGCCGACTGCGTCCCGTTGACGGCAATGGGCCGAACGTCGCCCTCTATGAAATCGAGGGCGACGACCTGCAAGCCATCTTGGACAACATGATCGCCAACGCCGGTCAGCTACACATGTCCGATGCGCTGCAGTTGGATCCGCGGCCGATCCCGCGACTGCTCGAGGTGACCGCCGAGCACGGCGGCTAGCTCGAGAGGCCGATCGTCGACTTGTCGGGCGAATCGCCGCGGATTTGCCGCTACAAGTCGACGTTGGGCGGCTAAGTTAACTCCGGCGGCGGACGGTACTCGGGCTGATAACCGGCAATGTGGATCGGACTGCCGACGAGGCGGAATTCACCCGCCGTGACAACGACTTCCGGGGTCGCCTTGAGCGCCTCCGGAAGCGTCCTGACGGCCGCGGCCGGAACGCCGAGCGGACGCAGCCGCCGTTCCCAACCGGCCGCGGTGTCGGTCGCCAGCATCGCCGTGACGACGGTCAGTACCTCGTCGCGGCGGGCCACCCGCTCGGCCATGGTTTCGAAACCGCCGATGCCCGCCTCGGCGGCAAAGGATTTCCAGAACCCGTCGTGGGTGATGAACAGTGCCAGGTGTCCTTCGGCGGTCGGGAAGAGCTGAGCGGGAACGTAATACGAATGCGCGCCGTAGGGCCGGCGCTGCGGCTCGACGCCGCTGTTGAGGTAGGCCGACGCATGATAGTTCAGCTGCGACAACATGACGTCGCGCAGCGACACGTCCACTTGTCCGCCGGTTCCGGAGATGATCTTGGCCAGAAGCCCCAGCGCCGCAGCACATTCCGGTGGAGTTGTCGGCCGACGAATAGCCGGGCAGCGTCGGTGGGCCGTCTGGGTCGCCGGTCAACGCGGCGATGCCGATAGCCCGCCTGAACCACATAGTCGAAAGCCGGATCGTCGCCACCGTGCAGGCCCGAAGCCGGTGATCGCCACGCAAACGATCCGCTCGTTGTATCGTCGCAACTGCTCGTAGGTCAGACCCAGCCGGCGGATGGCCGATGGCTTCAGGTTCACCAGCAGCGCATGGGATTCGCGCTACCAGTTCGCCCAAGTGTTGCTGTCCCGCATCGGAATTCAGGTCCAGACAGATGCTGGACTTGTTGCGGTTGAGGCTGGCGAAGTAGGTGGGCCCCGACCGCCGCGGGAGATCTCGCCGCCGGCGGGTTCGATCTTGGTGACCTCGGCGCCGAGATCGGCCAGCAGCATGGTGGCGTACGGGCCGGCCAGCATGGTGCCGACCTCGAGAATCGTATGCCCGCCAGCGGTCACCGGCCGTCAACGCAACTCCGCTCGCGAGCTCGGCGATCATCTCGCGGGTCCGGCGCTTGGAGGCGACCAATTCGTCTCGGTTGTCGCCGATCGGCAGCAGCCGAACCGACAGATCGGTCACACCGGCATCGGCAAATCGACGCATCCGCGTCAGGATCGCCTTCTCGTCGCCGGCCGCGCACAGATCGCCGACATCGCGGGCATCACCGCGATCGAGCAGGCGCTGATAGTTGGGCGACACTTCGGCCTCGCCAAGGATGCGGTTGGCCCGTTCTTTGGCCTCGTCGACTTGCGAAGGCGCACAAAGGCATACCGGGATCCCCGCGACGATGCGCGGCGCGGGGCGCCCGGCATCTGCGGCGGCCTTGGTGATCTTCGGCGCGATGTGGTCACCGATCGCGCGTTCGTCGGCCATCCACAACACGGTGCCGTCGGCCAGCTCGCCGGCAAGCTGCAGCATCACCGGTCCCAGCGCCGCGACCAGCACCGGCAACGGGGTATCGGCCCCGATCGCCGTCGGATTGTGCACCGTGAACGAATCGTTCTCGACGTCAACCGATCCCGGACCGCCGATGGCGGCGTTGAGCACCTGCAGATAGTCGCGGGTGTAGGCGGCCGGCTTCTCATACGGCAGGCCGAGCATGTCCCGGATGATCCAGTGGTGCGACGGCCCGACGCCCAGCGCCAGCCGTCCACCGGCCACGGCATGTGCCGAGAGCGCTTGGCGGGCAAGGGCGATCGGATGCTGGGCCTGCAGCGGCACCACCGCGGTACCCAGTTCGATGCGCGAGCTGTGCGCGGCCATCAGCGACACCATGGTGAGGCAGTCGAAGTCGTTGGGCACCTGCGGCATCCAGGCGGTGTCGAGCCCCGCCGATTCGGCCCACTCGATATCGGCGGCCAACTTGGCCACCTTGCGGGCCATGTCGCCGCGCTCGGCGCCGATCATCACTCCGACGCGCACTGTGTTTCCTTTGCCTCGGGGTCCGGGGTGCCGGTCAACGTGCGGATCTCACGCACGAGCACGTCGAGCGGTGTCCCGGTGGGAAACACGGCGGCGGCGCCGGCGGACAGCAGCTTGGGTACGTCGGCGTGCGGGATCGTTCCGCCGACGACGACGGCGATGTCGGCGGCGTCGGCGGCGCGCAACGCTTCGATGGTCCGCGCGGTCAGCGCCAGATGAGCACCGGACAGGATGCTCAGGCCGACGACCGCTACGTCTTCCTGCACGGCGATCGATGCGATGTCTTCGATGCGCTGCCGGATCCCGGTGTAGATCACCTCAAAGCCCGCGTCGCGCAAGGTGCGGGCGACGATCTTGGCGCCGCGGTCATGCCCGTCGAGGCCGGGCTTGGCAACCAGATATCCGGGCGGCCATTCAGAACACCACCGGTTGCTGGAATTCGCCCCACACCGCCTTTGAGGGCGGAGACCATTTCACCGACCGTGCAGTAGGCGTTGGCGCAGTCGATCAGCTTGTGCATCAGGTTGTCGGTTCCCTCGGCGGCGTGTGACAGCTCTTCGAGTGTGGATTGCACTGCGGCCGAATCCCTTTCGGCTCTTACCTTGGAGAGCCGCTTGAGCTGCAAGTCGCGGCCCTCGGCGTCGAGCTCATAGGTGACGACATCCGGCTCGGGCTCCTCGGACACGAATCGGTTGACCCCGACGACGGGGCGGGTGCCCCCCTCGATGTCCTGATGCATCCGAAAGGCCTCGTCGGCGATCAGTCCCTGCAGGTAGCCGTCCTCGATCGCGCTGACCATGCCGCCGTGCTTTTCGAGGTCAGCCATGATCTCGATGATGCGCGCTTCGGTGGCGTCGGTGAGCGCCTCGACGAAGTAGGAACCGCCCAGCGGGTCCACCACGCTGGCGACGCCGGTTTCGTAGGCCAGGATCTGCTGGGTGCGCAGCGCCAGCGTGGTGGATTCCTCGGTGGGCAGCGCGAACGGCTCGTCCCAGGCCGCGGTGAACATCGACTGGACGCCGCCGAGCACCGCCGCCATCGCCTCGTACGCCACCCGCACCAGGTTGTTCTGCGCCTGCGGGGCATACAGCGACGCGCCGCCGCACACGCACCCGAAGCGGAACATCGACGCCTTGTCCGTCGTCGCCCCGTAGCGTTCCCGCACGATCGTCGCCCAACGCCGGCGCCCCGCACGGTATTTGGCGACCTCCTCGAAGAAATCGCCGTGGGTGTAGAAGAAGAACGAGATCTGCGGCGCGAACTGGTCGATGGTCATCCGGCCGCGTTCCACCACGGTGTCGCAGTAGGTGACGCCGTCGGCCAGGGTGAAGGCCATCTCCTGCACCGCGTTGGCCCCGGCGTCGCGGAAATGCGCCCCGGCCACCGAGATCGCGTTGAATCTCGGCACCTCGGCCGCGCAGAACTCGATGGTGTCGGCGATCAGGCGCAGCGACGGCTCCGGCGGCCAGATCCAGGTCCCGCGCGAGGCGTACTCCTTGAGGATGTCGTTCTGGATCGTCCCGGTGAGCTTGGCCCGCGGAATGCCCTGTTTCTCGGCGGCGGCGACGTAGAACGCCAGCAGGATCGCCGCCGTTCCGTTGATCGTCATGCTGGTGCTGATCTTGTCCAGCGGGATGCCGTCGAACAGGATCTCCGCGTCGGCCAGGGTGTCCACCGCGACGCCCACCCGGCCGACCTCCTCGCCGAACTCCGGATCGTCGGAGTCGTATCCGCACTGGGTGGGCAGGTCGAGCGCCACCGAGAGCCCCGTTCCGCCTTGTTCCAGCAGGTAGCGGTAGCGGCGGTTGGATTCCTCGGCGGTACCGAAGCCGGAGTACTGGCGGAAAGTCCACAGCTTGCCCCGGTAGCCGGACGCGAAGTTGCCCCGGGTGAAGGGAAACTCCCCCGGCGGCGGCGTTTCCGCACTTCTGTCTTCCGGCCCGTACACGGGCCGCAGTGGGATGCCCGACGGTGTCTGAGCAGCGTTATCCATCGATGAATAACGTACTTGCAAAAAAAGAGAATGCCAATACCGCGGGGTTGACCTGGTCAAACGACTGCAATGCGCACGGGTTGCAGCCGTGATTGACGGCCACGCCCTAGGCTCCTGGTCGCGAGGGCCGAAACGACGACGGAGGTCGACATGACGGTTTCCAGGCCATCGGCGACGGACATCGAGGCCGCGGCCAAACACTTCGGCTTCCACCTCGACGCCGACGCCCAACGTAGCTACCTGGCGGTTGTGCGGCAGACGCTGAGGTCTTATGACGTGATCGACGAGCTGTACGACGGGCTCGCGCGCCCGCAGGCTCCCGACCGGGCCTACCGGTTCCCGGAGCCCGGCGACAACCGCCTCGGCGCCTGGTATGTCACCACCGACATTGCCTCCGACAGCGAGGGGCCGCTGACGGGCCGGGCCGTGGCCGTCAAGGACAACATCGCCGTCGCGGGCATTCCGATGATGAACGGATCACGCGCGGTGGAGGGTTTTGTCCCCAGCCGCGATGCGACCGTCGTCGAGCGGCTGCTTGCCGCCGGGGCGACGATCGCCGGCAAGAGTGTCTGTGAGGATCTGTGCGCGTCCGGGTCCAGCTTTACCTCAGCCTCCGGCCCGGTTCGCAACCCGTGGGACACCACGCGCGAAACCGGCGGATCATCCAGTGGCAGCGGCGCGCTGGTCGCCGCCGGTGAGGTCGAGCTGGCGCTCGGCGGCGATCAAGGCGGATCGATCCGGATCCCGGCGTCGCTGTGCGGCATTGTCGGGCACAAGCCGACCCACGGGCTGGTCCCCTACACGGGCGCGTTCCCGATCGAGCGGACGATGGATCACCTCGGCCCCATGACGCGAACCGTCGCCGACGCCGCACTGCTACTAACGGTGCTCGCCGGACCCGACGGCCAAGACCCACGCCAGCCCTCCGAGATTGCCGCGGTCGACTACCGGGCCGCCCTCACCGGCGACGTGGCCGGTCTGCGGGTGGGCGTTGTCACCGAGGGCTTCGGGCAACCCCGCTCGCTGCCCGAAGCGGACGATCTGATCCGGTCGGCGGCGGGTCGGTTCACCGAGATCGGTTGCACCATAGGCGAAATCAGCGTGCCGTGGCACCGCCATGCGCTACATCTGTTCGCCGTCCTCTTTACCGATGGTGTCACCTATCAGATGCTGGATGGAAACGGATACGGGCTCGGCGTCGAGGGCCTGTACGACCCAGAACTCATTGCGCACTTCGCAAGACAGCGAGTCGCCAAGGCCGATGAACTCTCCAGCATCATCAAGGCGACGGCACTATGTGGCCACTATGGCTTGAAAGCGCTTGGCGGCGCCAGCTATGCGAAGGCGCGCAACCTGGTGCCGCAGCTGCGCGCCGCCTACGACGCAGCACTCACGCAATACGACGTACTGGTGATGCCGACCGTGCCCGGCACCGCCGATACCCTCCCGGCCGGCAGCCCGCAAGAACTCGCGTTGCTCGAACGCATGGTCGGCAAGGCGACCAACACCGCACCCATCGACATCACTGGCCATCCCGCGATCTCGGTGCCCGCCGGTCTGCTCGATGGCCTGCCCGTTGGAATGATGATCGTGGGCAAGCGATTCGACGACGCCACCGTGCTCAAAGTCGCCGGCGCCTTCGAATCACTCTGCGGGGGCTTTCCCGCGGCCCCGAGTCAGCCAGTGTGAAAGATTATGCCCGACACAAAATTTCGCCGTTCGGGATCGCGAGCCAGCCGTCCGGGGCCGCGGCCCAGGTTCGCCACGCCGCGGCGATCTCCTCGAGTTGCGCGGTCGTGGCCAGGCCCAGGGCCAGCAGCTCACGACCCACGCCCGAGTGCAGGATCCGGTCGGCCCACATGCCGCCCCACCATTCGCGGGTCGCGGCCGTCGCGTAGCACCAGAGGCTGCCGGTTGGCGTGATGTCGTCGAAGCCGGCCGCAAGGGCCCATGACAGCAGGTGCCGGCCGGCGTCCGGTTCGCCCCGGTTGGCACGGGCCGTCTTGTCATAGAGGTCCAGCCACAGGTCGAGCGCCGGCAGGCGCGGAAACCAGATGAAGCCCGCGTAGTCGGCGTCTCGGGCCGCAACGATCCCGTTCGGCCGACACACGCGCCTCATCTCGCGCAGCGCCTGCACCGGATCGGCGACGTGCTGCAGCACCTGGTGAGCGTGCACGACATCGAACGCGTCGTCGGGGAAGTCGAGCTTGTGTACGTCGGCGGTCGCGAAGGAGACGTTCGACAGGTTGCGCCGCTGGGCCTCGGCGCGGGCCACGTCGAGGACGTCGGCGAACTGGTCGACGGCGTGCACGGGCCCGGGCGCTACCCGGGTGGCGAGGTCGGCGGTGATGGTCCCGGGGCCGCATCCGATGTCCAGCAGCGACGACCCCGACGCCAGGTGGGGCAGCAGGTAGGCCGCGGAGTCCTCGGCGGTTCGTCGCTGGTGACCGCGCAGCACCGACTCGTGGTGTCCGTGCGTGTACTTCGCCGGGCGCTCGTCGTTCATTTATTCGGCCCCTAGTCGACCGGGACGTTGAGGATCGGACGGTCGACGGCGGCGCCGGGACCGTCAAAATGCCACCACTCACCGGAGTACACCGTCAACCCGCCGTAGTTCATCGCGTCCCGGAGCCGGGCCCGGTTCGCCTGGGCATCGGCGCTGACGCCCTGCGTTGCGAATGCCGTTGCCCGCGAAGAGAAGTCGTCGAAGTCGGTGCCCATGTCGGCCAGGCAAAATCCGCCGACTTGCCGTTCGGTCGGGCATTGTTCTTGCACGCTGGTGAATGTGACGTCCACCGAGCGCCCGGATTCGTGGCTGTGCGCGTACTGGCCCGGGCGGGCCACCCAGGCCGGGTTGGGGACCACGTTGAACAGCTTGACCTGATCGTCGTACGGGCGGTAGCAGTCCCAGAACACCAGCACGTGGCCCTGCGGGCGCAGCGCCGTTGCCGCGGCCGCCAGCCCCGGGGCCATGGATTGATGCACGAGGCATCGGGCGTCGGAGGGATACAGCTGTGTGCGGGTGAAATTGTTGGTCGTCGCGTAGCGCAGGTCGATTACGGCGTCGGGAACGGCGCTCCGGACGTCGACGAATCCGGCCGCGCGGGCCGCGTCGCTGACGGGCGGCACCCCGGGGCCGGCGGGGACCGGGGTGTCGACGGGTCGGATGGCGACGCGGGCAGTGCCACAGGCGCCGGATGTGATGACCAGGGCGACGACCACCACGAGCAGAAGCAACCGCCGGATCCGAGACATTCGAACATTGTCGCCGGTTCGTCGGGCCGGAAGCTAATAACGGTTGACCTTCGGTAACGCGACCTCAGGTCGTTAGACCTTACGGTTTTCGGACTTGATCAGCCACGCGAGCTTCTCCAGCCCGTCGATCTGCGCGTGCAGGATATCCGCGGTGCTGGGATCCTCCGCGTCCACCGCGTCATGCACCGTCCGGAGGGTGTCGATGGCCGCATAGGTCCGAGTCGTGATCAGGTCGACGACCTCCGCGGTGTTGCGCTCGTGATCGGGGAACTGGGGCAGGCTGGTGGTGGCCGCCACCGTGTCGGACCTGCCATCCGGGACGGCGTCCAGGGCACGCATCCGCTCGGCGATGGTGTCACTGCCCTCACGGGCGAAGTCAACCAGCTCGTCGAGCTGCAAGTGCAGGTCGCGGAAGTTCGTCCCGATGACATTCCAATGGGCCTGCTTGCCCTGCAAATGTAGTTCGACCAAATCGACGAGGACCCGTTGAAGGTTTTCAGCAAGCGCTGAAGACGCCGCGAAGTTGCGCACGCTGTTTTCGTCGCGACGGTGGTTGACGACGGTCGTATGTGTTGTTGCGGTCATGGGCTAGCTCCTTATGTCAGCGATTGAGGAAATGTCATCCTTGACGGTCAGTTGATCAATTCAACGCGCTCGACCAGGGCCGCAGTCCCGCGGCGGGTGTGCAATGCGTCACCATATTGCGAATTAGCAATGCCTTTTCAGGTGAGGTTTACTTCGATAAAGCCAGCCTAAACCAATTGCAGGTAGCCACCAGAAGAAAAATCGTGCCAGCCGGTAGTCAAATCGCCCGTATTTACATTTTTCTGCTGACGAAGGCGAGGGCCCGTCCGTGCGATCCAACCAGTGGCGGGGCGGGCCCGGCACTGCAGGGCGCGGCGGCTCGGCGAGCCGGCGTTCCAGCTCGGCGATGCGCTTTTCCGGGTCGTCGTCATCCATCGGCAGACCTGCGATTCAGAGGCTCGTCAAACGATAGGCGCCGATCGCGACATCTCCTGCCGTCGACGGTTGGCGCTCAGTGTTCTGAAGCACTAATTTTCCTGAGGTGATGTTTTCAGCTGCTGGTGCAGTCGCGCGGTGGATCTCTCCCTTCCTAACGGTTGCGGCTGTTGCCGCCATGGGTTTTCTTGCCGACCCGGTGCAGGTCGGTCCGGACCCGGCGGTGCGCTTGGCCGATGACGCCAACCCGTTGGCCGGCATGCCCTTCTACGTCAACCCCAACTCGGCGGCTATGCGCGCTGCGCAGCATGCCGATCCACCGAGTCCCGAATTGACCGCCATCGCCAACACGCCGCAGGCGTACTGGATCGTCCCGGGCTCTTCGGCAGCTACGGTCGCGAAGTACACCGGCGACGCGGCGGCCGCAGGCGCCATCCCGGTGCTGACGATTTATGGAATCCCTCACCGCGACTGTGGCAGCTTCGCTGCGGGTGGCATGGGGACGGCCGACGACTACCGCGGGTGGATCGATGGCATCGCATCCGACGTGGGCGCTACGCGGACGGCGATCATCCTCGAACCCGATGCGCTCGCCATGGCCGATTGCCTGTCGGCTGACCAGCGCCAAGAACGCTACGACCTGATTCGCTACGCCGTCGACACGCTGACGCGCAATCCGGCCACGGCCGTGTACGTCGACGGCGGTCACTTACGCTGGCACAGCGCCGAAGACATGGCCGCCAGGCTCAACAAGGTCGACGTCGGCCGCGCACGCGGTTTCAGCCTCAACACTTCGAACTTCTTCACCACCGGGGACGAAATCGGTTACGGCGAGGCGATTTCGGGTCTCACCAGCGGCTCGCACTACGTGATCGACACGTCGCGCAACGGCGCCGGACCGGCGCCCGACTCCGGGCTCAACTGGTGCAACCCCGGCGGCCGAGCGCTGGGCACTCCGCCTACCACGGCCACCGGGGGCGCGCACGCCGACGCCTACTTGTGGATCAAGCGTCCCGGTGAATCCGACGGAACGTGCGACAAGGGTGATCCGCCGGCGGGCACCTTCGTGAGTCAGTACGCCATCGATCTGGCCCACAACGGGGGCTAGTAGGAGGGCCTCGCGCCTAACCGCACGTACCTTGGTGGCCAGGGGCGGGATCGAACCGCCGAGTAACCGAATCCCGGACCGCCGGGAAGGCGATGTGGCGGGTAACCAGGGGCGCCCGGTTGATGGTTGATCAGAACAGTCATCACATGGGCATCGTCAGGAATCATCGGTGACCGTACTTCCTGCAGCACGGTTATTGTTGATTTCGATTCGGAGTCAGTCGTATCCTGCAACATTTGTTATCCCTCTTATGGTTCCGAAACGGACGCACAGCCGGACCTCTGTCGACGTTCAACGCCGGTTGGGCGACCACGCCGGATGGGAGCGAAGCAAGCTAAGCGGACAGGGCTGGTGCGATCGGGATCGCTTGAGTTCACATTCAATTTCCCGCAATGCGGCGGCTGGGGTTTGCCTCGATCCAGTCGGAGTATCGAGTAGCGAAGATGGTGGCGTTCTCGTTGGGTGCGAGCGTGTGATCGTCGATCACCGCACCGAAGTACGGCGCCTGGGCATCAGTCACTACCCGACGTTGATCACCGATGGCGGCAAGGCCCGTACGGACAAAGTCGTCCATCCCCATTGCTTCGGGTCCAGCGATTTCCGTTATTCCGTTGATGGGCGGCCCGATGGCCGCGCGGGCCACGGCGGTCGCGACATCGTCGGCGGCGATAGGACGGAACAACGCGTGTGGCAACCTGACAATGTCTCCGTCTGTCGCGGAATCGGCCAAGCCAACCGCGAATTCGTAGAACGGAGTTGCTCGCACGATCGAATACGGCCGGCCCGAATCCTTGATCAGCTTTTCCTGAGCTGCTTTCGCGGTGTTGTAGCCGCTATCTGGCATGATCTGCGCGCCCACGACGGACAGCGCGACATGGTGTTTGACTCCCGCTTCCTGTTCAGCAGACAGAAGATTCGTGGTCGTGGTTGTGAAGAAGTGCATCACAGGTTCATCGTCGAACAATGGTGAATCGGCGACGTCGACGAGGACATCCGCACCGCCGAGGGCGTTGGCGAGGCCTTCACCGGTGAGTGAATCGACACCTGATCTGCGCGAGGCGGGGATCACGTCGTGTCCCTGCGCGGAGAGCTGGGTCGCTACTTTCGAGCCGATCAGTCCGCGACCGCCAATGACTACGATCTTCATGATGAACCTTTCAGAGTTGTGTTTGACCGCTTACAACCGAAACGTGGATGGATAAGGCGGTGCGGGCGGTACGCTTAAAGCCTTGCCTTCGCCGACCGCTGGCTGGCGTTGTCCGGGTTGACGTTTCATCCGATTGGGCTGGGTTCGTGACATGCAGTCGAGGAGCGGCTTGATGTGGGTGCCGGCCGAATCCTGAGCAGTTTCTCGCCACTAGACCATGACCAGGGGTACCGGTCAGCCGTCGTCGTCCTCGTCGTCGTCCTCGTCAAACTCTTCGCGCGCCACCGTGTAAAACGATGGGCCGTCGTTTGGGCTGCCACTGATCTGACCGTGGTGGCGCCCGGCCCGCGGCGGCGGGTCCTCGGTGTAGCCGAGTTCGGGCTCCTCAGCAGCTAGACGCTTAGCCAGCGTCAAATGGTCGTCAGGCGAGATCCAGCGCAACGGCGCGTCGACCACGATGTCACCGTCGTCGTTGCGGACCTGATCGGAGTCCAATGATTCGCTGGGCCCTAGCGTACCGTCAGGCCTTGGGTCGTCGTAGTCGCCGATGATGATCCTCCTCTTGTCCACGCGTGGGCCTCCTAAGAGTGGCCGCGCTTGTTTCTCGCCGACATTGCTTGCTTATACGGGGATTTCGAGCCCTACGGTTCATTGTCAAATAGGTTCACCGGGGAATTTCAAGTCGAAGCGTCTGCATAGTTCGGGGACACTGTCGACATCCATCTCCAGCTCGTACCGCGCACAGAGTTCGTCTAGGGTCTCTGTCGATATCTTGTCTATACCGCCGAGGTCAGACAGCTCGTCGAAGAACTGCTCAAATCCTGCGGGGGAAATAATCTCGAGGATGCGGGCAGACTCATCGCCCGCGTTCCAGAATGTATGCCATTGGCCCCGTGGCTTGAAAATGAAGTCGCCAGGCCCGCCGTAGAGCACCTCATCGCCAAGCAAAGCGCCTACGCGTCCCTCGATGATCCAGCTGTACTCATCTTCGTTGTGGTGGCGATGAAGCGGTGCGGCTAGCGCTCGGGGTGACATGGGATGTTCGAGGACGGAGAAGCGCCCTTCCGCCTGAACCTTATCGAGGATGTGGCGGACACCGACCGTTCCATTGAACACGGACTTGCCTTCGGTGCGGCCGACAGACTTAGCTGGCGGGCCGCCTGGCCTCAAGATGTCGATTGTCACTCCATCTAATCCTTCCTGCTTTCTCTCACCTTCAAAGGCCCAGGACGTCCAGCGGGTTAATTACGGCCGGCCATGATGCCGCCGTCGACGTTGAGAATCGCGCCGGTAACCCAACTGGCCTCATCAGACAGCAGATACGCCACGGCGTTGGCCAGGTCGGCCGGGGTGCCGACTCGTCCCAATGGATGAAACGGCGCGAAAGTGTCAAGCGTGGCGTCGATCTCGTCCTTCGGGACCCACCGCTCGAGAGCCGGGGTCTTGACGGCGGCCGGTGCCACTGCGTTGACGCGGATCTTGTGCCCGGCGAGCTCGATGGCCAGGTTACGGGTGAGCGCATGCAGCCCGGCTTTTTGCATCGAGTGCCCGCACGATGGGGTCACACCGATCGCCTGATGTGCCCACATGCTGCCGATGTTGACGATCGAGCCACCCTCACCGCGGGCGATCATGCCCTCAACGACGGTCTGCGTCAGGAAGAACAGGGCATAGTTGAGCTCCATGTACGAGTCGTAGACCTGCGCGTCGTACTCGAGAAACGGCTTGGGGATGAAGAATCCGGTCGCGTTAACCAACAGTGTCGCATCGCCGTGATGCGCAGAAAGCGCGCGCTGCACATCGGCGACCGCGGCGCGATCCGTCAGCTCAGCGGCGATACCCCAGGCTTGGCCACGCCGGCTCGTCAGCTCAGCGACGGTGTCGTCGATACGCTCTTTCGACAGGCCGACGATCACCGCGCTCCCGCCGTGATCGACGATGTCGATCGCGACCTGCCGACCCATGCCGGCACTGCCGCCGACAACAATGACCTTCTTGGCCTCAAAATGCATATGCGGGGTGCCTTCCTGGTTCTACTGACGGCTCCCGTTGGACCGCAGGTCTTTTATCGGCGACGCGTATCGCGCTCAGCTGGGGCGCCCGCAAACGGGCCGACAATCCCACACGGATCGGGTCGTACTGAGACTGCGGCCTGGCGGGGTGAGCTGTCATCACCCCAACCACCTATTCACCCGGGTGAGTAATGGGCTGCCGTGAACCGAAGCGTGGGCGGATAAGGCTGTTCGGGCGCTGAACGGCTACTACGGGGCGGACGGTTCGCTCGCGGCCGAGCGGCTGCTGGCAAGCGCGGGTTGCACACCGGGCCGATCGCGGCACAACGCCGCGATGTCGCAGGGCACAGGTTGGCACCCGGCAGGAGGATTGGTTATCAACAGCGCGGCGGACAACGCGCCCAGAGCGAATAGCGCGGCGCTCACCTCTAACACGTGGGCGAATCCGTTGGCGCTCGCCGTGCCAACGCTGATCAGGCCGATGGACCCGATCGACATCAGGGCCGCCAGCCGTGAGACGGCGTTGTTGATCGCCGACGCCAGGCCGCTGCGTTCGATCGGCACCGAGGCCAGCGTCACCGACGTCAACGGCGTGATAGTCGCGACCAGCCCGATGGCCAGCACGGTCATGCCGGGGACCAGGTCGGTGATCGCGTGGAATCCATTAGGTTTCGGGCGGATCAGCAGTAGCCCGATCCCCGCCAAGGCGGGGCCGGCGATCAGGAACGTGCGTGGTCCCACCCGGGCGGCGACGCGGCCGACATGACGGGCGAACATGAACGACAGCGCCGGGATCGGAAGGGTGGCCAGTCCGGCCGCGGCGGCTGAGTAGCCGCCGATTTCTTGCGTGTAGAGGGCGATGACCAGCGATCCCAGCGTCAACGCCCCGTAGACGAACGCGGTGACGAGGTTGGCGGCGGCGAAGTTGCGAAAGGTGAACAGCGGCAACGGAAGCATCGGGCACCTGCTGCGGTGCTGCCAACTCACGAAGCCGGCCAGTGCGGCAATCCCGATCACCAACGGTGTGATGACCATCGGGTCGGACCAGCCATCGCGTTGCGATTCGATCAACGCGTACACAGTCGCGGCCAGCCCTACCGCCGAAAGGCCCACCCCGGCGGTATCGACACGGGCGCCTTCGACCCGCCCCGACATCGGGCACAGCCAGAACGTCAGCGCAAACCCGACCGCCATGGGGATCGCTGACAACACGAAAATCCAACGCCAGCCTAGGAAATCGACGCACAATCCGCCCAGCAGGGGGCCCAGGGCGAAGGCGGTTCCCGTCCACCCCGTCCAGACGCCGATGGCCGCGGACTGGTGTGGTTTGTCGAACACCGTGTTGATCAGCGCCAGCGAACCCGGCACGAGGAACGCCGCACCCAGGCCCTGGATGAGGCGCGCGGTGATCAGCATCGCCGGTGAGGTGGCAACCGCCGCCAGAACCGAGCCCACCCCGAAAGCCAGTAGCCCGCACCGCATCACCGGAACGCGTCCGAATACATCCGAGATGGACCCGCCGGGCAGAATCGCGGCCGCCATTGCCAACAGGTAGCCATCGATGATCCACTGCTGCAAAGCAAGGCCGCCGCCGAGGTCGTGTTCGGTGGCCGGCAAAGCCAGGTTGATCACGGTGGAGTCGAGGAACGCGACCATCGATACCATCACCGCGACCACCATCGCGCGGCTGGTCGGTGCCGTGTCGCGCAACGTCACTGCCGGCGCCCTTCGGCGCGTGGCGATGACTGGGTGCCAGACCCGTTGCGTGCGCCGGTCATCGGCGTTGTCTCAGAGCGCCTTGATCAAAAGCTTCAGCTGCAGACTCAGGGTGTTTTCGGGGCCCGAGTCGTCGTAATCGCCGTACATGTTTGTCCTTACCTTGAAATTTCCCTCGCGTACGGGTGACCGGCCCGCCGGCCGGGTTTGGTCTACCGCTCACCACTGGTCAAGATGCACCATGTCGTCGAGCGGAATCCGTTTGGCACGGCGGAAGGTCGTTCCGGTGTAGTAGGCCGTGGGGATGGTCGTGGCGTGATAGACGCTGTCGGGCAGGCCGAGGATGGCCCGCATCTCCTCGTCGGCCATTATGGTCACCCCGGTCCATGTGGTTCCCAAGCCCCGAGAACGCGCCGCGAGCATGTAGCTCCACGTGGCGGGCATGATCGAACTCCAATACTGATTCGCGTTTTCCGCCGTCAGCGTGCCGTCACCGTCGATGACCTCGACGCACGGGATCATCAAGACGGGGACCTCGCCGATATGCTCGGCGAGATACGCCGCGCTGTCGGACACTTTGCGCTGCTCGCGATTGCGCGCGGGTTCGTCCTTGAACCGATCGGCGACCGCGAAAGGGGACGCGGCGATCATGTCCCATGTGCGGCGGTACACATCGGCGATCGCGCGACGCTGTTCGGCATCGGTGACCACGATGAAGCTCCAGTTCTGCACGTTGGCCGACGTCGGTGCCTGCGCCGCGATCGCCAGGCATTCCCCAGATCAGCCCGATGGGAACGGGTTTGGTCAAGTCGAGACGTTTGCGCACCGAGCGGGTCGTGGTCAGCAGCGCGTCGGTAGACAAATCGACGATGGGGTAATCGCTCACGACCTCGGGCGTCCTTTCTCGTGGGTAACCGGATCCTTGAGGGCGCCGAACAGTGACGGGGACGTCGGTGTCGACGCGGCGGGCGGTGCTCTTTGCGCTCGGATCGCTCACGCCGGCAGGATGGCGGTGACTTCGACTTCCACGCGCAGGTTGGGCCACACCAGCCCGTCGATGACGCTGAGCATGGCCGCGGGTTGGTGGTGGATGATCTCTTTGCTCACCGCCAGGTAGGCGGACACATTGTCACGGCTGGTGAGCCATTGGCGCATGTAGACGATGTCGGTGAGCTTGGCACCGGCCCGGCCGAGCGCGTGTTCGACGTTGGCCCAGCACTGCCGGGCTTCGTCGGCGAAGTCCTCAGGCGGGGTGCCGTCTTCGCGCAACCCGGGCGTTCCGGAGACGAAAATCTGTGTGCATCCACCGGATACGGCGACAGCGTCGGCGTAGGTGCCGATGTGATCGGCCACTCCGGTGCGAATCGGGGTAATGGTGGTCATCTCGAGACTCCTTGGTGCTGCTAGGTTTTTCGGCGTGTGACGGCGACTTCATGGGATGTCTTTCGTGATGACCACTCCGCCGGGTGCATGGCCTGCGACGACTTGTGCGAGGGCGGAGGCGGCCTCGTCGAGGCTGCAGGAACGCGGGGTCGGGATGCTCAACCGATGGGAGTCAAGTAGCGCGGTCAGGCGCTCGAGTTGCGCGCCGTCGGAACGGACGTAAACCGCGGTGACGCTGATGCCGCGGGTGGATGCAGGGGGGTCGGGGGTGATGGTGGCCAGCCGGCCACCGTCGGCAAGCGCGGTCATCACCGCAGCAGCCCCCCCGGGCGCGGCGTTGACGGCGGCGTCGATGGAGCCCGTCGCCAACGCCCTTGCGTGTTGCGGCCACATCGGATCGCGGTAGTCAATTACTTCGCGAGCGCCATTCGCGCGGACTCGGTCGACGCTGCGCGGGCTAGCGGTGGCGAGCACATCGACCCCGTGCAGGGCGGCCAGCTGGACAATGAGCCCGCCGGTGACTCCACCCGCGCCATGAACGAGCAACGTTTCTCCACCGTGCAGGGCCAACGCCTCGCCGACCACCTGCTCGGCCGTCAACGCCGGCACCGGAAAGATCGCTGCGGTCTCCCACGAAATCTCGGGCGGTTTGCGGGCGAGCGATCCGACGGGTGCGATCAGAAACGGCGCCCACGTGCCTTGGTCGCGCAGCGGCACAGGATGGCACAGCACCGCATCGCCCACACTGAATCCGCTCGGGTGGGCGCCGACGGCCTTGATGACCCCGGCGGCCTCGACGCCGAGCGCCAGAGGCGGACTCGTGCCAACGTCCCAACCGCCGGTGCGAATGATATTGTCCCAGTTGCCAATTCCAGCGCTGCGCACGTCGATGAGGACCTCGTCGGCTGCCAACGGTCGCGGCTCGTCCACATCGAGCATCTCCACATTGCCGCCGAGCGTGCGGACCCCCGCTACGAGCATGGTCACAGTGAAACGACCGGCCAGTAGTTGTCCACGTGAGCCGTCACGTTGAAGTAGTTGGTCACTGCGGTTCCTTTCAAGGATCGAGGTAATGATCGGCAACGTTGGTCGGCAGCAGAGCCATCAGTCGGCCTTCGACGGTTTCGAGTGTCCGGACTGGACAAGGCGCCAGGGGCGCGTGGTGGTTTCAGTGGTATGTGGCGGCGATGTTGTGCCAAGTATCGCGTAGGCCGCGGCTGCGCTTGCCGCGGAGAAGACACTGTAACTAAGCGGTGATTCCACACCGAGGGATATAGCCATCGTGGTTCCAAATACTATGAGCACCAAACAAGTTGCCGCGCCGACGAGTTTTGGCCGCCAGCCAGTGAGGAGCAAGACTCCCAGGGTCGCTTCGGTGGCGGTGGCGGCCCACACAATGACGGTCAATAACCATCCAGAAGCAAACGGAACAAGCTGGTGGGCATAGTCGGCGAAGGCATCCATGCTCCCCCAGCTACCCTGCCCGAACGGCTCCCACCAACCGAATCGGTCGGCAACAGCGGACAGAAAGGCCGCCGCGAGCGACAGGCGTAGTGAGATCCGGACAACCCGGATGGCGCTTGGCGTGTGCACGGGCTCCTCCTGTGTCGTATTGCGGACATGGGCAATGTCTTCAATTGCTGGTGCCGAACGGTGCGAACTTCTTGCATCGCTAACGCGGCGGCTCGTTGTCGTCGGTGGTGAGCGGGCTGTCTCCCGTATCGAGCAGGAAGACTGCGAGTAATTCGGCGGGTTCGGTGGCGCTGACATTTTCACTGATTGTGTGGTGCGCGCCGGGGGCTTCACTCCACGTCTCACCGGTGTGATACACGCGTGCCGGCTCACCTTCGACTTGGCTGCGGATCGCTCCGGAGATCACGTACGCCATGATGAACGCCGATTTCGCGTGGTGGTGAGCTCCGCTTTTAGCTCCGGGCGGATAGCTGACGGCCACTGCTTCGATTGATTTGCCCGGAATATTGCTTGGTTGATTGAAAACTATACGGACAACCGGGTTTTGACCGGAATTCTGTGGCGTCGGGTCGGCATGGGCCGCAGGTGCGAGCATCACCGCAATTGCCAGTGCGGCGATTGGTATTTTCAGGGCCATTTTTGGTGCCCTCCCTTCGGATGTCTTGACGATTAGCTGGGCCCCGAGTCCTGAATTGCGCCAGCAAGTTCGACGGATCGGCCTGCAGGTACATCGCCTCCCAGGAGCCCGCGAGGAAACGAGCGGATGCCTACACGCCGTCCGATCACGGGAGGTTCCTTTTCAGTCTTCTGCTACGCGCACGATCGTCTTGCCAGGGACGCGCTTGTCCGGGGCGAACGCGGCGGCAGCTTCGGCGAGTGGCAACACGTCGCCAATGACCGGCTTGAGCCGCCCATCCCGCACTCGCGCAGCGAGGTCGGCGAGCTGGCCGCGATCGGCTTCGACAAGGAAGAAAACCGCGCGCCCATCGCGCGGCAGGGTCTTCGGCGGCTCGGCGATGGTGACGAGTGTTCCGCCAGCCCGCACCAGAGCCGCCGACCGCGCCAGAATGTCTCCACCGATGACGTCAAATACCACGTCGACTTCGCCTGCGTCCTCCAGCTTTTCGGTCTCCAGGTCGAGGAAGGTGTGGACGCCGAGCTCCCCCGCCCGGTCTCGGTCTGCGGTCCGGCCGGTGCCGATGACGCGCGCACCGACCTCGCGAGCGAGCTGCACCGCGATCGACCCAACCCCACCCGCGGCGCCGTGGATCAGAACCGTTTGTCCGGCGGCGAGGTGGCCGTGGTCGAACAGGCCCTGCCACGCGGCCAACCCGGAGATCGGCAGTGCAGCGGCCACAGTGTGGTCGATATCGATTGGCAGCGGTGCGAGATTACGGGCTTCCACAGCGGTGTACTCCGCCAGCGAGCCGTTGCGGGCCCAGTCGGCGAGCCCGAACACCCGCTGACCGACGCTCAAAAGGGTGGTGCCGTAACCCAACTCAACCACGACGCCCGACAGCTCATGGCCGGGCACGCTCGGTGTCCGGTCACGACCCCCACGGTCGATCCAGGTGTGCGGCCACTCGAGCTCCCCGCGTGTGAAACCCGCGGCGTGTACCCGCACGACGACGTCGTTGTCGGCCGGTTGGGGGTCGGGCAGGTCCGTCAGGGACAGGCCAGCGACACCGGCGTCACGATCTGAAACAGTGATGGCTTGCATTACGGGTCCTTCCTGATGTGGGTTGTTGTTGCCGGGTCAGGCGCGGGCTGCGGTTGTACGCTGACGAGCTCAAGGCCCAGATCACGGACGCGGTCGAGAAGTCCGTAAAGCTGCGACTGGTCGCGGATTTCACCAGTGAACCCGGTTTCGGTCGCACTGACCTCGAGGCGCATCCCTTCCAATGCGAACCCGAGCCGCTCGGTCAGGCGGCCTCGAATGCAGATCCGGTATACCGTCGGCTGCATTTAACCCTCCGCTCGCCAGCTGCTGATTAGCGTTCACCGACGCGGGGTGAATCGTCATCACCCGGTGAGCTAATTCACCCGGGTGAGTGAAAGACCCTTTGGTTATCCGGTCGCTTCGCGTATGTAGCGGCCGATCTGGCGCAGTGAGCGGGTGGCTTCGGGGATCATCGGCGAAGCGAGTTGGAAGACGTGGATTTGGCCCGGCCATACCTGCACTTCGACCGGCACACCGGCGCTGGCCAGTCGTCGGCCGCGAGCTGGGCGTCGTCAAGCAACACTTCGCAACCGGACACATGGATAAAGGTGGGGGGCAGGCCGGGTTGGATGTGATCGAGTGGCTCGTAGAGCGCCTGGGATGCCCGTTGGCGTCGGGATGTGCCGCGGCGCGGGTGATCAAGCCGTGGAAGGCGTCGAACGCTCTGGGCGGAAACATCGCATCCCAGCCTATGTTGGGGTGGGTCGTTCTGGGTTGTGTGGCCAGTTGCAGCAGCGGTGACATGGCCACCAGCGCGGCGGGCTGCTCATCGCACTCGAGCAGACGTTGGGGGCCAGCGCTAGCGCCAGTTAGCCACCGGCGGAATCGCCGGCCAGCACGATCTGATCGGCCTCATAGCCCTGTCGGCGCAACCACAAGTAGCCGTCGTAGCAGTCGTCGATCGCATCGCTGATCGAATGTTTGGGAATCTTGCGGTAGTTCGGCACCAGCACGGGGTGTCAGCGAAACTCGACAACATGCTCACCAGCCGGCCGTGTGAGCACGCGCCGCAGGCGAGAAATGCCCCGCCGTGCAGGTACAGCACGACCCGGCGGGTGCCGTCGGCCGGTAGGACTCCGGCGGCGTGGATGAGCTGCACGGTGCAGTGCGTCAACGCGATGCCGGCGCGGAGCGTGCCCGGTGGCGGCATGATGGCGCGGGCGGCCAACTCGACGACGCCCCATGGCCACGGCGCCGAGGGCAGGTAGCTGCCCACGCTCAAGGTGGGCCGGATCATCAGCCGGGCGCTCAGCCACGCGATGCGCCCGGCCACGCTCGGACCGTCCTGGACGACGTCGACGACGGCGCCCGCGCGCAGCGGGTACCGTCGCGCTATTCGTACCCGGGGTGCTCTCAGACCGGGGCGCGGTGAATCCGACACGCTGGCTGGTGAGCTCATGTCAACACTTCCATGCCGCGGTCGTCGGCTCCTCTACGCCACCCCAACCGAATTCACGTGATGCGAAGGCGGGGCTCGCTGTCCATCGGCGTACGCGTGCGCGTTGCCCACCGTTCAGAACTGGCGTTGAGACCGGCTCGAGGCTCATCGTGTTGGCCCTAGGTTGAGGGCCGGCGCGCACGCCTGGCATAAGAGGCCGCCCTGCCGGTCAACGAATCTGGGCGAATCACTCGATTGTTGGCGCGTACCCCCGCAAGAGGGGCAGTGCTGGGTGGCGCCGGTGGTGGCCTGCTTATCACGGCGCGGCCAGACAGCCGCGCGTCCCCGCGCCACCGCCTGGCGGCGCCGGTTGTCGGCATGGGCGATCAGCCCCGCTGTGATCAGGGATCCGGCACAAATGGCGGCGGAGACGCCGAAATCGGCCAGCGGACCGTAGATCAACCTGAGGGCCGCGTAATCCCCGGCTACGACAGCCAGAAACAGGGAGGCAATGCGTAGTCGGGTCAGCATGGCAGCCCCTCGGGACCGATCGGGCGCACAGCGAAGACACTGCGCAGGTATCCAGTGGGACGCCCGCAGGTGCTGCAGACCGGGCGGGTGCCGCATCGGGATGCCATCTCGCGCTTGTCACCCACGTAGGTCGCCATCGCCCATCGCACAGTGGCCAGGCAGGCATGGCAGAGCGTCTCGACGAGGTCGCCGTCTGGGCTTAACCCCATGTGGTCGCATCCGTCGATGGCGTGCATTTTCGCGACCGCCACCGCCGGCGCACCGCAGGTAAAGCCGGTCGACACCCGCTGGGCACTACAGATGGGCTGCAGCGCACGAAGTTGATCCTCGATGGCCGGGACGGTGTCCATCGCGGCATCTCCTTTCCGGTGCGCCCAACGCCGGGCAGAGGCGGCGGCGTGCCGCATTCGATGCAGCAGGCGCGGTGTTCGGGCTGCGCCGGAGCCGTATTCAGCAGGCGATCGTTGAAATTGGCGAGGCTTCATCTGGTTCTCCAAATCGTGGCGATGGCGTTCCGCGGCGACTAACGCAGCCGGCTCGTCCACCGTCATCGCGACCCGTTGCCCGCTAATGCGGCCCCCGACGCGGATCCGGTACATGGTCGGCTCCACGTACCGTCCGCTCGCGATGTGTTAAGCCAGCATTCATTGACGTGGGATGAGTAGTCATCACCCGGGGAACTGATTCACCCGGGCGATTTGGCGGGTATTGCGAGTACCACGAGCAGCGAGGAGAACTCGATTTTGCTATTGCGGTGATGGCCATCAGGCAAGAAGCGCCCGGAAACCGGGGCGGGGACGATTCACTCCGTAGGGACGATGGCTCGGTGAGTCAGTTCACTGCCAACAAGTTGGGCAACTGGCCGATCTGCGAAGGTGAGCAAACGCAGCCGCAAATGTTCACGCGCAACGCTGAAAGCGATCGCCGTGGAACCAAAGAGCTGCCTGGAGATGGGGTGGCCGCGTTCTCGGCCGAGGTCGGACCTGGCGGCCAATTTGTCGAGGCGCTTGCGCGGTGCGACCGGTAAGCGGTCAACCGCTCATCGGGTTGTCGCGGACGGTTGCGGCGCGAGCGGAGCCCCTGCTCGGCTACCCGCAGCTTGCGGGAGCGAATGACGAGGGACGCGATGCCTCGCGATGATGATTGTGGGCCAATGCTTTTGGGCCGCCAGGCGTAGTGGTTTTGCGCGATGCCCTAGTCGTTTATCTTGCGGCCGATCGTCGCCCGCGACGTTCCCAGGCCGCGAGCCGCCGCTCGCTTGTTTGTCACCGTTGTCATTCAGGTTACGAAGGGCGCGTCCGACCACCCGGGTTCGCAGCGTCCCATTGCGCATCGATGCGGGTCACGCGGCGAAGCTCCACGACGAGCCACAGCGCGCCGGCGACCACGCCGAGAACGGCGACGAGCATTGTGGTGGAAAGCCATTCGTAATGTCGATAGGCCGCTTCTGCCGCTGTGCCGATCAGCCCAAGCGCCGCTATGACCAATAGGACCAACCCTGGCCAGAAGAGATTATCCTTTACGCTGATACCCGCGCGCGGTTGCGTGGTCCGCGAGTGATCCGTCGGATCGTCATGCGTGTCTCCCATCACCGCTCCCTCCGTCGTCCTAATCAAAATTTATTTATTGCGTGACCCGCGCGAAATGCAGAATCTCGACGCGGACGCCGCCGTACAACCGTTAGTCCTGGCGTGTATTTGGTCAGGTCGAGCCCTCTCAGCCGCGGATGAGCAGCTCGGGCAGCGTAATCGCCCCGATCGTTGTCATGAGCCACACCACAACCGTTGTGGCCAGCCAGGACGGCATGCCGCCAATAGTGAGTCCGTTGGTCAATACTGACGCGAGGATCAACGCGACGATCGTCAATGCCAAGCCGGTGCTCCCAAGGAGCAGCGACGCGTACTCACGGGGCAACTTCAAGATCGATAAGGACAGGATCCCCTGCGTTACAGCGAACGCCAGCACGGCGACGATGAACCCCGGTACCGACAACGAAACTCCGGGAACGATCCACGCCGCCACCAGTAGTCCGATCGCCCACGATGCTAGGAGCACAATTGCCCACCGCATGATTTGCCTCATGGCGATGCGGAGGTGGCGAACACGATGGTGCCGAACAGCTCGTAATGGAAGTGCGCCAACACGAAATAGGAGTCGGTGATGTGAAATTCGATCGGCGGGGCGGCGAGCAGGACCTCCGACAGCCCGCCGGGCAGGAGGGTCGCCAGAGATCCCACCGAGAACAGTATCGACGCCTCGAATATCAACTGTCCCTTCCACATCGTGCCGATCCAGTCGAAGAACTCGATCGCGGTGCTTCGCGTGGTGAGTGATGCTCATGTTTCCCGCCGGTATGTCAGTGGGCTAGTTGCGGCCGGCCATGATGCCGCCATCAAGCTCGAGAGGCATGCCAACTCTGCGCCCATAGCTCAGTCCCTTCCCGGATCAACTGCTACGCCGTCTGAACATTTGGTTGTATGGCACCGATACAAACGGTCATCTCCGCGAAAGTCTGTCGGAAGTCAAGCCTGGCCGGCTGTCGGGTGAGCTGTCTTCACCCCGCAGCGTCAATCACCCGGGTGAGGACACACCGGGGGCGGGACCGTAACATCGCACTGCCCCTGCCCGCTGCAATGCGGGGATGCTGTCGGTGATGTGTCCACGCCCCGGGCCCGATTGAGAGCCTTACCGACTCTGAGCTCACGGTCGTCAACCTCATCGCACAGGGCGCGACCAACCGCGACGTCGCCACGCAGCTGCACCTCTCCCCCCACACGGTGAAAACCCACGTCCACAATGCGTTCGCCAAGCTAGGCATTGCTTCCCGCGCCCAATTGGCGCAGCTCATGCGCGGCGCTGATTGAGCGACAGCATCAGGTAGATGAGGTGGGCGGGCCTACAATGACGTGCACTGAAGTGGCAGTCCGGTAAACGCTAGACAGGACACCCGGTGGGGCCTTCAACCGGTCTATTTGACGTCGGCGGCCAGCGGCTGGTCACGCCGCCGATTCGTGGGCGAGCCGGCGAGCTGAAACTGATCGGCGCGCTGGTTGCTGCGGTGGCCCAGGGGCGCGGGGGCGTGCTGGTCATCGAGGGGCCGCCGGGCATCGGGAAGAGCCGCTTGTTGACCGAGGTCTTGACGCTCGCCGAGAAGGCCGGTGTTCGAGCACTATTCGGCGAGGCGTTCGAGTATCAGCAGACGGTGCCGTTTTTCTCGCTGTTCATGGCGACGTTGAATGCCGATCCCCCGGTCGGCGACGCCGAGGCGCTGCGCCAACTAGGAGGCTCGGCCGATCTGCGCTACTGGGTGGTGCACGATCTGGCCGACGCGATTCGTGCGGCGGCCGCGCAAACCCCGCTGGCGATCGTGCTGGAAGACATCCACTGGGCCGACACCGGCACGCTGTTGGCGCTGCGGTCGCTGGCCACCGCGCGCCCCGGTGCGCCGGTGTTGTGGGTGCTGACCGCCCGCACCGGGGCCGGCGGGCCGCCCGTGCACGAAACCCTGTCGATGCTGGACCGCGCGAACGCCACATTCGTGCGATTGGCGGCCATGACGCCGGACGCGGTCGCCGACATGGTCTGCGACGCGGTGCGGGCGAGGGCGGATGTGTCGCTCCTAAGTCTGGCCGCCAAGGCGCACGGAAATCCGTTTTTGGTCACCGAGCTGGTCGGGGGGCTGGGCGAGGAGGGCCGGCTCGACCTCTCCGGCGACCGTGCGATGGTCACCGGAGACGGGCTGCCGCGGCGTCTGGGCGCAACGATGCGCCAGCGGCTGGACCTGCTTTCCGGCGAGGCGTCAGAGGTGGTACGGGTGGCCGCGGTGTTGCCGGACCGGTTTTCGGCTGGCTTGCTGGCCGCGACGCTGGACCGCCAGCCGGTTTCGTTGCTGTCGGCGCTCAAGGAGGCGGTGCGCGCGGATCTGCTCGTCGAAGACGGTGAGCAGCTGAGGTTTCGGCACGACTTGCTGCGCGAGGCCACCCGGCAATCGTTGCCGCAGTCGCTGCGGCGGGCGATGGAGCGCCAGTCGGCGTCGGTCATGCTGGGGATGGGCGCGGCGCCGGCCGAGGTAGCCACCCAGCTGGCGCGAAGCGCCGAACCGGGAGACCGGGAGGCGATCGACGCGTTGCGCCAAGCCGCGCAATCGGTTGGCCACAGCGACGCGACCGCGGCCGCGGACTTGAGCAAGCGCGCGTTGGCACTGCTGCCCGCCCACGACCCTGAGCAGGGGTCTCTGGTCGCCGAAACGGTGGAGTTGCTCAACCGAGCGAGCCGCTATGAGGAGGCTGAGGAGCTAGCCATTGTCACGCTCTCGGAGGTGGCATCGCCTGAAGAGGAGGCCGAGATTCGCCTGCGCCTCGCGACGGTAACCAAGCACAGCACCCAGCGGCGGGTCGAGGAGAATCGGCGGGCGCTCGAGTTGCGCGACATCAGCGAGGTCACGCGGGCACGGCATCTGGCGTGGCTGGCCATCAACCTGATGTTTCAGAAGCAAGGTGGGCAACGGCGCGCGGCCGCCGACGAGGCCGCCGCGGCCGCCGCATCGACCGGTGACCTCGAGGCCAGAATCCTGGCCGATGTCACGCTGGCTTGTCTCGACTGTGGCGACGGGTACGCGGGCCGTTCGGTGCACCGTCTCGAGGCGGTTTGCGCGCTCACCCGCACGAGTGATGCGACCGCAGCCCATGACTTGGCCGCAGTCCACTACACGCTCGTGTTGGCGGCGGTCGGCCGGGTGGGCGACGCTGCTGCCAAGGTCGCCGAGGCGACCGAGCAAGCGCGCCGGGAACGCAACGCGATGGCCCTTGATATCTGGGCCACGGTTGGCGGGATTGTCCACCTCGCTGCGGGCCGGTTGTCTGCCGCTCGCGGCACGGCCGAATCCCTGCGGCCCCCTCAGCCGACAGGCGCGACCGACCCGGACGTGGTGCGGATGATGATTCTGGCCGAGGTGGCGGCGCGGATCGATGACCGAAACTTGTTGCAGCAGACGGTCAATGATGCGCGCGACGCCTACCCGACCGGCTCGTTTGTGATACGTCGGACAGCAGCGCATGTGCTCGCGCTGGCCGCGTGGCACCGCGACGACGTCCATGACGCGATGCACTGGCTGGGCGGCGAAATCACGCTGTTCGAATCACCAATCTGGCCCCAGATCTTGGATCTGGTGATCTTGGGTGCGCGGGTTGCGTCGGCCGCCGGTGATGCCGGCTTGCGCGCGCGCGTCCTGCAGGCCACCGACCTGCTCGAGCGTGAGCGGCCGGCGATCCCGATGTTCACCGCGGTCGCCCAACACGCCCGCGGGATACTCGGACGTGATGCCCAGGCACTGCTGGCTGCCGCCGATGTGCTGCACTTGTCGTCGCGGCCGCTGCTTTACGCAAGCGCTGCCGAGGACGCCGGCGGCGAGCTGAGTCGCGCACAGCGCAACGCTGAGGCGCTCGACCAGCTGAACGCGGCATTCGACACCTACATCGACTGCGAAGCGATTGGCGATGCCCGCCGGGTCGGGCGCGCGCTGCGCCGATTAGGCGTGGAACGCCGCATCGTCAGCCAGACGCGGGCAAAAACGGGCTGGGACAGCCTCACCGACTCTGAGCTCACGGTCGTCAACCTCATCGCACAGGGCGCGACCAACCGCGACGTCGCCACGCAGCTGCACCTCTCCCCCCACACGGTGAAAACCCACGTCCACAATGCGTTCGCCAAGCTAGGCATTGCTTCCCGCGCCCAATTGGCGCAGCTCATGCGCGGCGCTGATTGAGCGACAGCATCAGGTAGATGAGGTGGGCGGGCCTACAATGACGTGCACTGAAGTGGCAGTCCGGTAAACGCTAGACAGGACACCCGGTGGGGCCTTCAACCGGTCTATTTGACGTCGGCGGCCAGCGGCTGGTCACGCCGCCGATTCGTGGGCGAGCCGGCGAGCTGAAACTGATCGGCGCGCTGGTTGCTGCGGTGGCCCAGGGGCGCGGGGGCGTGCTGGTCATCGAGGGGCCGCCGGGCATCGGGAAGAGCCGCTTGTTGACCGAGGTCTTGACGCTCGCCGAGAAGGCCGGTGTTCGAGCACTATTCGGCGAGGCGTTCGAGTATCAGCAGACGGTGCCGTTTTTCTCGCTGTTCATGGCGACGTTGAATGCCGATCCCCCGGTCGGCGACGCCGAGGCGCTGCGCCAACTAGGAGGCTCGGCCGATCTGCGCTACTGGGTGGTGCACGATCTGGCCGACGCGATTCGTGCGGCGGCCGCGCAAACCCCGCTGGCGATCGTGCTGGAAGACATCCACTGGGCCGACACCGGCACGCTGTTGGCGCTGCGGTCGCTGGCCACCGCGCGCCCCGGTGCGCCGGTGTTGTGGGTGCTGACCGCCCGCACCGGGGCCGGCGGGCCGCCCGTGCACGAAACCCTGTCGATGCTGGACCGCGCGAACGCCACATTCGTGCGATTGGCGGCCATGACGCCGGACGCGGTCGCCGACATGGTCTGCGACGCGGTGCGGGCGAGGGCGGATGTGTCGCTGTTGAATCTGGCCGCCAAGGCACACGGAAATCCGTTTTTGGTCACCGAGCTGGTCGGGGGGCTGGGCGAGGAGGGCCGGCTCGATATCAGCGGTGGCCATGCGGTGGCCACCGGAGACGGGCTGCCGCGCCGGCTGGGCGCCAATATGCAGCAGCGACTCGACCGGCTTTCCAGCGATGGCAACGAGGTGGTGCAGGTGGCCGCGGTGTTGCCGGACCGGTTTTCGGCTGGCTTGCTGGCCGCGACGCTGGACCGCCAGCCGGCGTCATTGATGTCGGCGCTCGAGGAGGCGGTGCGCGCGGATCTGCTCGTCGAAGACGGTGAGCAGTTGAGGTTTCGGCACGACTTGCTGCGCGAGGCCACCCGGCAATCGTTGCCGCAGTCGCTGCGGCGGGCGATGGAGCGCCAGTCGGCGTCGGTCATGCTGCGGATGGGCGCGGCGCCGGCCGAGGTAGCCACCCAGCTGGCGCGAAGCGCCGAACCGGGAGACCGGGAGGCGATCGATGCATTGCGCCAAGCCGCGCAATCGGTTGGCCACAGCGACGCGACCGCGGCCGCGGACTTGAGCAAGCGCGCGTTGGCACTGTTGCCCCCTCACGACCTTGACTACTACGGGTCACTCGTCGCCGAAACGGTGGAGTGGCTCAACCGGGCCAGCCGCTACGGGGAGGCCGAAGAATTGGCCGCTGTGGCGCTCTCGCGGGCGGCCTCGCCTGAAGAAGAAGCCGAGATCCGTCTCCGGCTCCCGGCGCACACTAAGCACAGCACCCAGCGGCGCGTCGAGGAGAATCGGCGGGCGCTCGAGTTGCGCGACATCAGCGAGGTCACGCGGGCACGGCATCTGGCGTGGCTGGCCTACAACCTGGCGTTGCAGGACCAAGGTGGGCAACGGCGCGCGGCCGCCGACGAGGCTGCCGCGGCCGCCGCATCGACCGGTGACCTCGAGGCCACGATCATGGCCGACGTCACCCTCGCTTTGCTCGACGCTGGTGAGGGGTACACGGGCCGCGCCGTAGGCCGTCTCGAAAAGCTTTGCCGGCTCGCGCACACAAATGATGCGGCATTAGCTCATGCCTATACCGCAATGCATTACACAAACCTGCTGGCAGCGGTCGGTCGGTTGGACGACGCGACGGCCCGGGTCGCCGACGGCATAGGGCAAGCGCGCCGGGAAGGCAACGCGATGGCCCTCGCTTTCTGGGCCGTCTTTAGTGGGATTGTCCACCTCGCTGCCGGCCGGTTGTCGGCCGCTCGCGACGCGACGGAGTCCCTGCCGCCCCCCCAGCCGACAGGCGCGACCGAGCCGGACATACTGCGAATGCAGATTCTGGCCGAGGTGGCGGTGCACACGGATGACCGAAACTTGCTGCAGCAGATGGTCAATGTCGCACCCGATGCCTACTCCACTGGCTCAGCTGCCGTACGTCGAGGAGCGGCGTATGTGCTCGCGCTGGCGGCCTGGCAGCGCGACGACGTTCATGACGCGATGCGCTGGCTCGGCGAAGTCACCCTACTGGGGACACCACTTTTCCCCCACGGATTGGTTCGGCTGATCTTGGGTGCGCGGGTTGCCTCGGCCGCCGGCGACGCCGGCTTGCGCGCGCGGGTCTTGCAGGCCACCGAAGTGCTTGAGCGTGAGCGGCCTGCGGTGCCGCTGTTGGAAGGGGTGGCCGGATATGCCCGCGGGATTCTCGAACACGATGCCCAGGCACTGCTGGCTGCCGCCGATGTGCTGCACTTGTCGTCGCGGCCGCTGCTTTACGCAAGCGCTGCCGAGGACGCCGGCGGCGAGCTGAGTCGCGCACAGCGCAACGCTGAGGCGCTCGACCAGCTGAACGCGGCATTCGACACCTACATCGACTGCGAAGCGATTGGCGATGCCCGCCGGGTCGGGCGCGCGCTGCGCCGATTAGGCGTGGAACGCCGCATCGTCAGCCAGACGCGGGCAAAAACGGGCTGGGACAGCCTCACCGACTCTGAGCTCACGGTCGTCAACCTCATCGCACAGGGCGCGACCAACCGCGACGTCGCCACGCAGCTGCACCTCTCCCCCCACACGGTGAAAACCCACGTCCACAATGCGTTCGCCAAGCTAGGCATTGCTTCCCGCGCCCAATTGGCGCAGCTCATGCGCGGCGCTGATTGAGCGACAGCATCAGGTAGATGAGGTGGGCGGGCCTACAATGACGTGCACTGAAGTGGCAGTCCGGTAAACGCTAGACAGGACACCCGGTGGGGCCTTCAACCGGTCTTTTTGACGTCGGCGGCCAGCGGCTGGTCACGCCGCCGATTCGTGGGCGAGCCGGCGAGCTGAAACTGATCGGCGCGCTGGTTGCTGCGGTGGCCCAGGGGCGCGGGGGCGTGCTGGTCATCGAGGGGCCGCCGGGCATCGGGAAGAGCCGCTTGTTGACCGAGGTCTTGACGCTCGCCGAGAAGGCCGGTGTTCGAGCACTATTCGGCGAGGCGTTCGAGTATCAGCAGACGGTGCCGTTTTTCTCGCTGTTCATGGCGACGTTGAATGCCGATCCCCCGGTCGGCGACGCCGAGGCGCTGCGCCAACTAGGAGGCTCGGCCGATCTGCGCTACTGGGTGGTGCACGATCTGGCCGACGCGATTCGTGCGGCGGCCGCGCAAACCCCGCTGGCGATCGTGCTGGAAGACATCCACTGGGCCGACACCGGCACGCTGTTGGCGCTGCGGTCGCTGGCCACCGCGCGCCCCGGTGCGCCGGTGTTGTGGGTGCTGACCGCCCGCATCGGGGCTGGCGGGCCGGCGGTGCAGGAGACGTTGTCGGTGCTGCACCGCGCGGGGGCGGCAGTTCGTGCAGGTGGGCGCGATGGCTGCGGACGCGGTCGCCGACATGGTCTGCGACGCGGTGCGGGCGAGGGCGGATGTGTCGCTCCTAAGTCTGGCCGCCAAGGCGCACGGCAACCCGTTCCTGGTCAGCGAGCTCTCGGGGGGCTGGGCGAGGAAGGCCGACTGATGTCAGCGGCGGTCGGGCGGTGGCCACCGGAGACGGGCTGCCGCGGCGTCTGGGCGCAAACATGCAGCAGCGACTCGACCTGCTCTCCGGTGAGACGTCAGAGGTGGTACGGGTGGCCGCGGTGTTGCCGGACTGGTTTTCGGCTGGCTTGCTGGCCGCGATGCTGGACCGCCAGCCGGTTTCGTTGCTGCCGGCGCTCGAGGAGGCGGTGCGCGCGGATCTGCTCGTCGAAGACGGTGAGCGGCTGAGGTTTCGGCACGACTTGCTGCGCGAGGCCACCCGGCAATCGTTGCCGCAGTCGCTGCGGCGGGCGATGGAGCGCCAGTCGGCGTCGGTCATGCTGGGGATGGGCGCGGCGCCGGCCGAGGTAGCCACCCAGCTGGCGCGAAGCGCCGAACCGGGAGACCGCGAGGCGATCGACGCGCTGCGCCAAGCCGCGCAATCGGTTGGCCACAACGACGCGAGCGCGGCCGCGGACTTGAGCAGGCGCGCGTTGGAGCTGCTCCCGGCCGGCGACCCGGCCCGTGGGCCCTTAGTGGCGGAGACCGTCGTGCGGCTGAATCGGGCGACCCGTTATGACGAGGCCCAGGCGCTTGCTGACAGCGCGCTCGCAACGGAGCTGTCACAAGACGACGAAGCCGAGATTCGGCTGGGGATGGCCGCCGGCACCGAGGACCCCGAGCAACGCATTGCCGAGATCCAACGCGCGCTGCAGTTGGGCGGCATCAGCGAGGCCACCAGGGCGCGGCATCTGGCATGGTTGGCCTACTTCGAGGTGGTCAACGGCCTGCATACGGACGCCTCGGCAGCGGGTGCGGCCGCGGCCGCGGCCGCGGCGACCGGTGATTTGGAAGCCCGGATCGTCAGCGACACCGCGCTTGCCCTGATCGACTATCAAGACGGTTATGCGGTGCGCGCGCTTCGGCGCATGGACGAGGTGGAAGTGCTAACGCGCGGCGGCGAGGGTACCTTCGGCGGCATATACGCGGCCAAGCGCCGCGCCGGCATGATTGTTTGCACGGGCAGCTTGGAGGAAGCCTGGGCGCAGGTTGCCGAGGGTACCAAGAAAGCGCATCGCGAGCGCAACGCGATGGCGCTTCCCGGCTGGACCCACCTGGGCGGGATGGTTCATGCGGCGGCG
Organism: uncultured Actinomycetota bacterium; assembly: GCA_963703795.1. Lineage (GTDB taxonomy): Bacteria > Actinomycetota > Actinomycetes > Mycobacteriales > Mycobacteriaceae > Mycobacterium. The sequence continues at coordinate 56,436 of CAVPFT010000053.1, read as the reverse complement.
GGTCGTTTCGCCGCGGCGCGTGGCACCATCGAGGCGCTGCCCCGCCGCGAATGGGCGAACAATACTGAGGTCAACATCGAGCGCATGCTCGTTCTGGCTGAGGTGGCCGTGCGAGCAGGTGACCGAAAGCTATTGCAAGACCTGGTGTCTGAGGCGGTGGGGCTGTATCCAAGCACCTCCCCCTTGTTGTCCTGCGGCGCGGCTTACGTGGTCGCGCTTGCCGCGTGGCACCGCGGCGACGTTCACGACGCGGTGCGCTGGCTCGGGGGCCAGAACACGCGTGTCATCACACCGCTGTGGCCTAACGTGTTCGACCAGCTCACCTTGATGTCGCGGGTGGCGTCAGCGGCCGGCGACGCCGGGCTGCGCGCGCGGGTGCTGCAGAGCATCGAGGTGCTGGAACGCGAGCGTCCCGGAGTGGCGTTGTTCGCGGCGGTCGCACAGCAGGTCCGCGGAATCCTGGAACGTGACGCCGACGCGCTGTTGGAAGCGGCCAACACGTTGGGTACGTGGCGTCCGCTGCTTTACGCCGATGCCGCCGAGGATGCCGCTGGTGAGCTAGCGCGCGCCGGACGCGATGCGGAGGCGATCGAGAGCCTCAACAAGGCATTCGACACTTTCGTGGAATGCGAAGCGATTGCCGATGCCCGCCGGGTCGGCCGCGCGCTGCGCCGATTAGGCGTGGAACGCCGCATCGTCAGCCAGACGCGGGCAAAAACGGGCTGGGACAGCCTCACCGACTCCGAACTCAAGGTCGTCAACCTCATCGCCGAAGGCGCGACCAACCGCTCCGTCGCGCAGCAACTGCACCTCTCCCCCACACGGTGAAAACCCACGTCCACAACGCATTCGCCAAACTGGGCATTGCCTCCCGCGCCCAATTGGCGCAGCTGATGCGCGACTCCGATTGACCCGACACGTCAAATACGGCGCCGCCTAGTACTGCACCCATCCGGCCCTAAACATCAACCCTCGGGCGATGGTTTTGCGCTGCCCGCATGACGACCGTAGTAGTCGACAACTAATCACGTACTCACCCAAGCGACCCTCGCGGCGCAGCCGTACACCGCCATTGAGCACACCAGGGAAAGAGCGAACAATGCTGAACGCAGCCTACGGAATGCTGGCAATGCTGCCAGTTACGTTCTGGGTTGCCGGGTACGCGATGGTGTCGCGATGACCACAGCTGGCCCAGCCCGATCGCCGAATCGGCAAGCCGCACTATCGATACCGACGCGCAGGTACGACTCGTGAGCAATGGCGGAATTGCAACCACGATCTAACGATTGCGTGTCAAACGGGCGCAAAATAGCCGCGAGCAAAGGGAATTCAAAGCATGGCTGAAGATAACCGCGAACCCACTCTGGTAGCGGTTGTTAACCATCCTGATAATCACGTTCTAATCCGAGCGTCCGCCTCGCAATTCAGATTCCGCGACCGCTCCCTCGCTCAATGAGCGAGAACCATCCTATGTTCAGCCATCTCTCTAGTCCACTAAGCGGCCGCGCTTTCTTTCGCGGTTGGCCGGGGAAGATCACGATGGAACCGGGAGTGTCTTACCTACCGAGCCCGATCAAGCTTTGCAATCATGCCGTCGGCTGCGCGGTTTCCATCTCAACGAGTTCCCGGCGTCGGCCTAGTACTAGACCCATCCGGCTCTAAACATCAATCCTCGGGCGATGGTTTTGCACCGCCCGCACGACGACCGTAGTAGTCGACAACTAATCACCTCCTCACCCAAAGCGACGGCCCAGCTGGGCGACACCGGTGAGCACACAGGAAAAGAGCGAACCATGTTGAATGCGGCGCTTGGAATGCTGGCGATGGTGCCAGTGGCGTTCGGTGTCGCCGGGTACGCGATGGTGTCCCGATGACCACCGGTCACGCCGGCTCGCTCGCCGAACCAGCAACCAGGCCTGTACATCTCGATGTGCAGGCTAGTCGGGCTAGCTGAGGGGATAACGACGATGCTCGGCTACCTGATTGTTTTCGGACTGTGCTTGCTACTACTTCTCCACATCGTCGGCAAGGTGTGGCAGGCCGCTCTCGAGATACACTGCGCCGCAGACGATCTCGACAAAATGCGTGACTTTGCAGCTCGAGGACAGCAAGCGGCTAACGACAGTGAACGCAACTGCCCCAAGACAGGCCGGCTGGAATCCTCGCCCCCGAAATACTGCCATGTCTGGTGACAAGGCGATGACGCCACAGACCTCGCCAACGCGATGCAGCCGTAGGCGAATGCGCGGCACACCTCGATCGCTGGCCTGCAACCGCATGGTCACCACGAGCGATGGCGTCTCGCTGTCCGTTCGCGATTGGGGATCGCACGCCGCTCGCCATACAGTCGTACTTCTCCACGGCTTTTGCTTGAACAAAGAGTCCTGGAACATCCAGACGACGCAGCTGATCCGTCACTGGGGCAACAACATCCGGATAATCAGTTACGACCACCGTGGTCACGGCGACTCCGGAAATGCGTCAATGCACACGTACCGGATCGAGCGACTCGCCGACGACCTCGCCGAGTTGCTGGTCGCGCTTGCCGTTACGGGTCCGCTCACCCTGGTAGGGCACTCGATGGGCGGCATGACCGCCTTGGCCTATCTTCGCCGGCCGGCCAGCAAGCGCCCCGTTGAGCCGGAGAGCCTTGTTCTCGTCGCCACCGCGGCGGGAAATCTCGGCTCGCACGGCCTCGGCCGGCTGCTGACCACCCCCGCGACAAGCATGCTCTACCACCTTGTACACCGCATGCCTCGCGCGGGTACCGACGAGGTCGTTCAATTCCTGGCCCGGCCGGTGTGCGCGGCAGTGACCAGACGCGGCGGATACGGTGAATCCGCCCCGAAATCGTTGGTCGCTATGTCCGCGGCCGCCGTCAACGCCACCCCGTCGACGACCAAAGTTGGCTTCCTGCGCGGTCTAAAAGAGTACGACTGCTCGCAGACCCTGGGCTCCATCACGGCCAAGACAACCATCATCAGTGGAGGAGCGGACAAGCTCACGCCGATGTGTCACGCTCGCGAACTGGCCGACGGTATCCCTGGGGCGACGCTCATCCACCGGCCCACCGCAGGGCACACCCTTTTGCATGAAATCCCGCAGGTGGTCTCCGGAGCCATCAGCTCCGCCATCGCCGCCGGTAACCCGGATCTCGCGGCTGGGAGCCAGGGGGGGCGGTTGACACAGCCCGACGCCGTAGTCCCTGTCGTCGACCATGGCCATTCCGGAGCATATGATCCCAGCGCGTCCGCGGCGTCGGAAGAGCCGCTAGGCGGCGACTTCCACATCGACCATTGCGATTCGGCATTTAAGCCGTCAGCCATCGAAGTAGAGGAGCGAGTGTCATGACCCGGCCGGGTAGAGCCTCCGCGTTAATCGGGGTCTTCGCAGGCGATTACGCGACCTTGTTGGAGATCAACGGTCAGCTAACCATGGCGGCCGTGACAGTCGAGCAAGCGATCGCCCCGTTGAAGCCGAGCGTCGTCGGCTAGCTGACCGTTCGGCGGGCTGGGGCTGCCGTGAGCGCGTCCCAGCCCGCCGAATTCCATGAACGAATCCAACGTGATGGCCCCGCCGCAGCCGGCCGATCGCATCAGCGCACTCGCAGGCTCCGTGGATGTCTCTGGACAGGCGCCGTTCCTTCGCCGGTGATGTTCTTTTGTACGAGAATCCTTGACCGGCAATGACTCTGATCGTGTCACTTACCGCGATCTTGCTGACGACGTTCGCGGTCGGCCGGTGGCGGGATGCACGACCGGTCAACGAAAGCATCCGGCGAGCTCGGCATAACGTCTCGCGCTCAACTGACACAGCTCATGCGCAGCTCGGATTGACCATTGCGTCAAATATGAAGGCCACTAGGCATACACCGACCCGGCGCTAAAGATCACCCGTTGGCCGATGGTGACATCGGTGCCGCGCTGCCAACGTAGTCATTGAGTTCCGGATCGGTGCGACCGCCGCCTCTCAACCACCAACCGGCGCCGGAGAGCAACGGCACAGAGGAATTGAGAAAACGATGATGAACACGGTGTTGGGAATGTTGATGATGATGCCGGTGGTGTTCGGCGTCGGTGGGTACGTGTTGGTGAACCGACGACCGTGAGCAAGCGAAGAAGAAGGGCCGCTCGCAGACGCCCGACGGCGTCTCACTTTGAGACGCTCATTTACCTCATCTTGAGCCGCTAACTCTCTGCCGACGGCGGTGTGATGAGTCGCAGGAGCCAATACATCGATGCGAAAAGAGGAGAAATACGGTGAGCGGGCACAGCGTGAGCGTGGCTCACGAGGAAATCCTCGGGCCGTTGGCGGGAAGCGGGCCCGCCAGCCCAAACGGGCACCGACGGCGTACGCCTGAGGTAATCACGAAGAACGCATCTGATTCAATAGGGTCACCGCGATTGCCGGGCAGAACGAGCCCGCCCGACCCTGAGAACAACCGGGATGCCGAGACGCCGGCGCCCACCCAGGACGCGGCAACGCCGAGTGTTCCCGCCCGGCGGCTGGGTTCAACGGATTCGCGGAGTTCGGACATGACCGGCTCAGCTGGACGCAGTGACAACGGCGTCGGAGAAGCCGCCGCGCGAGCAGTTCTCCTCGCCACCAAGCTGCACGTCCCGGCCATCGGGACCCAGCTTGTTCACCGGGCCGCCCTGCTAGACGTACTGTCGGCGGGACGCAGCCGCAAGCTGACCTTACTGAGTGCGCCGGCGGGCTGGGGCAAGACGACATTGCTGGCGCAGTGGGCGTTAGGTGCGGGCGAGGACCAACGATTCGGCTGGCTGTCGCTTGATCCCTCCGACAACGACCCGGTGTGGTTTTGGATGTACGTGGTCGCCGCGCTGCAGAAGATCAGTCCCGGGGTCGGAACTCGCGCGCTCGAACTCCTAGCGATGGGCGCCGACCCGGTGCAGGTCGTTCTGCCTACCCTGCTGAATGATCTCGAACCGATCGCTAGCCCGATGGTGCTCATTCTTGATGACTACCACCTCGTGGTAAGTCGAGCCGTCCATGAGCAGATTGCATTCTTCATCAGCAGGATTCCGGCGAATCTCCACTTGGTGTTGGCCACCCGATCGGATCCGATGTTGCCGTTGGCTCGGCTGAGGGCCAGCGGCGAGCTTGCCGAGTTGCGAACCGACGATCTACGTTTCGGGGCTATTGAAGCGGACCATCTGCTGAACGATGTCCTCGGGCTGGACTTGGCCGACGAAGATATTCAACTGCTACACCAACGCACCGAAGGGTGGGCTGCCGGCCTCTACCTTGCCGCCCTCTCGCTTGCCGGGCGTGGTGATGTCACGGAGTTCATCAGAACGTTCGCAGGCGACAACCGTCATATCGTCGATTACTTGATGGCCGAGGTGCTCGACGGTCAGCCACCGGAACTGCGGAGCTTTTTGCTGCATACCTCGGTCTTGGGACGACTCAGCGGTGCGCTATGCGACGCGATGCTGCAAACGTCAGGCTCGGCCGCGGTCTTGGAGAAGATCGAGCGCGAAAACCTGTTTGTGGTGCCGCTGGACGCGTCGCGTCATTGGTATCGCTATCACCAGCTGTTCGGAGAGTTGCTGCGCACCGAGCTGCGTCGCAGCGAGCCCGATCTCGCCGCCGATCTGCACCGACGAGCCGCGACCTGGTTCGAGACCGAGGGCCTCATCGATGAGGCGGTGCGCCACCTGGTTGCTGGCGGTGACATCGCGCGCAGTGCTGATCTGATCGCCGCGGACTGGGTCGACGAATTCAAGGGGGGCGGGCTGTCGACCATCTCCGGCTTGCTTGATCTGCTTCCCGAGGAGACCGTTGTACAGGACCCGCGGCTGTGCGTGGCCCGGGCCTGGATCGCGCTAAGCGTTGGTCGCCTTGATGACGCTGCCGAATGGATCGAGGCGGTCGAGACCCGATCCCCAGCTGACACCGCAGATGATTGCGCCATCAGCGGTCAAGTCGTCGTTTTACGCGCGGTTCACTCCTTCAAGGCGGCCGCGGTCGCCGCGGCGCTCGAGGAGGCTCGCCGGGCGATCACCCTCGATCTCGGCGAAGCGCCGTTGGGCCGATCCATTGCCTACGGCATCTATGGGTCCGCGCTGTACTTTTCGGGCACCACCCACGAGGCGCAAGCCGCTTTCCGGCGGGCCGTGCAGCTAGCCGAGAAGGTGGGCGATCGTCGCGCCCGCATCTACGCGTTGGGCTATCTGGCGCTGATTTCGGCCGAAAATGGTCAGCTCGCGGACGCCGAATGTCAGATCCGCCGTGCTTCCGGCAGCTCCCGGGACCTGGCGGACGCGGAACACCTCGTGGACGTCATGGTGTCGCTTGCCACCGCCGAACTCCTCGCCATGCGGGGTGACGCGGCCGCAGCGTTGGCTGCCGTTGACATGGCCGTCATGTCGGCCCGCCAAGGTGGAGCAATCCTTGAGGTGGCCAAGGCGCTGTTGGTCAGAGCGGAGATCTTCGAGCAGCTCGGCGACCACGAGACCGCGAAGGCCATCCTCGAAGAGGTCGGCACCCTGGTGCGCGGTTGCCCGGACGCTGGCACCGCCTCGAGGCTGCTCGCTTCGGCCGGGCGAAGCGCCAGCGTCACGGTGACTTCGCGCAACGAGGGGTGCGCGGTCGGTGAGGAGCTGACCCCCAAGGAGCTTGAGGTTCTTCGCCTGCTCGCCACCCGGTTATCGCGACGTGAGATCGGAGCGCGGTTATACGTCTCGCTCAATACCGTGAAGACCCACCAGCGCGCCCTGTACCGCAAGCTCTGCGTTGAGCACCGCGGCGCGGCGGTCAGCCGAGCGCGAGAACTCGGCCTGTTGTAACTCGCCTGCCCGGGCGTTGCCGGATGGTGCCGATCCTGAATCGTCCCGAGTGAATTCGGGTTACCCCCTGGGTGGATCGGTGGTTGAGGCGATGGCAGTTCGACCCGCCTGGCTGCATCGACGCCCGGCCCGGGGACGCGCTGCGCTCTTGGCTTCACCTCGTGCAGTCCGCCCGCGGCACCCCGCCAGATGTGGCCGGTCACGACTCGTCGCGTCTGAGAACGCCGCGCATTAATCACCCGGGCGAAGAGACGGTTGGGGTGATGACGATTCACCCCACGCGGGCGCAGCCTCATAGCAGAGCAGATGTCGGCGGGCTCATCACCACGTGGGGGGGCGCAGCCCAGGCCCGCGCTACTTGTCGACTGGATCAAGAACATGGCTAGAAGAGCAATGGCGAGCCGCCGCCAGGAGACCGGGAAGGGAACCAGGACATGCCTAGAGGCTTCGAGACTAAAAAGGTCATCGGTGGCGCCGGCGATGCCGCCATGAGGCCGCAGGCCCCGGTGAACCATCTCGATGGGGCCGGCAGCGCGTTCGTCGTGGGGCGCGCCGAAGCCGGCCTCGAGGATACCGTCGCGGGCCCGACAGGCCGGCGCGGTCACGCCCGGATGGGCATCGCCGACCTGATCGATGTCGCGGTTACCGGCGTCCATCCCAGCACCACAGCGGTCCGCCAAACAGGGCGGTGGTTTCTGACATGAAACGTGCCATGGCGCGATTGGCGACGTCGACGACACTGAACTTCGCGAGTCGTGGTTCGCTGGCGCAATCGCGCCCCACGATTGACCCGTCGATCATCTCCGACGACGACATGGCGTGGTCACTGGTCGATGCGGTGAAGTCGTGTTTGACCGGCTATGAACGCACGATCATTTTCGTCGAATTAGGCTGCGGGGAAAGCTATCTCGTGATAAAGCGCATTCTCAACGCCGTCCTGTCATCAAAGTTGGCATTGCCGGTAGCGATACTCTCACAGCTGACCGGCTGGCTGAACGGCTACACCGGTAGCCCAGAGGAGCCCGACCTGCGCATGATGCTGGCAGTCATTCGCCTGCAGCAGTCCGAGGCGGTTTAGGTCCACTTAGGTCACAACAGCCTCGTGCCAATGGCTGCGTGAGACCTCCCGATCCGATGCATTCGAAAGGGTGGCGATGACTGAGGCTTATGTTTTGGGTTGAGCTGGGTCTGTGATGCACCCAGGATTGCAACCGTCGTCGGCACGCGCTTGAGAGATGAACCGACACAGCCGCTTTACTCATCACTACAGGAAGGCGCCGAACGATGAGCACAACAGTTCCCCGCCACTATGACCTGGTGGTCGTGGGCGCCGGCTCGGGCGGATACGTCGCGGGCATTCGCGCGGCCCAACTCGGCATGACTGTCGCGATCATCGAAGAACGCTACTGGGGCGGGGTTTGCCTCAACACCGGGTGCGTTCCGTCAAAAGCCCTGCTGCGCAACGCCGAGATCGCCTCCATCCTGACCCATCAGGCAGACGAGTTCGGTATCTGCGGTGACATCCACCTCGACTACGCCCGTGCCGTGTCACGCAGCCGCGAAGTCGCCGACGCCCGCGTTCGCGGCGTGCACTTCCTGACGCGCAAAAACAAGATCACCGAAATCGACGGCCGCGGCCGCTTCAGCGGCTCCCACACACTCGACGTACAGCTACGTGACGGCGGCACCACCAGCCTCCGCTTCGACAACGCCATCATCGCCACCGGCTCACGGGTGCGGATGCTGCCCGGGGTCACCCTCAGCGACAACATCGTGACCTACGAACAGCAGATCCTCGACGCGACCATACCCGAGTCCATCATCATCATCGGCGCGGGCGGAATCGGCATGGAATTCGCCTACATCCTCAACAGCTACGGCGTCGACGTCCAAATTCTCGAGTATGCCGACCGCGCACTCCCCAACGAAGACGCCGACGTCTCCAAGGAATTGACCCGCCAGTACCGACGCCGCGGCATCCCCATCCAGACCAACACCCGGGTGGACTCGGTGATCGACCACGGCGACCACATCACCGTCACCCACACTGACCGCCACGGCCACACCACCTCAGTCGACGCCGCCCGCGCATTCATCTGTATCGGATTTTGCCCCAACGTCGAGAATCTCGGCCTCGACATGCTGGGCGTCCACCTCACAATGGGCGGGGCAATCGACATCGACGACCACATGCGCACCTCGGCTCCCCACATATTCGCGATCGGCGACGTTACCGCCAAAGTGCAACTCGCCCATGTCGCCTCAGCCCAAGGAGTCATCGCCGCCGAAACCATTGCCGGCGCTCCGACCATGCCCTTGAACTACCGCATGATGCCGCGCGTGACGTTCTGCCAACCCCAAGTCGCCAGCTTCGGCTACACCGAAGACCAGGCCCGCGCCAGCGGCCGCACCATTCGAGTCGCCACGTTTCCCATGCAGGCCAGCGCCAAAGCGCACGGCCTGGGCGAACGGGCCGGCTTCATCAAAGTCATCGCCGACGATGCCCACGGCGAGCTACTCGGCGCCCACCTCGTCGGCGCCGAAGTCAGCGAACTCCTCCCCGAACTGACCGCCGCCCAACTCTGGGACCTGACCGCCACCGAGCTGGCCCGCAACGTGCACACCCACCCCACGCTCGGCGAGGGACTACAGGAATGCTTCCACGCCCTCACGGGGCACGCCATCAACCTATGACACCGGCAGCGAGCCGCGCGCTCACCACGCGCCAATGCCGCAACGCCGAACGGCGGCCCGCCCGACCCAGCCCCACCGACTGATGCAATCCGCAGGCCGGGTTCGTGATGTCATCATCGTCGGGTCAGGCCCCGCCGGCTACACCGCGGCGATTTACACCGCGCGGGCCGGCCTGGACACCCTCGTCGTGGAGGGCGAGGTGCCCGGCGGTGCACTGATGGCCGCCGGGCCGGTGGACAACTACCCCGGTGTCGCGCCGTCGGTGTGCGGACCCGCGCTGGCGGCGGCGATGCGCGACCAGGCACAGCGCTTCGGCGCCGCACTTCATGCGGGCGACGTTGACCGATTCGATCTCCACGGCGAGGTCAAGGCCATCGCCGTACGCGACGATCTACACCATGCCCGCGCCATAGTCCTCGCGATGGGCTCCATCAACCGGCCGCTCAATGTGCCCGGCGAGCTCGACTTCGTCGGCCACGGACTAAGCACCAGCGCCAAGGTCGACGGTGCGCAGTACACCGGTTGCGAGGTCGCCGTCGTCGGCGGTGGCGACGCGGCTGCCGAAGAGGCGCTCTATCTTGCGTCGCGGGCCAGCCACGTGACCCTCGTCCACCATCGCCCCCGGTTACGGGCATCGGCTATCGCCGTCGCTCGGCTCCGCGCTCATCCCAACGTCACGATCCTGACGTCCACTGAAGTGCTAGCCATCCACGGCAATCACCACGTCACCGGGCTGCAGCTGCGCGACGCGCATAGCAATGCCGACTACGACATCGACATCGCCGCGGTGTTCGTCGCCGTCGGGCAGATGCCGCGCTCGGATCTATTGAAAGGACTTATCGACCTTGACCCCCACGGCTACGTCCGAACCCGCGACGATACGAAGCACACCTCAGTGGACGGAGTATTCGCTGCCGGCGACCTGATCGACCGACGCTACCGACAAGCGATCACCGCCGCAGCCACCGGCTGTGCCGCCGCACTCGACGCCCAGCGCTGGATCAGCCAATCACACGCTCCCACACCCACTCCCACCACAATTAAGTAAACCGCAATCATGCGTCCGCCCACCCGATCACGGTCATGATGTCTCCGTTGAGCCGCGCACTCAAGGGTTTTCGTAGGTGAGACCGGTCATACACAAGGGACGTTCAGCCCAATGAAGCGAGAAGCTCGCGGCACGCCTTTTCGCAGCGACGGCACACCTCGGCGCAAATGCGACAGTGCTCATGATGTGTTGAATGCAGATCGCATTCGTCGCCACAAGCCTTACAGGTAACCGCGCACGCCCCCAGCACCGCGCGGGTGATATTTGCATCGTATTCGGTATGACGAGAAAGCATGCGGCTGGTCGTCTCGCACATGTCCGCGCAGTCGAGATTTGTGCGAACGCATTTCGCGAGATGCGCGACCCGTTCTTCGCTAAGCTCAGCGTCCGCGCACGCCGTGCAGGCCTGACCGCACTCTATGCAGGTTTCGATACATTGGATCAGCTTGGCTCTGTCGATACGACCGAGCTCTCGCGGGTACGTCTCCAGCATGCTGCTCACGGTGCCCATCGAGCTCTGCTCCAATCTGGCTGAAACCAACATAATTTTCACGCGACCAGGGTTAAGTGGGGCAGTCAACCCATTCATATGTCCGAAGCCACCCCGTCAGGCGCGGGCATTAAAGCGGTTCGCCCGACCGCAGTTGGGCGCCCAAGCGCCAGATCGCAGCATGCCTAGACGCCGATAACCATTATCAATCAACCCAATTCACCTAAGCAGTGTGTGGCGGGGCAGCATTGTCGGGCTTGTTTCACGGCATCCCGAGGCGTCGGTGTCTCGTGGCGACGCTTCGCGACCTGGTAGCGAGGTCTACTTGCTGTCGGATGCGACGATGGCGACGACCTCGATCTCGACACGCTGGTCGGGCAGTGCGAGCGCCTCGACGCCCAGCGCGGTCCATAGCGGCAGACTTTCGTCGGACCGCTTGCGGAGCTGGTCCACCATCACCGACATATGTTGATCACCAATGGAATCGTCCTCCGTGGGGACGTGGTAGGAGCGGATGTTCACGATGTCTCGCCAGGTGGCGCCCGCCTCAGCGAGGGTCTTTTCGACGTTGTCGCACGCCTTGACGATCTCGTCCTCCAGGCATTTGGCCGACAAGGTGAAATCCGCGTCCCAGCCGCCTTGGCCGGAGATCTCGATGCGATCGCCGATGCGTAGAGCTTGCCTGTAGTAGTTGCGGGTACGGGCGATCTCGCCGTATCCGGGGGTGTCGAAGAATTCAAGCTTGGACATGGGGGCGTTTCCTCTCATCATTGATTGTTTGAGCCATGGTTGTTGCGATTGATGCCCTGTCCGAGAACCGCGGTCGGTCCGGCGGCTATCGCGCGTCTGCGGGTTGCGTCAATCGCGTCTGCCAGCAGCCACAGCGCTAAGCCGAGGTTCGCGATGTCCTTCATCAAGAATTCCCCGTCGGCGGACAAAATGGGAAAGCCGCCGGCAGACGCCTCGCCGACACCGGGGGTCGTGATCATGAAACTGAGCGTGCCCACGAAGAACAGCGTGGCGAATATGCCGCCCACCACGGAAGCCTTCGGAAACCACGGCTTGACGGCCAGTAGAGCTGCAGTAATCAATTCTATTGATCCATTCAATCGACCAAAAGCGCTGATGGACATGATGTTGTAGACCCAACTCAATAAGGGGCTATTGGCCACCCAATGTGAAATCCCATGGGATTCATAGTAAGTGAACTTCATTGCGCCGAACCAGGCCAGGACTATGACCAGACCATACCGTGCGACGAGAGCCGCGATGCCGGTCGTTCGAGACTTTCCTGGCCTATCAGTCATCGTGGCGGTAGCCTCATTCTGTGACATGCGGTCTCCGTTCTGCGTGTGTCGTTTCACCGCACGGCCGCTGCCGAACTCGCACCGCCTTCGTTGGCGGCGCAGTTGGTCGAGACGGTGATCCAGGCGGTTTGCGGTCGCGGCTCAGATCAACGACCACTATCGGTGCGCATGGGGTGAGATGTCCTCATCCGGCTGCACAATTCACCCGGGTGACAGGCCGATCTGCGGTGCAGATTCTCGGCCGTGGCGCGCTCGACCGGGTCGGCCAAGGCGGTCGAAGCGCCCAAGGACGCTGCAATTCTTGCCGCGCAGACCCGTCAGTTCTCATTGCCGCCCAGTGTGGTTGGGGTTTCGTCTCTGATGGTCTCGATGGCCGCACCGTCCTCGACCGCGACTTGGTTGGCGGCGCGTAGTACAGCGCGCACATCGCCGGCGGGTATCACCGCGGCGCCGGAGGCGTCGGCGAAGACGTAGTCGCCGGGACGAACCGCCACCCCGGCGATCACCACCGGACGGTTCGCCTCGTATGGGGTAACGGCGTCGCCGCCCGACAGTGTTGTTTCGCCGCGGCAATAGATGGCGAGGTCGTAATGCTCGAGCTCGGCGAAGTCGCGCAGCCGCCCGTCCGCGAGAATGCCGGCGAGCCGGTGGTTTTGGACACGCGACAGCTTTGTCCCACCGCCCAATGACGCATCGGTGTAGCCGTTGCTCGCCAGGACCAGCACGCGCCCGTCGGCGCCGCCTTCGATGGCGTCGTAGAACAACCTCTTGAAGTTGTAGCGCTCGGGCGGGAGAGCGACCCGGCACGCGGGGAAGTAGGAGATGGTCACGGCGGGGCCGAAGAGGCGGCGACCGGGTGTCGGGCTCACCAGGTCGAGGAGATGACACCGATGTTGGTGCCGTCGCCCCATGGCGTCCACGATGTCGGCGGTGCGCACGCGACCGGCGAGTGCGTCGAGGGACTCCATCAGCGGGCCGAGATCGGGATACGCCAATACTGCGCGCCGCGCAGGTCGAGCCACACATCGGTCGGCGTTCGCACTAGCCGGGCCACGACGCTGTCGCAGTCCGGGCAGCGCACGACGATGCCCGGCGCGCGGTGATAGACGTGAGTCTCGGCGAAGACCCCGACGCGACCACATCCCGCACAGGTCAGCGTCGCGGTGGTGACATCGCATCCAAGCACGTCCGCGAAGGCGCCCGCGGCGGCGTTACCGTCGACATGCGTCGGTTCTGCCATCATTCCTTCTTCCTCGATTAGCCGCTCGGCCCGAACCGCTCGGTCCGGATGGCCGATGGCGAATGACCCTGCCCGATCAGCATTGTCGTCACGGATTCCGCGAATCCCGTTGGGCCGCAGATATAGACGCGCAGGCCATCGTCGGGCGTCCACCCGGACACTGCGAGATCACCGCGGCCAACCCGGCCGGGCGGCCGGCCGGTCTGCTGGGCGGCCGCCCGGGTGTAGACCACAGCGACCTGCAGCCAGTCACAGTCGCGCTCGAGCTGGGCCAACTCTTGGGCGTAGTAGACGTCGGCGGGACTGCGTACCGAGTACACGATCCGAAAGTCGGTGCTGCCCATCAATATCCGCTGTCGCAGCATCGCCATCAACGGCACAATGCCCGATCCGCCAGCGACCAACAGAATCCGGGCCTCCTCGGCCGGCCGCCAAACGAACCAGCCGCCGATGGGTCCGCGAAGTTCGATCTCTTCGCCGGGGGGCACTGTCGTGAGATAGGGCGAGACCTCTCCGTTGTCGATCCGCTGCACGGTGAGCTCGATGCGCTCGCAGTCGGCCGGTCTGCTCAGTGAGTAGCTGCGTTGTGCGCTGTACCCGTCCTCAGCGGTCAGCTTCAGATCAATGTGCTGGCCGGCCAAGTGGCCGCCCCAGCCCGGCACGGTCAGCCCGATCGTTTGCGCAGAATCGGTCTCGGGTGCAGAGTCCACCACACGCGCGACCCGCCAGCGCAACTTCGGTTTCAGGTGAACGTCCACAGCCGTCGTCAATCCCCGGCGTAGCGTTGTTCTCGCCACGGGTCACCGTAGCTGTGATAACCGAAACGCTCCCAGAATCCGGGTGTGTCGCTGTCGCGCAACTCAATGGATCGCACCCACTTCGCGGACTTCCAAAAATACAGATGCGGCACCAGCAGCCGTGCCGGGCCGCCGTGGACCGCGTTAAGCGGTGCGCCTTGGTAGGCGTAGACGATCCAAGCCTTCCCACGGAGAAGATCGGCCACCGGGATGTTGGTGGTGTAGCCGCCGTAGGAACGGGCCAGTGCGAATTCGGCGGTGGTATCGACTGATTCGAAAAACGTGTCCAGAGAAACGCCTTCCCACTTGGTATCCAGCTTGGACCACGTGGTGACGCAGTGAATGTCGACACTGAGCCGCTCACTGGGCAATAGCTTCAGTTGGGCCCAGGTCCATACGTGTTCGGCGCCACGCTCGTCGCGGATGGTGAACCGCCAATTGTCGAGATCGATCCGCGGAGTGGGTCCTGCCTGCAAGACGGGAAAGTCCGCGGTCAGATGCTGACCGGGCGGCAGCTCGGGGGCCGATTCAGCGCGGCGTCCGCGAAAGCCTTTGTTGACGATACTCATTGGTGCTCCGTGTCGTGGTGCTGATCATCGCAACAAAGCCGGCGTTGGATCTGCAGCTGAATAGGATCGTCGGGATCAAGGATGACCTGCCACCCAAGCGAACACGCGATCTGTTCTCTGGCGGGTAACAGTACAGGTGGTGCGTCGGCCGCCAGAACAACAATGGTGTCGTTGAATATCATTCTGCCCCTGCCGCCTTCGGTAGCTGGATGACTTCGCTGGCCGTGAATTGGGCGTCGGCACCGGAAACGAATCCCATTGACAACACGGTGCGGGGGAAGAAGACGTCGGTGAGATATGCCAGTGCGACCGCCCAGCGGTTGATGAGCCGGGGAAGTGCGTAGAGGTGGTAGGCGCGGGCGACAAGTTTGGCGGGATAGCCCGACAGGTGCACGCCTAGCGGGTTGGCGACGGCGTAGCGCGGACCCAAGTCGACGACCAAACCCTTGTCGCTGCGGCGGTAGTCCTTTCGCTCGCCGTAGCCGAGACTTGCGGCGACGTTGCGGGCCAACGTCTTACCTTGTCGTGTCGCGTGCTGGGCGGTGGGCGGGGCGATCTTGCCCGGCTGGGTTAGGTCCCGGACGGCGGCGGCGTCGCCCGCGCCAAACACTTCGGGGTGACCTGGTACCTGCAAATCGGTCTGTACCTTCAGCCGGCCCCGCTCGGTTTCCAAGCCCAGCGTGGCGATCAGTGGTGACGGGGCCACGCCGGCCACCCAGGCTACCTTGTAAGTGTCGATGCACGAATCATCGCTGAGCACAACATGATCGGCGTGGACCTCCTTGAGGGTCGTGCCTAATCGCACATCGATTCCGTGGGAGCGCAGCACACGCATGGCCGCGTCGCCGAGCTTCTGCCCCAGCTCGGGCATGACGTGGTCGGCCAAGTCCAGCAGCACAAACCGTACCGAGGCCCGGTCGAAGCCCATCTGCTTCGCCGCGGCGTCGGCGAGCGCGCGCAGCTGCGCCGTCAATTCGGAGCCGGAATACGAAGCACCGACAACGGCAATCGTGCGCCGCGCGGCCGCGCGCGCCTCGTTTTCGTCGACGTGAGCCAGTTCCAACTGCTCGATGACATGATCTCGCAGATACAGCGCTTCGGCCGTCGACTTCAGCCCGTGTGCGTGGGTGGCCAAACCGGGCGTATCGAACAGCCGGGTCACCGAGCCTGGCGTTAAGACCAGCCGATCCCACGATAGCGTCCCTACCTGCCCCTCCGGATCGGTGAACGAGAGCATATGCCGATCGAAGTCAACGCTGTGGACCCAGCCGCGCACCGCCAGCACGCCCGTGAGTGTTCCGGCCAGCGGAATACAGACAAACCGCGGGTCGACCAGCCCACCGGCCACATCGGCCAGTAATGGCGTGTACTGCATGTAATCGACCGGCGAAACAATGATCACCCTCACATCCGAGGCGGGCGCCCTGTCTAACCGTCGGGCCAGTTGGCGCGCGCACTCGAAAGCGGCGAACCCGCTGCCGACAATCACAACCGAGGTGGCCGGTTCCGCCTTCTCCGCTTGACCGTGAAGTGGAACCGCGTTCATATTACTTCTCCTGTTTGGTATTCGGGTATCCACATGGGGTCGGGGATCGCACGGGATCGTGGTGTTCCTTGGTGGCCCCGGCGTCATGGACTGCGATGCGTGGTCAACAGCTGTGGAAATCTCCGGCAAGAGCATCGCCCGACCCACGTCCATCTGTCGTCACCCCTCCGCACGATTCACCCGGGTGATAACGCTCACGCTGCGACCGCTGCATCGGATTGGCTGCCCCGGGCGTGACGCATGCTTCAAGGCACCCTCAGCGGCGCCCTGCCATGCGGTGAATCATGCGCTCGCGGCGCAGGATGCGCGACTCGAAAGGCGCGGCGACCAATTCTAGGGCGGAGCGACTCATTGGATCCGAGGGTGCAATTGCGCCGCACCGAAGCACACACTGAACCGCTCGCACCACAGGATTACGCCGCTGAGCGCGTCGGTGTCGGCATCGTTGGGCACTGCGTAATCGGCGTTACCGCGGTTGGCGCGTAGGCAGCCGAGGTCTATGTGCTTGCTGTGGGCAAACTTTCGCCACGGGAACTTGGCATGGTCGACCGGTGTATCGCTTAGCCATACGCGCAGTCGTGGCCCCAAAGTTGTGTGCAGATTTTCCAGCCGCAGAATCTGTGCCCCGTCACCCAGGGTTATGAGGCGCGCAACTCCGCTGGTTCGGTGGATGTGACCGGCAAATTCTCCACAGCAGGTGGTCTGCGCTCCAGGCGGTAGCATTTCATCGGCGGTGGTCCTGATCAACAACTTCCACGGCTGCAGCCACCACAGGGCCACAGGCAGTCCGACGATGGCAATCGCTCGTCGGGCGACACGACGCCGCATCAACCACCACCGGAACCACAGGGCCCTCGTCGGCCTAAGTAGTTCGTGCATCAGTTCAGATCATCGCGGGTTATGAGCCGGCGGGCCGCCTCGGTGATCGAGCCGGACAGCGACGGATAGATCGCAAGCGTCTGCGCCAAATCGTCGACAGTGATGCGGTTTTGAACCGCCATCGCGATCGGCAGTATCAATTCCGAAGCGATTGGCGCGACCACCACGCCACCGATTATCACGCCGCTGTCCTGCCGGCAAAATAGTTTGACGAATCCCTGATGCACTCCGACATTTTCGCCCGCGCATTGGTTCTCAACGGCAGCATGATGGCGCGGGCCTGAATCGAGCCGTCGTCGATCGCGGCCTGCGGGACGCCGACCGAAGCGACCTCCGGGTGGGTGAACACCGTCGCCGCGACGGTGCGCAACCGGAGCGGATTAACGGCTTCACCGAGCGCGTGATACATCGAGATCCGGCCCTGCATCGCGGCAACCGAGGCTAACGGCAGAAGACCGGTGCAGTCGCCCGCAGCGTAAATGCCCGGGACCGGTGTCCGCGATACCCGGTCGACGGCAATGTAGTTGCCGGGCCCGGGTTCGATGCCCACGCGCTGTAGACCTAGCCGCCCGGTGTTGGGCACTGACCCAAGTGTCATCAATGCGTGGCTGCCCTCGACGGTGCGGCCGTCGGTCATTGTCACTAGCACTCCGTCGTCGACGCGACTCACGGATTGTGCCCGGGCATTTTTGATCAGTTTGACGCCGCGTTGGGCGAACGATTCCTCGAGCACCTGCGCTGCGTCGGCGTCCTCGTGCGGCAACATCCGTTCGCGGCTGGCTACCACCGTCACGCTCACACCCAGTTCGGTGTAGGCGTTGGCGAATTCGGTGCCGGTGACCCCGCAACCCACCACGATGAGGTGGTCGGGCAGCGAGTCAAGGTCGTAGAGCTGACGCCAGGTCAGGATGCGCTCGCCGTCGGGCTGCGCCGAGGGCAGGATCCGGGGGCTGGCGCCGGTCGCGATCAATACCACATCGGCATCGCGGATCATGGTGCTGCCGTCGCGTGCGGTCACCTTGACGCGGTGACGCGCCAGACCGGGAGCCGCGTCGACCAGTTCGCCGCGTCCCGCGATCAGCTCGACACCCATACTCAGCAGCTGCGCGGCGATATCCACCGATTGCTCGGTAGCGAGCGTCTTGATCCGTTGGTGGATTTCTGCCAGACAGATCTCGGCGTCGTCGATGTGGATGTCGAAACCCAGGCGGGTTGCCCGTCGCAGTTCGGTGCGCAGCCCCGTGGAGGCGATAAGGGTCTTCGATGGCACGCAGTCGCACAGCACCGCGGCTCCGCCGACCCCGTCGGAATCGACGACGGTGACGCCGGCTACGGCGGGACCACCTACGGCCGCAACCAATGCCGCCTCGTAGCCGGCCGGCCCGCCACCGAGGATCACAATGCGGGTCACCACAGCTCAAATTTCATCAACTGGCCGGGCGACAGGTCATCAGAGACGCCATCGCTCACCGTCGCTGATGTCTTCATCGATGACGATATGCATGGCGGCTTCCTCAGCCGAGGCAGCGCCGCCGTCAATGCCGACATCGTGGGCACGGTAATCCGCATCTGGATCGGTAGCGTCGAGGTCGAAGGCGACGAGCCGACCTGCGCGCATGTCGCCGACCTGATCGTCGATCAGCTCACCGTCGCTGTCGGCGGTGTCACCGATTCCGTCGCCATCCCATTGATCGGCCACGTCGGGCACCTCACGGGCCAGTCGGCGCGCCAGACTTTCATGGGTCCGCGCTTCCCTCGCGGTGATACCCCACGCCACGAGTTCACGCGGGCGTTCCGGGGGTGAGTAGCCTTCGTCGAGGTCGATGCCAGTCTGTTCTGAGTCCAGGCTTTCCTCTGGTTCGAGCAGATGGGCCTGCACATCATCGAATTCAGAAATCCCCATCAGCGCCGTCTCCATTCCGTATCTCCAACGTCACACCGGCGCAGCGAAGTCTCGCAAGAGATCGCCACCATGCAGCCCTGGACAGCCCACGCCCGCTCGGTGGTTGTCTCAACCGAGCGCCTCAAGAAGGTCGCGGCAGGCTCGTTCACAGCGACGGCATACGTCGGCGCACACGCGGCAATGCTCGTGTTTCGGCGCATGCTTGTCGCACTCGTCTGCGCTTGTCTTGCAGGCGGTGGCGCACGTTTGGAGCACGGTCCTGGTCAAGTTGGCGTCGTAGTCCGTGTGCCGGGACAGGACGCGGGCGGTTGTCGCGCAGACATCCGAGCAGTCAAGGCAAGTACGGATGCATTTGGTCAGATGACTGACGTCGTCTTCACTGAGGCAGGCGTCTGCACACGCTGTGCAGGCTTGGTCGCATTCGAAACAGGCGTCGATACATTCGACCAGCTTGGCTCTATCGATCCGGCCTAGGTCTCATGGATCGGTTTCAGCATTCTCCTGGCGGCGCTCACTATGTCCTCCTTGTTAGGGCGATGGTTGTGTTCCACAACAGAACACGGCTGCGCGGGTGTAGACGCTAAGAGCATGGCGTGCAAAGGGGTGAACTGTCGTCGCCCAACTCCGTACTCACCCGGGTGATAATGGACAGACGAATCGTCAAGGCCGGTGGATCGGGCCGGCAACCTCAACGCTTTTCGTATCGAAGGCGCCGACAAGGCCGCCAGGTGAATGACGCAGCCGCCAGCGCACCACTTCAGCAGGTAACCACAGCCCCCACGGCCAACTTGATGTAGTGGGTGGCGCGTCCGCTCACCCGGATGAATTGCCTCGACGGGTGATGACCACTCATCCTGCGGCGGTGGATGCTGGCCCCAGACGGCAATCGGAGGTTCTGTGGGGGCGAGGAAATACCGCACCAGAAGTCACGGCTGCGTCAGGCCGGGATTGGTCAGAGAGCGATTAGACATGCACATCTGCGGGCGAAGAGGACGATGCGATGAGCCTAACTCGGTCAATTGCCCAGCCTACGTGCGGCGCCACTTTTCGCGATGGCAGGAACATAGCGTGGGTGGCGTGCGCATGGAACGTACAAAGGTGCCAGACGGTCTGCTGAGCGCTCAATTTGAAAGCGCCGTTATTCCGCTCCTTGAGCCTCTCTATCGCCAAGCTCTTCGGATGACCTCCAATCGAGCGGATGCGGAGGATCTGGTACAAGAAACAGTGCTCAACGCTTACGCCGGTCGCCGGGCATTCGAGCCGGGAACGAACTTCACGGCATGGCTGCGGCGGATCATGACTAACACCTACATCAGCAGCTATCGGAGGCAAAAGCGCCGTCCCGTACAGCATCCGACTTGTGAGATCACCGATCAACAGCTAGCGGCCAGCGCCTCACGCACACCCGCGGGCCTTCGTTCGGCCGAAGAGCAGGCGCTCGAAATGCTGCCAGATTCTTGCCTCAAAGCGGCGATGATGGCCTTGCCTGAGCAGTTTCGCATCGCCGTGTATTTTGCCGACATCGCGGGATACTCCTACAAGGAGATCGCTGCCATGACGGACACCCGGCAAGGAACTGTAAGTTCGAGGCTCAACCGCGGACGAAACCAATTGCGCGATTTACTATGCGACTCGCCAGTCAACTATTCCGCCAGGACGATCGACGAGGCCGCCAGCGAAGCAACCCGACAGCAAACCCGCGCCAAGGAAGGTCGAGGCACAGGTATCGAGTCCAGGCGACCCGCTCGGGCGATTACGAGGCCTGATGATTAAAGCGGGAGTGCAGCGCACGTGTAACGTTTCCCGGTCATCGCCCTGGGATGTCAGCCTGACTCTACCGGCACCGGAACATCTGGCGTTCTACGCGGGCGTCGCTGCCATGGCCGTATTTGGGATCATGGAATGGCCGTCGTCGCTGCGTTGGTGGTGGGTCACACGCTAGTCTACGCGCAGCACAACAAGGTTCTTCAATCACTTGGCGAGGCATTGGAAGAGGCCTAGCTGCAGTATGTTACGAGCCGGTTCTGTGCCGGTGGCCGCGCGTTGCAGACTTGACGTAACTCGTGAACATTCCAGTGGCAGTTATCGCGTGTTCGCTCGTGCGCGCAGGAAGTGGGCCTCACTGCGCATCCGCTCGATCATGTGCGGATAGTGCAGTTCGAAGGCGGGCCGCTCAGAGCGGATGCGGGGCAGTTCGGTGAAGTTGTGCCGCGGGGGTGGGCTGCTGGTGGCCCACTCTAGGGAGTTGCCGTAGCCCCATGGATCGTCGACGGTGACTGGTTCGCCGTAGCGCCAGCTACGGAACACGTTCCACACGAACGGCAGCATCGAAGCCCCAAGGATGAATGCCCCGATCGTTGAGACGACATTGAGCGTGGTGAACCCGTCGGTGGGCAGGTAGTCGGCGTAGCGGCGTGGCATCCCCTTATTGCCGAGCCAGTGTTGCACCAAAAATGTTGTGTGAAACCCGATCAGCGTCAGCCAGAAGTGCAGCTTGCCTAACCGTTCGTCGAGTAGCCGCCCAGTCATTTTGGGAAACCAGAAGTACACCCCGGCGTAGGTGGCGAACACGATGGTGCCGAACAGCACATAGTGGAAGTGGGCGACCACGAAGTAGGTGTCGGTGACGTGGAAGTCGATTGGTGGGCTGGCCAGCAGCACGCCCGATAAGCCGCCGAGCAGAAACGTCACGAGAAAGCCCACCACGAACAGCATCGGGGTTTCAAAGGTCAGCTGGCCCTTCCACATGGTGCCGATCCAGTTGACGAATTTGATGCCGGTGGGGACTGCGATCAGGTAGGTGGCGAAGGAAAGAACGGCAGCAGCACCGCGCCGGTGGCATACAGGTGGTGCGCCCACACCGCGATCGACAGCGCCCCGATGCTGATGGTGGCGTAGACCATGGTGGTGTAGCCAAACAGTGGCTTGCGAGAGAACACGGGGACGACTTCGGTGATGATGCCGAAGAAGGGCAGCGCGATGATGTAGACCTCGGGATGGCCGAAGAACCAGAACATGTGCTGCCACAACAGGACTCCGCCGTTGGCCGGGTCAAATACGTGCGCGCCGAGGTGACGGTCGGCGGACAGCCCGAACAACGCGGCGGTCAATAACGGAAACGCCACCAGCACCATGATGCTGGTGACCAGGATGTTCCAGGTGAAAATCGGCATCCGAAACATCGTCATGCCCGGGGCGCGCAGGCACACCACGGTGGTGATCATGTTGACCCCGCCCAGGATGGTTCCCAACCCCACCGACGATGAGCCCCAGGATCCACAAGTCACCTCCGGGGCCCGGGGAATGGACGGCGTCGGAAAGCGGGGGTATGCGGTCCACCCAAAATCCGCGGGCCCACCGGGGGCGATGAAGCCGGCCAGGGCGATAATTGCGCCAAACACAAAGAGCCAGAATGATAATGCGTTGAGCCGCGGGAAGGCGACATCGGGAGCGCCGATCTGCAGGGGCAGCACCAGGTTGGCGAACCCGAACACGATCGGGGTCGCATAAAACAGCAGCATGACCGTGCCGTGCATGGTGAACAGTTGGTTGTATTGCTCGTTGGATAGAAACTGCAGCCCGGGTGCGGCCAGCTCGGCGCGTATCAGCAGCGCCATGAGCCCGCCGACGAAAAAGAACGTAAAGCACGCGACGACATACATGATCCCGATCACTTTGTGATCGGTCGTGGTGATCAGCCGGTAGATCAGGCTACCCGTGGGGCCGGCACGCTCCGGGAATGGCCGGCTGGCCCGAAGCCCTCCCGACGGGGGCGCCGAGGTGGACATTAGATCGGTCTCCTAGATGCGTGAACGTTGAAGCGCCACGAAGTGTTTAGCGTCGAAGTGCCCGCGACCAGGACGCCGCGAATTTGGACACCCCGTCGTGTTCGAGCACAGCGAACACGTTGGGCAGATCGATGCCGACCGCCGTCAGCCGGTCGAACACTTCCTGCGCCTGTCCCGCCTTGCCGGTCGCGGTTTCACCGGCGATGACGCCGTGGTCGGCCACCGCCTCCAGCGTCTGCTCAGGAATGGTGCTGACGGTGTTTGGTGCCACCAGTCCGGTGACATACATCGTGTCGGGGTACGCGGTGTTTTTAACTCCGGTGGAGGCCCATAGCGGGCGTTGCACGCGAGCACCCGCGGCGCGCAGCGCCCTGTAGCGTGGCTCGGCTTCGAAGACCTCCTGGTAGGCCGCATAGGCCAATCTCGCGTTGGCGACGCCCGCCTGTCCCCGCAGTTTGAGTGCCTCATCGGTGCCGATCTCCTCGAGTCGCTTGTCGACTTCGGCGTCCACCCGCGACACGAAAAGTGACGCTACCGAATGGATTTGAGATAGATCAGCGCCCGCGTGCTGGGCGGCTTCGATACCGGCCAGGTAGGCGTTCATCACCGCTCGGTGCCGTTCGGCGGAAAAGATCAGCGTCACGTTGACAGAGACACCTTTGGCCAGCGCAGCGGTGATCGCGGGCAGCCCCGCCGTGGTGGCCGGTATTTTGATGAACACGTTGGGCCGGTCGACTATCTTGGCCAACTCGACGGCCTGCGTGACTGTCGCTTCGGTGTCGTGCGCCAGCGACGGGTCTACCTCGATGGACACTCTTCCGTCGACGCCGTCGGAGGCCTCCCACTGCGGGCGCAGCACATCGCAGGCCGCCCGGACGTCGTCGGTGATCGCCGTGCGGACGGCGGTGTCGATGTCGGTACCGGCGGCCGTCAGCTCGGCGATCTGGCCATCGTAGGCGCGGCCGTGTGTAAGTGCGCGCTCAAAGGTCGACGGGTTAGTGGTCACGCCGACAACGCTTCTCGTGTCGATCAGTTGCTGCAGCTTGCCGGATTGCAGCAGGCGGCGGGACAAGTCATCCAGCCAGACCGACACCCCCGCCGCCGATAGTGCAGCCAGATTCGGGTTCTGAGTCATCCCGTCACCGCCGCTCGCCAATTGCTGGTCCGCGGTAAAAGCCATCCCGCGGCACGTACGGCGCCGTAGAGCACCAACGGCGCGTACGTGCTCAACAGCACCTGCCAATCAGGCGGAGTGGTCGGGTCCTTGTCTTGTGTTACCGAGCTCATGTCGTTATTGAGTGGGCTTGGCATGTTCTGCCGTCGCTGCCCCCGCGCCGGCACCATCACCGTCACCGCGGTTGGGTAACGTCCACTCGGGACGGATGTAGTGGCAGGTGTAGCCGGATGGGTAGCGTTGCAGGTAGTTCTGGTGCTCGGGTTCGGCTTCCCAAAATTCGCCGGCCGGTTTGACCTCGGTGACGACTGTTCCGGGCCACCGCCCTGAATCCCCGATGTCGGCGATGGTGTGCAATGCGATTTGCTTTTGCTCGTCGTCCAGATAGAAGATTGCTGACCGGTAACTGGTTCCGACATCGTTGCCCTGACGATTCTTGGTAGTCGGGTCGTGGACCTGGAAGAAGAATTCCAGCAGTGCCCGGTAATCGGTCTTGTCTGGGTCGTAGGTAATTTCGAGTGCCTCGGCGTGGCCGGGGTGATTGCGGTAGGTGGGATGTGCGTTGCTGCCGCCGGTGTAGCCGACACGTGTCGACACCACACCGGGCTGCGCGCGGAACAGGTCCTCCATGCCCCAAAAGCACCCGCCGGCGAGAACGGCGATCTTGGTGTGGTCGGTCATGATGTCGGCTCGCCGACGATTTGGTGTTGCTCCGATACATCTTTCGTGAACAAGCGCAGATATTGCCCATAACCCTGGGCTTCCAGCTCATCGCGGTGGATGAAGCGCAGCGACGCCGAGTTGATGCAGTAGCGCAACCCCCCGGCTTCTGTGGGGCCGTCCGGGAAAACGTGGCCCAGATGGCTATCGGCGTGGGATGATCGCACCTCGATCCGTTCCATAAAGTGGCTGCGGTCACGCTTTTCAACGACACCGTCCGCGTCGATGGGCCGGGTGAAGCTAGGCCAGCCACTACCACTGTCGAACTTGTCCGCCGACGCGAAAAGCGGTTCGCCAGAAACAATGTCAACGTAGATGCCGGGTTCATGGTTGTTGCAATACTCGCCGGTGAACGGAAGCTCGGTTCCGTTCTCCTGGGTGACGTGGTATTGCTCGGGGCTTAACGCGTCGACCGCGGCCGGGTTCTTGCTGTATTGGTGTGACACCTGGTCTCCTTCGTCTGCGCAGCGTTTATGGTGATGCGCTTAGCGTTTCGGTTCCGTGTTGGTTGTTGGGTTAGTTGCGTCCGGCCATGATGCCGCCGTCGACGTTGAGAATCGCGCCGGTGACCCAGCTGGCCTCATCAGACAGCAGATACGTGACGGCGTTGGCCACGTCGGCCGGGGTACCGACTCGTCCGAGCGGATGAAGCGGCGCGAAAGTGGCAAGCGTGGCGTCGATCTCGTCCTTCGGAATGAAGCCCTCGTAGAGCGGGGTCTTGACGACTGCCGGCGCCACCGCGTTGACGCGGATCTTGTGCCCGGCAAGCTCGATGGCGAGGTTATGGGTCAGCGCATGCAGGCCAGCCTTTTGCATCGAGTATGCCGACGATGGGGTCAGACCGATCGCCTGATGTGCCCACATGCTGCCAATGTTGACGATGGAGCCTCCCTCCCCGCGGGCGATCATGCCGTCAACGACGGTCTGCGTCAGGAAGAACAAGGCATAGTTGAGCTCCATGTACGAGTCATAGGTCAGCGCGTCGTACTCAAGAAACGGCTTCGGGATGAAGAATCCGGCCGCGTTGACCAACAGTGTCGCGTCGCCGTGATGCTCGGAAAGCGCGCGCTGAACATCGGCGACCGCGCTACGATCGGTCAACTCGGCCGTGATCCCCCAGGCTTGGCCACCCCCGCCGGTCAGATCGGTCACGGTGTCATCAACACGGTCTTTCGACCGGCCGACGATCACCGCGCTGCCGCCGTGGCGCACGATATCAACGGCGACCTGCCGGCCCATACCGGCGCTACCGCCGACGACGACGACCTTCTTGGAATCAAAGTGCATGGTGAGACCCTTCTGCTGATCGTTCTCGGTGACTCCTGCTGGGCCATTCCGCCTTGCCCGGCAAGAAGATTTGTAGACCTGGCGACGACACCCAGTAGCCCGTGCGTCGACGTTGAACTGGCTTCAGTCTGCTGTCCGGCGGGGTGAGCCGTCATCACCCCAGCGGTGTTTCACCCGGGTGAGTTCTAGTGGGGCCGGGCCGAGTGCTGACACACAGTGCCCTGTCGGAGTCGGTTGTCGATCACGCCGTGAGCAGCGCAGATTCCGACATCACCCAGGATGGGGCACCCGGTAGACAGACCCCCCGCTTCACTGAGTTGCACACGCGCAGTTGGGAACTCGCCTCAGACGCAGCCACGAACGTGTATGGTAGCCCTGGGAAGTGGGCTGAAATACTCAGAACAAGGACGAGAAGGAAAGCGGTCGCGAATGTCGTTCGTTTACCTGGCCGCCGGCCATGTTGTACGGCGACAGTCGCGACACATCGTCTTGATCCGGCAATCAATTCTAAGCAGGCGACTCAACCGTCGGATGTGCCGCTGCGGTACACGGATGACGGCGCCCGCAAGGTAGTTACTCGATACCGTGATTGCGCACAGCCTTGAGGCGACAGCGAAGGAGCGTCAACCATGTACGGCTCAGATGAAGAAGTGGTGCTGATAACCGAGGCCACGGCTTTGCCAGGCAGAAGAGACGACCTGCGGCGTGCGCTTGCTCAGTTAATCCCTCAGTCGCTGGCCGAAGGAGGCGTTAGCACCTTCCGGCTCCACGAAGATCGCGATAGGCCTGGACATTTCGCACTTTATCAGCGGTTCCGCAACCAGCACGGTGTCGACCTTCACGTCCAAACCGATCATTTCGCGCTTAGCGTGGAAGCCTTGGCCCAGTTCGCCGAGGGCGGCAAACCCCAGGCCACCTTCTACCATGTCCTGAGTCGCTAAGCCCTTATGACTCGAGCAGAAAGTTCTGACTTGAGAGGCTTCCTAACTATGGGATGACCCGACAGCCGTCCGCGGCCAGCGGCACGCATTCGCAGCAATTTGGGACCTATAATTTGGGTGACTTATTCCCAGTACGTGTACCAGCGACCCCAGGAGGCGACATGGTTGAGCATCGCCACGTCGAATGGGACCCTGACACGCGACGCATCATGACGTCCCGGCTCCTGTTGCGCCCGTGGCAATTCGACGACGACCTCGCCGCGTATGGGATCTATGGAACGCCGGAGGTTTCGCGTTGGCTATGTCCGGCGCTGCCGTTGATCACCGACCACGCGCACATGCGCCAACTTTTGGGCGCATGGATAGCCCAGAGCGACGCAGCCGGACTGCCCCAGGGCCGATGGGCGATCACCAATGGAGACTCTGGCGATCTGGTCGGCGGAGTGGCACTCCTTCCACTTCCACCCGGCGGCACCGATCTCGAGATCGGATGGCAGGTTGCGCCGACGCTGTGGGGTCGCGGCTACGGTGCGGAAGCCGGTCACGCGGTGGCCCATCAAGCATTCACAAATGTCGGTGTTAGTGAGGTCTTCGCCGTCGTGAGGCCAGGCAATCATCGCGGGGTCGCCACGGCGCGGCGAGTGGGCA
Source organism: uncultured Actinomycetota bacterium (assembly GCA_963703795.1). Lineage (GTDB taxonomy): Bacteria > Actinomycetota > Actinomycetes > Mycobacteriales > Mycobacteriaceae > Mycobacterium. Next base: position 28,593 of record CAVPFT010000053.1, on the reverse strand, counting down.
TGGAATGGGTTGGCGAGACCGACAAGTACTACAACCTGACCCTTGAGATCTATCGTCTCAACAAAGCAGATTTGGATCTGCCAGAGCCGGCCTGTGCACCGGCGCCGGGATCGCCCTAGCCCCGAGTATCACGACGGTGGGCCTCTTCAACTCCGGTCATCGCGTCAAGAAGCATAACGCTGATCGCATTTTGCGCGACAGCAAAGCCACCGAAATCCTCACTCAACAACTCAACATCGCCGCGGGATACGGGGCTATCGCGACCAGAGCCTCAGGTGTTCTCTACAGCGGCGACCGCGCCGTTCGAGCTCAGTTCCACAACTACGTGGTCAACACCGCTGCGGGCGGCTCAAGAGCCAGACGAAAAAAGCTGACGGGCGGGAATCACGACTGGAAGCTGGCGACCTGCCGTGCGGCCCGTACGACCATCGCGAATTCCGCGGTGTCGATCGCGGCACCGAGCACCTCGATCGGCGCGCGATCGTCCAGGCGCGTGTTGGTGCCAAACAGCCACGCCCGCGCCGTCTTGTCGTCATAGGCATCGACGAGCATCCTGACGACCTTGTAGCCCTCACGTAACCGGCGTTCGGTCGCGCCGTGGGGTTGCGGGCCGCCCTCGCGCGCGTAGCGGCCGATTTGCTTGGCGTCGGCCAGGCCTGCCATCGCCGCCGCGACGCGCTGGCCGACAGCCCCTTGCAGATACGCGGCGATCTCGCGGATCGAAAGCGTCGCTGCCTCATCATCGAGCCGCTGCGCCGCTGAGACGGTCAAGACCGGCATGTCGCACCTCCACCTTTGTTGTTGATCTACCCGAGACACTACCAGGACACCACCCCAGAACACACCCCTAAACTACACTTAATAACGCATTCGGTGCCCTGAGCAAAGACGTCAAATCCGGCGAATGGCGCCAGCCGATGGCCTAGCGCCTGAGAAGATGCTCGAACAATGCTGACCGGAAGGAAGCACGGGTTCCTGCTCGAGCGCGTCCTGCAGTTGAATCAGACAGCGCTGACGGAGAACACGGTTCGTCGACCAGTCCGTGCTGTCAAAGGCGTCGCGCGCAACATCGATCGCCGCGGCCATGTCCTCGCAAGAGGCATCCGACACCTCACCGAGAAGTTCCTCGGTGGCCGGATTGATGTTCGCGAGCGCACCGCCTCGACCTTCGACCAGTTTCCCATCGATGAGCATCCTTGTGCTCGAAGCGCGTTTCATTGGTCATTCGTAGTGCCTTCTCTATCCGTATTCACACGTCTTTCGGTGATGGTCACGTCTTGTATCGCGCCAAACCTCGGAATCCCCAACAACACTCGGAAGGCGTGATGGAGAACCCTCGATGGCAGTAATCGCGTCATGACCATGACCATTCGTGCGTCGGGGCCGACAGCTCGTCGCACGAACGGTGCGCTGCCGTCGAGTTCCCTACTCAGGCGGTCGGCAAAGTGCTGCGGGGATTTGGCCGACAGCTTGATCGCCATCCGTCCACGCTTGTCCATCGTGCTGTGGTGTGCGGCGTAGGGACCAGCCAGATCGCGCACATCCGTCGCGCCCGCATCGGTGATGATCTCGGTGTCGTAGGTTCCCGTCACCAGGATGGTTACCCCGATTCCGAATGCAGCGATCTCGCCTGCCATGGATTCACCCCACCGTTCCATAGCACCTTTAACCGCGGAATATGCTGCGGTAGAAGGCATCCCACGTGCGCCCGCCTGGCTGGAGATCAACACGATTCGGCCCCGACGTGCGGCACGCATCGATGGTAGGAGGGCCCTTCGTCAACGCGACCGGGCCGAAGATGCTGGTCGCGAACATTCGCTCCCACACTTCGAGCGGGGTTTCCTCGACCATTCCGGCCGCCGAAATCCCCGCGTTGTGCACCAATCCGTAGGGTGCTCCGACCGTTGCGAGAATCGACTCAGCAGCCGCTTGAACAGATGCGGGGTCGGTCAGGTCGAGTTGCACTCCGACGAGACGAGTGTCGCCATCCTCGGCACCGGTGACCGCGCGCAGATTTTCGAGACCCGTTCTAACTGAGCGCATCGCGGCGACCACCGTCCAGCCCTCGTCGTAGAGCCGCTTGGCAGATGCGAGACCCAGCCCTCGCGAAGCGCCGGTGATGACGACGCTGCGCGTCGGTGCCATCGTCAGATCTCGCCGAAGCGATCCACGAGGCGGGAATTGACACCATCGGGCTCCAGTTCGCGAGCAACAAGGTAGCCGCAACCCATCCACGCTCGGCGAGTCCAGTTCCCGAACGAGATTCGAGTACCGGGAGCTCCCGAGGCCGCTGGAACCGACTTCACCCGCTCGAGGGCTTCCTTCACGCCGCGCGGACTGAGCGGCTGTGCATCCTGGATCGCCTGAAGAACGGTCACGGCCACATCGCGGTTCACCACCGGAACGCAGTACTCCGGCCGGCGCCCGTGGAGTTTCTCGAATTCATCGAGGAACTGCTGTCCTACCGGATTGCCCTCGTCGTATTGGTCCACGCCCGTCCAGCCCATGAATGCCTGCCACATGACCGGGTTGATCCAAGCGTTCTCGAATGCGGTGCCGGCGAATCGCGGAGGATCCCAATTAAGCTCCTCGAGTGCAGGATTCACGAAGACTAGACCGAAGCCGAAGCCTGCGTGAACGAGAGCCTGGGCGTTTGCTTCGCGAAGGTTCCGCACAGCCCTACTGACGTCTTGAGCGGTCTGCGCGATCGTCTCAACACCGACGATCCGAATCCCGCGCCGTGCGCAGGCTTTTTGGAAATTAGCGACGTAGGACTCTCCGACCAATGAGGCTTCCATCAGGATTCCCACATCGTTGAGATTGCGTTTCACTAGGAGATCAGTCCAGAAGATGGGTTCGTCGTAATGCGAGCCCATGGGAAATGCGAATATCCACTCGCCGAGCGCGAGGTCGGAGCCGGTGACACTGATCGCCGGAACCCGGAAGCGCTCCTCGATCGCCTCCTTGGCCGCAACGATGTTGTCGCCGATATTCGGCCCGAATACCAGCAGGCAGCCCTCTTCCACTAGTTCCTCGTACGCATCGATGACGTTTTTCACCGTGCCCTTGGGCAGTCCCTCCACCTCGCGGTAGACGATCTCGACCCGGCGGTCGATGAGCCCCTTGTCGAACGCGTCTTGGAACACCATGTCGAACGGGATTGTGAGGTCGTCGTACATCTCCTTCGGATAGTCGCCGAGAAGGAAGTCCATCAGGTAGCCGATCTTGATCGGTTCGGCCGTGCTCTCGTAGGACATCGAAGCCTCCAGATTGTGTTTGATTGGTAGTCAGTCTGTTTCGTGCGGAACTAGTACCCGACCCGCACAGCGGATGCGCGGGCGCTTGAAGCTAACCGACCGGGTCGAATTCGATGTGCAGCTCGGTCAGTCCCCTCATGATGAACGTTGGTTCGTAGTCGTAGGTGCGCGATTCGGCGCGCCCGTGATGCTCTTCGGAGATCCGGATGTTCGCCATCCTGTCGAGGATCCGATCGATCGATATCCGCGCTTCCGTTCGGGCCAGGGGCGCTCCGGGGCAGGAGTGGGGACCGCGCGCGAAGGCGACGTGTTCGCGCACGTTCTTCCGATCGAGTTGAAATTCGTCGGGCCGATCAAATTTTCGGGGATCTCGATTCGCTGCTCCGGGCAGCAACATGATGGTCGTACCCGCCTTGATCGGGCAGTCCCCTATCGCCGTGGTGGTCTTGGCGATCCGGAAGTGACTCTTCACCGGGCTTTCCAGCCGCAGAGTTTCTTCGAGGAACACCGGGATGAGCGAGCGGTCAGCGCGCAGTCGTTCTTGGACGTCAGGAAACTCGCCGAGATTTCGCACCGCCTGAGACAGGAGCTTCGTCGTCGTTTCCTGTCCCGCGGCGAAGAGGAACGTCGCCAGCTTGACAACCTCGTCGATCTCGGGAACCTCGCCGTCCTCGTATCGAGCCTGGGCAAGCTCCGTCAGGACATCTTCGCGCGGCTGCTGACGCCGGGCGGTGATGTACTCGTTGAACTTGTCGTCGAGGAATTGCAGCGGGTTTAGTGCGGCCACGGCTTCTCCCGCGACGACCGAGGTAGCGAGCACCACATTGAACTCGTCGTGATCCTCCTCCGGAACGCCGAGTAGGTCGGCGATTACGAGCATCGACAGCGGTTTGGCGTAGCTCTGCAGGAATTCGCATCGGCCGTCGGTGACGAATGACGCGAGTTTCTCGTCGACCAACCGCGAGATGTATTCCTCGTTCTCCCTGAGTCGCTTCGGGGTGAGCAATCGACTCAAGAGGCCACGCGTGCGTGTGTGCTGGGGAGGGTCCATCGACGAAACGTGTTCTGCCATCGGAATCTGTCCGCGGTGCTCGTCCAGTAAGGCGGTGATGTCATCCCCCTCCGCCTCGAATGGCAGCGGAGCGAACGGACCGACCAGCGATGTGGCGGCCGACAGGGCAGAATTCTTGTAGGCCGACACCGCCTCCTCATGGCCGGTGACTGTGACGACACCCGCGGGCCCCCCCGGAAGTACAGGACACTGACCCCTCAGGTGGTCGAAATAAGGGTATGGGTCGGTGATCAATTCAGCATCGCTGAAGTAATCCACCGTCTCGAATGTCTCCACGATTTCCTCTCGAATCAACAGGTAGGTCAATGGACCGCGAGGTTTGCGATCGCTGACGAGCTAGAGTTTGACGCGAACACCCGGAAGGGGCTGTGCTGCAACATCATGCGATGAACACCGGCAGTCGTGACCAGCCCCGGACACTCGATGTATGCGCTCTCTCGGCGTTGGCGTAATCAACTTCCCAGTCGGGCCAACGTTTCAGCACCTCTTCGAACGCGACTCTTGCCTCCAACCGGGCGAGCGCCGATCCCAAGCAGAAATGCAATCCCTGTCCGAAGCTCAAATGACTGCCCCCACGGTGGATGTCGTACACGTCGGGATCGGAGAAGCGGCGGTCGTCGCGATTTGCAGACCCGTTGAGCAGCAGCATGAACGACCCCTCGGGCACCACCTGCCCGTAATGCGATGCCTCGCGTGCAACGTAGCGCGCCTGCCCGGGATGAGGCTGGGATCGGCGGCGAGTTCACGACGCTGATCCGGGTGATCGGAGAGCAGCTGCGCCATGAAGCCGATGAGACGCGCGGTCGTCTCGTGCCCCGCGCCGGCGATCATCGCGGTGTACGACAGAACCTCCGTGCGCGACAATCGGCGCCTGGTGCCGTCGGACTCCTCGACTTCCGCCTCGAGCAGGTCCGTCATCAGGTCGTCGGACGGATGGGCGGCTCGCCACTCGATGTACTCCGCGAACAACGTGATCGACTCTTCGAAGACCTTCGAGCTCGCCTCGCCAGGCGTAGCACCCGATGCCAGCTCCAGCGATACGCCGTTAGTGTCGCGGATGTTGGCCTGATCGCCCTCCGGGATGCCGAGAAGATAACCGATTGTCTGCATCGGCATCATCGCTCCAAGATGGGCGATGACATCGAAGCCGCCCGCACCCACAAACGGGTCGAGGGCTCGCTCACAGAAGCCGCGCACCAGGTTTTCGACAGCTAGCATCCTGCGGGGGGTAAACACACGCGATAGCAGCCGTCTATGCAGGTCGTGAAGCGGCGGGTCCTCGAAGAGCAGGATTCCCGGCGGAATCTCGATGTTGTTGAACAGGATGTCTGCGGTCGTGCCGCGGCCGGAGCGATAGGTGTCCCAGTTCGGAAGTTCCCGTGCTACGTCGTCGTATCGGCTCAGCGCGTAGAAGTTGTACTTCTCGTTGAAGTAGAGCGGCGCTTCCTCACGCATCCGCTTCCACACGGGGTAGGGATCGTCGTCGATGTCGAAGTCGAACGGGTCGTAGTAAAGGTCGATCGCCTTCACCGGCGTCATGACATGGGTTCCTTCGCTTCGAGCTTCTCGTCTGCCCGGCCGGGCTTGATCTGGTTCGGCGAAGCCGTTCCCTAACGTTTGTTTCGACCGTAGCCGCTCTTCCCCCTATCGTCAATGAGGGTCCGAAACTATTGCGAGACAATCGCAACCGGCGCAGCTCTTCTGATTGACCAAACGCTTGTATCGTAATAGGGTTTCTCCGCAAGAGCAGGACAACCGCGTGCTGTCCGATGCCGTCGCCCGCCAAATCGTGTCCCGGTGGGCGACAAGCCTCAGTTCAAGGGAGTTCGACGTGGAGATGCAGGACCTCGTACTAGTGTCCGTAGACGATCACCTGGTCGAACCGCCCGACCTGTTCGACAAACACATCCCGGCGAAGTACAAGAACGACGTCCCCAAGCTCATCCAACGCGAAGACGGCACCGACGCATGGGTTTTCGAAGGGCAGGAAGCTACGAACGTCGGTCTCAACGCGGTCGCAGGAAGGCCGCCTGAGGAGTACGGCACGGAGCCGACCAAGCTCTCGGAGATCCGAGAGGGTTGTTACGACATCCACGAGCGCATCCGCGACATGAACGCGAACGGCGTTGCGGCCGCTATGAACTTCCCGTCCTTTCCGCAGTTCTGCGGACAGTACTTCGCTCGCGCGCAGGACAAGGATCTCGGATTGGCCGTGCTGCGGGCGTACAACGACTGGCATATCGACCAGTGGTGCGGCGCGTATCCAGGACGGATGATTCCGCAAGCCCTGCCGCCGGCCTGGGATCCCACGCTAATGGCGGAGGAGGTGCGGCGCGTGGCGAAGAAGGGATGTCACGCGGTGACGTTCTCCGAGAACCCGACGAAGCTGGGGTACCCGTCGTTGCACGATCCCCACTGGGATCCGTTCTGGCGAGCCTGCAGCGACGAGAACACCGTGGTCAACCTCCACATCGGTTCGTCGTCGTCAGTCGTGATCACGTCGCCGGATGCGCCCGTCGACACCATGATGACGCTGCAACCCATGAGCATCGTGCAGGCCGCGGCCGACCTCATCTGGTCACCGATGCTGCGGCGGTTCCCCGACGTCACGTTCGCCCTGTCCGAGGGCGGCATCGGATGGGTGCCCTACTTCCTCGAGCGCATCGACCGCGTCTACACCATGCACCGCGCGTGGACGCACCAGGACTTCGGCGGCAGGTTGCCCAGTGAGGTCTTCCTGGATCGGGTCGCTCTCTGCTTCATCGACGACGCCTTCGGCGTCGAGAGTCGGCATCATCTCAACCTCGACATGGTGACCTGGGAATGCGACTATCCGCATTCGGATGCCACCTGGCCCCGCTCCCCCGAGGTCCTGGCCGGGTACCTCACCGACGTGCCGGACGACGAGGTGGACAGGATCACCCACTCGAACGCCCTTCGGCTGTACTCATTCGACATGTTCAAGCACCTACCGAAGGATGAACTCACCGTGGGCGCGCTTCGAGCTCAGGCCGCCGACGTCGATCTGAATTTCAGGTCATCCGATCGATTGAGGAAGACGGGCACTGAGGCCGTCACAGTAATGGATCTCGCGAAGGGTCTCCCGGCCTGAGCCCGCGCGAGTTGGTCTAGGTCAAGACGCACCGACTGCTAATCTCACCACCAGCAAGTCCGAGCTCAGTAGGCTCATCCAGGCGGTGCGACGTCGCGAGCGCATCGGATCGGATCGGATGATCATCCGGGCCTGCGCACCGTGACCGATCGGGAGACTCGCCATCGACAACGACCTAGGCCGTAAGAACGCCGATTCGCGCCACAACCCGGTGTCGGTGGACACCGATGCAACTGGTGCGCGGAGGTCTCAGATCCTCGAAGTCGCTGCGACCATGCTCGCTGACCAAGGGTTGCGCACATCAATGCGTGAGATCGCGGACGCCACGGGCTTGTTGAAGGGCAGTCTCTATCACCACTTCGATTCCAAGGACGCCATCCTGGTCGAACTGGTGGGCCGCTACTACGCCGAAATGAACCTCATCGGCGAGGAAGCGCTACACCGGCTGGAGCGGTCGAACGCCCGCACCGTCGTCGGGCATATCGAGCGACTAAGTACCGATATCGCGAACTGCGCGGTTGCGCATCGCGCGGCGCTGCAGATGACCTTCTACGATTCGCCAAGCGAGCTCCCGGAACTCGTCGAGTTACTGAAGAACCCTCCGGAATTGATAAACGAAGCGGTGCTGCGAACGCTTACTTCGGCGCGGGATTTCGGAGCGGTCAGGCCGGAGGTCGACCTGATCGCGTTAGCCGATCGCGTGTTTCAAACGATGGTGACGGTCGGGCTCGACGTCGTTCGCCACAAGGCCGCGTCCGAACGGGTGGCGGGCGTCCTCTGTCGAATCATCCTGAACGGTCTGGCGCGTCGGCCTCCGCGGTATTCCACACTCGATAATTCGAAGGCGCTCGCGGCGGCTTCGGATGCCGTTCGCTCATGGGGAGATTCTGCATCGGACACCGACGATTTCACCGTCGAGGCCGATCGGATCTTCGCGGCGGCGCGCGCGGAGTTCGGCAGGCGCGGGTACGAGATCACGACGGTGCGTGAGATCGCAGCCGCAGCGGGTGTGAGCCTGGGAAAACTGACGCGGGTGGCGGGCAGCAAGCCGGAGATGCTCGCGTTCATCATGCGATCGTTCGGCTCGCGGCTCACAGCGGGCTATTCGGGTGTTTTGAACGCGGATTCGTCTCCAATCGAGAAGATGGACGCGCTGAGCTGGGTCCACATCAACGCGGTCAAGCACTTTCCCGACGAGTTCAAGATTCAACAGGCATGGATGCGACAGTCGCCTCCGGACACCCCGAACCCCGGTTTCGCCTTCGCTAATCGCATGCGGAGGTTGAAGGGCCTGCTCTCCGAGGGCATCGACAGCGGCGCCATCCGCAGTGAGGAGACGTCACTGGAAGTGCTGTCGCGTTGCGTGATTAGCGTCCTGTGGATCCCGCAGAGCATCGTCGAGTCAATGCCCCCCCCTGACGCGCTGACCCTCGCCCGCGACACGTGGTTGCGGGGCGTTCGCAAGCGGTGACGTTCTGCGGCGACGATTTCCCCTCTTCAAGGGGAGGCGATTGATACGGTGGACGATCAGTCGCAACGCCCACGTCTCACCCCTGCCGCGATCAACATCGCCGTGTGTGGCCGATCTCATCGAATACCATGCCCGACAACAACATTCCGTCGACATCAGTCATCTCGGAGCTCAGCGCCTTCTGCGGACGGGCAGGCGCCCCGAAGATCGGAGTGACGCAAGCCGTGTGTGTTGGGCCACGGCTACAATCGCCGTTCTGAGCGAAACAAACGATTGATCTACCAATTCGAGCGGACTGAAGATAGCATTCGTTCCGACAGGATGGCTGTTGCGCCGCAGTCCGGAACCCACGCGCAGCGTTTCAGGGTCATCGCCAGTCTGACGGGCAAGCCGACATGTCGGTCGTCACGCTCGGCGATGGTGCCGGAATGCGCGGACACGGCACGGGGACAGGTGAATTCAATGACAGGAGCAGCCATGCATGTGAAGATCGAGAAGGCGGCCGCGTGGTCGACGCTGGCCATGTTGGTGGTCTTCGGGGTTACGTTCGGCCTGATAGCGGGCGTGCTTCCACCGATCAATCCGGGTTTTACCGCGGAGCAGACTGCCCAGTGGTACGTCGACAATCACTTCGCGATCCGCCTGGGACTGGGACTGACCATCCTCGGTATGTGGTTCATGACACCCGTGTTCGCGCTGCTTTGCCGGCAGGTGCGCCGAATCGAAGGCTACTGGGGTGTTATGTCGATTACCGAGGTCATCCTGTCGGTGACGTTCCCGTTCGTGTTCACTCTGGCCATGGTGTTCGGCGTCGCGGCCGCGTATCGACCCGATCGCGACCCCCAGGCTATCCAGGCACTCAGCGACATGTTCTGGCTGCTGCTGGTCGGCATCGTCGGGCCGCTCGTGTTGCAGGGGTTGATCCTCGCGTTGGCAGTGTTCATCGACAAGCGCGCCGTCCCGACATTCCCGCGCTGGTACGGATACCTCAGCCTGTGGATGGCACTCCTCGTCCTTCCAGGTGGTTGTGTCTACGTTATTCAAAGTGGACCGCTGGGCTGGAACGGGATCATCGCGTGGTGGATTCCGGTCAGTGCATTCTTCGTCTGGATCGTCCCGACCGTGTTCCTCCTAGTCAAGGCCGTCGACATCGAAGCCGCGGAGAGAGAGGAGCGCGCCGCTGCGCGAACGTGGGAGCCGGCGGCATGAAGCTGATCGACGAAAACGAGGTTTCAAAGGCAGTTGAGCCCAATGAGGCGTCTCCTGGCCGCGTTCCTGGAGAGCCAGGGGTGTGGATACTGCTATTCGGCGACATGCTGGTTTTCGCCGTTTTCTTCGTCCTGTTCATGTACCAACGCGCACAGGCCCCCGAACTGTTCGACGCATCGCGCCATACGCTGAATGTCGGCATCGGCTTGGCGAATACCGTCATTCTTCTGACGAGCTCCCTACTGGTGGTCACCGCGATCCGAGCCGTCCGAGCTGGCGCCCGCGCAGCCGCTCGGACGTTATTGGCGGGAGCGCTCGCGTGCGGTCTGGCCTTTGTGGGTCTGAAAATCGTCGAATACTCGTCCAAGGTCGGCGAAGGACACGTGCCTACCGAGAACAGTTTCTACATGTACTACTACGTGCTTACCGGTTTGCACCTGTTGCACGTTCTGATCGGGATCGTGGTTCTCATATCGCTACTCTTCGCGGTACGTGTCGCCGCACCGAGCCCGACGAGAATGGCATTCATCGAAGGCGGCGGGTGCTTCTGGCATCTGGTCGACCTCCTCTGGATCGTCCTGTTCCCGCTGATCTACCTCGTGAGTTGAGCATGACCTCGTCCTTGTTCCGCGCCCGATCCACTGTCGTCTGGCTGGGTCTGGTCATGGCGACGCTGGTGTCGTTCACGATCGGTTTCGACCACGGCATTGGTTCGGGGGTCGCCTTGTGGGTTCTGGCACTGGCGTTGATCAAGGTGCGCTATGTCGGGCTGGATTTCATGGAGCTGCGCGAAGCGCCGTTGATTCTCAGAGGTATCTTCGAAACCTATTGCCTCGCTCTGTGGCTCGTCCTCGCCGGAATGTATCTGTGGCTCTAGACGACTCGTTGAGGCCCGGGTGGTAATCGTAGTCGTCTGCGCTGGCCCGGACAGCCAGCAGGAGCCAGCGAGACACTCGCGAAAGGGGACTTATGCGCAAGTGGACAGTCACTGACATACCGGACCAGAAGGGTCGAACGGCGATCATCACCGGCGCCAACACCGGTCTGGGGTTCGAGACGGCGACGGCGCTCGCCGTTAACGGGGCGCGAGTGGTCCTCGCGGTGCGCAATCTCGAGAAGGGCGAGAACGCGATTCGCCGCATCAGGGCGGCGTACCCGGCCGCGCAGGGTCGAACTGCAAGTTCTCGATTTGTGCTCGCTGGCGTCCGTCCGCGCTGCGGCCGAGGCGCTCACATCCAACCTTGACACCATCGATGTGCTGATCAACAACGCGGGCGTGGTTCTCGCACCCAAGGCCACTACTGCGGACGGCTTCGAAATGCACTTCGGCACCAATCATCTGGGTCATTTCGCGCTTACCGGTTTACTGCTCGATCGCATGCTGGCGACACCGGGGTCCCGCGTGGTGACGGTCAGCAGCCTGGGCCATCGTTTGTCCAGAGGTATTCGCTTCGACGATGCGCAGTGGGAACGTGAGTACAGCCGGTTCGGCGCTTATGGTCAGTCCAAGCTCGCGAACCTCCTGTTCACCTACGAACTCCAGCGACGGATGCAGGGCAGCGGGACCATCGCAGTCGCCGCGCATCCCGGTGGTTCGAACACCGAGTTCAGTCGTGAGATGCCGACACCGTTCCGCCAGTTCTTCGCGATCGCGGGACCGGTGTTCGCGCAGCCTCCCTCGATGGGTGCGCTGCCGTCGCTGCGCGCTGCGACTGATCCGGAGGTGCTCGGTGGGCAGTACCTCGGCCCCGACGGGTTAGGTGGCCACCGTGGCCACCCCAAGGTGGTCAAGTCCAGCAAGGCGTCGTACGACATCGACGCGCAGAGAAGGTTGTGGGCAATGTCTGAGGATCTGACCGGGGTCACCTACTCGCCCTGACCATCGTCGCCCTATCGGCATGTGCGGTTCCGAGTCGTTCATCGAAGGTGTGGCCGAGGGGACGGAGAACATCCGCATCATGTCCAAGGACCCGAAGGCAGGGCCGATATGCGCGACGTCGCCGCGACGGTCGCGTCAATCATGCTCGCGCTGAAGGGGACTCAGCCGAGCATCGCAGCCGCTCAACCGGAGTTCACCGGCGAAAATTTGCAGCGTCTTCCTAGCCATCTCCAAGGACCAATGGGCGCAAACGAATCTGCGGTACCACGACGAGGCCACCCGGAAAAGCTGTTCTTGTTGTGGCGCGATTCGACCAGCCCGACGCGTTGGGTCGGTTGACAAGACCTCAGGACAGAGCGGGGCGTGCGGCATCAACAGACGGCTGACCATCCAGATGCCCTTCACCCTGAACCCCGAGGTGAAATATCCCCGCGAACCATCTCTGTCGACGGAAATCAACCCTCGGCGCAGTCGAGTCCATCAGCACCGAGTGCGTCGGTCAGTGCGGTTGGTTCGGAACATCCGAGTACAACTGAACGTTCGAGCTGACGTTGACCAGACCGGCGAGCTTGGTGATCAGGTGAGGTGCGAATACTGCGCCGTAAACCACGTGGCCGATGACGATGAACGAGACGACCGAAAGGACACCCGCCGCGATCCGACTGCGGGTCTTCGATTCCGACCACTGCTCAATGACCGTCCGGTCTGCCGGGTCCGTTCTTCCCAGGAGGTAGGCGAAAACCATCACTAGAATCCCCATCGCCAACGCGTCGTATAGCGGGTACTGGCTACGGGTGCCCTCGAAGATCGCCAGGCCGCCGATCACGTACCCGTAGTAGAACGCCCCCAGTTGAGCGCCGATGACCGCGTTGAACGTCAACGCCCACGCGAACCCGACTATCAAACCGCACCCCAGCAGCGCAAACGGCCGGCGCCATCCCCATTTCGCAACCAAAGTGCGACCCAATGCGGCGCCGACGAGAGTTGGAAGCACGAAGTACGCGACATATCCCGGCGGTACGGCGGCGGGGAGGCCGCCCCAGGTCATGTTGAACGGCCACCAGGACGGCATCCGTGGCATGAAAGGCGGGAACTGTGCGTACATCGACCAGTCGTAAGGCGCCTCCAACCAGGAAAACGAGATCGCCGAGATACACACCAGCAGTAATGAATCGAGACGCCGACGGCGCACTGATCGATACAAGCCCGCCGCCACGAAGACGGTACCGCCGATGTAGGCGAACAGAGTTCCGATCTGTGCTGCCAGCATCATTCGGCACCCCCGGTGTGGCTTCGTGCACTGCGGGCTTCGGGATCGAACCGGGCTACCAGGCCCACGACGATCGCGACGAGCCCGAAGAGCGTGCCCAACATAATCAACACGCCCACGTGCAACTCCATCCTAAAGACGATCATTAAGAGGCCAGTCATCAAACTAACGTTTGTCTCGGTCGGCATGCAAGGCATGGTGACGGTCTGTTCGCGATTCCCCCCTTCCAGACGCCGCCGTATAGCTGCGTCACGAGATGTTCACCAAACACAGGAGGAAGCTAGGGCTTCCGATGGGAGACCAGGGCTGTCGTGGTAATGGTTGCGGTCGCAGGATGCAACCGGTGCGATCCAGCTGCGCTCTCACGACCGCCTGTGCCGCGGATTGCGCCAGGGTCGAAAGTGTGCTGGACCGTAGCTTAACGGGTCGTGAGGGATCGCGTCATCGACGCGGAGCGTTCACTGCTCTCGGCGGCCGCCTCTCTCCTAATTGCGGGTCACGTGTTGCGTCCGCCGTTGACGCCGATGATCTGTCCGGTTATGTAACCCGCCTCCTTGGAGATCAGGAACGAGCAGAGGGCCGCAACGTCGGCGGGCAGTCCGATGCGACGAACCGGCGTCCTCGCAATGATGTCGTCGATGCTGAACGGGCCGAAATCACCGCGGGCAGCGGAATTCCGGAGCATCGGAGTATCAATAAAGCCCGGGGGGACGCGGTTGACGGTGATGCCGCGTGGCCCATACTCGAGCGCGAGAGCCTTGGTGAGTCCGTTGACCGCCGACTTCGCGGCTACGTAGTGCGCCTTTAGGGGTACGCCTGAGTGAGTACTCGAAGACGAGATGTTCACGATGCGACCCCAACGTCGTCTCATCATGTCGGGTAGAACGGCCTGCGCACAGTGGAACACCCCGTGGAGGTTCACATTGACGACGTGGCTCCACTCGTCGAAGGACATGTCGAGGAAGCGACTCTGCCCCTCGATGCCTACTGCATTCACAAGCACATCGATCGGACCGAAGTTCGCGCGGATTTCAACGAGCGCCTTCTCGATTTCATCCCGGTCGGTTACATCAACGGTGTACGCACCCGGAGCGTCAACAGGCGACAGATCGAACGTAGTGACCATGAGGCCGTCGGTCCTTAAGCGGGCCGCAATTGCCGCGCCGACACCAGAAGCTCCGCCCGTCACCAACGCAACTGATCTACTCATCCGCTGCTCCTGTCCACTCGTATGCTTGCCCGCCGCTGAAACAAACGATAGTTTCATACCGCCCTGTCCGCGAGCCCGTCTCATAGCAGTCCAAGTCGTCGACGGAAAAGCCTCCTCGAAGGACTGGTTCCGATAGCGGTCAGCGTGTTTGACGTACGAAGGGAATTGAGAATGGGCCCGATTAGACCGCGGCCCAATGGCGGCGGTAGGTCGTGCGCGTCTGCTGAGCGCGCTCGAGCGCAGGCTGCGTCCGACAGCAGTTCACATACATCGACACGACGGCAGGAGTCCATTCGACAATGAAGAACGTAGCGGTGGTAACTGGCGGCGCCGGCGGGATGGGCCTGGCCGTTGCTCACGCGCTTGGGCGCGAGGCTACTGTGCTGATCTGTGACGTCAGCCAAGAGCGTGTTGAGGGCGCACAGAATAAACTCGTCAACGCCGGAATCGACTGTGCTGCGACCATCTGCGACGTCACCGACCGTGCGTCTGTAGGCCAATTGGTGCAACGCGCAAAGGAACTCGGCACCGTTGCCTCAGTTGTCCACACAGCTGGGGTGAGCCCCAGCATGGGCTCAGCCGAGCTGATCCTGAAGGTCAACGCGGTCGGTACAGTGTTGATCAACCAAGCCTTCCTCGGGATCGCGAGCCGGGGTATGGCTCTGGTCAACGTGGCGTCCGTCGCCGGGCACCAGCTTCCGCGATTTCTCGCCCCGACTCGACGCTATAAAAAGGCACGGACCGATATCGAACGGTTTCACTCCGACTTGCTGGCTGTGTGCAACCGGTTGCCCGAATCACGGCGGCCGCAGCTGGCTTATGTGCTGAGCAAGAACTTCGTAATCTGGTACAGCAAGGCACTTGCTGCCCAGTTCGGATTATCAGGCGCTCGGGTTCTATCGGTCTCACCAGGATCGTTTGACACTGCCATGGGCAAGCTCGAAGCCGACGCCGGCGCGGGAGCGCTGGCTCAGATCGGCGCCCTGAAGCGTTTCGGTCAACCTGGCGAGATCGCCGAACTTCTAGCGTTCTGTGCCAGTGATAGGGCCGGGTATCTCACCGGCACCGACATTATCTGCGACGGCGGCGTTATGGCCGCCATGACGTTGTCCAACAAGCTCAATATCGCGCGGCAATAACATGTCCATACCCGGTTTTGCCGCTGCACCACCCGCATCGATCGGTTCCTCGACCGGGTTGTGGAATTGGTCGAATACGTCCTCCGACTGGCAGGGCAACAAGCTTGTGCGGCTCGGGCCGGGTCGTCCCAGCCATCGGTCTGACTCGATAGCAGTAAACAAATTCGTCACCACATGCTGTGGGTGAACTCTGCTGAACTGGTAGGGCTCACTCGACGAGTCTGCGGATTTGTGGCGGCGGACGGGAGCGTCAGCGGACGGTAGCCGCCACGGTAGAGACTACGAAGTCGACGCTGGCCAGCAGCGAGAGAAAAACCGTTGCGGGTCTTAAAGTTCAAGGCCGTAGCCCCGATCGCGGCTGCGGCTGCGTTGGCGCTGGACGGCTTGCTGTCTGGTGGCGACACTTACGCCGACCTCTTTGACGACGAGCTGGACAATATCGCCGTGGCACTCGACTCGCTAAGCGACTTCTAGCAGAGGTAAGTCCCGCCGCCGACGACTCTGGCCGGCGGGTCAGCGACTGCCAGCCGGACCGTCGATTTGGCCAAGGAGTTGGGCAGCGGCCGCACGACCGTGTTCTCGCGTGTTGCGATGCGGTTGGCGCCCAACCCGGAGCAGCCGTCGCCTGACAAGCACTCGCTCGAAGAAGCGCGCCAGCGAAGTTCTTCGTCGCGACATGGCGAGCGATCTTCCGCCATGCGGCCGATACGAGACTTGGCCGTATATTGGCCGCATGAAAGGACCGAAGGGCCGGCCACGGGTTGTGTCGAGTGGTGCGTCTGAGCCCACTACCTGCACTGATGGTGGTGGCCAGGGGCGGGATCGAACCGCCGACCTTCCGCTTTTCAGGCGGACGCTCATACCGACTGAGCTACCTGGCCGGAAGGCAGCGAGTGCCTCGCCGCATTGGCGACCCTGACGGGACTCGAACCCGCGACCTCCGCCGTGACAGGGCGGCGCGCTAACCAACTGCGCCACAGGGCCTTGCTGCATGCTCCGCGTCCCCGCATCGCAAGTACCCCCTACGGGATTCGAACCCGCGCTACCGCCTTGAAAGGGCGGCGTCCTAGGCCGCTAGACGAAGGGGGCCAGAACCGAATCTCTCCGGGGCACTCGCAACGTAGTTAACGTTGGGAGCCACGCAAGCTTAGGTCACCGCAGGCCTAATCCTCAAACGAGCGTCGCCTCGAGCGCAGTATCCTGAACCATCGCAGGCCCCTATAGCTCAGTTGGTAGAGCTACGGACTTTTAATCCGCAGGTCGCAGGTTCGAGCCCTGCTGGGGGCACCGAAGCAGTACCGAAGCAAGCATGACCTCGGCTGATGCCCGGCGGTTGGATCGGCTGATCGTCAAGCGCGGCGAGTCTGGTGGCGCGGATGCGGCCGCACGCGCCCCGCACGGCATGGCCGTGATTTGGCCGTCCAACGGCTTGGCTATGCTTCGCAATCATGAGCGTCGATGCGGCCAACCAAAACGCGCCAGTAGCCCTGGTAACCATGGAAATCCGTCACCCAGCAACGGATTCCCTCACCGAACCAGCGAGCGGGGAGCTCAGACGACTGCTCGCCGACCTCCTGCCGATCGAACGCCAGGCGCAGGACGTGGCCTGGGCGATGGGTGCCGGCGGAAGTCCGACGCCGGCCGCCGAACGGTTCGTCCGTTACGTTAACCGCGATAACACGCTTGCCGCCTCGATGAAGACCCAGGCGGTCGTCATCGAGACCACCGAGTACGCCAAC
Organism: uncultured Actinomycetota bacterium; assembly: GCA_963703795.1. Taxonomy (GTDB): domain Bacteria; phylum Actinomycetota; class Actinomycetes; order Mycobacteriales; family Mycobacteriaceae; genus Mycobacterium. Next base: position 11,235 of record CAVPFT010000053.1, on the reverse strand, counting down.
TTCGAGACGTTGGTCGACGTGATGATGCGGGTGATAGACGCTCGCTCACGGTTCTCGCCGATCGTCGGGGTGGAACGCCTCGGCCTGCGCTATGTCCTCGAGGTCCGCATCCCCATGGGCGTGGATGGCCGCGTCGAGTGGGGTAATTGGATCGCGGAGCCCCTACTCGGACCGCACCGCATCGCGCCCGCCGGCCTGACCCTGACCGAATGGCAGGGTGCCGCGGTCTACCGCGAAGGGCAGCCGGGCAAATCGATGATCGTGCGTTATGGCCCGGGCGTGGGCCAGGCGCTGGATGCCAATTTCCACCTGCGCCGCACGATGCCGGCCCAGCAGGGACCGTTTTTCCTCTTGGACATCGACAGCTTCTGGACTCCGACCGGTTCCATCCCCGAATACGACCGCACCACGGCGCTGACGACCTTCCAGGATCTGTACGAACCCGCTCGTACGGTGTTTCAGGAGATGCTCACCAGCCGCATGAAGGATGACCTGCTCAGCCAGTAAGGACCGCGCTGGTATAGGTCACATCGGCGAAGGCTTCGGCGACGTCGTCGTCGGCATAGACAAAGCCGTTGGCCGCGTGCAGCTGCTTGACGGTCTGGGGCGAGGTCTGCCAGCCACGCCGGTTCAGGTAATCGAGAATGTGGCTGCGCTGACCGTGATAGACGAGATCGTTGAAGTCGATCTCGAACCCGAGCTCACTCATCCGGTCGTGATGCGCGCGCCACCGCTCGTCGGCGAAAACGGCTGTGTCGGGCACGAATTCAAAGGCCAGCCGACTGCCGGGGGCGCTCAAAGCGGTGATGTTGTCGAACAGCGCGTCCTGGGCATCGTCGGGCAGGTAGACCAATAAGCCCTCGGCACTCCACGCCGCGGGGACCTGCGGATCGAATCCCGCGGACCGCAGCGCCGTGGCCCAGTCATCGCGGAGGTCGACGGCCACGGTGCGCCGCTCGGCGGCCGGCTCGGCGCCGAGGTCGCCCAGGGTCAGGGTTTTGAACTCGATCACCTCCGGCATGTCTACCTCGTAGACGACCGTGCCCGCCGGCCACGGCAGGCGGTACGCGCGCGCATCAAGCCCCGACGCGAGGATCACCACCTGGCCGATGCCGCCCTTTGTGGCGTCGAGGAAGAAGCGGTCATAGAACCTGGTGCGGCAGGCCATCCCCTGGGCCATCCGCTGTGGATCGAACTCGGAATCCCCGCCAACCGGAATCTGGCCGTTGACCAATCGGACATAGACGTCGATTCCGACCGCTCGTACCAACGGCGCGGCATAGGGATCGTCGATCAACTTCTCGTCGGTGGACAGGGCCCGCTGGGCGGCGACCATGGTCGCCGTCGCCCCGACGCTCGTCGCCAGATCCCAACGGTCACGATCGGTGCGCGCCATGGTGCTCCCTCGTCCCGACCTCGAAAATATAGACAGTCTAGTTACTACCACAGCGACGCTTGTCGATCCCTTCGGGACTAGCCTCCGACCTGCGACGGACTTTGCCCAACGGACGATCGACCTGGCCCGCCAAAACGTTGCCGAGGGCAGTCGTCCATTCGCGACGGTGATCGTCAAAGACGGCGAGATTCTCGCCGAAAGCGCCAACAAGGTGGCCCAGACGGGCTGAACGGACTTCGGCTATTATCTGCGTATGCATGCAGGTAATGGCGAAGGCGGGTTGCCCGACGAGCAGGCCAGTCTGGTGGTCGAGGTTTTCCGGATGCTGGCTGACGCCACCCGCGTGCAGGTGCTGTGGTCGCTGACCCACCGCGAAATGTCGGTGAACGAACTCGCCGAACACGTTTGCAAGCCGGCGCCATCGGTTTCCCAGCACCTGGCGAAGCTGCGGATGGCGCGTCTGGTGCGCACCCGCCGCGACGGAACCACCATCTTCTACAGCCTGGAGAACGACCACGTCCGCCAGCTCGTCATCGATGCGGTCTTCAACGCGGAGCACGCAGGCCCCGGCGTTCCCCGCCATCACCGCGGCGACGGCGGACTGAGGGCGGTCAGCGAATCAGCGGCGCAACTCGGGCTGAACGATTAAGCAAATCAACGTATTTCGCATTAGGAAAGGTCACCATGAGCGAACAGCACACCCATCACGCACCGCACGCACACCAACACGACCATGGCGGCGAAGCTCACACGCACGCGCACACCACGCATGACCACGACCACGTGACGCACGAGCACTCCCACGCCCACGAGGACGGGACCGAGCACACTCATCAGCACGTGCACCAGTCCGACCTCGAAAACGTGCACAACCACGCCCACGGGTAAAGCTGCACGCTCACCGGGGCGTCTCGTCGCCGGCGGCCAGTCGGCTAGGAGACCTTGGGGCAGTAATGCTTCGGGTCATCGCGCTCGTCCAACGGCGGCAGGTTGCGCGCCGGCGTCTGCACCAGGGGTGCGTGCAATGCGATACGCCCGGATGCGCGGTCGAGGCCGGCGCGGGCCCGCGGGTGTTTGCGGTATCGCCTTGGCACACAAGAGAAAATGAGATGAACGAGCTTGCCGAACCGCCGGTGTAGCCACTCGTCGCGGGGTGACCACTGATAGCCCAACCGCTCGCGTACGGCGGGGTGATACAGGCCGACCGTCAACCAGACGAAGAACGGCGCGGACCGCTTGCACAGGCCCGCCCATAGCCAGTCCGGAAGCCACGGCGCGATCGGCGGTTTGCCGTATTTCGTCAAATCAAGCACGGCGCGCGTGGCGTTGTTGTCCTCTAACACGTTGCGGCACATGTGATCCCAGTAGAGCTGGAACGCTTCCCAAGACTCAGGCACCGGTCGCATGCTCATGCCATACATCCGGTACCACTGGATGTGTTCGTCGAACAGCCGCCGCTTCTCCCCTTCGGTCAGACCGCCGCCCAACCGTTCAGCCACGTGGATGGTGCCGACAAAGAAGGTGCTGTGTGCCCAGTAGAAGACATCGGGGTTCAGCGCGTGGTAGCGACGCCCCTGGTCGTCCACACCCTTGATGTCGACGTGGTAGTCGCGCACCTGCGCGCCCGTCATCGGGGCGCGGTCACCGTCGAAGACGACCCCGCCGATCGGGTAAAGCGATCGCATCACCCGCGGCAAAGGTTCGCGGAGGAACGTTGAGTGTTGCTCGACGGCCGCGCCCAACTGAGGGTGCATGTTCTGCATCGATCCCGCGAACGGTCCCTGCAGCAGGCCCCGCCAGTCGCCGAAGTATTTCCATGTCAGGGAATCGGGACCGAGCGGGACCGGCGGCGCCTCGTAGCCCAGCGGCGACACCGGGCAGCCGCCGGCCACGCCGTTGGCGCCATCGGGCGACCCGGCGGCCGCGGTCCCCTCGGCGGCGGTCGTCGGGTCGCTCCCCGTTTCGGCGCTGGTCAGCGGGCAGGCCGCGGACGTATGTTGAGTCAATATTCGGGTCCCGTAAACATCGGCAATTTCTGACTACATGCGTTGTCACTTTGAAGTTTAGGAGCGATGTGCAAACCAGTCAACGCCGGGGCCGTTGGACCGGCGTCCCCCTGGAGAGCCGCCTCGCCCTCCGCCGCGACAACCTCATCACCGCCGGCGTGCAGTTGCTCGGGGGTGAGCGCGGGCCCGCGCTCACCGTCCGCGCGGTGTGCCGCGAGGCCGCGCTCACGGAACGCTACTTTTACGAAAGCTTTTCCGACCGTGACGAATTCGTGCGCGCCGTCTATGACGATGTCTGCACGCGGGCGATGGAGACACTTACGTCGGCTAAAACCCCCCGCGAAGCCGTCGAACAATTCGTCGAGCTGATGGTCGACGACCCCGTGCGCGGGCGCGTGCTGCTGCTGGCACCCGCGGTGGAGCCGATCCTGACCAAGTCGGGCGCGGAGTGGATGCCCAACTTCATCGATCTACTGCAGCGCAAGCTGTCCCGGATCGGCGATCCGGTGCTGCAGAAAATGCTCGCCACCAGCCTGGTCGGCGGCCTGTCGAGTCTGTTCACTGCGTACCTCAACGGCCAGCTGGGGGCCACCCGCAAGCAATTCATCGACTATTGCGTCAACATGCTGTTCAGTACGGCGGCCCCCTACGTACCGCCCCCTGAACAGGGAAAATCCGAATAACCGTTTCCATCGCCGCACCGGCAAGACCGCCGGATGCGCCTGCTCGCCATTGAAGAAGGCGACTTGCCACGCGGGGTTTGAAACTTGATGCTACCGGCGGACACAGATATATTGAGTGCTACCCAAAGACACAGATAACCGGAGGGATCATGTCAGCCGAGCTGACCGATCTACAGCTGTTGCACGAACTTGAACCGTTCGTCGAGAAGTACCTCAACCGCCACCTGAGCATGCACAAGCCCTGGAACCCGCACGACTACATCCCATGGTCGGACGGGAAGAACTACTACGCGCTCGGCGGACAGGATTGGGACCCCGAGCAGAGCAAGCTTTCCGATGTCGCCCAGATCGCGATGGTGCAGAACCTGGTCACCGAGGACAACCTGCCGTCCTACCACCGCGAGATCGCGATGAACTTCGGCATGGACGGCGCCTGGGGGCAGTGGGTCAACCGCTGGACCGCCGAGGAGAATCGGCACGGCATCGCGCTGCGCGACTATCTGGTCGTGACGCGCTCGGTCGACCCGGTCGAGCTGGAGAAACTTCGCATCGAGGTGGTCAACCGGGGCTTCAGCCCGGGCCAGAACCATCAAGGTGACTACTTCGCCGACACCCTGACCCACTCCGTCGTCTACGTCAGTTTCCAGGAACTGGCCACCAGGATTTCGCATCGCAACACCGGCAAGGCCTGCCATGACCCCATCGCCGAGCAGCTGATGGCCAAGATCTCGGCCGACGAAAACCTGCACATGATCTTCTACCGCGACGTCAGCGAGGCCGCGTTCGACCTCGCCCCCAACAAGGCGATGAAGGCGCTGCACCTGATCCTGCGGAACTTCCAGATGCCCGGCTTCCAGGTACCCGAGTTCCGGCGCAAAGCCGTGGCCATCGCGGTCGGGGGCGTCTACGACCCGCGCATCCACCTCGACGAGGTGGTCATGCCGATACTGAAGAAATGGCGCATCTTCGAGCGCGAGGACTTCACGGGTAAGTCAGCCGAGTTGCGCGACGATCTTGCCCTGCTGGTCAAGGAACTCGAGGCGGCCTGCGACAAGTTCGAGGTGTCCAAGCAGCGCCAACTCGACCGGGAAGCCCGGACAGGCAAGAAGGTCACTGCACACGAGCTGCATCAAACCGCTGGCAAGCTGGCGATGAGCCGCCGGTAGCCCGTCTTGCGCATCGGGCCGATCACGCTCGCCAGCCCGGTTGTGCTGGCCCCGATGGCGGGTGTGACCAATGTCGCGTTCCGGACGCTGTGTCGAGAACTGGAACAGGCGAAGGTCGGCACCGTCAGCGGCCTGTACGTCTGCGAGATGGTGACCGCGCGTGCGCTCGTCGAGCGACATCCGGTCACCATGCACATGACGACCTTCTCCCCGGACGAGTCGCCCCGCTCGCTGCAGCTCTACACCGTCGACCCGGCGACCACCTACGCGGCCGCCAGGATGATCGCCGACGAGGGCTTGGCCGATCACATCGACATGAACTTCGGCTGCCCGGTGCCCAAGGTGACCAAGCGCGGCGGCGGGGCGGCGCTGCCATTCAAACGACGCCTGTTCGGCCAGATCGTCGCCGCGGCCGTGCGCGCCACCGAAGGCACCGACGTGCCGGTGACCGTCAAGTTCCGCATCGGCATCGACGACGAGCACCACACGCACCTTGATGCAGGTCGCATCGCCGAGGCCGAAGGAGCCGCCGCGGTCGCGTTGCACGCCCGCACGGCGGCGCAACGGTACTCCGGCACGGCCGATTGGGAACAGATCGCGCAACTCAAGCAGCATGTGCGCACGATTCCGGTGCTCGGCAACGGCGACATCTACGATGCCAGCGACGCGCTGGCGATGATGGCCAGCGACCGGATGCGACGGCGTAGTCATCGGCCGTGGCTGCCTGGGCCGGCCCTGGCTGTTCGCCGAGCTGTCTTCCGCGTTCACCGACAGCCCGTCACCGACCCCGCCCACTCTCGGGGAGGTCGCCGACATCGTGCGGCGGCACGGACAGCTGCTGGCCGCGCATTTCGGCGAAGACAAGGGCATGCGTGATATCCGCAAGCACATCGCCTGGTACCTGCACGGCTTCCCGGCCGGATCCGAGCTGCGGCGAGCGCTGGCCATGGTCAAGACGCTCGATGAACTCGACTCCCTGCTCGATCGGTTGGACGGCGATGTTCCGTTTCCGGACGCGGCGACCGGCCCACGGGGCCGGCAGGGTTCACCGGCCCGGGTGGCCCTGCCCGACGGCTGGCTGACCGACCCCGACGACTGCACGGTGCCGGCCGGAGCGGACGTCATGCGATCCGGCGGCTGAGCCCGACCCCGCTCGAAATCGCGTCGCGGAGCGATAACTCAGTACGATGTGGGACTTGCTGCATTTTGCTTTGGCGGGGGCGGGTTCGGAGCAGCCGCGAAAGCGCGAAAACGCCGTGCGACCCACGGGTTGCGCGGACTGCAGCGCTATGACCGCGGCGCTGCGCTGATATGGGTGCGCACGGATACACCTACGTCGCATCAGAACTTCGGAGGTCGATCGGACATGAGTGACGGCGGCAATGACGCCACTCGTGATCATCGACGCCCGCCCGGTGCGGACCACGGCCGGCGCGCCGGCGCAAGCCCGCCGCCGACGCTGGGCGCCGCGCCGTGGGAGCGGTTCTCGGAGCCGCAGTCCGATCACAACGTTCAGCGATGGCAGGCCGAGCCAGAGCCGCCCCTCGCCGAGCCCGGCGCGCCGGTCGAGCCCGAAGCACGTAAGACCGAAAAGGGCGGATCTCACACCCGTGGCGTTCTGACCGTCGCCGAATTGCTCGCAAAAGTCGGGGCCCCGACCCCTGGCCGGCCCACTCACCATCGCGTCGCCCCCGACACCCAATCCCCCGACGTTGCGACCGACCCGCCCGTCGACCTGCAGCCCACCCAGGTCATCGAGATTCCGGCCTACTCGCTCGACGTCGTCTCGGAGCTTCCCGACCTCGACGCCGACTACCCGAATGGCGACGAGCTCGAACCCGACCGCACCAAGGTGCCGGCGAGACGATCGGCCGCAGCGGCCGCCAAGAGGGCCGCGAGGACCCGCGCGCCGAAACCCAAATCCCGTCGCCGGCCGATGCTGGTGGCCGCGCGCTCAGTGGCGGCGTTAGTCGCCGCGCTGGCGCTGGCCGCGACGGGTGGGGCATGGCAGTGGAGCACGTCAAAAAATGCCCGGCTCAACACCATCAGTGCGCTCGACCCGAACTCGGGCGACATCCGCGACCCCAACGGGCAGTACGGCGACGAAGACTTCTTGATCGTCGGCATTGACTCGCGCGCCGGGGAGAACGCCAACATGGGCGCCGGTGACACCGATGACGCCGATGGCGCGCGGTCGGACACCGTGATGCTGGTCAATATCCCCGCGAACCGCAAACGCGTGGTTGGTATATCGTTCCCGCGCGACCTGGCGATCACGCCGATGCAGTGCGAGGCCTGGAATCCGACCACCGGTAAGTACGGGCCCCTCTACGACGAGAAGACCAAGGCATGGGGTCCGAAGATGGTTTACACCGAGACCAAGCTCAACTCGGCTTACGCGTTCGGCGGCCCGAAATGTCTGGTCAAGGAAATCCAGAAACTGTCGGGTCTGAGCATCAATCGGTTCATCGCGGTCGATTTCGCCGGATTTGCCCGAATGGTCGACGCCCTTGGCGGCGTTGAGGTGTGCAGCAGGACTGCGCTGCATGACTACGAACTGGGCACGGTCCTGGAACACGCGGGACGCCAGGTCCTCGATGGCCCAACCGCGTTGAACTACGTGCGAGCCCGACAGGTGACGACCGAGACCAACGGTGACTACGGCCGCATCAAGCGCCAGCAGTTGTTCTTGTCGTCGCTGCTGCGGTCGCTGATTTCCGAGGACACGCTGTTCGACCTCGGCAAGCTCAACCAGGTCGTCGACATGTTCATCAGCGACACCTACGTCGACAACGTCAAGACCAAAGACCTGGTCCAGCTGGGTCAGTCGTTGCAGGGCATGGCGGCCGGGCACATGACCTTCGTCACCGTGCCGACCGGTGTCACCGACGCGAACGGCGATGAGCCGCCGCGCATGGCCGATATGCGGGCGCTTTTCGATGCCATCATCAACGATGACCCGTTGCCGGAGGAAAACGACCACAACGCACAGAATTTGGGCACCTCCCCAACCTCGGGGGCAACGAAGGCGCCCACCACCAAGAAGGCGCCCACGCCCGCCGCGACTCCCGAGGCTCAGCACCAGCAGGTGACGACCACCTCGCCGCAGGACGTCACGGTGCGGGTATCCAACGCGACCACGCAGAGTGGTCTGGCGGCATCGGCAACCCGCCAGCTCAAGGGGAACGGCTTCAATGTGATGACGCCGGATGATTACCCGAGTTCGGTGAACGCGACGACGGTCCTGTTCTCGCCCGGCAACGAGCAGGCCGCGGCCACGGTGGCGTCGTCGTTCGCCAATGCAAAAGTCCAGCGGGTCTCCGGCTACGGGCAGGTCATCCAGGTGGTGCTCGGCCCGGACTTCAACTCGGTCGCCGCGCCCGCACCCAGCGGCTCGTCGATCAGCATGCAGATAGAACGCGGCTCCGGCAACGCGCCGAGCAAACTGCCCGAGGACCTGACGGTCACCAACGCGGCCGACACCAGCTGCGAGTAAAGATTTTTGGCGGTACTGCGCCGCCTTTTTCGGCGTCGAGAACGTAGGCTGGGCGGCATGCGGACCGCCTACCACGAGCAGCTCACGGAGCTATCCGAGCGGCTCGGTGACATGTGCGGGCTGGCGGGGATCGCGATGGAGCGGGCAACCCAGGCCCTGCTGCAGGCCGATCTGGTGCTGGCCGAACAGGTAATCTCCGACCACGAAAAGATCGCGACAATGAGCGCCCAGGCCGAGGAGAGCGCCTTCGTGCTGCTGGCATTGCAGGCACCGGTCGCCGGTGATCTTCGGTCTATCGTCAGCGCCATCCAGATGGTGGCCGACATCGACCGGATGGGTGCGCTGGCCCTGCACGTCGCCAAGATCGCCCGCCGGCGGCATCCCCAGCATGCGCTGCCCGAAGAGGTCAACGGTTATTTCGCCGAAATGGGTAGGGTGGCAATCGAATTGGGTAACAGCGCACAAGAGGTGGTGTTGTCGCGCGACCCTCAGAAAGCCGCCCAGATCGCCGAAGAAGACGACGCCATGGACGATCTGCACCGCCACTTGTTCTCGGTGCTGATGGACCGGGAATGGAAGCATGGCGTGGCGACCGCCGTCGACGTGACGTTGTTGGGCCGGTTCTACGAACGCTTCGCCGACCACGCCGTCGAGGTGGCGCGACGCGTCATCTTCCAGGCGACCGGCGCACATCCCGACGACGAAAAGCGATCCGCGCGGTAGGTGTCGTCGTCGGGTTAGCCGAAGCGGCCGGAGATGTAGTCCTCGGTCGACTTCTGCGTCGGGTTCGAAAAGATCTTCTCGGTGTCGTCGATCTCGACCAGACGTCCAGGCTTCCCAACGGCTTCCAGGTTGAAGAACGCCGTCAGATCACTGACCCGGGCGGCCTGCTGCATGTTGTGGGTCACGATGACGATCGTGTAGTCCTGTTTCAACTCACTGATCAGTTCTTCGATGGCCATGGTCGAGATCGGGTCCAGCGCGGAACACGGCTCGTCCATCAGCAACACATCGGGTTGTACGGCGATGGCCCGCGCTATGCATAACCGCTGCTGCTGGCCGCCGGACAGTCCGCCGCCCGGCTTGTCCAACCGATCCTTGACCTCATCCCACAGGTTCGCACCGCGTAGCGAGTATTCGGCCGTCTCATCGAGCAGCTTGCGATTGCGCACGCCTTGCAGCTTCAGGCCGGCCACCACGTTGTCACGAATCGACATGGCGGGGAACGGGTTCGGCCGCTGGAACACCATCCCGATTGCCCGGCGCACGCCGACCGGGTCGATACCGGGGGCGTAAATGTCTTCGATCGTCGAGCAGCACGCTGCCTTCGACCCGGCCGCCGGGAATCACCTCGTGCATCCGGTTCAGCGTGCGCAGCACCGTCGTCTTGCCACAGCCCGACGGACCGATGAACGCCGTCACGCTGCGGGGCAGAACCGACAGCGTGACATCCGCGACCGCTTGAAACGACCCGTAGTAGATGTTGACCGTTTTGAGGTCCAACCTCTTCGCCACTTAGTGCTCCTGCCTACGACTTCTTCGGTGCATAGATTTTCGCGATCATCCTGGCCCCGACATTGATGACGGCGATCACCAGAATGAGGGTTAACGCCGCGCCCCACAACCGATCCGTGGGGACGGGGTTAATTCCTGCGCCGGCCGATGTCTGGTTGTACATCATCCCGGGCAGCGATCCCATGAACCCGCTGAAGATGTTGTAGGTCATCGGCTGCGAGTAACCGACCAGGACCAGCAGGGGCGCCGTCTCACCCATCACTCTGGCCACCGCCAGCATGATCCCGGTGATGATGCCGGACAGCCCGGTGGGAAGCACGATCCTGGCGATGGTCTTCCACTTCGCGATGCCCAGCGCGTAACCGGCCTCACGGAGATCCACCGGAACGATCCGCAGCATCTCCTCGGTGGCCCGCACGATCACCGGGAGCATCAACAACACCAGTGCCAACGACACCGCGAACTCGGAGCGGGGCAGCCCCAGCGTCGCGACCCACAGCGCGTAGATGAACAATGCCGCAACGATCGAGGGCACGCCGGCCAGGATGTCCACCATGAATGAGACCAGCCTGCCGAGCGCGCTACCGCCTCCGTATTCGACCAGATAGATCGCCACCATGATGCCGATCGGGATCGAGATCGCGGCGCACACCACTCCCAGTAACACCGTGCCGACGATCGCGTGATAGGCGCCGCCGCCGGCAACGAATGCCGACATGCCCGCTTGCGAATGCGTCCACCACGCGGTGGACATAATCACCTTGAGCCCCTTGGCGATTACCGAACACAACACCAATACCAGCGGCGTCAGGGCGACCACCATCGACAGCGTCACCAACGCGGTCGCGACGTTGTTCGCGACCCGACGGCGCCGGCCTCGCCCGGAGAATTTCCGCGGTTTGAGTGGGCGTTCCAAAAGCGAGGTCATCGGCCGCCTCTTCTGCTCGCGGATCCGGCGACAGCGCCACGCGCG
>CAVPFT010000052.1:0-52001 GCA_963703795.1 uncultured Actinomycetota bacterium | reverse complement strand
GCTGCGACCGGGCGGCCGGCTCGGCCTGCTCTGGAACAGGCGCGACGAGCGGCTCGGCTGGGTCAAGGATCTGGGCCGCATCATCGGCCACGAAGACGACCCGCTCAACCAAAAGGTGACCTGCCCGAGTCGTTCACCGATGTGGAGCGCCATCACGTCGATGGACGAGTTTCCTGACCCCGCAAGCGCTTATCGACCTCGTCGCGTCGCGCAGTTACTGCATCACCTCGCCGGAAAAGGTGCGTACCCGCACCCTTGACCGGGTACGCGACCTGCTGGCCACCCATCCCGCGCTGGCGAATGCCAACGGCCTGGCGCTGCCGTACGTCACGGTGGGTATCAGGGCGACGCTGGCCTGACACGCCATCTCGGCTGCGCATGACTTCTGCGTGCCGGCGGCCGGCCGCACGATGATCTCGTTGACGTCAACCTCGGGGGGCTGCCCGATGGCGAAGGCGATGGCGCCGGCGATCGCCGACGCGGGGATGGCAACGGCGCGGTATTCCTCGGCGCCTTCTGGCTCGGTGGCCGCCTGCTCTAGTTCACCGCAGCGCTCAACCCATCTGGCGACCCGGATCAGGTCCTTATCGTCTGCACCACCGAACCCGGATCGGCCGACGAAGACCTCGCTCCGCCCGCTGTCCAATTGGCATGACGCTGAACGCAACCGGTCGGCGTCGACACCCGATCCTGACCCGCTATTCGGGTCAGGTGGGCAGTTGCCCCCAGTTCCCCCAGTTGTTGTAGGACCGAGTACAGGTTGGCCACACCCCAGTGGTCGGTGATCCTGCCGTCGCGAACTCGCATGGCGTTAACGGTTTCGAAATGGATGGCCCTGCCGGTGGGGGCGATGCCGAGAAATTCGCCAAGGTGGGTCCCGTGGTAGGTCTTGTAGGTGGTGACGACGTCGCCTTCGGCGGTTTGCCAATGGATCTCGGGCCGGAAATCGGGAAAAGCGTCGCGCAGTCGGTTGTACAGGACGAGAACGCCCGATTTGTCGGCTGTGGTGCCGGGCTGAGGGGTGTGGTCGACGAAATCGTCGGCGAACAGTTCGTCGAACAGGGCGAAATCGCCCTGACCCTGGACCTGTTCGGTATTGCGACGGACCACAGCTTTGATGGCTTCACCGTGGGGCGAGGTCGTCACATCGGAGGTACCTGGTTGGGTCACTTCGTTTCTGCCCTTCTGCCAACGTTGATCAGGAGCACCGTACGTCACGGCGGGTATCAGGGCGACGCTGGCCGACTGACGATGTAGTCGCCGATGAGGGCGGTGCCCGGCCCTGGCCTGGCGCCGGGCCCCGGGCCGCAATAGCGTTGGCGGCGTTGAGTTCTCCACCACATTCGGCACAGACCGCCTTCGCGGTCGTGACATGGCCGCAGTCGGTGTGCACGGTCAGCGCCGGTGGCCCATCGGGATCGGAGCGCCATTTGTCGCCCCAGGCGAGCAGCGTCGCGATCACGGGATACAGGTCAAGGCCCTTGACGGTCAGCACATATTCATAACGCGCCGGCGTGCTCTGGTACTGACGCCGTTCGACGACGCCGTGTCGCTCAAGCTCCTCCAGTCGGCCGGCCAGGATGTTGGACGCGATACCGAGGTCGCGGCGGATGTCTTCGAACTTCGTCATTCCGGCGAACAGATCCCGCACAATCAGCGGCGTCCACCGCTGCCCGATCACGTCGACGGTGCGCGCGATCGAGCATGAGATGTCCGCGAACGCCTGCTTAGGCACGCCCTGAACCATAGTCCATTGCGTTTCGCAATGGACGCTGGTTAGGGTATTTGCAAACCGCAATCAACTTGGGAGATCACATGGCGACAGGCACGGTGGACGCGGTTGGGTGTTCTGCGACGCGACAATGACCAACGACGTCGACAAGATGGTGACGGCGCTCGCACCGGACGCCGAACTAGTGTCGCCGCTGTCCGGCCGCATGGTGTTCCGGGGCCGCGACGACCTGCGGGTGCTGCTGGGCGCGGTCTACGGCGGGCTGTCCAACGTGGTCTGGCGGGAAGTCATCGGCGATGGCGCGACCCGGGTGGCCGTCAGCGACTCGCGAATCGCGGGCGTCACGATCACCGACGCGATGGTGCTCGAGCTCGATGACGCCGGGCTGATCGTGCGGATCCGGCCCCACCTGCGGCCGTGGTTGGCCATCACGCTGTTCGCTCTGCTGCTGGGGCCGAAGATCGCCCGCCATCCCGGCGTACTGCGCCGCGCTCTGCGACGCTGACCGCACCGAACCACCGCTGCAGCGCAGCGTGCAACCGGTCCCCGTCGGCCCGCTCGAAAGTGTCTGCCGCCCAGACGACATAACCGTCGGGCCGGATCAACAGGGCGCAGACCTCAGCATCGGCGGTCGCACCGACCACGACATCGACGCGGTCTGCCCACCCGCGTGCGGCTTCGCCTACATGTCCGCCCGAGAGGTCGAGCAGTACCGGACGCGCTGAGTGCAGGAGCTCGGCGACACGCTTGCCGTCGTCGAGGGTCAGATCGGGCGCCAATCGCCCCGCGAGCGGATGGCCGTCGCCAACGTCGTAGCGGACGTCGGAGCCGGCGAGGAGGTGTGCCATGTGTTCGGCGACGCCGGGTTGCTGCAGCAGTTCCTTGAAAAGCTCTCGTAACGCGGCGATCTCGGGTCCGGGACCGAACAAGGCTGTCTGCGACATCGACTGCATCATCACCCGCTGGCCGACCGGATAGCGCTCGGCGTGATATGTGTCGAGCAGGTCCGGCGGTGCCCAGCCGTTCACCGTCGCCGCAAGTTTCCGCGGGCCAGGAGCTTCACCGCGTCCAGGCCGAGGTTGAGGCCGGGGCCGCCCATCGCCGAGTGCACGTGGGCGGAATCCCCCAGCAGCAAGAAGATGTTCCCGGCACGGTACCGGTCGACCTGGCGGGTGTTCTGACCCGCGATGCGGCGCATCGCATGCGGACCGTTCAGTGCGCCGGTGGGCAGCTCGACGGGCAATTCCGCCCGAGGAACCACAGCGCACTGTCACGCAGTTCGTCGAGGGTCATGGGCTCCGAGTCGTCGGTGGCGGCACCGTCGAACTCGATGGTGCCCAGGCGCTACTGGCGATCGCGTTCGAACTCCGCGTAGATGATCCCGCCTTGGTCCAGCCGGTTGTGCCCAAACGGCAGCCGGCCAAACCCGGGTACGTCGATTCCTCCATTCTCGGTGCGCATTTCGTCCGGCATGCGCACATGGGCAAGCCGGGCGACGGTGTTGGACGTGTAGCCCGGAAAGTCGATGCCTGCCATCTTGCGGACGGCGCTGCGCCCGCCGTCGGCGCCGACCAGATGCGTGGCCTCCAAGGTGTACGTGCCTTCGGTCGCCGACACGCTCACCGCGACACTGTTGTTCCGGGATTCGACACCGATCAACTCATGCCCCCACCGGACATCGACGCCGAGCTCGTGGGCCCGTTCGCTGAGCAGCCGGACGAGTCGCGGTTGCTGCATCATCAGCGCGTACATGGGGTTGTCCGCCATGCCGAAGAGCCGCACGGGCATACCGCTGAAGATCCACTCGTACAAGGGCTTTGGCGGATCCTCGACGCCGGTGAACCGCCGGTAGAGCCCACGCATGTCCAGCAGCCGGATCACCTGCCCGACCATGCCGTTGGCCTTTGGCTCCTCGCTGGGGGCGGGCAGTCGCTCGAGCACCACGGGCCGCACGCCGGCCAGCGCCAGCTCGCACGCCACCATCAGCCCATTCGGGCCGGCACCCGAAACGACCACGTCGACTTGGTTTTCGGTCATCGTCTTCTCCTTGGTGTTGGTGCAGGCAGGCCTGCTGCCACAGCGGCGAATGCCGAGCGCAGCAGGGTGGTGATCGCCACAGGCGGGTCCGCTGTGGCATAGGACTCCATCGCCGTGTCGCAGACCGCGCGCACGACGGCGGCGACGAGGCGCGGGTACACATCGCGAGCCGGGTCGGTGTGGGTCCGTTCGGCGATCACCTCGACCCACCCGTCGAACAGGTCCTTGGTGAGCGCATCGCGGATTTCCGGACTGTGCACCAGCTTTGGATCTCGGCAAGCTCCACGCGGCTGGGGGCCCGATTCTCGTCACCGTTCACGTCGTTGAAGTCCTGCTCCAGCGGTTCGATGACGGCTTCGGTGATCGACGTCCACAACGGCTCGTCAACCGGACGCTGTCGCAGCGCGGCGACGCTGCGCCGCACGCGTTCGGTCTGGCGATATGCGAGCGCCTCGTACTTGCCCGTGAAGTAATTGCTGAACGTGCGCAACGAAACCCCCGCCAGGTCGGCGATCGCCTCACGGGTGACGTTGTCGATGCCGCGTTCGAACATCAGATTCAACGCGGCGTCGCTGAGCGCCCGGCGGGTGTCGAGCTTCTTGCGCTCACGCAGCCCCAATGTGGTGACCATGGGACCAGGTTAGAGAAAACTTGCATAGTAGGCAAAGTTGCCTGCCAGGCATGTTTTGTTCGATGAAAATGGCTGAAATGTGCGTTTCGGTTGTTATGGCTATAATGGATTCCATGCCCACGCTGACATTCCGTAACCGCGATGGCGAGCTGGTTGACGTCCCGACGATCGCCGCCACTCGCTTCAAGAACGAGTTCGGCACGATCTTCGAGCAGGCCGCGCTCGGTGGCGCAGTCGCGATCACCAAACACAACACTCCGAAGGCGGTGTTGTTGTCCTACGCCGAGTTCGAGGCGCTGACCAGGGCGAGCACGCCCGCGCTCGACGAGCTCTCCGACCAATTCGACCACCTGCTGGAGAGCATGCAGACGCCGCGGGCGAGGACTGCGATGGCGTCGGCGTTCGACGCCACGCCGGAGCAGCTGGGCCGCGCCGCGGTCAAGGCGGCCCGCGCCGGGCGCTAGCCCGGCCAGCGGAAGGCCCGCATGGCCCGCAAGGCCCAAGCGCCGCGCCTGTACGTCCTTGCCGGGGTCAACGGCGCAGGCAAGAGCAGCATCGGTGGCGCCATGATCCGGTCGTCCGGCGCCGACTACTTCAACCCCGACGAAGCCGCACGGGACGTGATCGCGGCGAACCGGGTCTCGACCAGGTGAGGGCCAACGCCGCGGCGTGGCAGCAGGGCAGACGGCTGCTCGAACGGGCGATCGGGGAGCGCAAGGACTTCGCGTTCGAGACCACGCTCGGCGGGAGCACGATGCCGCGGCTGCTCTCGGAGGCCGCGTCGCAGGGCTTCGAGGTGCGCATCTGGTATGTCGGACTGGCCAGCGCCGACCTGCACATCGACCGTGTCCGCAACCGCGTCCGAGCCGGCGGCCACGACATTCCGGAGTCCAGCATCCGGCGCCGCTGGCGCCACAGCAGGCTGAACCTGGTGCAGCTGCTGCCGCACCTGAGCGAGCTTCGTGTCTACGACAACTCCGCGGATGCCGACCCCGCCGCCGGGCACGCGCCACGGCCGGTGCTCGTATTGCATCTCGACCACGGTGAGATCGTCGGCCCGTCGGATCTGTCGTCGACGCCGGAGTGGGCCAAGCCGATCGTCGCCGCCGCTTTGAAACTGGGTTGAGCGAGTAGCTAATTCTGTTGCAGTACAGCGGAACCCCGGACCGGACTCGCGCCCTTAGCTGGTGCCCAGCGGGTCGATCGTCCACGCGACGTAGACCATGGCCGCACTGACCGTAGCGGTCGTGAGGAAGTCGATGGTCCTGCTGCGCACCACCAGAAGGCCCGCCCGGTTGTCGGACAGCGTCAGCCCAGCGCCGCCGCCACGCCGACACCGATGGCGAGCACCAGCGCACCGCGGCGCCAATAGCCGGCGATCACCAACCCGAACGCTGCCACAATGATCGCGCCGACCAGCAGGATCGGCCACTGCCCGGCGAACAGCTTGCGGGCGAACTCCTTCACCGTCATGGCCGGGCAAGGGCCTCTGCGCGCTCGACGACATTGGTCAGTAGGAACGCCCGCGTCAGCGGGCCCACACCTCCGGGGTTGGGCGACACGTGACCCGCAACCTCCACACGTCGGGGTGCACGTCGCCGACGAAGCTGCCACCGTCGTCGCGGCTCACGCCGACATCGACGACTGCGGCGCCGGGACGCACCATCTGCGCGGTCACGATGTGCGGAACCCCAGCAGCGGCAATGATGATGTCGGCCTCGCGGGTGTGCCGCGGCAGATGCCGAGTTGCGGTGTGGCACAACGTCACTGTGGCGTTTTCCGATCGCCGGGTGAGCAGCAGGCCGAGCGGCCTGCCGACGGTCACGCCGCGTCCGATCACCACCACGTTCGCGCCTGCGATCTCCACCTCGTAGCGGCGCAGAAGGTGCACGATCCCGCGTGGGGTGCACGGCAGCGGGGCGGGCTCGTTGAGCACCAGCCTGCCGAGGTTGGTCGGGTGCAGCCCGTCGGCGTCCTTGCCGGGGTCGACGCGCTCCAGCGCGGCGTTCTCGTTGAGCTGTTTCGGCAGCGGCAGCTGCACGATGTAGCCCGTGCAGTCGGGGTTCGCGTTGAGTTCGTCGATGGTGTCGTCGAGCTTGGCCTGGCTGATGTCGGCGGGAAGGTCGCGCCGTATCGAGTTGATGCCCACCTTGGCGCAGTCGGCGTGCTTTCCTCGCACATAGGCATGGGAGCCGGGGTCGTCGCCGACCAGGACCGTGCCAAGGCCTGGTGTCCGGCCTGCCGCGGTCAACGCCGCCACCCGTTCGGTCAGGTCGACGAAGATCTCGTCGCGCGTGGCCTTGCCGTCCAATGTGATCGCACCCACGGAGGCCAGTCTGACATGCATTGTGGCAGGCTCCCCCGTATGGACACCCAACCCAATGTGTTCACCCCGGCCAAGCTCGGCCCGGTAACGCTGCGCAACCGGATCATCAAGGCGGCCACCTTCGAGGCCTCGACCCCGAACGCGCTCGTCACCGACGACCTGATCACCTATCACCGGCTGCCCGCCGCGGGCGGCGTCGGGATGACGACCGTCGCCTACCTGGCGGTGTCACCGGAGGGGCGGACCGAGGGACGACAGATCTGGTGGCGGCCGGAGGCGGTGCCCGGGCTGCAGAGGCTCACCGCGGCCATCCACGCCGAGGGCGCCGCGATCAGCGCCCAGATCGGTCACGCCGGCCCGGTCGCGGATGCCCGCTCCAACAAGGCCAAGGCGCTGGCGCCGGTGCGGTTCTTCAACCCGCTCGCGATGCGCTTCGCGAAGAAGGCGACGCACGACGACATCACCGACGTCATCGATGCCCACGCCGACGCGGCCCGGTTCGCGATCGAATCTGGTTTCGACGCGGTCGAGATCCACCTTGGCCACAACTACTTCGCCAGTTCGTTTCTCAGCCCGCTGATCAACCGCCGCGCCGACGAATTCGGCGGGTCGCTGAGAACCGCGCCAAGGTGGCGCGAGGCATGGTGATGGCGGTGCGGCGCGCGGTGGACAAAGAGGGCACACCGATCGCGGTGACGGCGAAACTCAACATGGCCGACGGTGTGCGCGGCGGCATCTCGACCGACGAGTCGCTGCAGACCGCGAAATGGCTCGAGGAGGACGGCGGTCTGGACGCCATCGAACTGACCGCGGGCAGCTCGCTGGTCAATCCGATGTACCTGTTCCGCGGCGACGCGCCGGTCAAGCAGTTCGCCAACGCGTTCAAACCACCGCTGCGGTGGGGAATCCGGATGACGGGCAAGAAGTTCTTCCGCGAATACCCGTACCGCGAGGCGTATCTGCTGCGAGACGCCAAGCTGTTCCGCGCCGAGTTGAAGATGCCGCTGATCCTGCTCGGCGGCATCACCAACCGCGACACCATGGACCTGGCGATGGCCGAGGGCTTCGACTTCGTCGCGATGGGCCGGGCGCTGCTGGCCGAACCGGACCTGATCAACCGGATCCAGGCCGACGGCGAGGCGCATTCGGTGCGCCAGCGTGCACCCACTGCAATCAGTGCATGGCCACCATCTACAGCCACACCCATTGCGTCGTGACCGGATCGCCGGACCGGGTCGCGATCAGTTAGCCCCGGCCGGAGGCCGCGGCTGCACGTACGCGACCATCGGCTCCTTGCGAAGTACCCATCCCCAACCCTGGACGATCATCAGTTCCTTCGCCGAGAACATGTAGATGAAATTGGCGTTCTTGACGGTGAACTTTCCGTCCGCGGTTTTGGTGGCGGGGAGGTTGAGCGCGGAGTTGTCCTTCAGCCGGACGCCGCGATACTCGTAGTTCCCACGCCCGTCGTTGCAGATCGCCACCAGCGACTGTTGGGTACGGCCGACGGCGACCGCGAACGTCGGCGGGTCGCATCGCGCCGCGGTTTTGACGAATCCCCGGTCGTCGGTGGCGAGGGTCGGCTCCGCACCGGCCTTCGACAGCAGGTTGCCCACGACCAGAGCGGTGCTGATCGCGGCGCATACAAGGAACACCGGGAGCATCGCTCGACCCAGTTTGCCAGCCGGTATGCCGTAGTGGCGCGCCGTCCCCTTCACAGACCGCATTCCCACCAGATCACGAAGTGGCCCGAGAGGGAACGCGACTCGCCGGGGTGAGGGCGAAGCCTAGACGGTGCGAGTCACCCGCTGATCGTCGACGATGCATCGGCTCGACATGATGTGATCCGCCCGGCTGTGCCGCGTATCCGGCGACGGTACCGATAGAGTTGGTGCCGATGAGCCGCCCAGCCCCGCCCGCGCTGACCGTTCGGTACGACGGCTCAGCGCGCACGTTCGCGGCCGGCAACGACGTCGTGATCGGCCGCGACCTCCGCGCCGACGTTCGCGTCGCCCACCCGCTGATCTCGCGCGCCCATGTGGTGTTGCGGTTCGATCAGGGCCGCTGGGTCGCGATCGACAACGGCAGCCTCAACGGCTTGTACGTCAATGGCCGCCGGGTACCCGGCGTCGACATTCAGGACGGCCAGCAGATCAACATCGGCAATCCCGACGGCCCGAGCCTGACTTTCGAGGTCGGCCGTCATCAGGGGTCCGCGGGCACGCCGCCGCAGACCGAATCGGTGCCGGTGGCGTCGCGGCCCAACCCGTCCTGGCCCAGCCAGCCGCCGCCGGCGTCGCGCCCGCCGAGCACGCCCGGCCTGCGGCCCCGATGTATCCGTCCGGGCCGCAGCCGCGATACCCGTCGGGGCCGCAGGCCTATCCGAGCGGTCCGGCGGCCGCACCATCCGCCCAGCACATCCCAGCCTCACCGGTCCGGCCCCCGGCCGTGTGCCGCAACCGATATCCCACGCCTCGCTCGAATCGGTCACGTCGATCGGTCCCACCGCGGCACCACGCACGAGCGAGGGCAACCTCGCGACGAGCATGCTCAAGATCCTGCGGCCCGGTCGGCCCGGCGAGGCCCCGCCGGGGTCGATCAAGATCGGCCGGGCCACCGACAACGACATCGTCATCCCCGATGTGCTGGCATCGCGGCACCATGCGACGCTGATTCCGGCCCCGGCCGGCACCGAGATTCGGGACGACCGCAGCATCAACGGCACCTTCGTCAACGGCGCCCGCGTCGAGTCGGCGGTGCTGCACGACGGCGACACCGTCACGATCGGCAACGTCGACCTGGTGCTTCAGCGGCGGCACGCCTGGTGCGCCGCACCGAGACCGAGGCCGACACCCGCACCGGCGGTCTCGAGGTGCACGGCGTCACTTGGACCATCGAGGGCAACAAGACGCTGCTGGACAACATCTCGATATCGGCGCGGCCCGGACCTGACCGCGGTCATCGGCCGTCGGGCGCGGCAAGTCGACGTTCGCCCGGTTGGTCGCCGGCTACACCCACCCGACGACCGGCACGGTCGCGTTCGAGGGCCACAACATCCACGCCGAGTACGCCTCGCTGCGTTCCCGGATCGGGATGGTGCCCCAGGACGACGTGGTGCACGGTCAGCTGACCGTCAACCAGGCGCTGATGTACGCGGCCGAGCTGCGGCTGCCGCCCGACACCACCAAGGCCGACCGCGCCCAGGTCGTCGCGCAGGTGCTCGAGGAACTCGAGATGACCCACCACCTCGACACCCGCGTCGACAAGCTCTCCGGCGGCCAGCGCAAGCGCGCGTCGGTCGCACTGGAGCTGCTGACCGGCCCGTCGCTGCTGATCCTCGACGAGCCCACTTCGGGCCTGGACCCCGCGCTGGACCGGCAGGTCATGACGATGCTGCGCCAGCTCGCCGACGCAGGCCGCGTGGTGCTGGTGGTCACGCACTCGCTGACCTATCTCGACGTGTGCGACCAGGTCCTGCTGCTGGCCCCCGGCGGCAAGACGGCGTTCTACGGGCCGCCCAGCCAGATCGGCCCTTCGATGGGCACCACCAACTGGGCGGACATCTTCAGCAGTGTCGCGGGCGATCCCGACGCGGCCGCCGAGCGGTTCCTTGCCCAGCACGGACCGCCGCCACCGCCGCCGCCCGCGGAGCAAACCCACGACCTTGGCAAGCCGACGCGCACCAGTGTGCGAAAACAGTTCTCCACGATCGCTCGCCGCCAGATGCGGCTGATCGTCTCCGATCGCGGTTATTTCATCTTCCTGGCGGTGCTGCCCTTCATCATGGGTGTGCTGTCGCTGTCAGTGCCCGGAAACGTCGGCTTCGGCGTCCCCGTCACTGCGATGCAGGGTGGCGAGGCGCCCAACGAGCCGGGGCAGATCCTCGTGCTGCTCAATGTCGGCGCCATCTTCATGGGTACCGCCTTGACGATCCGCGCCCTCATCGGCGAGCGGGCGATCTTCCAGCGCGAGCAAGCCGTCGGATTGTCCACGTCTGCATACATTTTGGCCAAGGTCTTCGTCTTCGCCGGGTTCGCGTTGCTGCAGTCGGCCATCGTCGTCGCCATCAACATATTGGGGAAGAAGTGGGGCCCGGGTGCCGTGACCAGCGGCGCGGTGATCGGCAACCGGACCCTGGAGCTGTACGTCGATGTCGCGGCCTGTTGTGTGGCCGCCGCGATGGTCGGCCTGGCCCTGTCAGCGCTGGCCAAGTCGAACGAACAGATCATGCCGCTGCTGGTGATCGCGATCATGTCGCAGCTGGTGTTCCAGGGCGGCATGATCCCGGTGACCGGCCGCGCCGTGCTTGACCAGTTGTCATGGTTCACGCCGGCGCGGTGGGGATTCGCCTGCACCGCGTCGACGATCGATCTCATCAGGCTTGTGCCCGGTCCGCTGACTCCTCAGGTCTCGCATTGGAAGCACACGGCGGGCGCTTGGCTGTTCAACATGGGCATGCTCGGCGCGATCTGCATCGGCTACCTGAGCTTCGTCCGCTGGAAGATCCGCCTCAAGGGCGGCTGAGTTCTCCGGCGCGCGTGCCTCACAGCCCTGGTTGGTCCTCGATGATGCCGAGCCAGATCTGTGCCGCATCGATCGCCACCTTCTCACTGATGAACGCGTGCTGCGTGCCGGTGTAGATGTCGCGGAAGGCGCGTTCGAGCCGACTGCCCTCGCGGATCGAGCTGGTGCCCGCGACGAGATGGAGCCACTCCGCGCACGCCCTGGCCACGTCGGTGGCGTAGACGGCGGCCACCCGCATGCGCTCGCAATGTCGGCGTAGAGATCTTCACCCGCGGCGACGAACAGCCTCGGCCCGCGTGAAGGCGTCGAGCACCAGAAGGCGGGCGGCCCGTTTTTTTTTTTTTTTTTTTTTTTTTTTTTTTTTTTTTTTTTTTTTTTTTTTTTTTTTTTTTTTTTTTTTTTTTTTTTAAAAAAAAAAAAAAAAAATTCCACGATGCGACATGGTGTGCCAAGCCCTTCTGGAATGTCGGACGGCTGGCCAGCGCCGCCATGTCACTCATGCCGAACTGCTGACGCGCGTGCAGCTCCTGGCGTTCGTCGAGCATCTTGGCAACGCCAAGCGCCCACGATGCGTGACCTGCGGCAGTGACGGGCATCAGACCCATCCGGGTCGCAGGCGACGTGCCGCGGTGCGGTTCACGGGCGAACAGCGGAAAGGTGCGGGTGTTCGGCACGAGCACATCAACGGCGTTGTAGTCGTATGAGCCAGTTCCCTTGAGCCCCTGTACATACCAGCCGTCGGTGAAGGTGATGTCGTCGCGCGGCACGATCGCCACTTGCATGTCGGGAAAACCTTCGCTGATCCAGCGCACCCTCGCCGTTGTCCATCGGCATGAATCCAGCGGCGATGTACTGCAAATGACCGGTACACCGAGCCGAAGCTCCACAACCACGCTCAGCCGGTAGCCGCTGTCCACGGCGCTTCACCCTGGCCGTTCGGGGAAAAAAATGACCACCAAGATCGTGATCCGGTTGTCGTGGGCGGTGGACACCTTCTGCGAAACCTTCATCGGGCAGATACGCCGCGGCGGCGAATGTCGATGGCAGGTTCGCGATGCCGACCCAACCGAACAAACCATCCTGCCAGGCCATTTCGATCCATGTCTCGATCATCTCGGTAAACGAGGGCTCGTCACCGCCCGCCGCCAGCGGGTTTGAACGACGACATCAAACCCAGTTGTCCACATCTCGTCGACAATGCCAGGCGTCAATGTGCGTATTCGCTCCGATTCGGCAGCCTCGGCCCCGCACCACGTCGCGCATCTTGCGTGCCCGCGCGACGACCTGACTTCCCACCTCGGTTGTCGACGTCATTGTCGTTCTCCTTCACTCACCGTGGATGTCGAGGCCGTGCGCGGCCGCGTAGGCGATGGCCTGCTCGATGTCGACCTTCGCCCCGCGCAGCGCCGCGGAGGTCCACAGCGTCGGATCCGCCCTTGCGCCCCGCAGATCGGCCTCGTCCAGCTTGGCGTTCTGCAGCCGGGCACCGCTGAGGTCGGCGCGCCGAAGCACCGCCTTGCGCAGGTCGGCTTCGACCAGGCTGGCTTCCCGCATGCGGCAGTCGGACAGGTCGACGCCGCGCAGGTCGGCCCCGCCGAGCACCGCTAGCGTGAAATCCACCTCGACCAGCTTCATCGGCCGCATGCGGCATTCGGTGAACACCGAGCCGAGAAAGCTGCAGTGCCTGAAAGTGCTGTGCCACAGCGATGCACGCCGAAACTTGCAATTGCGGAACGCCGAGCCGACATGCACGGATTCGGACAGGTCGACGCCGCTGAAGTCACATTCGGTGAACACGACGCGCTCGGTGCTGAGGCGTCGCAGATCGTCATCGCGAAAGTCGCGGCCGTCGAATTCCTGATCGGTCCAGACTGTTTCGTCTTCGCCCACGCGGTCAGCCGCGTAGGGGCGTGAGGCTGTTCAGCGCGTATTCGGTGACGGCGATCAGCGCGGCCTTGGTGGAATGGCGGTCGCGGGCGTCGACCGTGACAACCGGGATGTTGTCGCGCAGCGCCAGCGCCTTGCGCACCGCATACGCGGGATGTTTTGGTGCCCCGTCGAATTCGTTGACCGCGATCAGGAACGGCAGGTTGCGTGCCTCGAAGAAGTCGACCGCGGCGAAGCTGTCCGCCAGCCGTCGCACGTCGACGAGGATGATCGCGCCTATGGCGCCGCGGACCAGGTCGTCCCACATGAACCAGAACCGGCGCTGCCCTGGCGTCCCGAACAGGTAGAGCACCAGATCCTCGTCGAGGGTGATGCGACCGAAGTCCATCGCCACGGTGGTGGTGTTCTTCATCGGGGTGGCGTCGAGGCCGTCGACCCCCTCCGACGCGTTGGTCACCAACGCCTCGGTCCGCAGCGGCATGATTTCCGACACTGCCCCCACGAACGTCGTCTTACCGGCGCCAAAGCCGCCGGAGATGACGATCTTCGTCGAAGCGGCGTCCCGCCTCTCAGAGCGCTCGTAAGCCACGCAGCGTCCTTCCTAGTAATTCGCGTCGTTCGTCGTCGGTGGTGGAATCACCAAGGGTGGTGTGCACCCGCATATAACCCTCGTCACGAGGTCGCCGATCAGTACCCGCGCCACGCCGAGCGGCAAGGATAAGAGCGGCGACCTCGGCGACCGACGGGCTGCCGGCGCACAGAGACAGGATCTGGCCGCGCACGTCGTTTCCGGGCCAGCGCGGCGGTTTCTGTGGGGCGAGCACCGTCTCGACCGGGGCCTCCAGCGGCAGATTGATGCGGGAATCGGTACGGCCGGCCGTCAGTGAGTACGGGCGGACCAGCTGCGGTTCGTCCGTATCGTCGCGTTCCCAGACCGATCCCCCGGTGGCTTCGCTATTGCCCTCCGGATCATCCATAGGCGGCTCACGAGTGCTCGGGGCGCGGCGCGACGACTGGACCGTGGCGCCCACCCGCTCCACCAAAATGGCCATCTCGTAACCGATCTGACCGATGTCGCAGTTGCGGGTCGCCAGCGTCGCAAGGTTGGAGCCGTCGCCGACGCGCATCAGCAGCAGATACCCGTTCTCCATCTCGACGACGGACTGCAGCACGTACCCACCGTCGAACAGCTGCGAGGCGCCCGTCGACAGGCTCGCCAGCCCGGAGGCTACCGCGGCGAGTTGGTCAGCCCGCTCCATCGGCATGTGCTCACTGGCGGCCATCAGCAGGCCGTCCGCGGACACCGAGCACGGCGTGCGAGACGCCGGATACTTCGCGGGCGAACTTGGAGACCAGCCAGTGAGCGAATCGCGCTGCGTCGAACGTGGCGGATAGTCATTCGTTATCGGTTCCTCTGGTGTCTCGGGCGTGTGATCGGCCGGCATGCACGCCACCGAAGTGGTTGCTGATGCTCGCGCGGACAGCGTCTGGATCGCGCGGCGGAATCGGTCCTCCGCCGGTGTCGAACTCAGCCGCCGATGCTACCTCGTCGTCGGCTTCGTCGCTTCTGTGCGCACCGCCGTTGAACCCGTGGCCACCCCGGAGCGGGGCATGTCGGGGTCGGGGGAATCGACCGCACCCGGCACCAGACGCGCACCGGGCTGCCGCACCGGCAGACCCGCCTCGGTGTGCTCGGCGACCGGCGCATCCTCCGCGGCCGCGGCCGCTGACCAGCCGTGATCCCATACAGATTCCCAGTTCAGGTCGGCGCTTCTGGCCATATCGGTGGGATCGACGAGCCATTCGGACAGCATTTTCTGGTAAATCGCGTCGTCGGCACCGGCGGTCGGCGACGGTTCGTGCGAAGCGTGCCGGGCAGACTCCCGATGCGGCTGCTTCGGCCGTCGGGGTGCTCGGGCGCGGGGGTGGCTGCGGCGCGGCTCGGCGACCGGCGCTGGCGTCGGCACACCGTTGCTGGCAGCTGTGCGCGCGAGGCGAAGAACGCCGACGTGTCGGTGAGGCGGCGGTCGGCCTCGGGCTCCGGGGCCGCCGGCTGCTGCCCAGTGGGCGGGCTCGGCCGTCTGCGGCGGCATCGAGTCCGCGGGCCACAGGTCCTCGGCGGGCCACTCCGCCTCTTCCTCCTCCGGCTGTTCGGCCGCGAGCTGACCAGCGAGGCCGGGATGTCGGAGATTCCGCTGGCGCCGGGATAGCGCTGTGGCAGCAACCCGACAGGCACCTCGGAGTGGCCGTTGAGGTGACTCCTGGCCCGGCTCATCGAGGTGGTCGCTGTAGTCGCTGTAGTCGCTGTAGTCGTGGTCCTCATCGAGCGCAAGGGCGGTGACGATGCCCGCGTGCGCGTCGGCGGGTGTGCCGTACTCGGAGCCGCCGAACTGGTCGGGCGCGCCGGTCTCGACGAGCAACTCCGACCGCACGAACACACCTGCGGTGGTGCCCGAATTCTGTTCGCCCGCGATGGTGCTGCGCAACCGGACGACCAGCCCGTGCTGGGCGGCGAGCCGCCCCACCACGAACAGGCCCATGTGCCGCGCGGTGTAAGGGTTGACCTCGCCACCTGACTGCAGACGGGTATTGGCCACCCGCAGATCCGGTTCGGTCATGCCGATACCGATGTCGCTGACCTCGATGACCAGGCCGCCATTGCCCGTATGTACCGCGGACACCCTGACTTGGGAGATCGGCGGCGAGTAGCGCAACGCGTTGTCGAGCAGCTCGGCCAGCAGGTGAACCAGATCGCCCGCGATGGCGCCGTGGATCTCGCTGTCGGGCACCGTCGCGGTGACCACCCGGGTGTAGTCCTCCACCTCGGAGGCGGCGCGTTGATGATCGCCGACACCGGCACCGGCTCCGCCTGTTCACGGGGCACCTTGGCGCCGGCGAGCACCAGCAGGTTGGCGCCGTTGCGGCGCATCCGGGCGGCGAGGTGGTCCAGGCGGAACAGGCTCTCCAGACGCTCAGGGTCCTCCTCGTTGCGCTTCGAACGGTCGATCAGTGAAAGCTGCTGGTCGACCAGCGACCGGCTGCGCCGCGACAGCGTCTCGAACATGTCGCTCACCTGCAGCTGCAGCCGGGACTGCTCACCGGCCAGCAGGACGGCCTGCTCGTGCAGCTCGTCGACGGCGTGCGCGACCTGACCGACCTCTTCGGAGGTGTGCACGGGGATTGGCTGCACTGGGCGTGGCTCCGCACCCCCTCTGACTCGGTCGATCTCGCGGGCCAGGTCCTCGTGCGCCACCCTCAGCGCGCTGTCGCGCAGCCTGCGCAGCGGACGCACCAGCGAGCGCGCCACCAGGATGACCAGCAGCAGCGCCAGCAGGATCGCGCCGGTGACGATCGCGGAGTCTCGGATCGCGGCGGTGCGCTGAGCGGCGGCCTGGCCCTCCACCGCGCCAGTCACAGCGGTGGACGTGTCGGCGATGATCTTGCCCGCGATCTGGCTGGTGACCTGAATCGATGCGCTCAGGTCCGGGTTGTTGACCAGAACGGCGGTTGGGTCGGACATGATCGCCATCCGCTTGACCATCTCGGTCTGCAGCTTCTGCGCCTCGGGCGAGCCGACGCCGAGCACCTCGCTCATCCCGAACAGGGTCGACGGCTCGGTACCGGCCAGGGTGATCATCGAAGTGCGC
Source organism: uncultured Actinomycetota bacterium (assembly GCA_963703795.1). Lineage (GTDB taxonomy): Bacteria > Actinomycetota > Actinomycetes > Mycobacteriales > Mycobacteriaceae > Mycobacterium. The sequence continues at coordinate 35,217 of CAVPFT010000052.1, read as the reverse complement.
AGCTCGGGGTCGGGCAGCTCCCCGCCGAGGTTCACCAGCAGCTGCTGCATCATCATCTGGCCGCGGGCACCGATCGCACGGCTGAGCCCGAGCGTCTCGGCGCGGATGCGTTCGTCATCGACGCGCACCGAGCCGTTGATCGCGTCCTCGGCGGTCAGCAGGATCGGCGCATAGCCGGTCACCCGGTCGCGCAGCCCGATGGTGTTCGACGTGACCTTGTCCATCAGCGCCTGGCCGGCGCCGATCATCGTGTTGACTCCCTTGCCGACATCGGGCGCGATGTCGGTGTTGGCGAGCCGTCGCTGCAATGCCTGCCGGCTGGCGTCGAACTTGGTCAGCGCCGCCTGGGTGTCACCGCCGGTTGAACTCGCCAGCATTGCGTCGTCGAGCGAGGCCATGTAGCTCTCGATCGCGGGCACCATTTCGGCTCGGTCCGCGGCTCGCCGCAAATCGGCCGCCTGCGTCACGCTCGAGTAGATGCGCAATCCGCCGAAGGTCCCGGCCAGAACCAGCGGCACCAACACGATCGCGAACACTTTCCAGCGAACCGGCCAATTCGCGATCGACCATCGCGATGGTCGCTTGGCAGGTGGCTGCTTCGCCTGGGATTCGAAATCGACGAGTGTGCCGTCCGCCTGCTTCAGCTGCGAGAACGCGGTCATCGGCGCCCGCAGCTGCGATCGGCGGCCTGTCCGCAATTCAGTAATGGCACGTCGTTCATATGGCTTCCTGCTGATTTCACCCTCTGATGGGCGGGCGTCCTACGCCTGGCAATTGGTTGAGTATGACAGCCATGTGCTCCCGTTTCCACAATTCTTACTGAACAGACAGAGTTCATAACCGCGCTGACGAGCAGTTTTATACTGCGTGAGCAAACGGCTGGGCGCCCGGCTTGATTCGAACCGGGCTCAATCGTCGGCACCGCCGAGGTGTCGAATCGTGGAATGTTTCGGCTGATGTTCTACTCGCCGCGCAACGCGACCAACATCGTCGAAGCATCATCGGCTGAGCGCAGGATCTCCAGCGGCTTGGTACAGCACTTGGAGCCGTTCTAGCTCTCGGTCGAGGCCCCGCGCACACCGGGAGCCAGTAATCAGAGTCTCGTCGGGCGGTTGCACGGTCCGAGCCGACCGGCACTCAATCCCGGAATAGTCCGCAGAAATAAGTGTCCCCTTCGGCGTGCGGTGGTCCTCCTACCTATGACCGCCACCCACACAGAGTGGTGGCAAACCGAAGGAACACCATGACCGCCATCGCTGCGACCACCCGGTCGCGTCTCGCCGCCCTGCTCGGAGCGAGCGCCATCGCCTTAGGGGGGATGCTGCTGACGACACCCATTGCTAACGCGCTGAATAACCTACCGGCCCAGTGCGCGGCGCTAGGTGGTGAGTACGACAGCGAAATTCTTACGGATCCGGTGACCGGAGAGAAACATGTCCACGAAACTTGTTGCTACAAAAGCTTAAACCCCGCTGTCGCAGGAATGGAGTGCGACGACTACTTCGACGGCAACTATGTTGGGAACAACCCGACGCCACCTACGACGACGACGCAGAAGCACCCGACACCGCCGGCCCCGGGGCGCAACATATACCGCGGGTAAGCCATTTTTCCTGTTGGCTTCCAAACCTTCCAAGCACTCGCATACAGGAGGAGGCGTGTTGTGTTCAGACTGATGTTCTACTCGCCGCGCATCGCGCCCACCGCGCACGGCCACCGCGCACGGGGTCGTCCTCGTGGGCCTGCGGCCGGCCAAACTTCGGCCAAACTCGTGGTCGTTGTGTTCGAATTAACTAGCGCCACAAATAGAGGGGACACAATTATGGCTGAGGGTCAGAAGTTTCAAGTAGATCCGTCAGGCGATCCGCATCCTGGAGTACCCGACCACGCGTTGCCGGACGACGCAAAAGGGCCTGACCCACTGGCTGATCCGGCCAACGATCCCACGCCCGGTGTGCCCGGCCACGCGAAAGACGATTGAGGTCTTGGGCCCGAGCGCTGTTAGGACCGCTCGCGCCGAGCGAGTCCGGTGACGTGGTTCGGTCCGTGTCGGCACGGCTTGTTCACAGAGAGTGATTCCGCCGAATCGAATTGCGATGCACCCGCCGCGTACCGGGAGGGCACCGCGTTGTGTTCAAGCTGATGTTCTACTCACCGCGCATCGCGCCCAACACCGGCAACGCGATCCGGATGGTCGCCGCAACGGGATGCGAATTGCATCTGGTCGAGCCGCTGGGATTCGACCTGTCCGAGCCCAAATTGCGCCGCGCCGGCCTGGACTACCACGACCTGGCGTCGGTCACCGTTCACCACGACCTGCCCGCCGCCTGGGAGGCCCTGGCGCCAACACGGGTCTACGCGTTCACCGCGCATGCCACCACGTCGTTTGCCGATATCAGCTACCGGCCGGGTGATGTGTTGATGTTCGGTCCCGAGCCCACCGGGCTCGATGCAGCGACGCTCGCCGACCCGCATATTAGTGAGCAGGTGCGCATTCCGATGTTGGCGGGCCGGCGGTCACTGAATTTATCCAACGCCGCGACCATCGCCGTCTATGAGGCATGGCGCCAGAACGGGTTCACGGGCGCCGTCTAGAGAATCACCTTCCGATGAGCGCGCGAAGAGAATCACCTTCCGATGAGCGCGCGAAGAGAATCACCTTCCGATGAGCGCGCGAAGAGAATCACCTTCCGATGAGCGCGCGAAGAGAATCACCAATTGTCCCAGTGCGCGACCTGCTCGGCGGGCAGCCGCTTGGCAGGACGGAAGTCGGTGCCCTCGGTATAGGCGATTGGAAACAAGCCGCCCTGGCTGTACTTCTCGAACGGGATGCCGAGGACGTCGGCGGCCTGCTTCTCGCCGTCACCAACCAGGTGCAGCGTTGTCCACGCCGATCCAAGGCCACGCGACCGCAGGGCCAGCATGAAACTCCATACGGCAGGCAAGAGCGATCCCCAGAACGACGCACTCGAGCCGGCGGGCGCGCGGTCCGGCCGTCCCTCCAGGCAGGGAATCAACATGGCCGGCACCTCGTGAAGGTGCTCGTTGAGGTATTTCGCCGAGTCGTGCACGCGTGGCCGCTGCTCGTCCCGCGCATCCCCGTACTCGGGCTTGGGCTGGTCGAGGTACGGCGTCGCGTTGGTTCGGTAGATGTCGGCGAGCGCCTTCTTCTTGTCGGCGTCCTCGACGAAGACCCATTGCCAGCCCTGGGCGTTGGAGCCTGTCGGCGCCTGAAGCGCCAGCTCGAGACATTCCAGCAGCACCTCATGCGGCACCGGCTTTTCCAGATCCAGCCGGGGGAGCAAGCATCAGCGCAGGTCAGACGCTATATCTAGACTTACGAAATGATGCCCATGCCTTCCCCGTGCCTTCTCGATACGCCCGTCCCGTCAGGCTCTCCGCCCACTGCATCACCGATGAGTAGGAGAAACAGCAAAATGACCGCACCAATGGCACCACACCCGGCAGTTGTCGCGCTACCACCCAAAGCGGTGGCTGCAGACGATTGGCAGCCGAGCGGCGGGTACCGCATCTTCGAAGGGGAGGAACGCGACCTAGGACACGACGTCAAAGTTTGGACCCACGGCATCCAGTTCGACGACGGCGGGATTGACGACGGGACCGGACGCGTCGGGGAGGCGCCGGGTATATCCGTAGACGGCGTCTATTGGGAGAAGTCGCTTAGCGCCAGCATGGCGCGGCAGCTCGCCGACGTGCTCGTCACCGCAGCCGACGAGATCGACGCGTGGGTGACCCGATGACCACGACCACTATCGATATCTCGGCTTATCTGCCGTTGCCCTCTGGCGCCGTCTCAACAGGTGAATGGTCCGGGGAAGGCGCCGACCGTGGCCGCGACTTCGAACACGCCCCAGTGGACATCGGAGACGCCATCCTCACCATCCGCGGTGTGCAGTACGCGAACGGTGTCACAGACCGAAGCATCCTCATGGGTCTCGCCGACGAGATCCCGGACGACCTGACCCCGTTGCACGCGCGGAAGTTGGCGGCGGCGCTGCAGAACTTCGCCGACACCTGCGAAATCCTCGACGACATGGGGCATTAGCCTCGAACTACACCGTCTCGGCCCGTCATCCTCCGGGGTGGCGGGCCGAACCCCTTTTGTCCAGCTCGTCATGGCAGGCTTCAGGACATGGAGAAGTCCGACAACATCCGCCGCGCCATCGACGTAATGACCGCATGGGCGACCGATCCCACGAACTTCAACGCCGGTGAGCGACTCGGTGAATACATCCGCGAAGGCCCCGACGAGCACGGAGCAGACGGCGAGATGAAGCTCATGTTCGGCTTAATCACCCTCGCCGGAACTCTGCTCGTCAAACTTGAGAATGTCACCGGTACGAGTATGCAAGAGCAACTTCAGGACATCGCGCTAAAGAGCTACGGAGGGTGACTGTCGGTGCCCGCCGATACGGTGAGCCGATGAGCAACAGCGCGATGTGGGCGGGTTCTGCTGGGAACAAGTTCCGCGAGGTGGCGCGCACCACCGACAACCCCACAACCAAGGCACTCGCCGAGGGCCTGACGCACCTCGCCGAAGCGATCCGCGAGCTGGACCAGGAACTGGAGAACGTTCGCCGATGACGGATGCCAGTGCGTACGGGGCCACCACTCAACACACACTGCACGGTGATGGACGCGCCAGGCGGCAGTGCGATATCGAAGGCGGGTTTTGAACACGCGCCCTGAGCTAACACAACTTGTCGGTGAGCGCCGTTATCGTCGGTAGTTATGGCAGTACCTCCAGCTCGGGCAATGTGCAGCGGCTGTAATCAACCGGCACCTGTCGCGGAAGCAAACCCGGTCTGGTCAGGACGGTAAGGATGAACCGTCACGATGGATCGTCAACGTTGACTGCCGCGACTGCGGCATCCAACACGGCTGGCTTCCAAGTCATTGACGCATGCAAGGGGGCGTAGCGTCGGGCGGCATGGAGCCGGAAGAGCCGACGTTGACGTGGGTCACCATCACCGAAGCAGATCCCCGTGTTCGCGTGTTAAGTGAACGTCACGCCATGAGCTGGTTCGTGGACATCACCTTTTCAGAGCGAGCCCAAAGCCGCGCCCAGCCCAATCGCACTTACCTAATCGGCACACTCGCAGAAAACTGGTACGTAGGGGCCGCCGACGCGGTCGACCTAGTCGGGGAGCCTGTCCCCGTTTCCTCGATCGGGGCCGGGAAACATCAGGCCGAGGAATGGGAGCGGGCGATTCAGTAGCGCGAATCCGGCATGCTGTTCGGTGTGATGTCGCGGCTAGCGCTAGCCCTCGCTCTAACCAGTCTAGGACTCGCGCTGGCCGCGTGCTCGTTGGCGTTCGACTGGCATCTCGGCGATATGGGTGGCTGGTGTCCGGGCTCGGTTCTATCGGCGCGGCCCTCGCTGCGCTCTACATCGCGACCCGCGATCGAAGTGAGCGCAGACGCGAACGGATCGCGGCCGACGAAGCACAGGCACGACTCATCCAGGTGGTAGTGACGCAGGTACGTGGCCTACCCGACTTCGACGTCGAGATCCACAACTACGGCGACCGCGCGATCATCGGCGCCGCCTAACGCAAGCATGGTTTTTTGGATGCCCCGACTACATGTGGCGATATTCAAACATCAACCACGACCGCGAAAAGATCGTGCGCCCAGAGCGCGGAGCCGAGGCGGTAGCGTCCCCATCCAATTCCTAGATGCCGCAGGGGAGCTCGTACCGAAACTAATTGATACCACCCGCCATAACGAGATGATCTACGAGAAAGTCGAGCCGCCCGAAGTCGTCATCTCGTTCATGGACGCCAACGGCCAGCTGTGGAAGACGGGAACGTCGATACCGCCGCAGAGAATCGATTCCACACCAACCTCTCTCGATCCAGGCGGCCCTATGACGAAGTAGTCAGGGTCGATTGGCCGCCGCGCCCCTCAAAAGACCCGTTTTTTCGGTCGCACCTCGGAGACACCATGGGAGTGGCCGACTCGCAGTGTGTACGGGTCTGGGGTTTCTGGAACAGGTCTGGAGATCCCCCATTTTTGGCCCCGGACAGCGGCGACGACCCTTGCCAGTCCCGCGCACACATCGCCGAAATTCGAGGGTTTTTTGCTCCGATGGGTTTCATTGAGCGCGTCTAGGTCGCCAGCGGGCGCGGTACGGCGTTCGCCTGCAAGTCCGGTTGCATCGGACTCGTCCGCTGCACCGAACCCCTGTTGGGCAGCCGCCTGCGCGCCAGTCGACAACACCCCTGACGACAGCGTCGTGACGGTCACATTGTCAGTTGCGGCGAATCCCTCCGATGCCGCAGTGTTGCCGGAGGGCGCCTGGAACGGTGGGCCGATTGGCGGTTGCGGCGTGGGCGTTCGGTGCGCCGTAGTCGCCTCCCGCAGCGGGGATCTGGGGGCCTTCGTTGCTGTAGTAGCTGCCCTTGGTGATTGCCATTTCTCTTCTCCTGTGGTGGTTGGATTGCTTGTCGAAAAAAATCCCGGGCTAAAAATGGCGCCGGAACCCGTCTGGAAACCAAAAGTCAGGGCAACGGGTCGCTGTGGTGGCAGCCCCCAAAAAGGAGATCTCTTTAGGTGGGGGTGTCCGTGGCCATGGACACCCCTTGACGGCCTGCTTGGCTCATCGGCCGCCGTAGCCCGCGTAGGATTGGAATGCCAGATCGTCGGCGACCTTCTTGCCGTCATTGGCGCTGCCCACATGAATGTTCGATGTGGACGCCGGTCTGCTGCCCGATGTGGGTGCCGCTATCCTTCTGCTTCCCTTGGTCTTTCAGTGGGGGTTCGGTTCTGCCGGCGGTGTTCGGGGCCGACGGATGGGCGCCAGCGAATCCGCCCAGGACTTTAGAAACGATGCCGCCGTCCATGATGCCGCCCTTCTGGGAAGCACCCGGAATCAGGCTGGACATCACACCTTTTGTGGCGATGGCGCCGAGCTGGCCCATATATCCGACGGTGCGGTTAAGGACCGCTGTGATCGGATCGCCACTACCCCCTGATCGGGGCACCACCCCCACCTCCGGGGTGGAACCGCCCCCGCCCGGACCCGGGGGGTGCCCCCGTTCCCAAATGGGGTGCGTCGGGGATCGGGGTGGCGCCGTCGGCGTAGTAGCCCACGGGGCCGCCTTCAGCCATGCCCATCGCAGCGCCCGCCGCCATCATCGCCGCCGACTCGGCCATGCCGATCAGACCGCCGCCGATTCCGAAACCTGAACCAGTGCCCTGCCCTATGCGCGGTCCGTCGGGCGGGGCTGTCACCGATGACGAGTCCTTCCGGGAGGATTGGCCCGGTCCTGCCTGTGTTGTGCTTTTCCGGTCGGGAGGTTTTTTCCCGGCGTTCATCGCCTGCAATGCGGGCATGTTCTTTTGCGCCGCATCCTTTTTGACGACCACCTCACCAGGTGTCAACCAGGCGGGGACGGTGTCGGTGCCGGACGGTCCGCCTTTAGCGAAGTAGCCAACCTTCCCGCCTTCGGCATATGCGCCGGGCCAGTTGCCGTACTGCAGCCACGCCTGATATTCCTTAGGATCACCTGGCGGGAACATGGTTGTCTGGTTTCCGCTGTCCCCGTGCAGATCCCCGATAGCGCCGCTGGGCACCGACCCGGTGCCACCACCCCAAGGGGGGCTGTGCATGGCCCCCCAGATCGGGTACGGGCTAGGGGTGTTCTGTGGTGCTTGGGGTGGATACATCGACACCGTGTTGTTGTCGCCGTGCAGCCTTGAGAGGGTGTCAGCGGACAAACCCGCGTCGGGTCCGGGCGGCCCGAATGCTCGCGGGCCTGGTGCATACGGGCCTACCGGAGGCGGCCCTGCGGGTGCGCCTGATTTCGGTGTCCATCCCGGATACCAGCTGGACTGCGCTGCGCTACCGCTTGACTTCCAGCCGTTCGGATACCAGCTACCCGCGCCGCTCGATGAGCCGCCACCAGACGAGCTGCCACCACTACTAGGTGATCCGCCGCCAGAATCGCCACCGGGTGAAAATCCTGCAGCCAGTGATGTTGGGATCGGTGTGCCCTGATCCCCTAAATCCGCATACCCACCCGGAGCCGAATCGTCACCCGACATCCCCGCCGCCCGCATCGCCTCAATAGGGGCGACAGCCATATCGCCGATGAAGTCGACCGCCCATTCCGCGAGACCCGGCAGACCCTTACCGAGACCGAAGTTCTCAGGCAATTTCACGCCGAACTGTTGTTCACCGGAACCGCGACCACCGCGACCACTACCGCCCGCATGGAAAGTGCCCCGCTGCGCCTCATCCAGCTTGGTATTCAGTTGGGCGAGGTCTTCCTTCGCATGATCTATCTCGTGCTGAATCCGGTCACGCTCAGACTGTTTCGCGTTCGTCTTGAGTTCGCTCAGCTTCTCCTCAAGATCATGGATGCTGTCGTTCTTTCGACTGATCTCCTCTTCAACCTTGGCGACCTTCTCCGGGTCGGGGGTGTAATAGCCGCCCATGCCAGCCGTCGATCCGGGGAGATGCCAATGGTCTTGAAACTGGGGGCTGAGCGCGCCGGCGGCCGAGCCGCCGATCTGCGTCTTATCCGCGGCCCCACCGGATTCCACGTTGTACCCTGCAAGTGTTCCGGCCATGTGGCCGCCGCCCTGGCCTCCGTGGTGGACACCGATGTTGAACGGCGACGAAGGATCATAGCCGGGGATGAAACCGAGCTTGGAGAAGTCGGATTCGGTTGAGAAATACCGCTGTCCGGGCGGGACGGGTTGACCGGTGAGGATGCCATACAAAGTGCTCATGAACCCGGAGCAGTCCACGAGTTTGCCCGTGCCGGCGCCGCCCCAACCGTAGGGCTGGCCCTGCATCGACTGCGCATATCCCAACGCTGACTGAATCTTGTCTGGGCTGACGACGTAATCGCCCGCCTGAGATGGGAGTCCGTAGTCTTCGGGACCGCCACCGTCCGCGCGGTGCAGGGCGTTGCGGAATGCGTACACATTCCCCTGGCCGCCCATAGCATCAACATCCGATGCGGTCAGTACATGCTCACCGGGAGCCATCCATGTCGGTACCGAATCACGGCCCTTAGCACCAGAACCCGAGATAGCACCACCGGCAGCGTGGCCCAGACCGGCCTGATTGGCCAGCCAGTCCTGCGCATGCATGAACGGACGTGCCAAACGCAGCGGATTCCAGTCCGGTCCGCCCGGTAGCGATTCGAACCACCGCTGACCCTCTAGAGCGTTATTGGCCCTAGGCACCCCGCTTCCCATCGCCGCCCCGGCCGCGATAGGGGCCGCAGCCCTCGTAGTCCCGCGCCCTTTCCGCCCGCGCTGAGCGCAGTGTCAGCCTCGGTGGCGGAAGTGGTGACACGCTCCTCAGCTGCGACCTCCTCAGCGGCAGCAGCCTCCACGCCGGTTGCACCGGTCTGCGCGGCAGGCCCAGCAGCGGCCAGTGTGGTATTCAATTCGTCAGAAGCGGTTTTCGCCAAGCCCAACTTATCCTTGACAAGGTCAATACCCGTCCCGGCGACTGTCCACATTTCCTTGGCCATCAGGTAGCCCTTGGTGAGTAACCAAGCAGCACCGAACGCACCGACGGCGATAGTGCCATCCTCAACCAATGTTTTGTGATTGGCCATGAACCCGCCGACATCCTTAAGGATGTGCGCGGCGTCGGTCATCACCGGAACGAATGCGGTACCAATCTCAATCGCCGCAGCACCGAACGCGGCTTTGGCCTCACGCATCTGTCCGTTCAGTGTCGCCAAAGACTCAGAGGAGCCCTTCACTTTTCCGTCGGCTTCGGTCGTCGTATCGGCAATGGCTTTGATTTTGTCGTTGGTCTCTTGTGCGTGATCGCCGGTCACCTGCAGCGCGACCTGCGCGCCCGACGTGGTGCCGGTCAGATCGTTCATGGCCTGATTCCAGGACTCCAGCGTCTCGCGACCCTTCGCGAACCGGCTGCTGAACCCGTCAACCTTGTCCTGCAACGTCTGGAATTGCTTCAGCTTCTCGGCGTCGGCCTCGCTCGAGCCACGGACAGTCATTTGGTATTGACGGTGTGTCATGGTGCCGTCCTGCAACGCCTTCGCCGCGTTCTGCGCGGCCGGGGACATCGCGCCGATCATCTCGTTGGCGTTTTCCTGCGCCTGCGCCGCGTTCCGCAACTCACCCACATTCACATGGTTGGCGTCGGCGAAGTGCGCCATCACAGTGTCGGACAGGTGTTGCATGGTGCCCGCCAAACCATTCTGACCCAAACTCTGGCTGACCTGATCGGCGTTGATACCCAACTGCTGCATAGCATCGCGGGCAGGCGTCTGCGGATTCGACAGGGACCGCAGCGCGTTCTGCATCCAATCCGCGGCCTGATCCGCCGATGTACCGGATTGGGTGATCTGCGCCAACGTTCCCCACACATCAGCCAACTGCAAATGCGCACCCGCAGCGGCAGGCTCAATCGTGTGCAGCGCACCCGCGAGCGCATCCAGTGGTGCCTTCGACTGCCCGGCCATCGTCACCATCTGCGACATGACCTTGTTCGCCTGATCGGCCGGGATATTGAAGTCGTGCAGCGACGTCGTCAAGGCATCGACGACGTTGGCGAGTGGCGCCTGTTCGGCGTTGGCACCCTGAGCAGAGGCGGTCAGCACCTTCAAACCATCAGAAGCGCTGTAGCCGGCTTTCGAGATGGTGAACATTGCAGCGGACAAGTCCTGCGCCGAATAGCCCACCTGCCCAGCCATCTTCAAGATGCCATCCGAGGCGACCTTCAACTGGTCGGCTGGCATTCCAGCCGCCGCCGACAGTTTCTCCATGCTCTGCTGGAAGTTCGCGGCCTTGTCCGCGGTTGCCACGAGCGCGCCACCGAACGTGGCCAGAGATGCAACACCTACAGCGTTCCATACCTGGCCCGCACGACCAGTCGCGGCAGCACTCTTATCCGTCGCGTCCGCGAGAGCCTTATTCCCGGCCTCAGCAGCGACCATCGCATCCACATGGTCGCGTTGCGCTTTCGCCGCGACCGCATGCGAATCCGCCAGCGCCGCGTTAGCTGCGAGCGCCTTACTGCTATCAGCGCCGTACTTGGCGGTGACCTCAGTCAGGCGTGCCTGCGCGGCCTCGACACGCCCCAGCGAGGCAACCATGCGTGCGGCGGCGGCCTCTTCGGCATCCGCAGCGCCCCTGTAGGCGTTCGACATTGCGGCGATCTCACGCCGCGCCGCAGAACTGTCGAACGAACCGAACGCTTTCGAGATCGCCCCCGACAACCCCGAACCGATATCCTTACCGGTCTTGTCCCACATGGAGATCGCTTCACGCATCGCGGATTGAGCGAGCCGCTGATCAAGCTTCGTCTCTATAGAGAGATAGACAGACATCAGTTGACCTCCGACTCACGGGCGGGCACCGCATGCGCTGCAGCCAATTCCTCGAAGAACTACATCGACAGCACCCGCCGTGCCGCCATAGCCCCGTTCAAGCCCATCGACCACCTGATTCAGCAGGTAGCCAGTCGCGCCGAAGATGGTTCCCAAACCTTGCTTCTCGTTCACGTCGAACAGCTCGTGAAGTATGTGGCCCGTGATGGTCCGGTCGGGCTCAGTGAGCATGAGCAAAATCAAGCGCAGCGCCACAGTTTTGGGGCTGTCGCCTGATTCCGTCGCGGTGAACATCAGTGCACCTCGCCGGAGCTGATCGCCATCGCGCCACCAGCCTGCGGGTTGAACGGGCGCGGCAACGGGCCATCGAGCTTCCGGCTCACATAGCCGTTCGCGAGGTACGCCTCCGCAATGTGCTCCGGAATGTCGTCGATCAGGCCGGGTTGTACACCATCCGGATGTCCGTTCACGGTGCCTAGCACGCCAATTAACCAACGAACGCGCATTGTTTTTCCTCCTAATGTGTTGTGTTGTTTCACCATTCGACCCGCCGCAGGATTTCGAGACCTTCGGGTGTGTGCCAGTCCGGCCTGAGTTTGCGCCAGACGTATGCGATCGCGAGTGTCACCTCAAGTTCCCTATCAGTGTCAGAGATTTTGTCGAGAACCTCGTTGTACGCGCTCGCACCGAAGTCGCGGAATATCGCGTCTTCGCCTGGTTGGTCGCGCATGGCGTTGTGGGCCAGGATCAGCTGGCACGCTTCTTGATTCTCGGGGAACATGGTCTCGGTTTCGGCCATGTGCTCCAGTGCGACGCCGATGGCCAGCGTGCCCAGTTCGGAGTGGTTGCGCGCATCGCGGCCTCATACATCGACAGCAAGCCCTCGCGCACGCTTACCAACAGGTCCGGAGATTCCGCTTCGTCGGCGGTGATTAGGAGTTGGCGCCCCGCATAATCGCCGCTCGCGACTGTGAGCAGGGTTGCCCGGTCGTCGTCAATCACCGGCCCATCTCCCAGCCCTTACGGAGGTGGTCCGACAGCGCCAGCCTTGAGGCGTTCGGGCCGGCAGGCCACCTTTTGGCGTAGACTGCACATGCGTTCCGCTGCGGTGTTTGTTTCCGCGACGACCAGTTGGGATTGCGTTGCCGCCACTCTCGGTACTCGTGATGCAACTCGCCACCCCTTTCAACTAGTCGGGCGATGTCGTCCTCGGTCATCCAGTCTCGCGGGCAATCTCGGCGTAGACCCGCCTGCCGTGGTCGTCGCCAGGTCCGCGTGTTTCAATCATCAGGTTGTCCCCCTTTCGCTTTCGGTCCCGCTTCTCTCGTGGACGGGTGGTGGACGCACGATCTTGACGAGGCGTGTGAACTCGTCGTCACTCATTTGCGCGAGCCACGCCTGAGCACCTAGCTGGAGCATGTCTGATGACATAGCTACTTCCCTTTCAAATGTTCGATGACGTTGTGGCGGGGAATGACCCACTGCCGACCCTGCTTTCGGCCACCCAATTGCTCGGCGATCCTGCCTACGTATTCGCGACTGCAACCGAGAATGGCAGCCGCCTCGGCGACCGAAACCGTCTCTTCTGATTGTCGCAAATCGTCGTGTTCGTCGTCGGATTCAGTTCCGTCAGCGGAACCCGCGCCGATGATCAGCAAGTCATCCAGACGGCCCGAAGGTCGTGCAGCGCCTGCGGGACGGGCTCGTTGACCGTTCGCTCGTTGATCGTTCGGCGCATGATGACGTCAGCGACCGCGCGCCGACACCACCACATCTCGTAAGAGGAGAGAACCGCACGTGACGGCGGCCCCGCGGCGGCGGGTACCGAGCATCCACGGCGTACAGGCTGGGCTTGGGTAGCGGGTTCTTAGCAGTCCTCAAGCCGACCGCCTCACGTCGACGTTGTAGACGTGGCCAGCGACCACACCTGCTAGCCGTGACGGTGGCTGCGCGGCAGCCCAACTCGCACACTGCTTTAAAGCTGGGCAGCGGAAACACTCAGCGGCAGCCTGGTCGGCAACGTATTCGCGATCGTCGGGTGCTACATCGACGTCGAACAACGTGTGCCTTCCCCGACAACGTCCACCCCTAAGCCGCGGACTATCCCGCAGCACCTCGGCGAGCAAATCTTCAACCCCGTCATGGCTCATGCCAGCTTCACCACTCGGACGTGGATGGCCTGTGTGTCCGGGTTGGTCGACACCTCGTAGACGCCAGGAGATCGCACATGTGGATCGCCGGAGGGAAGTGAGCCCCTCTTGCCCACGAGCCCGGGACTCTTGGTCGCGTCGGGATGCCACACGTGGCTGGTGATGAGTCCGGGCTGGATCTCAGCCGAGGACTGGACTAGCCGGCCATCGGAATAGCGGTTTCGACTGCCGTATTGCGCTGCCAGCCGAAGAATCTCACGCACCGTGTCATCGATCGCATCAAGCTCGACTTCGTGACCTACTCCGCAGTCCGATCCGCCGATGGAGTGTCATTCGCCAGGGTGATGGGACCACCGTTTAGCCACGAGGTAGGGACCACCTGTTTGGCTCAGTGGGGATGATCTGTGGTTGACGGCGGGCTGTCAACTGAGGGCTTTTGGCGTTGTCGGTAGGACGGTCCCTCGACGATGAGTTCGTGGGCGGTGGAGGTCAGTCGGTCGACGGCGGATTCGGCGAGCATCGCGTCGGTCATGACCGACAGCCATTCGTCGGGTCCGCGATTTGAGGTGACAATCGTGGCGTTGCGTTGGTGTCGGGCGACGACGAGTTCGTAGAAGTCGGCGGTGGCCGTCGCGTCCAACGGTTGCAGCGCGAAGTCGTCGATGATGAGCAGACGGATTTGAGCCAGGCGTCGCATCTCGGCTTCGGTGCTGTTGTCGAGTCGAGATGCCCGCAGTCGCTTGAACATTGCATCAGAACGCAGCATTACGGTAGGGATGCGACGACGCACCGCGATGTGGCCCAGAGCGGTCGCCAGGTGGGTCTTGCCGACGCCGACCGCACCGAGGACCACGGCGCCGTGGGCAGCGTCGAGGAACCGCAGACTGGTCAGGTCCGTCCACAGGGTCCGGTCGTAACGCACCGCAGCATCTTCGTCCCAGGTGTCCAACCGCATCGCGGGATCCAATCCGGCGACGCGGGCCCGCCGGGCTGCGGAGCTGGTGTCGCGGCGGGTGGCTTCATCGGCAAGGACGAGCTCCAGAAACGCAGCGTGGGACAGGTGCTGTTGGCGGGCCAACGCGAGCCGATCGGGCAGGGTGTCGAGCATCGGGGACAGTTTGAGTTGCCGCATCACCTTCTTCAGATCCGTCGAGATCGGGTCGCTGACAACATCTTTGGATGGTTTAGTCACCACAATCCTTCCTGACCCTTCTCGTCGGAGCTGCCGCCGTCGATGACGTGCAGCCAGTCCGGCCGCGGTGTCGTGCGGTAGTTGCGTGGATCGCGGGCGAAACGGGCGGCAGCCAGCCCGGACGCGGCCCGCGGCGGCGGGACGGGGGTGTTCTCGGTGGCCTGCTCCAGCATGGCGGCGATCTTGGTCACCGAGACGACATCGAGGTCCAGAGCCCGGCCGCAGGCGGTCTCCACTGGGTTGGGGCCGTAGCGTTTGACCAATCCCAGCAGCCGATACACCTGCCGCATCCTCGTCCAGGGCAGGTCGTGATCGAGCAGGCGTTCGGCGTAGATGCCGACGTTGGGGCCGTGACCTGCCGCAGTGGCGATGAGCCGGTGCAGATCCCGCATCGCATAGCTGGTCTTGTCTGCGGGTAGATCAGCCGGATCGGTGGACCGGGTTCCAGCGGGCTGGCGCGGGTGGGTCTTGATCAGCGCCCCGCGGTGGTAGAACTTGGCCAATTCGCCGTCCGCACGCGCCGACAGCGTTTGTCCCCGCAGGTGGTGCGGGATGGAGTACAACGCTCTGGCGAGTTGAACGTGGTAGTCGCGGGCCACTTTGACCTCGGCATACACCGGCGCCGCATACCGCCCGGTGGGGGCGGCCAACAACGCCGGCGCTTCCCGTTCGGCGAACACCACCGCCGGCTGAGCGCAGGTGGTGCCGTGGATGCGCAGGCCGGCTTTCTGCGCGCACCACACCTGGGCATGGTCCTGGGCATCGGCTAGGTCGGTGAACTCCTCGCCAGCGAAGAAGTTGTTGCGCACGTACTGGACCATTCGCTCGACACGGGGTTTATCTTGCGGGTGGGCCACCCGGGCCGGGTCGGTACTGAATCCCCGGGCCTGGGCGTACTCCAGCCAGCCGACGGTGAACCGCGGATTGACTGAATCCGCATGGGCGACAATGGCACTCATGTTGTCGGGAATGAGGACTTTGAAGACACCGCCGAAGAATGCCCAGGCTGCTTCGCAGCCATCGATCACGGCGGTCAGGGTTTGGGAGAACGTCAGCCACACGAACATGTGCCGCGAGTACACCGCGGTGAAGATCAACGCATGCACCACCCGACGACGGCCCGTCACCGGGTCGAACAGCATGCCCATTCGGGCGAAGTCAATCTGGCATTCCACCCCGGGCTCGCCGTCGACCACCGGCACCGTCCCACCGCGGCCACGACCCTGATACTTGGTGTGTTCCTGGCAGTAGCGGTGCAGCGTTCGCTGCGGGACGATCACGCCCTGGCGGGCCAGCAGGTCGCCGATCTTGACCACCGTCAGGCCCTTATCGACCCACTCGTTGATCTGACTATCGTTGGCGCACAGCACTTCCCACACTTGTCCATACCCGTGGGGGCGGTCTGGCCGCACCACCGTCACCACCGCGCCGATCAACGCGTCGTCGAGCTGATCAACCCCGCCGGCCCGGTCCAGGCCCGCGGCCACCGCGGCCTCGACGTAGCGACGCGCGGTCTTCCGATCCACCCCGGCCTGGGTGGCCACCACCCGCAGCCCGTGGCCAGCCAGCCACGCCCGAAGTACTTCACGAATCTCGACCACAGAAACCTCCCGAAACATCCGACGGACCCCTTCACATGCATTTCGATGTGAAGCGATCCGATCCAGTTATCGAGCGGCCCCCGGCGCGACACGCCGGTGGTCCCATTACTGGCAATCAGGTGGTCCCATGACCGTGGCTAAACCCAGCTCAAGCCGGTCCCATCACCGTGGCGGGCGACAGTTGGGTCACCTCCGTGACACTCACGGGTTGTTCGAACACTCCGAAACGCTGCTCAAGAGTGGAGCCGATGAAGGGAATCGAACCCGCATATTCAACTTGGGAAGTGGTCGGAGCCGCTGCCGACGCCGTAGATCCCGTCGCAATGGCATGGCAACCCCTCGTAATGAACGCGAGGGCGCACACTGATGGCTGCGCGCCACAATCCGCGACACGCTGTCGTTGTCACACGCGACAACTGAGGAGTCGAGCTGATGACACCGATGATCGAAGTGGAGTCGCAACCACGCATCGACACGCTGGTGCGCCTGCCACGCGGCGACGACGCCCGGTGCACCGAATACGCCGGGACCGTCTGGTTTAACGGCAAGCCGGTGGTTCACAAACGCCCTCTCGCGCCGCCGGGCAGCTCGATCTTCTCCTTCAGCTCATTCCGATGGCTCCACAACGCGCCGTCCGGCGAAGTCGAGGCGGATGTCGACGCCTCGTTCTTCGTTCCCGACAGCCTGCCTTACTCGCGGGCGGCACTTGGGGACGCGATCCTCAGCGTCTCGGTCCTGCTGCGTGGGTCGGGGACTCACGCCGTCACCACCCCTTCTCACCCCCTCGGTGTGATCATCGACGCGGCAGCGTCTTTCACCGACGACCCGTCCGGCTCGCCGACTTGGATCCAGCTCCATGTGCGGGGGCACGTGGGGTGGCCCGCCGGAGTGGGCTACCGGATCGTGGCGTTGACCCGGCCCGAAGCCGCGCCCTGAATAACGCCCGAGATTCTGGACCATTGTCATGGTCCAGATCGCTCGAGGCCCGGAGGTATTAGGCAAAGGGTTTCGGCCAGTACGCCTCACCGCCTGACGGTCAAAAGCCGTTCGAAGTGCGCGTCGGTAACCAAGGACGGCCGCTGCTCAAGAGTGGAGCCGATGACGGGAATCGAACCCGCGTATTCAGCTTGGGAAGCTGATGTTCTGCCATTGAACTACATCGGCGTCGTGGTACTGACCTACGCAAACGCGCTTCGGCGTGCCTGGCCTCGGGCCTCAGTGTCACATGATGTCACAACTCGGTCCAAACTCGCGCCGGCGTCCTGCAGGGCAGCAAACTGGCTGTGAGCATACAAGTGCATCGTCACCGCGGGTGGTGATGAGGGGTTGCGGAGCTCTTTGGGGGTTGCGGGTGGCCGGGCGGTTGGGGGTTTGGTTGTCGGTCCCAGTGTCCACGACGCGGTAGGCGGCCGGGTGGTGTGAACCAATTTCTTGATGCCCCAAGGTGTTTGAGCTTCGGCCCAGTGCCGGTGGTGACCGGCGCCGGTAACCAAGCTAATTGTTTGTTAGTGGTGGTTGGGGTTGGAAGGGGTCATACCACCACCAGTCGCCGCGCTCACCGATCGGCCCGGGCCACGGCGGGACAGCGGGCGGGGGACGGGTCGGCGCGCGCGCGAGCGATCCGCTACTAAGTGGTCGCCCGCAGCTGTCGGTGACGATTAGGTCATCGGCGGGTCCGGTGATGGTGATGACGCCCCGATGGTGCAGCCGGTGATGATACGGGCACACCAGCACCAGGTTGAACAACTCGGTGGGCCCGCCGTCCTCCCAGTGCCGGATGTGGTGGGCGTGCAAACCGCGGGTGGCACCACAACCGGGAACCGCGCACGTGGGATGGCGGTGTTCGAGCGCGCGGCGAAGCCGCCGGTTGATCACCCGGGTGGCCCGCCCGGCACCGATGAGCTGCCCGTCGCGTTGGAACCACACCTCACAGCTGGCATCACAGGTCAGGTATTGGCGCTCGGCGTCAGACAGCAGTGGACCCAGATGCAGCGCCGCGGCGCTCTGCGCCACGTCGAGGTGCACCACCACGCTGGTGTGCTGCCCGTGCGGGCGCCGGGTCGCCTCGGCATCCCACCCGGCCTCCACCAGCCGCATAAACGCCTCCACAGTGCTCGGCAACGGGGGCCGCTGATCTTCTGAGGTCTGCTCGCGGTCCTCGTGATCCCGCTTGTACTCGGCGAACAGCGCCTCACGATGCGAGGCCAGCGCCGCGTCGAACTTCGCCGCCTCCAGATGCGGCAGGGTAATCCGGTAACGCGTGACCTGCTCATCGGAGCTCTGGGTGATCGAGGCCCGCGGTTCGCATCGAGGATCGGGTTTAGGACGCGGTTCGAGTTTGACCGCGGTGCGCAGCTGGTTGACCGTGGCGACCGCCGCCAGCGCCGCGTAATGCTCATCAGAGCCCTGGCCGCCCCGCGCGGCGATCACCCCGACCTGATCCAGCGACAACCGGCCCGCCCGCATCTCGCGCGTGCAGCGGGGAAACTCCTCGCACCGGCGCGCGATCGTGGTGATCGTGTGCGCGGTACCCGAGGACAAGCCCAGCTTCCAGGCCACCAACGCCGCCACCGACCGCGCACCCGTCATACCGCACAACTCGTCGCGATCGATCTCAGCGACGATCTCCACGATGCGCCCATCAATCGCATTGCGCTGACCGGCCAACTCCGCCAACTCCTCAAACAACACCTCAAGACGCTCTTTAGGAGTCACCTCCACGACGGGGTCTGCGCTCACCGACATAACGTCATCATTACAGCCCGGTACGACAAGTCCCGGCCGACCAAACCCGCCCCCAAAATCTAGTGCACACACCCCCAGCCCAACCCGCAAACCAACACGTCAACCCGCTACCACCACCGCCCGATCCCGAGAGTGAGCCGGCAGCGCGGGAACGTCGGCGCGCTGCGCGAAGGCGATCAGGTCGCCAATCGGGCCGGGACCAGCTCGTGGTGCGGGCCGACGAATATCGCGCCAACGGGGGTGGAGCCACCGTCCCGGCTAACCTCACTTACGTAACTAAATGAAGTTAATACCGTCGGTTGACTTCACTTACAGATCTGGCCGTGACATCGACCGAGACCCTGCGCAAGCACGGGAGCGCTCTTCTCCACGCGGGAGCGGGCCAACTCCCACCCGCTTACACCCTGGGCGACTTGCGTGCGGAGAAACGCAAGAGAATCGCCTCACTTCTTAAAGACCCGATATTTATTATTTCGTTATCTGCCCGTAATGTGCTTTCGGTGGGGAGGCACCATTTAGCCAGGATACGGCGAAAGCGTCGGATGGGCCTGGCTGCGGCATTTGTCCCTGCCATCATCGCCTTCGCGACCGCGGGAGCTGTCCATTCTGTTGCCGCCCGCGATGCGGCCAAGCCTGTTACCAACGACATCGCGCCCTGCTGTTTGGAAATCGTCGCGGCGTCACCGAATTTGGCGCACAGCGCGGTAGGCATGGGTTTGAGCGATGCCCGGATGCCCGCGGCATCGAGGTATCACACGCGGTCGCGCTTCTTGCCCGTGGGAGTCGCGTCGGAGCAGGGCCTGCAGGTCAGAACGATCCTGGCCGCCCGCAGCATCAGCGCGACGTTCCCCGAGATTCATCAGATCGGGGGCGTCCGGCCGGATCCGCTGCCGTGGCATCCCCTCGGTTTGGCGCTCGACGTGATGATTCCGAATCCCGACACCGCCCACGGCATAGCGCTGGGGAACGAGATCGTCGCGTACGTGCTGCGCAACGCAGACCGATTCGGGATCCAGGACGCGATCTGGCGTGGCGTGTACTACACGCCCGGCGGAGCCCAATCCAGCCGGCTCGGCCACTATGACCACGTGCACGTCACGACTACCGGCGGCGGATACCCCAAGGGTGGAGAGGTCTACCCCCGCTGAGTCCGGGCGGGTCAGCGGGCAACCGGCAGCGGATAGGCTCAGCGGGTGCTGCTCTCCGATCGTGACCTCAGGGCCGAAATCACCGCCGGCCGGTTGGGCATCGACCCGTTCGACGACACCTTGGTGCAGCCGTCCAGCATTGACGTCCGGCTCGACTGCATGTTCCGGGTTTTCAACAACACCCGCTACACGCACATCGACCCGGCGAAACAGCAGGACGAGCTGACTAGCCTGGTGGAACCCGTCGACGGGGAACCGTTCGTTCTGCATCCGGGCGAGTTCGTGCTCGGCTCGACGCTGGAGCTCTTCACCCTGCCCGACGATCTCGCCGGCCGGTTGGAGGGCAAGTCGTCCCTGGGCCGCCTGGGTCTGCTCACGCATTCGACAGCCGGCTTCATCGATCCCGGCTTCAGCGGTCACATCACGCTCGAGCTGTCCAACGTGGCCAATCTGCCGATCACGCTGTGGCCCGGCATGAAGATCGGTCAGCTGTGCATCTTGCGGTTGACCAGCCCGGCCGAACACCCGTACGGCAGTTCCCGCGTAGGGTCGAAGTACCAGGGCCAGCGGGGACCCACGCCGTCGCGGTCCTACCAGAACTTCATAAGAACTACCTAGGTTCGACGGCGCGCTCGCGCGGTTGTTTTGGGCGATAATTGATTGGTTCGCGGCTTCCTCTTCGCCCGACCATGGCTTTCGCTACCAGCATCTTTGGAGGAGTGGTATTGGATATCGTGCTCGGGGTGTCGATGGCACCGGCGTCGATCCAGATGGTCGTGCTAGAAGGCGAAAACGCCGACGGCGCCACCGTGGAAGAGGACGAGTTTGACGTCACCGCCACCGACGACCCCGCCACCGCGACCGCGCCCGATCGAGTGCTCGCTGCCATCCTCGGTACTCGTGAAGGCGCGGCCGATGCCGGCCTGGAGCTGTCCGCCATCGGCGTGACTTGGACCGACCAGGTAGAAGCGGCCGCCTTACGCGACGCGCTGGCCGCCCACAAAATCGAGAACGTCATGCTGGTGTCGGCGTTTCTGGCCGCGACGGCATTGGCTCAAAGCGTCGGCGGCGCAATGGGTTACGAGCGCACCGCGGTGCTTTTCGTGGAACCCGACACCGCGCGGTTGGCTGTTGTGGAGACCTCCGACGGCTCGATCGTCGACGTCTACAAACAACAGATCTATGCCGAGTCCTACGAAGAGGCGACTGCGCAACTCAGTGACATGGTCGCCGAGCTGGAGCAGCTGGAATCGGCTCCCGACGGCCTGCTTTTGGTCGGCTCGGGCGTCGACATTGCCCCCATCAAGCCGGTGCTGGAGGCGGCGACGGCACTTGACGTCAGCGCGCCGGAGGAGCCGGAGACGGCGCTGGCCCGCGGTGCGGCCCTGGCTTCGGCAAACGCGCCGTTGTTCGCCTCGTCGACCGCGGCGCAAGCCTACGCCCAAGACCCGGGCACCGGTGCGGTCGACCACTACGTCGTACCCGACTACCTCAGCGTTCCCGCCGGCTCTGAGCTCGGCGACGACGACTTCGCCTACAGCGCCGTGCCGGACGAGGACGCCGATAGCCCGACCGTCCTCATAGAGAGGCTCTTCTCTCCCGAGGAAAGCGAACCGCGTCGCAGGCCGGCCCTGCTGGTCGGTAGCGGGTTGGCGGTGCTCGGCATCAGCGCGGCGCTGGCGCTGGAGATTGCGCTGGCGATCGGTATCCGCAACACGAACATCGCGTTGCAGCCCACCCCCAACCAACGCCTCATCGTCCCAACCCAACAGGCGCCCGCGCCCGCGCCGGCCGCGGTGCCCGCCCAGAGGCTCGGCGCGCCGCAGCCGTTTGCCGCGCCCAGGCCGGTGAACCCGCCCGCGGCCGCGCCGCTACCCGCGGTTCCGGCTCCCGCGGCTCCTCCGCCCGTCTTTGCCGCGCCCGCCCTGCCGGCGGCGCCGGTTCCGGCTCCGGTGATGGTCCCGCCGGTGGTACCGAATCTCCTGCCACCGGTTCACGTTCCGAACCCGATCGTGAGCCCCCAGATAGTCAATCCCCCGATCGTCGAGGCGCCGCGCGTGCTCGCGCCCCAAGCGCCGGTGCACGTCCCGCAACCGCAGTTGCCGACGGGAGGCGATGGCACATTTCCACATTCGGCGCCCCACCAAGGCCTTCCTGGACAGGGCCCGGGCGGCGGACACATTCCTGCCCCCGGCAGCGGTCCCGGCGACGTCGGGGGCGGTGGGCCGATTCACATCCCCGGTGGCGGTCCGGGTGTCGGCGGCGGTGAGCCCACTGGGCCCTGGCCGTTCGGCGGCGGTGGTCATGGTGGCGGGCCGGTTGGCGGCGGCCCGTTCGGCGGCGGCGGTGAGCCCGCCGGACCCGGGCCGTTCGGCGGCGGTGGCGGCGGTCCATTCGGCGGCGGGCCGTTCGGCGGCGGTGGCGGCGGTGGCGGGCCGTTCGGCGGCGGGCCGTTCGGCGGCGGTGGCGGCGGCGGGCCGTTCGGCGGTGGCGGCAGCGGGCCGTTCGGCGGCGGTGGCCACGGCGGATTCGGCGGCGGTGGCGGCGGATTCGGCGGCGGCGGCGGCTTCGGCGGCGGCCACAGCGGCGGTGGTGGGGGCCACAGCGGCGGCGGGCACCACTAGCCGTCGTCCCGACGCCCCACTCGTGCTCAGCGGACCCCAAGGTTGTGCGGGTAGCGTCGAAGCGCTGGCGCAAGCCGAAAACCCGCGGGTCAATAGCTAGGAAATTGTGTTCCCGACATGATTGTCGGGAACTGCAGCTAACTACCTAGAGGGAGGCTTTTATCGGTGGTGGGCATCGTGCTTGGTGTCTCGATGGCGCCGACGAAGGTCCGCATGGTGCTGGTCGAAGGTGAGTCCGCCGACGGCGTCACCGTCGACCAGGACAACTTCGAGGTCGACCCGTCGCCCGCCACGTCGCCCAACCAGGTGCTCTCCGCCATCCTGGGTACGCAGGAGGGTGCCGCCGAAGGCGGCTACCAGCTGCTCTCGACCGGAGTGACCTGGACCGACCATGTCGAGGCCGCGCGGCTGCGTGACGCCCTCATCTCCCGCAAGGTCGAGAACGTCATGCTGGTCTCGGCTTTCATGGCCGCGGCCGCACTGGCTCAGGCGGTCGGCGACGCCACCAACTATGCGCAGACCGCGCTGCTCTTCGTCGAGCCGTACACCGCGACCATGGCTGTGGTGGACACCGCCGACGGATCGATCTCCGAGGTGCACCGGAGGGTTCTCGCCGACGACGAGGACGAGGCGGTGGCCGACCTCGTCGCGATGGTGTCCGGCGCTGAAGCTCTGGAAACGCGCCCGCAAGGTGTGGTGGTCGTCGGTTCCGGCGTGGACATTCCGCTGATCAAGCCGGCGCTGGAGGCCGCGACTTCCCTCGAGCTGTCAGTACCTGACGAGCCGGAGATGGCCCTCGCGCGCGGCGCGGCGCTGGCTTCGGCGAATGCGCCGTTGTTCGCCTCGTCCACCGCGGCGCTGGCGTACGCGCTGGACCCCGGTACGGGCGAAGTCGACCCGTTGGCGCTCGCCGGACAGTCTCCCGGATTGCTACCCGGGTACCTGCCCGAACACCGCGGCGTCCCGGGACCGCACGGCGATGCCGAGAACGGCAAGCCCAACGTCGCCTACAGCGCCGTGCCGGACGAGGACGCCGAGGCCCGCACAGTCATCGGCCTCGACGAGAGCGCGCAGCGGCGCAAGTCCGTTTTGCTGGTGGGCAGCACGCTGGCGGTGATCTTCATCAGCGCCGTTGTGGCGCTTGAGATTGCGCTGGCGATAAGTATCCGCCCCACGGTCGCGTTGCGGCCCAGCCCCAACGAAAACATCGTCGCGCCGATCCGACCTGCGCCGGCCCGATTGCCTCAGGCTCAGCCGAAAATCCAGGCGCCCGCGCCGGTGGCGGCGCCCCATCCGTTTAACCCGCCGGCCGTCGCCCCGGCTCCGCCGGCTGTCGCGATTCCCGCGGTTCCGCCGCCGGTGTTCGCTCCCGTGCCTCGCGTGCCGATTGTTCAACCTCCGGCGCCCAGGCTGGGGGGTGCCCGCGGCCCCTTCGGCGGCGAGCCGGGTTTCCGCGGCCCCTTCGGCGGTGGCCGCGGGCCGTTCGGGGGCCTGGGTGGGCGTGGGCCGTTCGGCGGGCGTGGTCCCTTCGGGTTCGGCGGTGGTCATGGTGGCTTTGGCGCGCCGCTTCGGCCACGGATTCGGCCACGGATTCGGCGGCTTCGGACACAGGTAGTTGTTCGACCGCGGCGGGCGTGTTCCGTCCCGCGGGCCAGGTGGGGGGTTAGGGTTTGGTCGCGCCGAAACCGTCTGCTAAGTCATTTTTTCTGAAATCAATCCCGTTCGTTGAGCTTGGAGGAGCGGTGGACATTGTGCTTGGGGTGTCGATGGCACCCGACACAGTCCGCATCGTGCTGGTGGAAGGTCAAGGCGCCGGCGGCGTCACCGTCGATCGGGGCGACTTTGACGTCCCCCCGGACGCGACGGCCGTCGCCACGGCAGATCAGGTGATCGACGCCATTCTCGGGACTCGCGAAGGCGCCGCCGAGGATGGCTGTCGGCTGCTCTCGACCGGAGTAACCTGGACCCATCAATCCGAGGCGGCCGCGCTACGAAATGCGTTGGCAGCTCGCAAGATTGAGAGCGTCACGCTGGTGTCCGCGTTTATGGCCGCGGCGGCGCTGGCCCAGGCGGTCGGCAGCGCGACCAACTATGACCGCACCGCACTACTGTTCGTCGAGCCGACCGGCGCGACGCTGGCCGTCGTCGACAGCTCCGACGGGTTGGTCGCCGATGTGCATCGCAAACCTCTGCCCAACGGCGACGACGAGGCGCTCGCGGAGCTGGCCGCGATGGTCGCCGGTGCGGAATCGATGAGCGCTCGCCCGAATGGGGTGTTCCTCGTCGGTTCCGAAATGGACATCCCGAAGATCAAGCCGGCCTTGGAGGCGGCGACGTCGCTCTCGGTGACGGCTCCCGAGGAGCCCGAGCTGGCGTTGGCGCGAGGGGCGGCGTTGGCTTCGACGAACGCGCAGTTGGGAGCGTCGAGCACGGTCGTGCTGCCCGAGGTTCAGGATCTCGCCCCCGAGCTCGCCTACAGCGCCGAACCCGACGATGAATCGGACCCGGCCGTCGGCGACTACCGCGAGTACGCCGACCCGGGCGAGCGGCGCAGCGCAAAGTCATTGGCGATCGTGAGCGCGACGGTGATCTTCGTCGGCGGCGTGGTGGCGCTGACGCTGGCACTTGCCGTCGGCATCCGGCCGCACGTCGACCAGCGGCCCAGTGTCAGCAAAAACGTTGTCGCCCAGGTGATTCCGGCGCCACCACCGAAGGCCACGGTGGCGCCGCCCCCGCCCTCGGTGGCGCCGCCCCCGCAACCCGCTGCGCCCGCCGAGGCGCCGTCGTCGGGTGCGCCGGCTCCCGGGCCGAGCCAGGCTCCCGTGCAGCGGTGGCTGCCGCTATTCCCCAGGGATGGCGATTACGGCGATGGCGATTGGCGTCGTCGCCGTTTGGGGCGCGGATTCTGATCCCGTAGCCCATTCCGTGCTGCGCAAAAACGCGTAAGATCCGGAGTCTCCTGATCGCTCAGTAGCAAACGACGAGGGAGGGGCTTTGGACACCGTACTTGGCGTGTCGATGGCACCGACGGCAGTCCGTATGGTGCTGGTCGAAGGCGTAAATGGCGACGGCGTCACCGTAGACCAAGACAAATTCGATCTCCCCTCGGACGATGAGGCGTCAACGGTCTCTGCGGCTGACCAGATAGTCTCGGCGATCCTTGGGACCCGGGAGGGCGCGGCCCAGGGCGGCTACCAGTTGGCATCGACCGGCGTGACCTTTACGGACCCCGTCGAGGCCGCCGCGCTGCGCGACGCGCTGGCCGCCCACAAGGTCGAGAACGTGATGATGGTCTCGGCGTTTCTGGCCGCGGCCGCATTGGCCCAAACGGTCGGCAACCAGACCAACTACGCGCACACCGCGCTGCTGTACATCGAGCCCGACACCGCAACCCTGGCGGTCGTCGACTCCGCGGACGGCTCGATCGTCGATGTACATCGACAGCCGCTACCCGACGACCAGGAAACGGCGATGATCCAGCTGGCCGCGTTGGTCTCTGGCGCCGAGAAGTTGGCGACGCACCCCGACGCGGTCTTCGTCGTCGGTTCGGGGGTCGACATCCCCAAGATCAAGTCGGCGCTGCAGGCGGCAACCGCTCTTCCGGTGACGGTGCCCGAGGAGCCGGAAACCGCGTTGGCCCGGGGAGCGGCGCTGGCGGCGGCTAATGCTCCGCTCTTCGCGTCGTCCACCGCCGTGATGGCCTACGCGAAGGATCCGGGCACCGGCTTCATCGACCCGGTCGCGGTGGCCCCAGGCCACTTCGAGGCTTCCGCGGATAGCGGGGCGAATTCGCTGGCCTACAGCGCAGTCCCCGACGCCTTCGATGACGAGTATGCCGGCGCGACCCAGCTTGTGGACGCGAGCTACCGCGACCACAGGTCGTTCTGGTTGATTGGCGGCGGAGTGGCAGCGATCTTCATCGTCGGTGTGGCGGCACTGGTTATTTCGCTGGCGATCGCTATCCGGCCCACGGCCGGGGAGCGGCCCGCTCCCGAACACCCCGTCGTCGCGCCCACCCAGGTCCCCGCCACCAGCGGCTCCCGCTTCCGCGCCCGTCGCTCCCGCTCCCACGCCTGCCGCTCCGCCTCCTGAGGCTCCCGCTCCGGCGTCGGACGCTCCCACTGCACTGCCCGAGGCGCCGCCGCCCCCTCCGGTTCCCGAGGAACAGGCGCCCGCGCCTCCGCCGGTGGTACGCGCTCCAGCGCCGGTGTACGTACCCCCACCCCCGCCGCCGGCGCCGCCCCCGGCGCCCCCGCCCGCGCCTTGTGGCCGCGGTCCCCTCGGCCGGTGTCACCCGTTCCAGCCGCACTGATTCCGCGCCCGGTGGCTAGCCCGTTCCCGGACGCGCGGAACGGCGTAAAATCGTCAAACTAGGGGAATACGGGGTGGGACCGTTGGTGTGCCGCGGTGACCGAGGCTTGCGACGACCCCGTCCCCGAGATCACTGACTAGCTAACGACGATGGAGGAGCTATGGACACCGTACTTGGTGTGTCGATGGCACCGACGGCAGTCCGTATGGTGCTGGTCGAAGGCGAGAATGGCGACGGCGCCACGGTCGAGGAAGACAATTTCGATGTCCCCGCCGACGACGACGCGGCAACCCTCATGGCGGCCGATCAGATAGTTTCGGCGATCCTGGGGACCCGGGAGGGCGCGGCCGAGGGCGGCTACCAGTTGGCGTCGACGGGCGTGACCTTTACGGACCCCGTCGAGGCCGCCGCGCTGCGCGACGCGCTGGCCGCCCACAAGGTCGAGAATGTGATGTTGGTCTCGGCGTTTCTGGCCGCGGCCGCGCTGGCCCAAACGGTCGGCAACCAGACCAATTGCGCGCGTACGGCGCTGTTGTACATCGAGCCCGATACCGCGACGCTGGCGGTCGTCGACTCCGCGGACGGCTCGATCGTCGACGTCCATCGAGAGGCCCTGCCCGACGACGATGAAGCGGCGGTGGCCCAGCTGGCCACGATGGTGTCTGGCGTCGCGACGTTGCCGACACACCCCGACGCGGTGTTCGTCGTCGGTTCCGGCGTCGACATCCCCATGATCAAGCCGGCGCTGGAGGCGGCGACCACGCTCCCGCTGACGGCGCCCGAGGAGTCGGCCACCGCGTTGGCCCGGGGAGCCGCCCTGGCGTCGGCCAGTGCTCCGCTGTTCGCGTCGTCCACCGCCGCGCTGGCCTACGCGCAGGATCCGGGCACCGGTGCCATCGACCCGTTCGCCGTGGCCCCCGGCTACTTCGGCGCCCCAGCCGGTGCCGGCGCCGCCGCGCTGGCCTATAGCGCCGTCCCCGACGGCATCGATGACGCTTTCACCGGGGAGCACGCCGCGACCCGGCTCGCCGGGGTGGGCTATCCCGAGCGCAGGTCGTTCAGGCTGGTGGGGAGCGCGTTGGCGGCGATCTTCGTCGTCGGTGTGACGGCGCTGGTCGTTTCGCTGGCGATCGCCATCCGGCCAACCGCCGCCGTGCGGCCCGCTCCCGGCCAGCAGGTCGTCGCCCCCACCCAGGCGGCGCCCGCGCCGGCGGCTCCCGCTCCGGCGCCGGCTGCCCCCGCTCCCGCTCCCGCTCCGGTTGCCCAGGTCCCGGCGCCGGCTCCGGCCCCTGAGGCTCCGGTGCCGGTGCCCGCTCCGATTCCCGAGGCGCCGGCACCGGTGCCCGCCCCGATTAACGAGGCTCCCGCGCCCGCACCTCCGCCACCGGTGGCACCCATACCGGTGCCGATCCCGCTTCCGATACCGGGCATCGGTGGCCCGCCGGGAGGCGGATACGGGCCGGGAGGCGGTTACGGGCCCGGTCCCCATGGTGGCGGCGGTCCATTCGGCCCCGGACCCTTCGGTGGCGGACCGTTTGGCGGTGGTCACGGTGGCTTCGGCGGAGGTCACGGCGGGTTCGGCCACCGCTAGTCCTTCATTTTCTGCGGCCACCTGTCATCTGTAGTTTGCCTCCCGATTAGCGGGGCGATGCAGTTAGCTCATCGCGGCAACCTACAAGTGTGTTATGCGATGCACCGTGTTCGGCACCGGTTATCTCGGCGCTACCCATGCGGCCGGCATGGCGGAATTGGGACACGACGTCGTCGGCGTCGATATCGATGCGGGCAAAGTGGCCAAGCTTGCCGGTGGTGACATTCCGTTCTACGAGCCCGGCCTGCGAAAGATGTTGGCCGACAATCTCGCTGCCGGACGGCTGCGGTTCACCACCGATTACGAGATGGCGGCCGAGTTCGCCGACGTGCATTTCCTCGGTGTTGGCACGCCACAGAAGAAGGGCGAATACGGCGCCGACCTGCGCCACGTGCATGCCGTCATCGATGCGTTGGTGCCACGGCTGACCAGGCCCTCGGTGCTCGTCGGCAAGTCGACGGTTCCGGTGGGCACCGCGGCCGAGCTGGCCCACCGGGCCGCCGCGCTGGCGCCGGCCGGGGTGGACGTCGAAATCGCCTGGAATCCGGAGTTTTTGCGCGAGGGTCATGCCGTGCATGACACCCTGCATCCGGACCGCATTGTCCTTGGGGTACAGCAAGATTCGATGCGAGCCGAGGTGGCGGTCCGTGAGCTGTACGGTCGGCTGCTGGACACCGGAGTGCCGTTCCTGGTGACGGATCTGCAGACCGCGGAGCTGGTCAAGGTTTCCGCCAATGCCTTTCTCGCGACCAAGATCTCGTTCATCAACGCCATTTCGGAGGTGTGCGAGGCCGCGGGCGCCGACGTCAGTGTGCTGGCCGACGCGCTCGGCTACGACCCGCGGATCGGACGCCAATACCTCAACGCCGGCCTGGGTTTCGGCGGCGGCTGCCTGCCCAAGGACATCCGCGCGTTCATGGCGCGCGCCGGGGAGCTGGGAGCCGATCAGGCTCTGACGTTCCTGCGTGAGGTGGACAGCATCAACATGCGCCGGCGCACCCGGATGGTCGAACTGGCCACCACCGCGTGCGGTGGGTCGCTCCTGGGTGCCAACATCGCCGTGCTGGGTGCGGCGTTCAAACCCGAATCCGATGACGTGCGCGACTCACCCGCGCTCAACGTCGCGGGCCAATTGCAGCTCAACGGCGCCGCGGTCAACGTGTACGACCCGAAGGCGCTGGAAAACGCGCAGCGACTGTTCCCGACGCTGAACTATGCGGTCTCGGTCGAAGAGGCGTGCGAGCGCGCGGATGCGGTGCTGGTGCTTACCGAGTGGCGGCAGTTCGTCGATCTCGATCCCGACGACTTGGCCGACGGGGTGCGGGCCAGGGTGATCGTCGACGGCCGCAACTGCCTTGACGTCGCCCGCTGGCGGCAGGCGGGGTGGCGGGTGTTCCGGCTGGGAGCGCCGCGCCCGTAGCGCCGCCCCTCGGGCTAGGGCTGCCCGTTGTTACCTTTCGCGCCGATCAGCAGCCCGGCGGCCCCGCCGGTGCCGGCCTGGCCCGAGGGGATGCCAAGCCCGGCATTGCCGCCGTCACCGCCGTTACCGAACAGCACGGCGTCGCCGCCGGTACCGCCGTTGCCACCGGCCCCCACGAGGCCCTGCCCGCCAGGGCCGCCCTCGCCGCCGTTGCCGATCGCCCCGGCCTTGCCGCCGTGCCCGCCGTTTCCGCCGATGATGCCGACCCCGCCGGCGCCGCCGACCCCGGCGGAGCTTTCAAGCATGCCGGCATTGCCGCCGTTGCCGCCGTGCCCGCCGACATTGTCAAGGCTGGTGCCGCCGGTGCCGCCGGCCCCACCGCCGCCCATCACCGGGCCGGCGTTGCCGCCGTCGCCGCCGGCGCCGCCGGCCCCGCCGAAGGGGTTGGTGCTGGACCCGCCGTCGCCGCCTGGGCCACCGTTGCCCGAGATCCCCCTGGTGTTGCCGCCGTGGCCGCCGGCGCCGCCGATGCCGCCGGGGCCGCTGGCGATGCCGCCGGCCCCGCCGGCGCCGCCCGAGCCTTCGAAGAAGCCGGATTGGCCACCCTGCCCGCCGGCCCCGCCGTCGCCAAGGTTGCTGGTGCTGGTGCCGCCGGCGCCGCCGGGGCCGCCGTTGCCCCAAAACGCGCCGTCCCCGCCGTGGCCGCCGGCACCGCCGACGCCGGAGGTGGTGAACCCGCCCGCGCCGCCGGCCCCACCGGAGCCGAGGAACCCGGCATTGCCGCCGGCCCCGCCGCTACCCCCGCCGGTGGTGCCGGCGCCACCGGCACCTCCGGGACCACCGGTGGGTTGGGTGGGTCCGCCGATGCCACCGACGCCGCCAAGGCTGACCAGCCCGGCGTTGCCGCCGGCGCCGCCGTTTCCGCCCACGGCCGCGGATGACACGCCGCCGGCCCCGCCGGCGCCGCCGGCGCCCAGCAGCCCGCCGTTCCCGCCGCCCCCGCCGTTCCCGCCGGGACC
Source organism: uncultured Actinomycetota bacterium (assembly GCA_963703795.1). Classification (GTDB taxonomy): domain Bacteria; phylum Actinomycetota; class Actinomycetes; order Mycobacteriales; family Mycobacteriaceae; genus Mycobacterium. Next base: position 4,070 of record CAVPFT010000052.1, on the reverse strand, counting down.
GATCGTCGAGGCCCCGCCGGCACCACCGGCCCCGCCGGGGCCGAACACCGCGCCGGTCCCGCCCTTTCCGCCGTTGCCGCCGGGGCCGGTCGTGGAGGAGCCGCCGGCCCCGCCGGCGCCGGCCGAGCCGAACAGGCCGGCGTTCCCGCCGTTGCCGCCGTTTTGGCCGGCCGCGCCGGAACCGCCGGCCCCGCCGTTGCCGATCAAGATCCCGCCGGGTTGTCCGTTCTGCCCGGTCCCCGGGGCCCCGTTGGCGCCGTTACCGATCAGCGGCCGTCCGAACAGTGACTGGGCGGGCGCATTCACGGCGCCCATCAGCGTCTGCTGGGCGTTGGCGGCCTCGGTGCCGGTGTACGAGGCCGCGCCCGCGCTCAGGGTCTGCACGAACTGATCATGAAACGCGGCCGCCTGGGTGCTCAGCGCATGAAAGTCCAGGGCGTGGCCAGAAAACAGCGACGCGATCGCCTCAGACACCTCGTCGGCCGCCGCGGCCAGCACCCGCGTCGTCTGGGCCGCCGCGGCCGCATTGGCAGTACTGACTGTCGTACCGATCCCGGCCAAGTCCGAAGCCGCCGCGCCCAAAGCCTCCGGTGACGCGATCAAAAACGACATACCCACACCTTTCATCGGCTCATGACAGGCGAGGCTCGGCCCCCCGGGCACCAGCGAACAATCGCCCCAACGGACGTTATCGCGATCGCCGGTTCACCGCCCCGTGTTTGGTCTTTCCCGGGGAGGCTCAGGCCGGCGGGTAGCCTGACCGGGTGGACTATGCCGCCGCGTTCCTCGACGAGAACCGCGCCTTTGCGGAACTCTTCCGCGACGCCGACGGCTCCGCCCCGGTGCCGACGTGCCCGGGCTGGAGCCTCACGCAACTGTTGCGCCATGTCGGGCGCGGTGACCGCTGGGCGGCGCAGATCGTGCGCGACCGGCTCGACGACTACCTCGATCCCCGCGCCGTCGAGGGTGGCAAGCCGCCACCGGACACCGCCGATGCGATCTCCTGGTTGCAGGGCGGCGCGCAGCGGCTGGTCGACGCCGTCGAGTTGTCGGGCGTGGAGACCCCGGTGTGGACTTTCCTCGGGCGGCGGCCGGCGAACTGGTGGATCCGGCGCCGGCTGCACGAAACGGCGGTCCACCGCGCCGACGCGGCCATCGCGACCGGTGGCGAGTTCACGCTCGAAGCGAACATAGCCGCCGACGCGGTCACCGAATGGCTTGAGCGAGTCGCGATTCAGGCGGGAAGCGAGGGGGCGCCGCTGCCGCTCGAGGACGGCGACACCCTGCACCTGCACGCCACAGATCCCGGGCTGGGCGAAGCCGGCGAATGGACGGTCGGTGTCGAAGGGCCCGCGATCACCTGGACCCACGAGCACGGCAAGGGCAGCGTGGCGCTGCGCGGCGGCGCCGCCGACCTACTCCTTGCCATGACGCGCCGGGTCTCGGTGGCCGACACCGGTATCGAGCTGTTCGGCGACGACGGCGTGTGGCAAAACTGGCTGGACCGTACGCCTCTTTAACCCGCGCAGACACGGTAACTTGCTGACCATGACCATTTCGGAGATCGCCACCGTTCTGGCGTGGCACGACGCCCTCAACGCTTCCGACCTGGACACCTTGGTGGCCCTGTCGAGCGATGACATCGACATCGGCGACGCGCACGGGGCCGCACAGGGCCACGAGGCCCTACGTAGGTGGGCGTCGTCGCGCGAGGGCACGGCGGAGCCCGGCCGGATGTATGTGCACGACGGCGTCGTGGTCGTCGAACAGAAGGTCACTACCCCGGAGGGGGCGGTCAAGAACGCCGCGTCGGCATTCCGGGTGGTCCACGATCATGTCACCTCGGTGTTCCGGCACGACGACCTGGCGTCCGCCCTCGCGGCGACCGAACTCACCGAGGCCGACGTCGTCGAGTAGGGGAGGCACGCATGCGTGGGATCATCTTGGCCGGCGGGTCGGGCACGCGCCTTCATCCGATCACGATCGGCATCAGCAAGCAGTTGCTGCCGGTCTACGACAAGCCCATGGTCTACTACCCGCTGTCCACGCTGATGATGGCCGGAATCCAGGACATACTGGTGATCACCACCCCCCACGACTCGGCCGGCTTCCAGCGACTCCTCGGCGACGGTTCGCAATTCGGCGTCAACCTCAGCTATGTGACGCAAGAACGCCCCGACGGTCTGGCACAAGCTTTCGTCATGGGCGCCGACCACATCGGCAATGAAGCGGTGGCTTTAGTGCTGGGGGACAACATTTTCTACGGCCCGGGACTTGGTACCAGCCTGAGTCGCTTCCAAAACGTAAGCGGCGGAGCTATTTTCGCCTATTGGGTGGCTAACCCGTCGGCGTACGGTGTCGTTGAGTTCGCGCCCGACGGCATGGCGCTGTCGCTTGAAGAAAAGCCGGCGACACCGAAGTCCCAATACGCGGTACCGGGCTTGTATTTCTACGACAACGACGTGATCGAGATTGCCAAGGGTTTGAAGAAGTCCGAGCGCGGCGAGTACGAGATCACCGAGATCAACCAGATCTATCTGAACCGGGGCCGGCTGTCGGTCGAGGTGCTGGCACGTGGCACGGCGTGGCTCGACACAGGCACGTTCGACTCGCTGTTGGACGCCAGCGACTACGTCCGCACGCTGGAACGGCGGCAGGGCCTGAAGGTCAGCGTTCCCGAGGAAATAGCCTGGCAACGGGGCTGGATCACCGATGAGCAGCTGGCGACTCGGGCGCGCACCCTGGTCAAGTCCGGGTATGGCGGCTATCTGCTGGAGTTGTTGGAGCGGAGGTGATTTCGGCGGGCTTGGCCAGCACCGCGGCGATCGCCGTCGTCAGCGGCACCGACAGTGCCAGCGCGATGCCGCCCACCGCGGACCGGACGAGCTCGATCGCCACGCTCTCGCTCATCAACACGTCGCCCAGCGACCGGTTGGCGACGCTGAACAGCAACAGCAGCGGCAGCGAACTCCCGGCGTAGGCCAGCACCAGCGTGTACACCGTGCTGGCGATGTGATCGCGGCCCACCCGAATCGCACCCAGGAAAATGGTCCGCCGGGAACCGCCGAGATGGGCGAGCTCGAACACCGTCGACGCTTGTGTCACGGTCACGTCGTTGAGCACACCCAGCGACCCGATGATGAACCCGGCCAGCAGCAGCCCGCTGATGGACACAGTGCCCAGATACGCGGATACCTGGGAACTCTGGTCATCCGAGAGCCCGGTAAGATGAACCAAAGTGACTGCGGCCCAAGATAATCCGGCGGCCAGCAACAACGATGTCAAAGTGCCCAGCAGGGCGGCGCTGGTCCGCAGATTGACGCCGTGGGCGAGGTAGATCACCGCGTAGAGGATGGCCGCCGCCGCCACCAACGCCACGGGGACGGCGGATGCGCCGTCGCGCAGCGCCGGCAGCAGGAACACCACCAGCACGAGGAAGGCGACCACGATGCCCACCAGCGCGAGCAGGCCGCGCCAGCGCGCCACCGCGACAATCACCACCGAGAACGCGACCGCGAGCGCGACCAGGGCCCAGCCGCGTTCGAAGTCGTAGAACGCATAGTTGGTCGTGCCCTGGTCGTCGACCTGCCGGACGACCCTGATGCGATCACCCGCCGCGAAGTGGGGCTGGCTCGGCCCCGGGGGGGATTCCAAAAGTGTCTTGGCGCCCGCGTTCGGTCCGGAATCGATTGCGACGAGCGTTTCTATGCACCGCCCGGCGCCCGGCGCCGCCGGCTGTGGCGCGGTGGTGAGCACCTGACTGGCCGACGGGCTGCCACAGTCGCCGAGTCCGCTGGACACCACGTGGCCCTTCTGAATGGCCACGGCGCCACCGGACGCGTTCTGGAACGGCATTGGGATGTCGACGTGCTGGCGGCTCGGCCAGAGCAACGCCGCGCCGGCGATCACGGCCACACCGATGGCGACCAGCAGACCGACGACGATCTTGGCGGGCAGCGGATCCAGCGGAGACGGGCCCCCGGACGAGCTGCGCAGGCCGTGCGAGTGCGAATGGGTCACCCGCACCACCGTAGAGGGCGCTGCTGCGCGCTTACTGTCGGTAGCTGGTC
>CAVPFT010000051.1:0-4510 GCA_963703795.1 uncultured Actinomycetota bacterium | reverse complement strand
GAATGCCGGACTCCTGCGCGTATCCGACCGCGGCGGGGGTTCCCGATTCCGGAACGCCGATCACCAGGTCGGCGTCGACAGGGCATTCGCGGGCCAGCCGACGGCCGATGTCCACCCGGGTGGCGTGCACGGACCGGCCGGCGAGCGTGCTGTCGGGCCGCGCCAAATACACGTATTCAAAGACGCAGCCCTTGGGTGTGGGGTTGGCGAAACGGGTGGAGCGCACGCCGTCGGCGTCGATCGCCAGCAGTTCGCCCGGTTCGATATCGCGGACGAACGAGGCGCCGACGATGTCGAGCGCGGCCGTCTCGGAGGCCACGACCCAGCCGCGGTCCAGCCGGCCGAGCGACAACGGCCGCACCCCATGGGGGTCGCGGCACGCGTACAGCGTGTTTTCGTCCATGAACGTCAGGCAGAACGCGCCGCGCACGGTCGGCAGCAGTTCCAGCGCCGCCTGTTCCAGGGTGGAATCGGCCGCGCCGTGGGCCAGCAGCGCGCCCAGGATGTCCGAGTCCGTGGTGGCCGGAGCCGGGCAGCGCTTGGAGATCAGCCCGCGGCCCGGGCGCGGGTGGCGAGTCGGCGGCGTTGACCAGATTTCCGTTGTGCCCAATGTAACCCCGGTGCCGGCCGCGGTGTTGCGGAACACCGGCTGGGCGTTTTCCCATGTCGTGTCCCCGGTGGTGGAGTAGCGGCAGTGTCCGATGGCGACGTGGCCATGCATGGCCGCCAGCGTCTGCTCGTCGAACACCTGGCTGACCAGGCCGAGGTCTTTGAAGACCAGCACCTGGGATCCATCGGCGACGGCGATGCCCGCGGCTTCCTGCCCGCGATGCTGCAGGGCATACAGGCCGTAGTAGGTGAGTTTGGCGACTTCCTCACCCGGGGCCCAAACCCCGAATACACCACACTCTTCGCGGGGAGAGTTAAGGTCCTGCTCGGGTTCCTGGACGGTCACGGTTCGGCGGCTCCCTGGGGAACGATTGGTGACGAAACGGAGTCTACGGGCACGACGGCCGCGGCGCCGAATCCGACCGGCGTGTTGAGCGCCGAAATCTCCGCCACGCCACCTAAACCTGCAGTTCAGGGTTACCTTCAGCTCACATCGAACAGCGGCAGCCAGTGGCCGATTTCACCTGCCCGCGAGCCCGAGAGGGTCAGCGCCGGGGTGGTCTTCGCCGCCTCGAGCCCCAACAGCCCCGTGGCCAGCAGCAGCCAGGTCCGCGGGTCCGTCTCCACGACATTGGGCGGTGTGCCGCGGGTGTGCCTGGGTCCGGGAATGCACTGCACCGCGGCGAACGGCGGGACCCGGACCTCGACGCTGGCGCCGGGCGCCACCGCCGCCAGGGTGCGCGCGCTGAGCCGAACCGCCGCCGCCAAAGCGTCCCGGTCGGGTGCGGGATGAGATTCGTCACGCAACCAGTCCGCAATGGCCAACACCGCCTGCCGAGCCTTTGCCGGATCGGCTCTTTGACGGGCGGCCATACCTCAGGGTCTCAAAATCGGGTCTCAAAATCATGGAGCGCCGTCGTGTGGGGCGCGGCCACCGGCGCCCTTTGCGCCGATCGCCGCACCGTCAGCGCGGCGATGGCGCCGGCCTCGTTGATGGCGAGGTGCGCCAGCATCGGCGCGGCGAGGCTGCCGGAACGCTCGACCAGCCGGCCGAACAGCCAGCCCGCGATGCCGGTGACCAGCACGGTGGCCACCACCGGCTGACCCGTCGCGCGCGCGTCCGCAATGTGGGAAAGCCCAAAAGCGGCCGCCTGCAGCAACCTTCCGCCGGTCTTGCCGAACGCTTCAGAACCCGCGGTGGCCAGCGCCGCGCGGAAGGCGGCCTCCTCGGACCAGACGGTGCCGACAGGTATCCGCACCAGCAGCCAGCCCGGCACGGATGCCGGCGGTTCGCGAGCGGCCATCGACAACCGCACCGGCGGCACCGGGGTGGTCGCGGCGATCGCGCTCGCCGCCGCCACCCCGACCGCCGAGCCCAGCCGCAGCCCCGCCCACAGCCGCGGCGGGCGCAGGCCCAGCGGCGCGCGGGTCACCAGTGCCAGCAGCGCGCCCACGCCAGCCTGCAGCATTACCCGCCAGGCGGCGGGTAGCCGCGGACTGAGGAAACTCCAGCCGACCAGGGCGGCGGCCAACGACAGCGCCCACGGGCGACGAAAACGTCCGTCACGCATCGGGATTCGGCGCTATCCTCATCCGAAGAAGCTCGGCAGCACCGCCTCGGACGTCTCGCGCAATTCTGCCAGGGACACCGTGAACAAGCCCTGAACGTCCACCGCGTCCGAAGATTGATCGACGACGCCGATGCGGACCGCGGGCAGTCCCCGCGCCTCGCACATCGAACGGAACCGGCTCTCCTCGGTGCGCGGCACCGCGACCAGCGCCCGGCCCGCCGACTCGGAAAAGAGAAATGTGAACGGACCCGTGCCTGATTGAAAACCCTCGGGAAGCACGACGCGGCAACCGGTTTCACCCGCCAGCGCCGACTCCACGATCGCCTGGGCGAGGCCGCCTTCGGACAGATCGTGCGCCGCGGACACCAGCCCGTCGCGCGACGCCGAACTCAGCACGTCGGCGAGTAGCTTCTCGCGAGCCAGGTCGACCGTCGGCGGCAGCCCACCGAGATGGTCGGCGGTCACCTGGGCCCAGACGGAGCCGTCGAACTCGTCGCGCGTATCGCCCAGCAGCATCAGGGTTTCCCCAGGCTCGGTACCCAAGCCCGTATGGAGACGTCGGTTCACGTTGTCTATGACGCCGAGCACACCGACCACCGGGGTGGGCAGGATCGCCACCGAACCCGTTTGGTTGTAGAAGCTCACATTGCCACCGGTCACCGGAATCCCCAGGGCCGCACAGCCATCGGCCAGTCCCCGCACCGCCTGCGAAAACTGCCACATCACCCCGGGGTCTTCGGGCGAACCGAAGTTGAGGCAGTTGGTCACCGCGACCGGCGTCGCGCCGGTGACGGCGACGTTGCGGTACGACTCGGCCAGCGCGAGCTGGGCACCGGCGTAGGGATCAAGCAGCGTATAGCGCCCCGACGCGTCGGTCGACACAGCGATGCCGCGGCCGGTGGACTCGTCGACGCGCAACATGCCGCCGTCGGCGTGCTCGGCCAGCACGGTGTTGCCGCGCACGTATCGGTCGTACTGCTCCGTGATGAACGCGCGGCTGCACAGGTGCGGACTGCCCAGCAGCGCAAGCAAAGTCGCACGTAGCTGGTCGCCGGTGACCGGCCGTGGCAGGCTCGTCGACCGGTCCGCGTTCAACGCGTCCTGTGATTCGGGACGCGCGACCGGACGCTTATACACCGGCCCCTCGTGTGCGACCGTGCGTGGCGGCACGTCGACGACCGTCTCGCCGCGCCAGGTGATCCGCAGCCGGTCGCCGTCGGTGACCTCGCCGATCACGGTGGCCAGCACCTCCCATTTGCGGCACACCGCCATGAAGGCGTCCACGTTTTCCGGCGCGACCACCGCGCACATGCGCTCCTGCGATTCGCTGCAGAGCACCTCCGCGGGAGTCATCTCCTTGGTCCGCAGCGGGACGGTGTCGAGTTGGATCGTCATCCCACCATCGCCGGCGGACGCCAATTCCGAGGTCGCACAGGATAATCCGGCACCACCAAGGTCCTGGATGCCGATCACCAGCCCGCCCGCGTAGAGCTCGAGACAACACTCGATGAGCACCTTCTCCATGAAGGGGTCGCCCACCTGAACCGAGGGCAGCTTCTTGCGGGATCCGGTGCTGTCGAAGGTGTCCGACGCCAACACCGATACCCCGCCGATACCGTCCAGCCCGGTCCGGGCGCCGAACAGGATGATCTTGTTGCCGGTACCCGACGCGAACGCCAAATGCAGGTCCTCCTGGCGTAATACGCCGACGCACATCGCGTTGACCAACGGGTTGCCGGCGTAGCACGCATCGAAGACGGTCTCGCCGCCGATGTTGGGCAAGCCAAGCGAGTTGCCGTAGCCGCCGATACCCCGAACGACACCGTCGACCACGCGGCGGGTGTCTGGCGCGTCGGCGGCACCGAATCGAAGCTGATCCAGCACGGCGACCGGTCGGGCGCCCATGGCCATGATGTCGCGGACGATGCCGCCGACGCCGGTGGCCGCACCCTGGTAGGGCTCGACGTAGGACGGGTGGTTGTGCGATTCCACCTTGAAGGTGACGGCCCAACCGTCGCCGATGTCGACGACGCCGGCGTTTTCGCCGATGCCGGCCAGCATGCCGGCACGCATCTCGTCGGTCGTGGTCTCGCCGAAGTAGCGCAGGTGGACCTTGGAGGACTTGTAGGAGCAGTGCTCGCTCCACATCACCGAGTACATCGCCAGCTCGGTGTCGGTGGGCCTGCGGCCCAGGATTTCGCGGATGCGCTGGTACTCGTCGTCTTTGAGCCCCAACTCGGCAAACGGTTGCGGCTGGTCGGCCGTCGCCGCGGCATGCTCGACGGTGTCAGTCGCGCTGGTGCGCGCGCTCGTGCCGGAGACGGTCACGC
>CAVPFT010000050.1:0-18558 GCA_963703795.1 uncultured Actinomycetota bacterium | reverse complement strand
GAATGGTGCCGCTCGGACGAATCCGACCCGAACTGCGGGTCGAGCGCGGCTCCGAACGCGCAGAGCGCGGCGGTTCCCGTTGCCAGCCGGTCGGCGACGAAGCTGCGCCGGTGGTGGCGTGCGGCGGCGATCGCCTCGGCCAGCTCCTGGCTCTGTAACGCCGGCAGATCACCCTGCAGCGCAACGACATTGGAGAAGGAATCGGCCACCGCCCGTTCGGCTGTGACGATCGCGTTGTTCAGTGGGTCGCCGTGGCCGTCGGGCGTCGGGTCGGCCAGCACGTCGGCCCCGAGCCCGGCCGCCGCGGCCGCCGCGGCTTCGTCGGGCGTGACGACGGTGATCGAGCCCAGCGATGCAACGCGTGCCGCGGCGGTCAGGGTGTCGACCAACATGGCCAGCACCACGGTCTCCCGGGTCCGCGCCGAGAACACCGGAGCCAGCCTGGTCTTGGCGGCGGCCAACCGCTTGACGGCGATGATGAGTGCGACGTCACCCACACCGTCGGCCTGTGTGCCGCTCATGGAAGTCATCCTGCCAGCGTTGATCTTCGAAAACGCCGTCGCGGGTCTAATGTGAAGCGCCGGCAAGGCAATAACAAGCAGCGACGATAAACAATTTCGACGACAGACGGGGGTGGTAAATGGCCAGCACAGCGGGCGCCGTTGCGGTGATGGGCGCCGGTGCCTGGGGCACGGCGCTGGCCAAGGTGCTCGTCGACGCCGGCGGACCGGAAGCGGAGGTCACCTTGTGGGCCCGGCGATCCGACGTCGCCGAGGAGATCAACGCCACCCGATACAACCCCGCCTATCTGCCGGGGACTTTGCTGCCGCCGGGCATCCGCGCCACCGCCGATGCGAGCGAGGCGCTTGGCGGCGCGTCGACGGTGCTGCTGGGGGTGCCGGCGCAGACGCTGCGCGCCAACCTCGAGCAGTGGGCGCAAACGTTATCCGACGGCGCGACCCTGGTCAGCCTGGCCAAGGGCATCGAGCTGGGCACGCTGATGCGGATGAGTCAGGTCATCGTTTCGGTGACCGGCGTGGATCCGGCGGAGGTCGCCGTCATTTCGGGGCCGAACTTGGCCAGTGAGATCGCCGGATGTCAGCCGGCCGCCACGACCGTGGCGTGCGGCGACTCGGGCCGCGCGGTTGCGCTGCAGCGGATGCTGAACAGCGGATACTTCCGTCCCTACACCAACAGCGACGTGGTCGGCACCGAAATCGGCGGTGCTTGCAAGAACGTCATCGCGCTCGCGTGCGGGATGGCGGCCGGCGTCGGGCTCGGCGAAAACACCGCGGCGGCGATCATCACCCGCGGCCTGGCGGAGATCATGCGGCTCGGGATTGCGCTCGGAGCCAAGGGCGCGACGCTGGCCGGGCTGGCGGGGGTGGGTGACCTGGTGGCCACGTGCACGTCGCCGCATTCGCGTAATCGGTCCTTCGGCGAACGCCTGGGCCGCGGCGGGACCATGGAATCGGCGACGCGGGCGGGAGGAGGGCACGTCGTCGAGGGGGTGACGTCGTGCGAGGCGGTGCTCGCGCTGGCCTCCAGTTACGACGTCGAAATGCCACTTACCGACGCCGTGCACCGGGTGTGTCACAGGGGACTCTCGGTGGACGAGGCGATGGCGCTGCTGCTGGGCCGCCGCACCAAGCCCGAATGAGCCGTTGCGGCGACAGAAACCCCAGCTAGCGGCCCGGCTCCCGACCCGGGCGCGCCTCAACCGGTAGCCTCTCCAGGTTGTGAGTGCCAGCGGTAGCCGCGTGCGCGTCGCCGTCGTCTTCGGCGGGCGCAGCAACGAGCACGCCATCTCCTGCGTGTCCGCGGGCAGCATTCTGCGCAATCTCGACCCACATCGGTTCGAGGTGATCGCGATCGGCATCACGCCCGGAGGTTCGTGGGTGCTCACCGACGGGGACCCCGATGCGCTCGCGATCACCAACCGGCAGCTGCCCGGGGTGACCGCCGATTCGGGCACCGAGCTGGCGCTGCCGGCGGACCCGGGGCGCGGCGGCCAGTTGGTGTCCCTGGCGCCCGGTGCCGGCGATGTCCTGGCGTCCGTCGACGTGGTGTTTCCCGTGCTGCACGGCCCGTACGGCGAGGACGGCACGATCCAGGGGCTGCTCGAACTCGCCGGCGTGCCTTACGTCGGTGCCGGCGTGCTGGCCAGCGCCGCGGGCATGGACAAGGAGTTCACCAAGAAGCTGCTTGCCGCAGAAGGACTTCCGATCGGCCCACACGCCGTGCTGCGCCCCTCGCGGGCGGCGCTGCGCGCCGAGGAGTGCGAGCGGCTGGGGCTGCCGGTGTTCGTCAAACCCGCACGCGGCGGCTCTTCGATCGGCGTCAGCCGGGTCTCGAGTTGGGACCAGCTGCCCGCCGCGGTCGCGACCGCTCGCCGGCACGATCCGAAAGTGATCGTCGAGGCTGCGATCAACGGTCGTGAGCTCGAGTGCGGAGTGCTCGAAATGCCCGACGGCACAGTGGAAGCCAGTACGGTGGGTGAGATCCGGGTGGCCGGGGTGCGGGGACGCGAGGACTCGTTCTACGACTTCGCGACCAAATACCTCGACGACGCAGCCGAATTGGACGTGCCCGCAAAGGTGGACGACGACATCGCCGACACCGTGCGCCAGTTGGCGATCCGGGCGTTCAAGGCCATTGACTGCCAGGGTTTGGCCCGGGTCGATTTCTTTCTCACCGACGACGGGCCGATCATCAACGAAATCAACACGATGCCGGGATTCACCACGATCTCGATGTATCCGAGGATGTGGGCGGCCAGCGGCGTCGACTATCCGACTCTGTTGACGACCATGGTCGACACCGCACTCGCCCGCGGGGTCGGCCTGCGCTAGGGACCGCTAACGAGCCATCAACGGGCCGGACCCGGGTTGATCGGCACCGCGGCGGTGGTGTTGTCGATTAACTCGGAGAGCTGCTGGATCGGGGTCGGCCCCGATCCCGACGGCAGCGTCAGCGCCACGTACACCGGCCGGTCCACCGTGTACCACGTCGACCTGCCGGTCTCACCGGCCGATTGCTGTCCGGCCGCAACTTCAAACCACTGCACCCGATCGACGACCTGGATCGGAGACCCCAGCACGAAGTCGGTGGGGCGTTCGAGGCCGCAGCGCAGCACCACCGGCTCGCCGCCGGGCCCGGCCCGCCAGGCCGCCGCGCCCGGGGGCGCCGGCTGCGCGAGGGATGCGCGTTGATAGTCCCCGAGCCGATGCGGCAGCGCGTCGACCAATGCGCGGCACGCGGGGTCGGTCGCCTGCGGCGCCGGCACGGCGGGGAGGACAACCGGTTGCGGCGGCGCCTGCCGGGTTGCCGCGATGACCAGGATCGCGCCGATGGCCACCACGCCCAGCGCGACCGCGGCGATCAGCAGGGCGCGGGGTGGTCCGCCTGAATCGGTAGCGGAATCGGTATCGGGGTCGGTCGTCACCGCCCGCGCACCTCCTGTCTGTTGCATGGCGCGTCCGCTCGCACGGGCAGGAACCCAACTTACCGCAGGTCGGGCGACCGTAGAGTGGGCCGCAGCGGCCCGGACGCGGCCGGGAGGCCGGAGGAGGTGGCGTGGGCGACGAGGCATCGGGGGAATCCGGCACGCTGCGACAGCTCGGCGAGTTCGCGGTGATCGACCGGTTGGTGCGGGGCCGACAACAGCCCGCCGGGGTCCTGCTCGGGCCGGGTGACGACGCGGCGCTGGTGTCGGGCGGAGGCGGTCCCACCGTCATTTCGACCGACATGCTGGTGCAGGATCGGCACTTTCGGCTGGACTGGTCGACGCCCCGCGACGTCGGCCGCAAGGCGATCGCCCAGAACGCCGCCGACATCGAGGCGATGGGCGCGCGCGCCACGGCGTTCGTGGTCGGCTTCGGCGCACCCGGTGATACGCAGACGGCGCAGGTGGACGCGCTGGTCGACGGGATGTGGGACGAGGCGGGGCGGCTCGGCGCCGGCATCGTCGGCGGCGACCTGGTCAGCTGCCCGCAGTGGGTGTTATCGGTGACGGTGCTGGGTGATCTGGACGGCCGCGCGCCGGTGTTACGGTCCGGGGCGAAGGCCGGTTCGGTGATTGCCGCCACCGGTGAGCTGGGCCGCTCTGCGGCCGGATACACATTGTGGGACAAGGGAATTGAAGGATTCGACGAACTGCGGCGTCGCCATCTGGTGCCGCAGCCGCCCTATGGCCAGGGAGTGGCGGCCGCGGCGGCGGGCGCGCAGGCGATGATCGACGTCTCCGATGGCCTGATCGCCGACCTGCGGCACATCGCCGAGGCATCGGGGGCGGGCATCGATTTGTCCACCGCGGCGCTGGCCGCGGACCACGACGCGCTGACCGCGGTCGCCGCCGCTGTGGGCGCCGATCCCTGGCCGTGGGTGCTGGGTGGCGGCGAAGACCACGCCCTGGTGGCCTGTTTCGCCGGTCCGGCGCCGACCGGGTGGCGAGTGATCGGGCGGGTGCTCGACGGGCCGGCCCGGGTGCTCGTCGATGGACGGGAGTGGCGGGGATACGAGGGCTGGCAGTCGTATTAGGGTGGCGCGGGTGACCGTCTACGCGATCGCGCAGCTGAGATTCGCCGACCGGGCGGCCTACGACCGGTACCCGGACATCCTGGTGCTGCTGGTGAAAGGGCTGCAATGACCGCGCGCCCGTTGGGCGAACTCGTCGAGGAGGGCTGGGCGACCGCGCTCAAGCCGGTGGCCGACCAGGTCGCCCAGATGGGACAGTTCCTGCGGGCCGAGATCGCGGCCGGGCGCAGGTACCTGCCCGCGGGCCCGAACGTGTTGCGCGCCTTTACTTATCCGTTCGATGCCGTCAAGGTCCTGATCGTCGGGCAGGATCCCTACCCAACACCCGGACACGCTGTGGGCCTGAGCTTTTCGGTGGCACCCGAGGTGAGTCCACTGCCCCGCAGCCTGGCCAACATCTACGAGGAGTACACCGCCGACCTCGGCCATCCCCAGCCCTCGTGCGGTGATTTGACGCCGTGGGCACAGCGCGGGGTGTTGCTGCTGAACAGGGTGCTCACCGTGCGCCCCAGCAACCCGGCGTCACATCGGGGCAAGGGCTGGGAACCGGTGACGGAGTGCGCGATTCGCGCGCTCGTTACCCGGTCGCAGCCGCTGGTGGCCATCCTGTGGGGCCGCGACGCCTCAACACTCAAACCCATTCTGGCCGAGGGCGACTGCGTGGCGATCGAGTCGCCGCATCCCTCGCCGCTGTCGGCGTCGCGCGGATTCTTCGGTTCGCGTCCGTTCAGCCGCGCCAACGAGCTGTTGGCGGGAATGGGCGCCGACCCGATCGATTGGCGGCTGCCGTGACCGAAATGACCGCGCTGCGCGCCCACCACCGCGGCGGCCCCGAAGTGTTGGTCGTCGAGCGCGCGCCCGCGCCCGTTCCCGCGGCCGGCGAAGTCCTGGTGTCGGTGCGCGCCGCGGCCATCACGTTCGACGAGCTGACGTGGGACGAGACGTGGACCCGCGACGGTGTCAGCCGCACCCCGATAATCCCGTCGCACGAGGTATCCGGCGTCGTCGTCGAAACAGGCTCCGGCGTAACGGATTTCGGTCTCGGCGACGAGATCTACGGGCTGATCGGATTCGACCGCGACGGCGCGGCGGCCGAGTTCGTCGCGGTCCCCGCCACCGAAGTCGCCGCCAAGCCGTCGACCGTGTCGCACGCCGTCGCCGCCGCGTTGCCGCTGGCTGGGCTCACCGCCCTGCAGGCCCTCGTCGACCACGCGGCGGTCCGGCCCGGGGAGGCTGTGCTGGTGCACGGCGGGGCGGGCGGGGTCGGCGCCTTGACCGTCCAGCTGGCCGCCATCCTCGGCGCCCGTGTCACCGCCACGGTCCGCAGCGACGCCCGCGAGCTGCTCGGCGGGTTCGGCGCGCAGCGGGTGATCGATGTGCGCACCGAGACGTTCGACGAAAGCGGCCCCTACGACGTCGTCATCGACACCGTCGGCGGCGAGACGTTGGACCAATCCTTTGCCGTGCTGCGCCGTGGCGGACGGCTGGTCACGCTCTCGGCCCCGCCTCCGGAAGGGAAGGCCGATAAGTACGGCGTGACGGCAACGTTTTTCATCGTGATCCCGAATCGGGATCATCTCGACGAGCTGGCCGCCCTCGTGGACGGCGGCCGGCTGCGCGTGGAAATCGCCGCGACGTTCCCGCTCGACGAGGGCAGGGAGGCGTTCGAGAGCGGCCGACGCCCCGGCCGGCGCGCGGGCAAGACCGTGATCGTCGTCCGGGATTGACGGCCCGGTGTTATCGATCGGCGGGGAAAGAATGGTCTTGCCCGGCAGCCTGCCGGCGTCGGCCGCGTCGTGCACCGCGGCGGCCTCCGTCAGCGGGCGGCGGTCGGCGACGTCGACGCGCAGTTGTCCGGCGTCGACGCGGCTGACGAGGTCGGCCAATTGCGCGGCGTCGCTGCGGACGAAGACCCGTTGAGCGTGCACTCCCCGTGCGGGAGCGCCTCGGTCTCCTCCGGTGAGGTGCTCACCAAGTTGAGCACCACGTCGAACGGCTGTCCGGCAACGTCGATCGGTGACCGGGTGTAGTCGATGTAGCCGATGATCCGGTCGGCACCCTAGCCGCGGAGACGCTCCACGCTGCGCGCCGATGCGGTTGCGGTGACGATGGTTGCCGCTGACAGTCAGCTAGCCGCGGACGACCTTGCCGGCCTTGATGCAGGACGTGCAGACGTTGAGTCGCTTCTTGTTGCCGCCCGGGCGGGTGACGACGTGAACGGTCTGGATGTTGGGATCCCACCGGCGGCTGGTGCGGCGGTGGGAGTGCGACACCGACTTGCCGAAGCCGGGGCCTTTCCCGCAGATTTCGCACACAGCGGCCATGGTTCAAACTCCTCAAATATTCTCAGGCTCCGGCACCTGGGCCGGGACAGCCCGGGAGACCCGAGCCAGGCCAGGATACCGACTGTGGTGGGCGACCACCAAAACGCGCATTTGACTCATCTGAATCGTCGACAGGATGCGCGAGGGTGAGCTCGGAGTGCACCACCGCGTCAGAAGGGCGGCGGATCTTCGTCGGGGTCGGGTGGGGCCGGCCCGACGAAGCTCACCGGCTCTTCGCGCCGGGTTGTGCGGGCCTCGCGGTTGTGTCGGCGTTCGGTGGCGATGCGGTGCGCGCGGTTTTGGGCGCGGGTGCGGCGGCGTTTGGGCATCATCGCGCTGCGTTCGGCGCAGTAGTCGGGCGGTGGGTCGGCTTCGGGGGACGCCATTCCGCCGACAGAGAGACACAAACTGGGAAACAACAGCGCGCTACCGGGGGTGGTGACATAGGTGTGCCCCGTCGGTGAGGTCAAAATCAAAGTCCCGTCAGCCAACTGCTGTTCGCCCCAGCCCAAAAAGGTCTTGCATAGATGGTGGGTGCGGCACTTGCAGTTCAGGTTGGCCGCATGTGTGGCCCCGCCCCGGGCGTAGGGAATCGAATGATCAATATCGCAGTTGACGGCGGGCTGATCACAACCCGGCCAGCGACACGTCAAATCCCGGCACCGCACAAAATCGGCCAACGCCTTGGACGGCACATAGCCGTTCTCGGGTGGGGCGTCGCCCGGATGGATCAGCGGCACCAGTTTGGCCGAGGCGGCCAGCTCGGCAACCAGTTCGGGGGTGAGGATCTCATCGGCGCCCACCTGCGATCCCGGCGCATCACCGTGCGCCCTCGAGGGTGGCTTGCTCGGCGATCACGTGAATCACCACCGGGGAGGCGGCGGGCCGCTTGCCCGCCGCACAGTCGGCGCGCCCGCAGCGACACCCCAACCGATCCGCCCCCGCCGCCAACGCGCCCAGGGCATCGGCGCGGCGCTGCTGGGGGCTGCGCGGGTCGTGCTCACACACCGTGGCCGCCAACGCCTCCAACCGCTTCTCGAGAGCATGCGCATCCGGGGTGAACAGGCTGCCATGAATCTCCGAGATGCCCGTCAGCGCCATCGCCGATCCACACGTCGCGGTCGGCCTGGCGCTCCTGGCGGCGGCGCACCGCATCCGCATCGACCCGGGCCACGATCTTGTCGACCTGCCCAGCCAGTCGGCCCCGGCTCATCGACGGCCAGCGCGGGACCTTGACCGCCAGTTGGGCATCGACGGCGGTCAGCACCTGCTCGTCGGTGATCAGATCGGTGCGATACACGATCGTCTGAAACATCCGATAGTCGATGTCCCCGGCCCGAAACACCTCGGCCACCTTCGGCAGCCGCTCCCGCATGGCCCGCGCATACCGCAGCCGGCTTACGGCCAGCCCCTGACTGATCCGCAACGCCGCGCCCACCTCGGCGGCCACCGCCTCCATCGTGTCGATCGCCCAGTCCTCGGTCTCCGAGCACCGCGACAACCGATAGACAAACAACTCATCGATGGCGACAAGCTGGGCGGCCGCCGCCCGGTTCTCCGCGCGCGCCCAGGAACAGATCCGCTCCACCATCGCCGCCGACTCGGGCGTCTTCGAGGGATAGTGCCGCTCGAAGAGCTCATCAAACCGCGCGATCGCGTCGGGATCGGGCTGCTGTTCGAACATACATTCGAGTATGCCACGGCGATCCGACGCGTTGATTCTGACCTTGCGACCTTGCTGATTGATCTGTCCGACCGGTGAGCGCGTGTCGAAAGAATGCGCCGGCGGGCTGATGAGGCACCCGGAAACGATCAACAGCCACGACATGGCTCACGACCGGCGCTGTCGCCCCCGCTGGCTAGGCTCGATGAGGCTACGCTGGCGCGCACCGGGGGTCGCGCGGAGGAAGGTGGGTCACACTGGGCATGTCGAATCGTGTGCTGGACGCGCCGGCCTTGCGGGACTGGGCGCACACCGCGGTCAGCGACCTGATCACTCACATCGACGAGATCAACCGGCTCAACGTGTTCCCGGTCGCCGACTCCGATACCGGCGCGAACATGCTGTTCACCATGCGTTCCGCGCTGGCAGAGGCGAACGTGGGAGCCGGCGCCGACGGCGGGTCCGGGTGCGTCGCGCGGGTCGCCGCGGCCCTGTCGGCCGGAGCCCTGAACGGCGCTCGCGGCAATTCCGGCGTGATCTTGTCGCAGATTCTGCGCGGCATCGCCGACGTCACCGCCACCGCGGCGGCCGACGCCGGCGGCGAGCTGCCCCACATGGACGCCGTCATCCTGGGGTCCGCGTTGCGGCGCGGCGTCGAGCTGGTCATCACGTCGATGGGCGGCGAAGAGGTTCCGGGAACCATCGTCTCGGTATTGCGGGCCGCCGCCGAGGCGGTCGAAGAGTGCGCAAACGAAGGGCTGGCCGCCGCGATCACCGCCGCCGGCGACGCGGCGGTGGTCGCGCTGGAAAAGACCCCCGAGCAGCTCGACGTGCTCGCCGATGCCGGTGCGGTGGACGCCGGCGGGCGGGGCCTGCTTGTCCTGCTGGACGCGCTGCGTTCCACCTTCATCGGGCAGGCGCCCGCCCGCACGGTGTACGAGCTGGCGCCGCGCGCGCCTGCGCCACAAGCCCCCGCCGAACAACCCGCCCCGCAATTCGAGGTGATGTACCGGCTGGATGGTTGCGATTCCGCGGCCGCCGATGCGCTGCGGAATCGGCTCGAGGGGCTCGGCGAGTCGGTGGCCATAGCTCAGGCGGGGGAGGCCGGCACACAGGACAGCTACTCCGTACACGTGCATACCGACGATGCCGGGGCCGCGGTCGAGGCGGGGCTGGTGGCCGGGCGGCTGAGCCGAATCGTCGTCTCCGCGCTCAGCTCCGGCGCGAGCGGCCTGCCGGCGGGCAGCTGGACGCGAGAACGTGCGGTGCTGGCCGTTGTCGACGGCGACGGTGCCGCCGGGCTGTTCTCCGGTGAGGGCGCCTGGGTACTGCGGCCGGACCCGGAGGCGGGCGATCCGGCCACGGATATCAGCGCCCACCAGCTGGTGCGGGCCGTGGTGGACACCGGCGCCGCGCAGGTGATGGTGCTGCCCAACGGCTATGTGGCCGCCGAGGAGCTGGTGGCCGGCTGCACCGCGGCCATCGGCTGGGGGATCGACGTGGTGCCGATACCGACGGGGTCGATGGTGCAGGGGCTGGCCGCGCTGGCCGTTCATCAAACCGACCGGCAGGCCGTCGACGACGGCTTCACCATGGCCCGGGCGGCGGGCGCGGCGCGGCACGGGTCGGTGCGCATCGCGACCGAGAGCGCGTTGACCTGGGCCGGACGCTGCCAGCCGGGCGACGGCCTCGGCATCGCGGGCGATGAGGTGCTGATCGTGGCCGCCGACACGGCCGGGGCGGCGATCGGCCTGCTGGATCTCCTGCTGGCGTCGGGCGGCGACCTGGTGACGGTGTTGATCGGCGCCGGGATCGAGACGGATGCCGACGCCGATGCGGTCGGCAGCATCCTGGCCGATCATGTGCACGACAACCACCCGGGGACCGAACTGGTCGCCTACCGCACGGGTCACCGCGGCGACGTCCTGCTGATCGGGGTCGAGTAGCCGTGGCGTCACTGTCCGATCGGCTGGACTACATCCTGGGCGCCAAGGCCGCGGATTCCCTGGACGAGGCGTTCGGGATCCGGACCGTCGACGGCCTGCTGCGCCACTACCCGCGCAGCTACACCGAGGGCGCTGCGATGCGCGGTGCCGACGACGAGCGGCCACCGGCGGGTGAGCACATCACCATCGTCGACACGATCACTTCCGCGGTGACCCTGCCCACGAAGAAGGACCCGAGGAAGAAGATCTTCCGGATCACCGTCGGCTCCGGGCGCAGCGCCGTGACCGCCACGTTCTTCAACGCGAAGTACCTCAGCAAGGACCTCACCAAGAACACGCGGGTGATGCTGTCCGGGGAGGTCGGGTTCTACAAGGGCGCCATGCAGCTGACGCACCCCGCTTTCCTCATCCTCGACTCGCCCGACGGAAAGCACCACGGCACCAAGTCGCTGAAAAACATCGCCGTCGCCTCGGAGGCCACCAGGGGCGAGTTCGGGGTAGAGGACTTCGAGCGTCGCTTCTTTCCGATCTATCCGGCCAGCACCAAAGTGCAGAGCTGGGACATCTTCTCCTGCGTCCGCCAGGTCCTCGACGTCCTCGATCCGGTGGCCGATCCGCTACCCACCGAGCTGCGCGCCAGGATGGGCCTGGTCTCCGAAGACGAGGCGCTGCGCGCCATCCATCTCGCCGAGAACGACTCCGAACGCCGGCGCGCGCTGGAGCGCTTGACGTTCGACGAAGCCGTCGGCCTGCAGTGGGCGCTGGTCGCCCGACGGCATGGCGAGCTGTCGGAATCGGGGCCACCGGCGCCGCCGCAGGCCGATGGTCTGTCGGCGGAACTATTGCAGCGGTTGCCATTCGAGCTGACGGCGGGGCAGCGGGAAGTGCTCGACGTGCTGTCCGACGGCCTCGCGGCCACCCGTCCGATGAACCGCCTGCTGCAAGGTGAGGTGGGGTCGGGCAAGACGATCGTCGCGGTACTCGCGATGCTGCAGATGGTCGACGCCGGCTATCAGTGCGCACTACTGGCGCCGACGGAAGTTCTTGCCGCACAGCATCTTCTGTCGATTTGCGACGTGCTTGGCCCGCTGGCGATGGGCGGCCAGCTGGGTGGGGCCGACCACGCCACCCGGGTGGCACTGCTCACCGGCTCGATGACGGCCGCGCAGAAAAAGCAAATCCGAGCCGAGATCGCCGGCGGACAGGTCGAAATCGTGATCGGCACGCACGCGCTGCTGCAGGACGCGGTGGAATTCCACAACCTCGGCATGGTGGTGGTCGACGAGCAACACCGCTTCGGCGTCGAGCAGCGAGACCAATTGCGCGCCAAGGCTCGTGCCGGCATCACACCGCATTTGCTGGTGATGACGGCGACCCCGATACCACGCACCGTCGCGCTCACCGTGTACGGCGACCTGGAGACCTCGACGTTGCGCGAACTCCCGCGCGGACGCCAGCCGATCACCTCCAACGTCATCTTCGTCGAAGACAAGCCCGCCTGGCTCGAGCGTGCCTGGAAGCGCATCATCGAAGAGGTCGCCGACGGCCGCCAGGCTTATGTCGTCGCACCGCGCATCGACGAAACCGACGAGCCGGAAAATGGACAGGCCGGCCCAAGGCCTTCCGAAACCGCCGAGGGTCTGTTCAACCGATTGCGGTCCACTGAGCTTTCGAACCTGCGGCTGGGACTCATGCACGGGCGGTTACCCGGCGACAAGAAGGACGCCGCGATGGCCGCTTTTCGCGCCGGTGAAATCGATGTGCTGGTGTGTACCACCGTCATTGAGGTGGGTGTCGATGTCCCCAATGCCACGGTCATGCTGGTGATGGACGCCGACCGGTTCGGAATCAGCCAATTGCATCAGCTGCGCGGGCGCATCGGCCGCGGCGAGCATCCGAGCCTGTGCCTGCTGGCCAGCTGGGTCTCGCCGGGGTCGCACGCCGGCCGCCGGCTTGCTGCCGTCGCCGAGACGATGGACGGCTTCGCCCTTGCAGACCTGGACCTCAAGGAACGGCGGGAAGGGGATGTGCTGGGCCGCAACCAGTCCGGCAAGGGGCTCACCCTGCGGCTGTTGTCGCTGGCCGACCACGGAACGTTAATCGAAGCGGCCCGCGACTTCTGCATCCAGGCCTACGAGCGGGATCCCTCGAATCCCGAATTGGCCTTGACAGCAGCGAGATTCACCGATACCGACCGAATCGAATACCTGGACAAGTCATGAACCGGAAGCTGCTGCTGTGGTTGTCGGCGGCCGCGGTGCTCGCGGTCCTGGTCGCCTACCAAACGCTGGGATCGTTGGCGGCCAGGCATACCGAAGTCGCCGCCCGCGCCGATGTTCCCACGGTGCAACCCGGCACCGATGTGCTGGCGGGGGTCGCGGTGCTGCCGGAGCGGACACACCGCTACGACTACCGCAGGCCGGCGTTCGGCGATGCCTGGACCGACGACAACGACGCTCCGCTCGGACACAACGGGTGTGACACGCGCGACGACATCCTCAATCGGGATCTCGTCGACAAGACGTACGTGTCGATCAAGCGTTGTCCGGACGCGGTGGCCACCGGCACGCTGCACGACCCGTACACCAACACCACCGTCATCTTTCAGCGCGGCGCCAAGGTCGGCGAAGCGGTGCAGATCGACCACATCGTCCCGCTTGCCTACGCCTGGGACATGGGGGCCTACAACTGGCCGTTCCCCGAGCGACTACGTTTCGCCAACGATCCGGCCAACCTGCTGGCCGTGCAGGGCCAGGCCAATCAGGACAAGGGCGATTCGGGGCCCGCTCAGTGGATGCCGCCGAACACCGCGTTCGCGTGCCAGTACGCCATACAGTTCATCGCCGTGCTCCGGGGCTACCAGTTGCCGGTAGACCAGGCTTCGGCGGGCGTGCTGCATCAGGCCGCGGCCACCTGCCCGGCGGGTTAGCCGTTCGGCGGCAACGGATTACGAGCCGTCGTAGGTATCCGGGTCGGGGCGCAGCCGGGTGCCGTCGTTAAGGCCGGTGATGGCATCCATGTGTTCTGCGGCCAACTCGAAATCGAAGATGTCCAGGTTGGCGGCGATGCGCTCGGCCTTGGTCGATCGGAAGATGACCGAATTGCCCAGCTGCACGTTCCAGCGCAGTAGCACCTGGGCGGGCGTCTTGCCGTATTCGCCGGCGACCGAGGTCACGGTCGGGTTGTCGATCAGCTTGCCGAGAGCCAGCGGGGTGTAGGACTGGGTGACGACGTTGTGCTGCGCGTTTGCTTTGCGCATTTCATCTTGGTTGAGCAATGGGTGCAGCTCGATCTGGTTGACGGCCGGCGTGACGAAGGTCAGGTCGATGACCGTTGACAGGTAATCGTCGGTGAAGTTGGACACGCCGATCGAGCGGGCGTGGCCCTCTCCGCGGGATTGGATCATGCCGCCGAAGGCGTCCACGTATTTGCCCACAGACGGGGCCGGCCAGTGGAGGAGATACAGGTCGACGTAGTCCAGGCCGAGCCGTTCCAGGCTGGCGGCGCAGGCCTCCTGGGCGGCGGCGAAACCCTGGTCAGGGGTGGCCAGCTTGGTGGTGACGAACAACTCTGCGCGCGGAATTCCGGAAGCCGCGATCGCGCGACCGACGGCGGCTTCGTTGCCGTAGACGGCAGCCGTGTCGATGAGCCGGCAGCCGACTTCCAGCGCGGCCGACACCGCGCGTTCGGTCTCTTCTTCCGATATTTCGGCGACCCCCAGGCCGAGCACCGGCATGGTGTTTTCGTCATTAAGCGCGATTGAGGGCACGGCGGCACGCGACTGGCCTGTCAACGTCATTCACCTACCTGTGAAATTGAAGGTTCGAGGATCCGGACCCAGCCGGGCCCCGTCATCGAGCGAGGAGATCGACGCCATTTCATCGGCACTGAGTTCGAAATCGAACACGTCGAAGTTGCTCGCAATCCGTGTGGGGTTCACCGACTTGGGGATCACGATATTACCCAGTTGGATATGCCACCGAATCAGCACCTGGGCGGGCGTCCTCCCGCGTCCTTCGGCGACGGCCGTGACGGCCGGATGGGCTAACAGCGCTCCCTGCCCCAGCGGCGCCCACGCCTCGGTCGCAATGCCGCGTTGGGCGTGCACTTCGCGCAGTTCGTGCTGGGGAAACCGCGGATGCAGCTCGATCTGGTTGACGGCCGGGACGACGCCGGTGGCATCGATCAAGACCGTGAGGTGCTCAGGCTCGAAATTGCTGACGCCGATGGACCGGATCCGGCCCTGGTCGCGCAGGTGGGCGAAAGCCTTGAACGTGTCCACGTATTTGTTGAGCGCGGGCAGCGGCCAGTGAATCAGGTACAGATCGAGATACTCGAGCCCCAGACGGTCCATGCTGGCGTCGAAGGCCGTCAGCGTGGTGTCGTAACCCTGGTCGGCATTCCACAATTTGGTCACGACGTAGAGTTGGTCGCGGGGCACGTCGGAATCGGTAATCGCTCGCCCGGTCTCCCGCTCGTTTCGGTAGCCGGCAGCGGTATCGATATGCCGGTATCCCGCGCGCAGCGCTGCGCTGACAGCCCGCTCGGTGTCCGCCGGAGGGACCTGGAAGACTCCGAGCCCGACGACGGGGATCGAATTACCGTCGTTGAGCGTGACCGAGTTTTTTTCGAGGGAGCTGCCCATGAGCAAGAGTCTGCCAGGTGCGCCGGACGTCGACCTTGGAGCGAAAGACTCGACGACGGGGTGGGCCGGCCGCATTCAGGGCGCGGTCACCACCGTTGGCGCCAAGGTCATTCCGTGGATCCCGACCGCCGCACGCAGGGCGCTGGTCCGTGGTCGCGCGGTCATCATCGACGGCAACACGCTCGATCCCACGCTGCAGCTGATGCTGTCGGGTCAGCGCGCCGTCGGCATCGACGGCCTCGTGATCGACGACGATCCGGCCCCGTCCCGCGCAATGATGCGCGAGGGGCTCCTGAATTTTCCCGGTCCGCAGATCCATGTCGAGGTGGACGACCTCGCGCTACCCGGACCGGCCGGCGAGATCGCGGCGCGGCATTACCGCCCGGCCAGTAGCGCGGCCACGCCCCTGCTGGTCTTCTACCACGGCGGTGGCTGGACTATCGGCGACCTGGACACCCATGACGCGCTGTGCCGGCTGACGTGCCGTGACGCCGGCGTCCATGTGCTGTCGATCGACTATCGGCTGGCGCCCGAGCACCCGGCCCCGGCCGCGGTCGAGGACGCCTATGCGGCCTTCAAGTGGGCCTACGAGCATGCGGGCGAACTCGGCGCGGTCCCCGGGCGCGTTGCGGTCGGCGGGGACAGCGCGGGCGGCAACCTGGCCGCCGTCGTGTGCCAGCTGGCGCGCGACGACGGTGGTCCCGCGCCCGTTCTGCAGTGGCTGATCTACCCAAGGACCGACTTCACCGCGCAGACGCGGTCGCTGAGCCTGTTCGCCCGCGGCTTCTTGCTGACGCGGCGGGATATGGACTGGTTCGAGGCGCAGTACCTGAGGGGTTCCGGTGTCGACGCGGCGGATCCGCGGGTGTCGCCGCTGCTGGCCGAGTCGCTGTCCGGGCTGGCGCCGGCGCTGATCGCGGTCGGGGGGTTTGACCCATTGCGCGACGAAGGCGAGAGCTACGCGGCGGCGCTGCGGGCCGCCGGGACACCGGTGGACCTGCGTTACATGGGTTCGCTGACCCATGGCTTCGCCAACCTGTTTCAGCTGGGGGGCGGCAGCGCCGTCGCGACCAGCGAATTGATTTCGGCCGTGCGCGCCCACTTGAGCCGGGTCTGATTTGGCGGGTCGGCGCCGCCGGTAATCTAGAGGCGCCTCTAAAGGACCTCTAAAGAATCTTGTCCGATCGCCGGGCAAGCCAGTATTCGAAGGATCAGCGAACCTGTGGCCGACAAACCCAAACGCCCCGCATTCGATGTGAAGTCCGCCACCGGCAGATCCGGCCGACTCGTCCAGATCGCCGGCACCGCGTTCGTCGTGCTGCTCCTGGTCGGCGTGGTCTTCTGGATCGTCAGCCACAAGAAAGCAACCACCACCGGCGCGGGCGATACGGTGCGAGTGACGTCGAGCAAGGTGGTCAACCAGCCGGGGACCAGCAATCCCAAGGCCGTGGTCTTGTTCTACGAGGATTTTCTGTGCCCGGCCTGCGGTAACTTCGAGCGCACTTTCGGGCCGACTGGTGTCCAAGCTCATCGACATCGGCGCCATCGCGGCGGATTACTCGATGGTGTCGATTCTGGACAGTCCGCAGAGCCAGAACTATTCGTCACGGGCGGGCGCGGCGGCCCTGTGCGTCGCCGACGAGTCCAACGACGCCTTCCGCCGTTTCCATACGGCGCTGTACAGCGCCAACATTCAGCCCGACGAACGCGGCCCCAGCTTCCCCGACAACGCGAAGCTGATCGAACTCGCCCGCGAAGCCGGCGTCGTCGGCAAGGTCCCGGACTGCATCAACAGCGGCAAGTACCTTTCCAAGGTCACCGGCGAGTCGGAGAAGGAACATATCAACACGACTCCGACCATCAAGATCAACGGCGAAAACTATGAGCCGTCGACACCCGGATGCGCTGGTCGCCAAGATCAAAAGCATTGTGGGCGATGTGCCGGGCATCGAGGGCGCCGTCGCTCCGCCGGCCGCATCGTGACCACGCCGGTGTCAGCAGAAACTGCCGACCTGACACCGGAGTCGCGTCCCGGAGCGGACGTACCTGCGCCCAGCGCGTGGTGGGTGCTGATCGCCGGTGTGATCGGCCTGGCGGCATCGATGACGCTGACGGTGGAGAAGATCGATCTTCTGCGCAACCCGTCGTACGTGCCGTCGTGCAACATCAATCCGATCGTGTCGTGCGGCTCGGTGATGGTCACACCGCAGGCGTCGGTTCTGGGATTCCCCAACTCGCTGCTCGGCCTGGTGGGTTTTACCGTGGTGATCGTCACCGGTGTGCTGGTGGTAGCGAAAGTTAGTCTGCCCCAATGGTATTGGATCGGATTGACGGTCGGGATCCTGATCGGTGCGGCGTTCGTGCACTGGCTGATCTTCCAAAGCCTGTATCGCATTGGGGCCTTGTGCCCGTACTGCATGGTGGTCTGGGTGGTCACCGTGTCGCTGCTGGTGGTGGTCGCGTCGATCGCGTTTCGTCCTTCGCTGCACCCACGACAAACCGGTGCGGCTTGGGCGCTTTACCAATGGCGATGGTCGATCGCCGCGCTGTGGTTCACGGGGGTGTTTCTCCTGATCATGGTGCGGTTCTGGAACTATTGGTCGACTGTTTTGTAAGCGAGATCAAGGCCTCGCTATGCGCGTTTTTCGTATTGCGGCGCGGCAACAGAAAAGGCAAACCCCCGGACATGGCCCAGGGGTTTGCCGACTGTTCAATTCAGAATCATGCGCAGCGAGCGGGATGCAGCAGAGCATTCAGCGGGCCGTGGCAGGGGCCCACCCAACTCTGTGATGGCGCGTAACCGGGCGGCGGCGACCAACCTTGCGGCGGTACCCAGTCATTCGGCGGTTGCCAGCCCTGTGGCGGCATCCAACCTGGGGCTGGGTATCCGTTGTTCCAGCCAGGACCCCATTCGGGGTGATTCCAGTCGCCCGGTGATTGCCTGTAGCCGCGTGGCGGCGACCAGCCCTGCGGCGGCCTCCAGTCATTCGGCGGCCGCCAGCCCTGTGGCGGAACCCAACCTGGAGCTGGGTATCCGTGGTTCCAGCCAGGGCCCCATTCGGGGTGATTCCAGTCGTACGGGTCATCCAGACTCCAGCCCCCCCGGACGCTTGCTGGTCCGCTTTGGGTCGCGGGCCCGGCTGCCGAGGCGACCGGAAGAAGTCCGGACATGCTCACTGCCGCCGCACCGGCGGCAGCCAATGCGAGTGTTCGTAATCTGATAAGTCCCATTTTTGTTGTCCCCCTTTCCGACGACTAGCTTATGATCGCGAGGCTGGGCCCTAGGTCACGAAATCGCAGCTATTTTGCTGCTTCTCGGCGTCGATTCTCTTCGCCCGTGGATGCTTGACCGGTTGCGGAATTAGGCACCTCGCGTGTTGGATTGTGGCCCAGCAACTTTGGGCCAACCTAGGGGTTTGTCCAACCCCTACGCTGCTCGCCTGT
>CAVPFT010000049.1:0-8108 GCA_963703795.1 uncultured Actinomycetota bacterium | reverse complement strand
CCAACGCGTCGACCCACTCCGCTACCGGCGTCCCGGCGGCCGCTTTGTTCTCGCTGCGTGTCCAGCACGCGCGCATCACGCCCTCGGCGATGATGGCGAGCTTCCACAGTCCCAGCGCGTGCCAGTAGCTCAGCGCCTGCGGATCCCGGCCGGTCCGTTCCAGGTAGCTGCGCGCGAGCTTGGCCCGGTCCGGGAAGCCTCCGAGCGTCGACGCCGGGAAGTCCCCGCAGGTCCTCGCCGGGTTCGGGCCAGTACGTGAGCAATGTGCCGATGTCCGCCATCGGATCCCCGAGCGTGGACAGCTCCCAGTCCAGGACGCCGATCACCGCGCCGCTGTCGTGGGACACGATGACGTTGCGCAGGTGGAAGTCGCCGTGCACCAACGACAGTTCGCGTTGCTCGGGGGCGGCGGCGACCAGGCGCCGGTCAGGTCGTCGAGCTCAGGCAGTTCGCGGGTCTTCGACCGCTCCCACTGGCCGCTCCACCGCTTGAGCTGACGATGCGCATACGGCTTGTGGCTGGCCAGGTCGGACAGGCCCACCGCGTCGATGTCCACCGCGTGAATCTTGGCCAGCGTCGTCGGCAACGACATAGGCCGATCGGCGCCGTTTCGGGGCGAGTGTTCGGCGGTGCCATGGTGTCGACGACGAGTCCGTCGACGACTCCATCAGCACCAGTGGGCACTTCGGTGCCAGGATCCTGTCACGCCCAGTCTTCGGGAGCGGCACATCGGTGGCCTGCGAGCGCGACCATGATCCGCGCCTCGCGGGCGACGTCATGCGCCGGAGGCCATCAGTTGCCCGAGCGGCGGCAGGCGCAGGACCCAGCGCTGATCGGTCGCGTCCCGGACCTCGTAGGTCAGGTTGGACTGGCCCAGCCCGACCGCTCGCCGCAATGGTCCGGTGAACGCGACCCCCGAGTTGGTCAAACCAGCGCGCCACCGCTTCCGGGTCGATCCCGCCGCCGCGCGGCTCAGGCATTCAGCTTGCCCCGTGCTGAAACGGGCGGGCGTCGCCGAGCGCGTTGGCCGCCGTCGATGACGATCGTCTCGCCGGTGATCCAGCTCGCGGCGTCGGAGGCTAGGAAGACGATCGCGGAGGCGACGTCGCCGGGCTCACCGATCCGGCCCAGCGGGTAGCGGCGCGACCTGTGCCTCCTGTCCGTCTCCACAGCGCTTCGGCCAGCGGGTCCGCACCACGCCCGGCGCGACCGCGTTCACCCGCACCTTCGGCGAAAGCTCCAGCGCCAGCTGCTTGGTCATGTGGATCAGCGCGGCCTTCGTGGTGTTGTAGACGCCGAGGCCCGCCTCGTGCCCGAGCCCGCCGACCGAGGCGGTGTTGATGACCGCACCGCCGTGTTCGCCCATCCACGCCTCGGTGGCCGCCCGGTCCACAGCAGCGGCGCCCACAGGTTCACGTCGAACGTCTTCGCGAACCGGCCGTGGTCCTGCTGGATCATCGGGCCGAATGCCGGGTTGGTGCCGGCGTTGTTGACCAAGATGTCGACGCTGCCGAACTTCTCGACCGCCA
This sequence comes from uncultured Actinomycetota bacterium, assembly GCA_963703795.1. Taxonomy (GTDB): domain Bacteria; phylum Actinomycetota; class Actinomycetes; order Mycobacteriales; family Mycobacteriaceae; genus Mycobacterium. The sequence goes on along the minus strand of CAVPFT010000049.1, from coordinate 6,579 downwards.
AATCGACGCAGGCGCGGGCTTGCGCTTCGTCGACGGCATGCGCGGCGAAGCCGATGGCGCTGCCGACGATCTGGGCGGCGGCCTCGTCGGCGGCGTCCTGCTTGCGTGAGGTGAGCACGACGTTGGCGCCGGCGGCGGCCAGTGCCTGCGCCGTCGACCAGACCGATTCCCCGGGAGGCGCCGGTGACGATCGCGGTCTTGCCGTGCAGGTCTCGTGGACGTGCTCACAGGCCCGCCGGTCGCAGGTCGCGATACCTGGCGCAGTTCGCGGCGCGCGATGGCGCGCTTGTGCACCTCGTCGGGCCCGTCGGCCAACCGAAGCGTACGCAGGTGGGCCCACGCCATGGCGAGCGGGAAGTCGTCGGTGACGCCGGCGCCGCCGTGGACCTGGATCGCGCGGTCGACGATCTTCAGCGCGATGTTGGGGGCCGCGACCTTGATGGCCGCGATCTCGGTCTGCGCCTCCTTGTTGCCGACGGTGTCCATCATTCAGCGCGGCCTTCAGTGTCAGCAGCCGGATCATCTCGATCTCGATCCGCGCCTCGGCGATCCAGTCCTGGATGTTGGCGTTGTCGCGATCGGCTTGCCGAAGGTGACCGCGGGACGGGCCCGCTTGCACATAGCTCCAGCGCGCGCTCGGCCATGCCGATCGCGCGCATGCAGTGGTGGATCCGGCCGGGCCCGAGCCGGGCCTGGCTGATCGCGAAGCCCTCGCCCTCGCCCTTGAGCAGCGTCGGCGGCGGGCACCCGCACGTCTCGAACCGATCTCGGCGTGGCCCTCGCGGTCCTGGTAGCCGAACACCGGCAGGCTGCGGACGACGGTGACCCCCGGCGCGTCGATGGGGACGACCATCATCGACTGCTGACGGTGGGGCGCCGCGGTCGGGTCGGTCTTGCCCATCACGATCAGGACGCGGCAGTTCTGGTGCATCGCGTTGGAGGTCGACCACTTACGGCCGTTGAGGACGTAGTCGTCGCCGTCCCGCCGCATGCTCAGTCTCGATGTTGGTGGCGTCCGAGCTGGCCACCGCGGGCTCGGTCATGGCGAACGCCGACCGGATCTCCCCGTCCAGCAGCGGCTTGAGCCAGCGCTCCTTGTGCTCGTCGGTGCCGAACAGTGTCAGCACCTCCATGTTGCCGGTGTCCGGGGCGATCAGTTGCACGCCTCGGAGGGATGTGGCTGCGACCCATGATCTCCGCCAGCGGCGCGTACTCGAGGTTCGTCAGCCCGGGACCCCAGTCCGGGTGCGGGTGGAACAGGTTCCACAGGCCGCGATGTCGGGCCTCGGCCTTGAGCTCCTCGATGATCGGCGGCTGGAAGTGCGGGTCGCCCGATTCACGCATCTGCCGCTCGTATATCCTGCTCGGCCGGGTACACATACGCTCGTCGAAGTCGAGCAGCTCGGCCTGCAGCTGCTGGGCGCGTTCGGAAATGTCAAACAGGGACATCGGAATTCCTAACTGGGAAAGGGGTCATTGGATGCTGTCCAGCAGCGACGCCTGGTAGCGACGCATGCCGCGCAGCCAGCGTTCGTAGTCGGTGGCCTTCTCCCGGAACATGTCCAGCACGGTGGGGTGCGGCAAGATCAGGAATCGTTCCTCGTCGACCGCGGCGAGGACGTCGCGGGCGATCTGGGCGGGTTCGAGCACCTCGCCGGCCGAGGTCACGGCGCGCGTGGCGGCGACGCCGCGCGGATCCCCGGTCTTCTCCCCGGCGTAGAGCAGCTCGGTATTGACGCCCATCGGGCACAGGCAGCTGACCCGCACCCCTTGGTCGCCGTAGCCAATCGCAAGCCATTCGGCGAACCCGACGGCGGCGTGCTTGGTGACGGAGTACGTGGCCGACCGATCTGGGTGAGCAGGCCGGCCGCCGACGCGGTGCTGACGAAGTAGCCCTCGCCACGCTCAACCCAGCCGGGAATGAGCAGTTGCGCGGCCCGGATGTGCGCCCGCAGGTTTACGTCGATCGACCGTTCCCAGTCAGCCTCGCTGGCCTCCAGGCCGACTACCCCGACGATCCCGGCGTTGGCGAAGTACAGGTCGACTGGTCCGAACTCCTTTTCCGCCAACGCGATCAGGTCGCGGATGGCCGCGGTGTCGGACACGTCCGCGCCGGCCGCGACCGCCGAACCGGGTATGTGGCGTTGACCTTGTCGGCGACGGCCTGGGCGCCTGCGGCGTTAGGTCGGCCACCACCACCCGGGCGCCGTGGGCGGCGAGTTCCTCGGCGAGCGCGCCGCCGATGCCTCCTCCGCCGCCGGTGACGATGGCGACCCTGCCCGCGACCTTCATCGAGTTTTTGCTCCTATGCCGAATCGCTCGCTGAGCTGTTTGCGGGTGTCGGCGGCGTCGGTGTGCAGCACGCCGGCGATTCCGAGCCGGGCCGCCCCGTCGAGGTTTTGCTGCAGATCATCGACCATGACCGCCTGGTGTGGGTCGACGCCAAGCCGTTCGCACGCGATGGCGTAGATCTTTCGTGACGGTTTGCGAATGCCGACCTCCGAGGAGATCACCACCACGTCGGCGAGCGCGTCGAGATCGAAGCCCGCATAGCAGTCGCGCCCGAAGGCGTTGGATACCAAGGCAATCGGAACTCCGGCGGTCCGCAGGTCCCCGATTAGCCGCACCGTGTCGTCGTCGCGACGCAGCCCCGCCTGCATCCGTGCCGACAGGCCCTCGGACTGAACCACCAGACCGTGGGCGGACAGTCGGTCGGCGAAACCCCGATCGAAGGCGTCGGCGTCGATGCGTCCGCACTCGTGCTCGACCAGCAGCTCTCGGGCGCCGGTGTCGTGGCTGAGCAAACCCAGTACCAACCCTGGGGGAGCGCCGAGCAGTTCGCCGAACTGCTCGAACGCCCGCAGCACACTGGTGGTAATCACACCGCCGAAGTCGATGAGCACTGTGGTGCGCGTCACCGGAACGGTATCGACCGGACCGCGAGCGGTCTCGACGGTAGACATGCTGCTCCTTTAGGGGTTCGGCGCGAAGGCGAGGCCCACTTTTTATATCTAAAGTTGAAACCGACGTCAAGTTCAAGTTCGTCGGCCCGCGCCGATACTTTCGAGCGGCGGTTACTGATGAATCCGAAGGGCGTTCACCCACAGCCGGGTAGCGATCTGCACCAAGTCCTCCTCCGTGGCCCTCGGCGTGTCGTCGCGGTCCTCGCTGGTGACGAAGTGCCCGAACGCGATGCGGCTCATCATTGCGGACAATGCGCGTGACGCGAGCAGGGGATTCAAATCCGGATCCGCCTGGCCCTTGGCCTGCAGCCTCGCGATGCTGCGCGCGTTGCGGCGCACGAACGCGTTCGATCGCGACGTCCGCAACTCGCGAAACTCGGGATCGATGTTGGCAACCTGCTCGAGCAGCCCCATCAGCTTGCCGTTGCGTTTGTAGGCCTGCAGATAGGCCCGATTGCTGGCCTCGATGACGGCGGCTGGATCGTCATCGCCGGCGACGTGCGGCATGCCGGGATGCAACATGTCTTCTTGAGCGGCCTCGAGAACCGCCGCGAAGACTTCCTCCTTGCCGGCGAAGTAGGTGTAGAAAGTGCCCGACGAGCACTTCGCCGCGCGTGTGATGTCGATCAGCCGAGCGTTCAGATACCCGTCGCGTTCGAACACTTTCCGCGCCGCTGCGACCAAGGCGGCGCGAGTGCGAAGGCCACGCTCGGTAGCCGGTGGCTCGCGCAGCAACGGTGACCGCGCCATCGACGGGGGTACGTCGGCGTGGTCGTCATCGGCGGCAACGTTGGCCATGGGCATAGTTATACGTCAACGCGTACATAGCTCCGCCGATATTTCTGCGGTGAGACTCCGACCGCGCGGTGGAAGTGGTACCGGAGCGACGGATAAGAGCCGAACCCGGATTGCTCGGCGACGCGGTCCACTGTCAGCCCGGTGGATTCCAACAATCGCCGTGCGCGGTTGACTCGCATCGTGGTGAGCAATCCCAACGGGGTGGTGCCGAAATGCTCGCGGAACTGGCGGTTGAGCGTTCGAACGCTTACTGACGCGTGGTCTGCGATGGCGCGCAGGTCGAGCGCCGCGACGGCGTTCTCGTCCATCCAGGCGATCGTCGGTTGCAGGGGATGGTTGGCGACGGCCGGTCCGGCGTGCTCGATGTACTGTGCCTGGCCACCGTCGCGCCATGCGGGTATCACCACCCGCCGTGCGGTGCGCCCCGCCAGCTCGGGGCCGGCGTGTTGGCGGATCAGGTGCAAACACAAGTCCAGCCCTGAGGCCACTCCGGCCGACGTGAGAATGGGGCCTTCGTCAATGAACAGAACACCGGGGTCGACGTCGATGTCCGGATACCGCCGCGCCAACTCGCCGGCCCACTGCCAATGGGTGGTGGCTCGCCTGCCGTCCAGCAACCCGGCGGCCGCCAGCGTGAAGGCCCCAACGCACATGGCTGCGATCCGGGCACCGTTGTCGGCCGCGGAGCGCAGCGCGGAAACTGCCTGTGGGTCAGGCACTTCCAGGAACCGATGAGTTCCCGGAACGACCACCAGGTCCGCGTCGATCAACGCGTCCATCCCGTACGAAGTGCGAATCTCGACGAGCCCCCAGTCGGGGGTCGTGCTAATCGATCGGCGTTGCCCACACACCCGTACCTCATATCCAGGCGGAGGCGCTCCATCCTCCGCGGCCGCCAGGTTGGCCATGCCGAAGACCTGGCCGGGAATCATGAGCTCGAAACCCATGACCTGTTCTAGCGCCAACACACCGATGATCATCGTGGCTAGATCTTAGCAATATATGGCTATCTAGCCACTGGTGGCGGGGACGCCCTTGCCGCAGGGTTGGGGTATGTCAAGCCAGCCGGACAGTCCCACTGACCTCCCGGATACCGATATCGCCCGTGCGGCAACGCAGTTCGTTTTCGACATCTCGCCGGTATTCGTCGCGAATCACAGCGTGCGCAGTTACCTGTTCGGTCGCGAACTCGCCGCTGCCAAGGGGTTCCGACGCGATATCGACTATGACGACGAACTGGTATTCCTGGGCTGCATCCTGCACGACCTTGGGGTCACCGAGTACGCGAACGGCGATCAACGGTTCGAAGTTGATGGCGCCGACGCCGCGGCACGCTTCCTGCGTGACCACGGGGTCCCCGAAGCGGGAGTCACCACGGTCTGGCAGGCGATTGCGCTGCACACCAGCGTGGGTCTGGCGCACAAGTTCGGAGCGGAACAAGCCGTCGTCCAACTGGGTATCTCGGCGGACATAATCGGCATCGACAGACAAATGCTGCCAACGGGTTTCGCCGATGACGTGCATTCATCCTGGCCGCGCCACGACGCCGGCTTCGCGCTGGCCGAACTCATCGCGGACCAGGTCGTGACCAACCCGGCAAAGGGGCCTCCCCTGACGTTCCCCGGCCACGTGCATCAGCTGATGTACCCGATGACACCGGCGGTGACATGGTTCGACGTCGTCCGAGCGGCCGGCTGGAATGACCAAACACGCGCAGACCGCTCGCACCCGGTTTAGGGACGTACCAGCACCGTGCCGGTCTTGCCCGGCTTGGTGGCGTGACGGATCGCGTCGGACAACTCCGCGATTGGATAGATGGCCGCCACGTCGAATTGGCCTGAAAACGCCTGGGCCATCAGGCAAGCGGTCGTGGTGTCGGAGACACGCTGCTCCGCTGAGGTGGCGGCGACCCAACGTCCGATCGACGCGCCCCGCAGCGTCAGGCCGCGGTCGAGTAGTGCCGTGGCGTGCAGCGGGATCGGTTCATCGGCCATGCGTCCGTACACCACCAGGGTGCCGCCCGGCGACAGCAAACCGAGCAGGTCCGCGCCGAGCGCACCACCGATGGGATCCAGCGCGGCCCCGACGGTGCGACCACCGATCAGATCACGGACCGCATCGAGCCAGTCGGGATTTTCGGTCACCACCACGGGCACCCCGGGAAAGCGCTCGCGCAGGTGCTGCGCGGTCTCGGCTCTTCGAACCAGACTGATCGTGGCAATGTGGTGGTTGCCGAGTTCCGCGCTGAGCAGTCGGCCCACGGCGCCGCCGGCAGCGTTGTTGAGGACGACGCCGTCGTAGCCCGTGGTGAAGTGCTGCTCGGCTTCGCGGCGCAACATCAGCACCGTCAGGGGATTGACGAGCATCTGGGCGGCGACCTCGTCGGAAACCGAATCCGGAACGGGCACCACGAACTGCGCGTCCGCAATTATGCGCTCGGCCCAGGCGCCCGGTTGCGGGAAAACACTGACCCGGGCACCGGGTGTCACGTGGTGGACGCCGGGCCCGACCTTCTCCACGACACCGGCGGCTTCCACGCCGGCGCGCTCCTGTCCGGTCGGCGAAGCGAGTTGGATGGCCTGCAGATCGCCCCAGTGAATGGGGAACAGGGTCACACGGACAAGCACTTGACCCGGACCCGGATCGCCGGGTACGTCCACGTTGACGAGTTTGACCACGTCGACCGGATCGCCCGCCTCTGTGTACGCCGCGCTCAAACCCATACAGCCCACCTCGCCCATTCTGTATCAGCTAGTACATAACTAGCGTAGAGAGTTTTAGCCCGAACAGTCAATAACCGGGTAATCTGCTGGCATGT
>CAVPFT010000048.1:0-15737 GCA_963703795.1 uncultured Actinomycetota bacterium | reverse complement strand
GCCATGGATTCTGACCGATTCGAGGCCGCGGTGTATGCCCGCCGGCTGGCGGCTGCGGCCGCGGCGACCGCTGAGGCCGGCCTTACCGGCCTGGTCATCACCCCGGGCTACGACCTGCGTTACCTCACCGGCTCGCGCGCCCAGACGTTCGAGCGGCTCACCGCGCTGGTGTTGCCCGGCTCCGGTGACCCGACGGTCGTGGTGCCGCGGCTGGAGCTGGCCTCGCTCAAGGGGTCAGCCGTTGCGGAACTCGGCCTGGCGGTGCGGGATTGGGTCGACGGCGAGGACCCGTACCAGTTGGTCGCCGCGGCGTTGGGCGGCGGCCCGGCGGCGACCGCCGTCACCGATTCCATGCCCGCGCTGCACCTGTTGCCGCTGGCGGGCGTGCTCGGCGTGCTGCCGATACTGGCCACCGACGTGCTGCGCGGGCTGCGGATGGTCAAGGAGGAATGCGAGGTCGACGCGCTGCGCAAGGCCGGTGCGGCCATCGACCGGGTGCACGCCCGAGTGCCCGAGTTTCTGCGCCCGGGCCGCACCGAGGCCGACGTTGCCGCCGACATCGCCGAAGCGATTGTCGCCGAAGGGCATTCGGAAGTGGCGTTCATCATCGTCGGCTCCGGGCCGCACGCCGCCGACCCGCACCACAGTTATTCGGATCGAGAACTACAGGTAGGCGACATCGTCGTCGTCGACATCGGCGGCGCATACCGGCCCGGATACCACTCCGACTCGACCCGCACCTACAGCATCGGCGAACCCAGACCTGATGTAGCACAACAGTATTCGGTCCTGCAACGGGCCCAGCGCGCGGCCTGTGCGGCGGTTCGTCCCGGTGTCACCGCCGAGCGGGTCGACGCCGCCGCCCGCGACGTGCTGGCCGAGGCCGGGCTCGCGGAGTTCTTCGTGCACCGCACCGGGCACGGCATCGGGCTGTCGGTTCACGAGGAGCCATACATCGTCGCCGGCAATGACATGCCGCTAACCGCGGGCATGGCCTTTTCGATCGAGCCCGGCATCTATTTTCCGGGCCGGTGGGGCGCCCGAATCGAGGACATCGTCGTCGTGACCGAGGACGGCGCCCTGGCGGTCAACAACCGCCCGCACGAGCTGATCGTGGTGCCCGTGCGCTAACGCACGTGTCACCCGCGCCGCGTAGGTTGGGCGTGGTGTCAATCCTGGACCTCACGCTGCTTCCGATTCGTATCGCACAACATGTCGTCGACGCGGTTTTGCATCCCGCCTTGCCGGCGCCGGCGCCGCCGGCCGAGCTCATCGTGGTCGACGGGATGCCCGAGGGTGTTCCTGCGGCGGCGCGGCGGCCCGAGCCCGAGTTGCCCGCGCCGTCGAAATGGCCGTTCGGCGAGGACTTTCCGCGCACCTGCGGCACGGGCCGGCTGGCCGGCGGTGCGCTGTTCTGGACCGACTTCCTCTACGACGACCATGGTGCGACGGGCGTCCCGGTCGGGGACCTGAAGATCCAGGCGCCACCCCGCGGGACCTACGTCTACCCAACTGGCCCCGCGGCCCGCAACGGCGCCGACATCTTCCGCGTCGCCGTCGGGCTCACCGAGACCCACACGTGGTGGCGGATCGACTGGAACACGCTGCTGGACCCCTCGGTGCCCATCGCGCTGTTCACCTTCGACACCGACCCCGCCCGAACGGCCGCCGAGGAGTGGCCGGCCGGAGCCGGCGTGCGCTCGGCGGGCATCGACATGGCCCTGCTGGTCTCCGGGACGAGCGCCGCGTTGATCGACCTGACCACTCGGGTCACGACGCCGGTCGAGCACAGCGTCGATATGGCGTCGCGATCGTTTCTGGCGCAGGTTCCGCGCGCCGTGCTGGAACCCGCCGGAAGCTGGACCGTGCGGCTGGCCGCGGGGCTGGCCAACGCCGCGGGGGAGGGGTTCGCCGACGTGCCCGCCGGACGCGGCGCGCTGCCCGGGCAACCCAACGTCTACAACGTCGCGTTTCGCACCAGCGAGCAGGAGCCGCCGCACCTGAACTTCTGGTCCGACTCGGCCCAGGCCGCGGCCCTGACCCATGGCGACGTGTCCGAGTTCGCGGTGACGGTGCCGTGGGCCGCGCTCGCGGCCCGCGAAACCGCCCCCGAGCCCGTCATCACCGGCCCGTCGACCCGCTGGTACGTGTCCTCGATCGAGTTGGGGCAGGGCGTCTCCGCCGACGATATTTTCAGCACCAAGCCGCAGTTCCTCGGTCGGGTCCAGCCCTATTCGATCTGCCTGCCGTCGACGTACGCCCCGGGTCGCGCGCTGCCGCTGACGCTGCTGCTGCACTCGCTTGCGCTCGGGCAAACCCAGTTCGCCGCGATCGACCCGCGCCTGTTGCACGAAGTGTGCGAGGGCCGCGACTCGGTGGTGATTACGCCGTTGGCCCGGGGCCCGTCGACCTGGTACTTCGACACTGGGGAACTCGACGTCTGGGAAGTGTGGGCGCGGGTGGCCGAACAGCTGGGCACCGACCCCAATCGCACTGTGATTTCGGGTTATTCGATGGGCGGGTATGCGGCCTACAAGCTGGGGTTGAGCTACCCGCAGGTGTTCTCGCAGGCGGTGGTGCTGGCCGGCCCACCGGCGTGTGGCGTGCGGCTGGTCCCCAACGTCGACATTCCGGCCGACCTCGATCTGGACTCGCCGTGTGCCCGCGAGGGTGACACCTGGAAGCTGCTGGTGAACGCCCGCTGGCTGCCCTACGTCATCGCCCATGGGCTGGTTGACGAACTGGTGCCGTTCGCCTCCGCCGCCGAGCAGGTGCTCGAACTCGATCGGCTCGGCTACCGCCACCGATTCACCGTCTACCCGCTCGAGGATCACATCGCCTGGGTGTTTCAGGACAAGTTCGAGGATCCGATCGCGCACATGGGAACCGGTCTGCGCCAAGGCGATCCGGGGCACATCACGTTCGCGTGGTATCCCCAACTGGTGCGCGACGACTTAGGCATCGGGCCACACCAGGTGTGGTGGTTGTCGGAGCTGAAGGCCGATCCGGGGGTGACGGCGCGGCGCGGGGCGGTGGCCGAAGTCGACGCGCGGTCGTATGCGCGGCCGGATCCGACGCACACCGTTCGGCACCATCGCGGCGTCGTCTTCAACTTCGACCCGAGCCCCGGCCTGTACAGCGAGCTGGACTGGCGGGTGGGACCGCCCGTCGGTGCGCTGCCGTATCTGACCCTGCGCCTTAACGGGGTCGCGGGGCTCACGATCGATGTGGAGCGTGCCGGGCTGGCCGCGCTGCCGTCGTCGACGATCACGGTGGCCACCGACACCGCAGCACAAGTCACGCTGGGCGGGCTGCCAGCCGGGGTGGAGGTGCAACTCGACGGCCACACCGTCGGGCCGACCGTGGCCGTGTCGCCGGGCCGTCACCGCATCACGTTGCGTGTTGATGAGTGAGTTGTGGCCTGCCATACCTTGGCACGCCGAGCAGAGCCCGGGGACACGGATCGACAATGCGCGGCGTTAACTGCGCGCAGTTCGCGACGCGCCTCTCATGACGAGATTCGTTCCACCGCAGGTGCAGCCAGAACCGTCCCCGGATCTGAGCACGGAGCTGCGCGGGCGGGCCCGTCGCCGGGGCTGTAATCGACAAACCCGAGGAACCCGTAGCGCTCACGCAGCAGCGCGCGGTCGGGGGCTGGGTATTAATGGGTTATCGAACATCGCCGGGCCGCGAGCGCGTCACTGAGGAGGTGTTTTCGGCCGACGCCCCTTTTTCGCGACCCGTGCCGGGGCTTTGGGTTGCTGCATTGGTCGGACCGCGGCCTTCTTGGCGACCCGTGCGCGGGGCTTTGGGTTGCTTTGCGGGTGGGGCTGCGGCCTTCTTGGCGACCCGTGCGGGGGCTTTGGGTTGCTTTGCGGGTGGGGCTGCGGCCTTCTTGGCGACCCGTGCGGGGGCTTTGGGTTGCTTTGCGGGTGGGGCTGCGGTCTTCTTGGCGACCCGTGCGGGGGCTTTGGGTTGCTTTGCGGGTGGGGCTGCGGTCTTCTTGGCGACCCGTGCGGGGGCTTTGGGTTGCTTTGCGGGTGGGGCTGCGGTCTTCTTGGCGACCCGTGCGGGGGCTTTGGGTTGCTTTGCGGGTGGGGCTGCGGTCTTCTTGGCGACCCGTGCGGGGGCTTTGGGTTGCTTTGCGGGTGGGGCTGCGGTCTTTTTCGAGACTCGTGGCGGGGGCTTTGGGTTGCTTTGCGGGTGGGGCTGCGGCCTTTTTCGAGACCGGTGCGGGGGCTTTGGGTTGCTTTGCGGGTGGGGCTGCGGCCTTCTTCGCGACCGGTGCGGGGGCTTTGGGTTGCTGCACGTGGTCGGACTGCGGCGATGCAGAGCACCTCGTCGAGGCTGGCGGTCCGCAGTCCGACAGCGACCGCCCGCCAACCGAGTTCGGCGATGGGATCTGGGTCGCTGCCCCCTATGCTGCCGGCCCGATCCAGGCGTGCGGTATCGAACATCGCCGGGCCGCTGGCCACCGCATCGGTCAGGACGTAGCGGCCGGCATCGGGTGTGCGACGCACCTCCTGCTCGGCCGCGCAGACGCCGGTCAGCTTGACCGCATCGGCGAAGTTTATGCCCACCTGGAATACCTGTGGTTCGGATTCGAGCACCGCGATCAGGCGGGTGATGAAATTCTCGGGCGCGAAGAACCGCCAGCCCTGGCCCAGGTGCAGCCAGAACCGTCCCTGGATCTGGGCGCGGAGCTGCGCGAGCTGCGCGGCGGGCGCGTCGTCGGGGCTGCAATCGACAAATTCGAGGAACCCGTAGCGCTGCTGCAGCATGAGGCGGTCGGGGGCGGACAGGCCGGTATCGAGCACCAGGAAGCGCCCGAACCAAAGCGGCAGATCGAGGCAGCAGTTCAGAAACGAGTTAATGCTCTGCTCGGTGGTCTCGCGGTCCGGTCCGGCGACCAGGCTAACGACCACCGTGGCGCCTGGACCGGCGACCAGACGCTGCACCAGCGCGTCGGGATACGATGACGTCGCCTCGAGCATGACCGGCACGCTGACGTCGCGGTTGACCGCGATCCGCTGCCGGTCAGCGTCGGGGATGTCGGGGCGGGCCAGCAGCCGCCGGCACAGCCCAAACGCCTCCGCATGGTTGCCGAGCTGGGAGGCGCACACCGCCTGCTCATCGATCGCGCGCCAGGCATAGATGTCCGCGCCGATAAACAAGAGGTCGTTCTCGGGAAACGGGATTTGGGCGGCGCGCTGGGCGAACAAGTGGCCGGGCAGGTAGCGCTCATCTTCGCGGTACCGCCGAGCGAGGGCATACAGCGCCTCGGCGCGGGTCGGTCGAAACTCCCAAGCCTGGAGGTAGATGTCCTGGACGACCAGCCACGGCCATTCGAGTTTCGTCACCGACTCCGCGAGCCGGAGCATCGAGTAATAGACCTCCTCCTCCCGGCCCCCATCTCGACCCGCCGCTCATACCACTTGCGCGCGTTGACGAAATCTTCCAGATCGAAGTAGCTCTGGGCCAGATAGAACACCGAGCGCGCATCCTCGGGGTTGCGTTCGACCTCGGCCAGCAACAGATCGCGGTCACGCGCATACTTCTGCGTATCCTGATTGCGAGCACCGAGGCGACGAGATTCGACGTAGTAGTCGCCCTCGAGGCGCCCAACGACGCAGTCAGACTCCCATACGGCCGTCTCGTGGACGACGCCTTCATAGCGCACGCGCACCCCGTCGCGGAACAACTGCGGGCGCCAGTAGGTGAGGGAGGCCTCTCCGAGGCGCATGCGGTAGATGTCGGCGCTTAGTTGGGTGAAGTCGGGTGTGCCCACGACGATGTCGTCGGCGTCGAAGACCCAGATGTAGTCGCCGTGGCCTTGGGCGAGGTTCAGTGCCTCGGTGCGGTTGTGGCCGAAATTGCGCCATGGTCGTTCGTGAAGCTCGCCTGGGATGCCCAGGCGGGCCATGTGTTTGCGGATCATGTCCTGGGTCCCGTCGGTGGAGCCGGTGTCGACGATCACCCACGAGCTGATGTAGGGCGCGACCGAATCAAGCGTCTCCGCGACGACGTCGGCCTCGTTTTTCACGATCATGTTCAGGCAGATCGCGAAGCGTGCGGTTACTCGTTTGGACACCGCTCAGAGTTTACATAGCAATCGCGTGTCGCGGATCGGGTTGCACGCGAAGTAGCGGCGGCAGTGGATCATTGGTCGTGCTGTTCGGCGAACACCGCCCGGGTCAGGCCGGCCATCCGCGACGGTTCTCGGCGTGTCGCCGTGACGACAGCACCGCCTACCTGCTGTGCTTCGGCCTCGAGCAACCGCCGTTAGACTAACCTGGATTTTGCGCGCAACTTGGCGTGACACGCTGCTGATTTAGCGAAAGTGCCTGTCTTGCAAGGGATGATGAGACTGCTCAGGTCCATCATTCCGAGCGGGAGGGCACTTTCTAGGTGAAGAGTAGCGCAGCGGTTTGTCCGGTCAAAGTGTCCGGCGGACGGCCATGGCGCGGTGCTCGCATGCCGGTCGCGCATGTTGCGCGGGCTCGCCGATCTGACCGGGGTGCGGTCCGAAGCGGCTGCCAGCGGCCACGGTGCTGGTTCGGATTGATCGGTCAGCGACCGTGACGACTCGGACTCGCCCGGCTGCTTGCCCGGCTTGCGCTCCGACCGCGTTCGCGACGAGCGCTTGGGCGCCGGCTTGGCACCCACGGTGGGTCCGAAGACGGCGGTTTGAGCTATTCGACGAATCCGCCCCCAGCCGGCGCTGCAGCTCCGCGATCAGAGTGAAGAGCTAACCCGGTCAGGCCGTGAAGCCCCGGAGCACCTTGTGAGCCCTGAGCACCCCAGGTACCAAAGAAGCCGCCGCCGGCACCTCGGGCACCGCCGGGACCGCCGAGACCGCGCGGGACCGCCGGCGGCGCCGAGACCGCCATTGCCACCGTTACCGCCCTGCCCGCCGTTGCCACCGTTACCGCCATGGCCGAGGAACCACCCGCCGGCCCACCGGAACCACCGGCACCACCGTTACCACCGGGACCACCGGGAACACCAGGCAATAAGCCTGGAGTACCCGGGGCGCCCAGCCCGCCGACACCACCGTCACCGCCGTGGCCTTCGACGACCCCGCCGGCACCACCGTTACCACCGGTCCCGCCGAACAGACCGCCGGCGCCGCCGTTACCGCCGTGGCCGAGGAAGAACCCGCCGGCACCACCGTTACCACCGGTCCCGCCGAACGGACCGCCCGCGCCGCCCTTTCCGCCGTTACCGAATATAAACGCCGACCCACCAGCACCGCCCGTCCCGCCCGGTACCGAGCTACTACCACCGTTACCGCCACTGCCGAACAACCACCCGCCGGGCCCACCGGCCTCCCCGCTCCCCGGCGCCGCATTAGTGCCGTGGCCAAACAACGGACGCCCTGTCGCCGCCGAGCTCTCCGCATTGAACGCAGCAGCCGGCGCGCGCACTGCAGCTTCCACCATCTGCGCCGCGTTGGCCGCCTCACCGCCCGAATACGTTGCCGCGCTGGCCCCCATGGTGCGCGTGAACTGGTCATGGAACGCCGCTACCCGCGCGGCCACCGCCTGATACTCCTCCGCATGCTGGCCGAACAGCGCAGCGATCGCTGTCGACACCTCATCGGCCGCCGCCGCCGCCACCCCGGTCGTCGGACCAGCCGCCGCCGCGTGGCTTTGGGCCAAGCTCGCGCCGATTTTGTCAAGATTCTGCAGTCACCCACTGGACGACGGCCGGGTCGACGTTCAACGGAGAGGTCATGGCATGCCACCTATATGTTCATCGCCAGCCCTGTGTAAGGGCATGATCAGAGACTGCACCTGAGCAACCGAATCGAGACGTTACCGCAGGCCGGTCGGTCATCGATACAGTTTTCGAGACACTGGAAATGGTCGGGTTTATAAACTGGAAATGGTCGGGTTTATAAACTGGAAACGGTCGGGTTTATAAACTGGAAGGTCGGGTTTATAAACTGGACACGGTCGGGTTTGACGTTCCCCCAGGGCCTCGGCAAAGTCGCGATGAGCCTGTGACCTGAGCTTTAGCGGTTCGTGACACGCCGGGTGTGGTTGTGGGGAGGCACGGCGGCAGCGCCATGGATGATCACAGTTTCCACACCAGTCACATCCGGAGGAAGCTGCCGTGCCCGCTGTGCCATCATCGCCCACGCTGTGTGTTGTCGACGACTCCGACCCGCTGGTGGGCGAGTTGGCCGACGTTCCGCCGGCACCGGCCGGGTTGTTGGAGATGCTGGCCCAGGTACCCGATCCACGCCAACCCCGCGGGGTGCGCCATCGCCTGGACGGGGTGCTCGCGGTGGCGCTGGCCGCCAGCGCGAACTGGGGCGGACTCGTGTGCACCACACGCCGATACCGCACCATAGAGATCTGAGCCGGCGAACACATACTGACCGCCGTGTTCGCTGGCGCCGCCTCGAGAACCACGCTGGGCGGTTGGTCGACGAGCGCGAGGTGTGGACAGAAGCTGAGCTGCGGCTTAGACAAGCCGACCAAGATTAACGGGCTACTTGCTCGGTAAAGGTTGAAGAGCCTTAAAGGCGTATGACAATACCAAATATCGGCAGTCGAAGAGCGGTAAAGGACCAGCAGAGAAATAAGTGCGATGCCGTTTTCTGCGAAAGAGTAAGGCAATCGGCGAGAGAGTTTAGCGAATCGGCTCGTGGTCAACACGCCAGTACACGCCGATCCCGTCAATCGGAAGAATGGGCGATGTGATTCCATAACGTTCACGATAATCGTGTACGGCCTTCGCGCAAACTTCTATGACGCCATAATCATCCACTATCACGAAGCCGCCGTACGACACTTTGTGATAGAGTGCATTCAGCGCCTCAATCGTTGATTCATACATATCGCCGTCGAGCCGCAATACAGCTAACTTATCAGTCGGCGCGCATGGCAGCGTATCCTTGAACCAGCCTTCAAGGAAAACAACCCTTTGATCCAGTAGCCCAAAGCGGCGGAAATTGTCCTCAACAGCGGTGCGCGATACTCGAAGTTCGGCAACGGTGTGAAGTTGGCCCGCAGCAGAGGTTGCATCGATGGGGAAATTATTGAGGATCCGGTGGTGGAAGTCCAGCAAAACTGTCAGCAACAAATACCCGCCGTTTGTCGTCGCAATATGCCGCCAGCACACCCTTCATCAGAATACAGGCGCCACCCCGCCATACTCCGGTTTCAATAAAGTCCCCCTCAACACCATCCAGTATCACCGTCTCACAGGCATAGCGTAAGTTTCGCATACGAACGCTTCCGATCATAGAGACGGAAACCGACGGCCAGTCCCGTCCGAGGAGACGGACGTTGGGATCGAACTCGCCCTGCCCACTGACGGGCTTATCCTCGAAGAGCATGCCCGTCAACGACGCCCCTCGAGAAGATTAAGATGACAGTGATCAACCTGCTTGATCGCAATCTTCGCTCATTTTGGTTCTAATTCGCTATCCTTGAAAGCAGTGTGCAATTACGGTAACGCTGGATTTCCGCTTTGGCAGTGCTAGCGGCTGGTCGGATGATCCGGCCGTCGAAAGTGATTGCCGACGTATTGAGCGCCGGTTACACCTCGTTGCCCATCGCGTCTAACCACAGCCCGTGGAGTCTACACGGTACGGGGGGACTGGGGCCTCGCTTAGATATGAACGTGGGTTGCCGACAGGCAACAGGTCCTCGCCGGCAGAGCCACCGACGCGGGCTCGAGGGTCATCGTGGACACCGGCTCCAACGACGGACCAAAAACCATGCGCAAGAACGTGGCCCCGCCTAACGACATCGTCACCGATGGCTGGCCCTGACCCCCCTCGTCAGCGCGCGGTGGTCACCGAACAACGCGGCCAATGAATCAGACGGCGCCTCTATGTCGGATGCGCCGTGCTGACCCGAACCCACACCGCCGCGCGCGATTGCCGAATACGCTGTGGAGTTGTGTCCGACTCGGTGACCGCGCGCCCGGCGATCTGCCTGGCCATGATCGTGCGGCGCCGAGGCGTTCGGGGCCACCGGCGCCGGGCCCGCCGGCTGGTCGGCGGCGGCCACCTGGGTCCCGGTGCTGGTGCGGCCCTGCTGCCCGACGGCAAACCCGGCCACCGAGCCGGCGACCAGGACGAGGGCCATCCCCACGCCGGCCAGCACCCGTTGCCGGCGGCGGTGGCGGGCCAGCACCTCGCGCAGCGCGTCGACCGAGGCTGCCGCCAGCGGGGCCCCGAGGGGATCGCCCACCCAGCTCACCGGCGGGGCGGACGGGTCGTCGGACGGCAGCGGGGGATCGACGGGTTCCATACCTCCTACAAAGCCGGGGAGGTGCCAAAACGCGTATCGCGGGGTTGACGCCGTCGCCGGGCCCGGCGCCGGCCGTCGGTCCCGGCGGCCCATGGTGCCGCCGAGAACGTTGGTCGTAATATCATTTGATGGCGTAGTATCCGGGGGTGGATCACGCGCTGCCGGCGTTGCACCGTCCCGCCCACCCCGTCCGCTTCGTGACGGCGGCCAGCCTGTTCGACGGGCACGACGCCGCCATCAACATCATGCGGCGCCTCCTCCAGGCCCAGGGGGCCGAGGTGATCCACCTCGGCCACAACCGTTCGGTCGAGGAGGTCGTCACCGCCGCCGTGCAGGAGGACGTCCAGGGGGTCGCCATCAGCTCGTACCAGGGCGGCCACGTCGAGTACTTCCGCTACCTGGTCGACCGGCTGCCGAGCCGAGGGCGCGCGCCGACATCAAGGTCTACGGCGGCGGGGGCGGCGTCATCGTCCCCCCGAGATCGCCGAGCTCGCAGGCCTACGGCGTGCGCGCGGATCTTCTCGCCCGACGACGGCCAGCGACTCGGGCTCGGCCGCCATGATCAACACCATGATCGCGCGACTGCGACCGCGACCTCGCCGCGCGACCGCCCGCGTCGATCTGGACGCCGCTGCTCGGACGGCGACCAGCGGGCGCTGGCCCGGGTCATCACCTGCATCCAGGCCGGCACGCTGTCGACGCCGACGCTGCCGACGAGCTGCGGTCACGCGGCCGCCCGCCGCCGAGCCCGGTGCTCGGCATCACCGGCACCGGGCGGCTCGGGAAAGTCCTCGCTGACCGACGAGCTGATCCGCCGCTTCCGCCTCGACCAGGAGGACAAGCTGCGCATCGCCGTGCTGGCCGTCGACCCGACCCGGCGCCGGGGCGGTGGCGCGCTGCTCGGCGACCGCATCCGCATGAACGCGCATCGACGCCCTCCACGTCTACTTCCGGTCGCTTGGCCACCCGCGGCGCTCGGCCGGGAGCTGCCCGACTGCCTCGCCGACGTCGATCGCCGCCTGCGCGGGCGGCCGGCTTCGACCTGGTCATCGTCGAGACGCCGGGTATCGGCCAGGGCGACGCCGCCATCGTCGACGTTCGCCGACGTGTCGCTGTACGTGATGACGCCGGAGTTCGGCGCGCCTCGCAGCTCGAGAAGATCGACATGCTCGACTTCGCCGACGCCGTGGCGATCAACAAGTTCGACCGCCGGGGCGCCGACGACGCCCTGCGCGACGTGTGCCGGCAGTGGTGCCCGCAACCGCGAGCTGTTCGGGCCAGCCGGACGAGCTGCCCGGTGTTCGGCACGATCGCCTCCCGGTTCAACGACGACGGCGTCACCGCGCTCTACCAGCGACCTCACGCGAGCGCCTGGGCGCAGGGTCTGCCGCTCCGACGGCGTGCTCGCCCGCCGTGACCGCGGCGCACGCTCGACGCACGCGTCGGCCATCGTCCCGCCTGCGCGGCACGCGCTATCTGGCCGAGATCGCCGAGACCGTGCGCGGCTACCACCGCGACGCACCGAGCGCGGCCGAGGCGCGCCCGGCGCCGCCAGCAGCTGCGGCGTCGCGGCGCATCGCCGCTCGACCGGCAGGCGACCGACGCCGCGACGGTCGACGGCGCTCGCGCACGCCGAGGCCGACGCCGAGCTCGACCGCGGCGCGCGCGACTGCTCGAGCGAGTGGCCGGCGACGTCGCGCGCCTACTGGCCGCGACGAGACGGAGGTCGCGACCGGAGCGTCGCACCGCGTCGCGACGTCGCTGTCCGGCACCCGAGTCCCCCGGGTGGCGCTGCCCCGCTTCACCGACCACGGCGAGCTGCTGCGCTGGCTGCGGTCCGAGAACCTCCCCGGCCACTTCCCCTTCACGGCCGGCGTGTTCCCGTTCAAGCGCGAGGACGAGGACCCGGCCCGGATGTTCGCCGGCGAGGGCGACGCCGTCGCGGACCAACCGCCGGTTCCACCTCCTGGCCGACGGCCAGCCTGCCACCCGCCTGTCGACCGCCTTCGACTCGGTCACGCTCTACGGCTTCGACCCCGACGAGCGGCCCGACATCTACGGCAAGATCGGCAACTCCGGCGTCTCGATCGCCACGCTCGACGACATGAAGGCGCTCTACGACGGGCTTCGACCTCTGCGACCCGTCGCACCTCGGTGTCGATGACCATCAACGGCCCGGCGCCGACCATCCTGGCCATGTTCCTCAACACGGCCATCGACCAGCGGCTCGAGCGCTTCGCAGGCCGAGCACGGCCGGCCGCCGACCGCCGACGAGGCCGAGCGCATCCGCGCCGACGTGCTCGCAGACGTGCGGGGCACCGTGCAGGCCGACATCCTGAAGGAGGACCAGGGCCAGAACACCTGCATCTTCTCGACCGAGTTCGCCCTGGGCGATGATGGCCGACATCCAGGAGTGGTTCATCGACCACGAGCGTCCGCAACTTCTACTCGGTCTCGATCTCCGGCTACCACATCGCCGAGGCGGGCGCGAACCCGATCACCCAGCTGGCCTTCACCCTGGCCAACGGGTTCACCTACGTCGAGGCCTACCTGGCGCGGGGCATGGCCATCGACGACTTCGCCCCGAACCTCTCGTTCTTCTTCTGCAACGGCATGGACCCCGAGTACAGCGTGCTCGGCCGGGTCGCCCGCCGGATCTGGGCGATCGCCATGCGCGACCGCTACGGCGCCAGCGAGCGCTCGCAGAAGCTCAAGTACCACGTGCAGACCTCCGGGCGGCTCGCTGCACGCCCAGGAGATGGCGTTCAACGACATCCGCACGACGCTGCAGGCGCTGATCGCCATCTACGACAACTGCAACAGCCTGCACACCAACGCCTACGACGAGGCGGTGACCACGCCGACCGAGGAGTCGGTCCGCCGCGCCCTGGCCATCCAGCTGATCATCAACCGGGAGTGGGGGCTGGCCATGAACGAGAACCCGCTCCAGGGCAGCTTCATCATCGAGGAGCTGACCGACCTCGTCGAGGAGGCGGTGCTCGACGAGTTCGAGCGGCATCAGCGAGCGCGGCGGCGTGCTCGGGCGCCATGGAGACCGGCTACCAGCGCGGCCGCATCCAGGACGAGTCGATGCTCTACGAGCAGCGCAAGCACGACGGCAGCCTGCCGATCGTCGGCGTCAACACCTTCCGTCAACCCACGGGCGCGACGCGCCGTGGCCGACGTCGAGCTGGCCCGCTCGACCGACGACGAGAAGCAGGAGCAGCTGCCGCGGCTGCGCGACTTCCAGGCCCGCCACGCCGGCGAACGGCCGGCCGCCCTCGAACGGCTGCCGGACGCGGCGATCGCCGGCGACAACATCTTCGCCGTGCTGATGGACGCCGTGCGGTGCTGCTCGCTCGGCGAGATCACCGCGACGCTCTTCGAGGTCGGCGGCCAGTACCGCCGCAACGTCTGACTGGTCGGGCCGGCGTGCGCCCCTGGCACCGTGCCGCCGGCGGGCGCCGTCAGGCCGAAGTCGCCGGCCGACCGCCGCAGGCCCCGTGAGGAGCCCGCACGAGCTGATCGCTGGTCGCGCGTCGGACAGCCCGGTGGACGCGAACGCCTTGTCGTTCAACGCCTCGGTGGCCGCGGCGGCAACGTCCCGCCCGGCAGGGGTGATCTCGGCCAACGTCGCCCGCCGGTCGGTCGGGTGCTGGGCAGCGCACCACCAGCCCGTCGGCCTCGAGCCGATCGATGGTGTTGGTCACGCTGGCCGGGTGGACCTGGAGCCGCTGCCCCACCTTGCTCAGCGGGTAGGGCCCCGGTCCGGCTGAACATCAGCAGGACGAGCGCCTCGTAGCGGGCGAAGGTCAGCTTGAACGGCCGCAGGATCTCGTCGACCCGGGCCAGGAAGATCTGCTCGGCCCGCATGACCGACGTCACCGCGGCCATCCGTCGGCGGCTGGGCCCAGCCGTGGGCGACCCACTGGCTCCGCGCCTCCTCGATCGGGTCGAACGGCAGCGCCTTTCGGCCACCGGCGCCACCCTACCGATCGCCTTCACGCCCACCCCCGCCGCCGGCCGGCCTCACCTGATGTCGAGGTCCCGGGCCCGGCAGGTGTGGCGTCCTCCTCCACTCGTCTGTGCCATCCGGGTGGCACGGCCCCGGCACGCCGTAGGGGTGTGGTGGCTGAGACCCGGGTCCCAAAGCGCACGGACCCGTGAGGCGGGCGCTGGCCCAGCCGAAGGTGCAGGCGCCGGCACGCGACACGGGCCGGCCCAAGTCGGGGACCCGTTGCGCCGACCAGCCCACTCTCGAGCCCCGACGCCGTCCTCGACTTCCAGCGGCGGGCCGGCAACCAGGCGGTGACCGCGCTGATCCGGCCGCGCCAGCGGTGGCCGAGAACAAAGGAGCCGACAACGTCCGCCCGGACGGGGGCGGTGGCGGGGTCTCCAGGCGGAGCGGGTCAGCGACCTGGCCGCTTCGTCGGCAGCGTGCCCTCGCTGATCGCGGGGGTGGAGTCGGCGGGCACCGACTCGACCCTCAAGAAGGGCGACGAGGTGAACAAGGGCCGTTTTGCGAGCAGACGACGGTCTGCTTCTACATCGACGAGCACACGGTTCTCCGGACTCACACGAGCCCGATGCAGATCCGCGCGATGGAGGCCCAGCCGCCGCCGATCTACATCATCGTCCCGGGCCGCGTCTACCGGCCGGACTCCGACGCGACGCACACGCCCCAGTTCCACCAGATCGAGGGGCTCGCGGTCGACACCGATATCACGCTCGCGGACCTCAAGGGCACCCTCCAGGCGTTCGCCCGCGCGATCTTCGGATCCGAGCGCGAGATCCGTCTGCAGCCCTATTACTTCCCGTTCACCGAGCCGAGCGTCGAGGTCGACGTCTCCTGCTTCAACTGCGTCGACGGCGTCACGGCCGCAGGCGAGCGGTGCCCCATAAGCCAAGGGCACGGCGTGGCTCGAGATCCTCGGCGCCGGGATGGTCGACCCGAACGTGCTCGGGCACGTCGCGGAGCACGGCTACGACCCCGAGCGGGTCCAGGGGTTCGCGTTCGGGATGGGGGTCGAGCGGATCGCGATGCTCAAGCACCGCGTCCCCGACCTGCGGCTGTTCTACGACAACGACGTCCGCTTCCTGGAGCAGTTCGGCTGATGCGACTGGCACTCGAATGGCTGCACGAGTACTGCCGGCCCGAGCTGGCCACGGCCGGGCTCGCCGAGCGGCTGACGATGACGGGAACGAAGGTCGAGGCGATCCACCACCACGGCGTGGCCGCGCTCGAGCACTTCGTTGTCGGCCGCGTGCTCGAGTCCGAGCCGCACCCGCACGCCGACCGGCTGACGGTCAATGTGGTCGATGTCGGCCAGGCGACCCCGGCAACGATCGTCTGCGGTGCGCCCAACGTGGCGCAAGGGCAGATCGTCGCGGTCGCGCGGCCGGGCGCCGTGATGCCCGACGGCACGACGCTCGGCAAGGCGAAGCTCCGAGGCGTCCAGTCCGACC
>CAVPFT010000047.1:0-265962 GCA_963703795.1 uncultured Actinomycetota bacterium | reverse complement strand
CACCACAAGCCGAGTGGCGTGCTCGACGCACTGTCGCATCCGATCTCGACAGCGTTCTACGCCGCGGAAACGGCCGAGCACGCAGTCTTCTCAACGAAGTGGAGCAAGCGGGGCAACCTGGCTGGAAAGCTTGCCGGTTCCGCCGTCGCGAACGTCGCGCTCTTCGTTTTCACCGACGGCATCGGCGACGCGGTGACCCAGGTCGCCGCGCAGCTCGGAAAGCTAGGCGGAATCCTCGCCGACGTCGAGCGGGGAGTAGCCGGCGCCGGCAAGGCCATCACCGCGATCGAGGAACTCATCGGCGGCGTGATGAGCCGCGTGCTCAAGCCGCTTGGCAAGGCGCTCGAACCTCTCGGCGAGCTTCTTCAGCGCCTACGCCGGTTCCTGCGCAGGCTGGCGGGCCTGGCCGAACGCGACGCCACGCTGCTGGCCGAGAAGCTGGGGGAGAAAGCCCCGAAGCAGCTGCCAGCGAAGCAGCATGCTGCGACGTCGGCCGCGCCGCAGCACGCGGCCGCGGCGCCGGTCCACGAGCCCACGCCGACGCCGGTCCACGAGCCGGAGCGGGAGCCCGCGCAGGTGCCTGAACCGGAGTCGACGCTCGTCAATGAGCCAGTCCACGACGCTGAGCCGACACCTGTCCACGAACCGGAGCCCGCGCCGAGCCACGAACCACCGGCTGAACCCGAACCGGTACAAGCGGCGGCGCCCGAGCCGGTGACGTCGCCCGAGCCGCCTGCGCCGGTCAAGTCGACGACGGCGCGTGGACGCAGCAGGAAGCGCAAAGCGATGAAAGCGTCCAAACGGCCAATGCCGGGCAGGCCGTCATCGAAGAAGTCCGCGCCACCGCAACCCGCGAATCAGGCCGCGTCGCCGCAGCCCGGACAGGCGCCCAAGCCGGCGAAGCAGGCGAAGCCGAAGCAGGTGAAACCTCCGAAGCCCGTTCCCACGACCGAAGAGGTCGGCGAACTCGGGGAGCCGGAGTTCGCCCGTCCGCCGCACTTGGAAGAGAACGAGCACCTGGAATCCGATTCGCAGGCGCTGCTTCCCGGTTCCGCGCAAATGATGCCCAAACATCAAGCGATCGATCTCCATCGGGGGTATACGAAGCGCACCGTTCTCAAGACGACCGGTGACAAACGGCTTTTTCAGGAGTTCTACGAGGGCGGCGAGCCGATCGCAATCAAGCGTATCGGCTCACCTTTCTGGACGAAGGGAGTGCCCGTCGATCCAGCCGAGGTGCAGAACACGCTGATGAAGCGTATCTCGACTGAGATCAGAAGGTTCGAAAGGCAGATAGATCCCCTGGAACGGACGGGCAGGCTCCAGAGCTTCAAATGGGAGATGGTAAGCGGCGCAAAACGGCAGAGCGTGACGGTGAATCCGGAAAGGATTCTGGTCAGGATCGAGGTCGAGGATTTCGCGGCGCTCGATCCGCAGCTTCAGGCGTTCGCCCAGTCTTATGCGGAGAAAGAACTCGGGTCATACACGCACGACGTGATGGGGAAGCCGTTGGACGTCCGTGTCGAGGTCGTGCCCACGCCTCCCAGGCGGGCAACCCCGTGAACGCGTCCCTACTGTCCGCATGCCGAATCATGACGACTGAGGAACCCAGATGAGCACACCTCTCGCGCCGCGGGTGGCACGCGGCGGATTCGCGTTGGTGGATCCTGATTCCGGGCGCACGCAGAAGGTGATTCCGTTTCAGTACAACCCTGAGACGCTTACCCGGAAGATCGCGCCTAAGACGGTTCGGGACGAGGCGGGGGATCGGCTTGAGGCGTTGCGGCTGACCGGGCCGCCGGTGGAGACGATCACGTTCGAGGCCGAGTTCGACGCAGCGGATCTGCTTGATCGGCCGGGCGACGTTCCGGTGCTGGCGCAGTACGGGCTGCATCCGGTGCTCGCCGCGCTGGAGACGACCATGTACCCGAAGTCCGGCCAGTTGCTGCTCGAGCGGGACATGGCGCGCGGCGGGATGCTCGAGATCGCGCCGGCCGAGTCGCCGCTGGTCGTGCTGGTGCTGGGGCAGTCGCGGGTGCAGCCGGTGCAGATCACTGATTACAGCGTCGAAGAGGACGGATACGACACGTCCTTGAACCCGGTGCGCGCGAAGGTCTCGTTGAGTCTGCGGGTACTGACGACCGATGACCTCGGGTTCGACCACCACGGGGGCCTGGTCTACCTCCACTACCAGCAGACCCGCGAAGGCCTCGCCAAGAAGGTCTCCGGCGGGCTGGCCGATGTCGGCCTTACCTCGATTCCGGAAGCGTGAGCCGCGATGCCTACTCCGATTGATCCGTCGAATCGTTACTCGGGTATTGATCAGAAGGTTTACATCTCGCCGTCCGGGCGTGCCATCAGCTATCTGGGGCGCCGGATCCTGCCGGACCCGGCGTCGCTGACGCAGACCGGGCAGTATCAGGTTGCTGACGGGGAGAGGGTTGACCAGATCGCCTGGAAGGCGTTTGGCGACCCGACGCAGAGTTGGCGGCTCGCGGATGGCAATGGCGCGATGCGGCCGGATGAGTTGGCGGGGACGACTGGACGGCGGTTGCGGATCACGTTGCCGTACGGGCTGAACGGGTTGAGTGGGTTGACCGGGCTCAGTGGGCTGACGGGGAGAGGGACCGGGAACGGGACTGGCGCCGGGGCGGGTGGCGGCTGATGGGATCGCTCGACCTCCAAGTGCTGATCGGCCGCTTCGTCCCGACGCCGGTCGGCGAGGACATCATCGACGCGCTGCTCGGCGCGCAGATCCAGACCGGCGACGCCGGCGGCGGGTTCCAGCTCACGCTCGCGGTGAGTAAGAACTCTACGATCATGCGCCGGATGCTGCCGTTCGGCGAGCTGGATCCGGGCGTGCGGGTGATCCTGGTCGCCCTGGTGAACAACTTCCCGCACGTGTTGATGGACGGGCTGATCACCCGCCAGGATCTCCAGCCCACCGGCCGCGCGGGGGAGTCGACGCTGACGCTGACCGGCCGCGATCTGACCGTCGCCTTCGACATGGTGAGCGAGTGGCAGTGCTTCCCGGCGCTGCCGCCGAACGTGCGGGTGATGACGATCTGCACGAAGCCGCGCTATCTGCGCTACGGGATCGTTCCCGCCGCCGTGCCGCCAATCCAGCTGTACGCGCCGAATCCGGATGAGCGCATCCCGACGGCCTCGACCACTGACCTCGCGTATATCAACGCGCTGGCCGCGGATGCCGGATACGTGTTCTTCATCGAGCCGGGGCCGCTGCCGGGCGTGAACGTCGCGTACTGGGGGCCGCAGGTGCGGATCGGCGTGCCGCAGCACACGATCTCGATCGACTGGGATGGCTCGTCCACCGTCGACGAACTCTCCTTCAGCTACGACGGCATGTCCCGCAGCCAGCTGACCCTCACCGTCGTCGAGCCGATCACGAAGATCGCGCTGCCGATCCCGGTGCCCGATGTCACCGTGTTCAAGCCGCCGCTCGGCCTGCGGCCTGCGGTGACGCTGCGCGAGGAGACCTTGGACGACATCGCGCACCTCAATCCGATCGACGCGGCGCTGCGCGGCGTGGCGCACCAGTCGCAGACCATTGACGCGGTCACTGGCTCCGGAAAGCTCGACGTGCTGCGGTATGGCAGCGTCCTGCGAGCGCGGGACCTGGTCGGGGTGCGCGGCGCCGGGCTCGCGTACGACGGCGTGTACTACGTCAGCGGGGTCACGCACGACATCAAGCGCGGTCGGTTCAACCAGTCGTTCACGCTCGCCCGGGACGCGCTGGTCTCCAACACTCCGGTGGTGCTGCCATGACGTACGGCAAGGAACACAGGCGGTTCACCCGAGGCCCGTACAAGGGCACTGTCATCAACAACATCGATCCGCTGAACATGGGCCGGCTGCTGGTGAGCGTTCCCGACGTGCTCGGCGACGATCCCTGCCTCTGGGCCGAGCCCGCCACGCCGCTGGCCGGGCCGCTCAGCGGGATCTACACCACGGTGCAGCCACTATCAGGGGTCTGGGTCGAGTTCGTGAACGGCGACCCGGAGTACCCGGTGTGGACTGGCTCCTACCGCGGCTCGGCCGAGGACCAGCCGCCGGAGGTGGCGCTGGCCGCTCCGGGCGTCCCGATCATCGTGCTCGGCACGCCCCACCAGAACGCGGTCGTGCTCAACGACACCCCGGGGCCGACCGGCGGCGTGCTCATCCAGCACCAGCTCGCGTCCGGCCAGCTGACGCAGGTCTCGATCAACGACTCAGGGATCGAACTCTCGCTCGGCCCGGCCGGCCCGGGGATGAAGATCACCGCCACCGGGATCGAACTGTCCCTCGGCCCCGGCGGCCCGGCGATCGAGCTGAGCGCCAGCGGGATCACCGTCACCGGCAAGCTCAATGTCACTGGGCCTTGAATGTCACAGCGCCGTAGAGGAGACACAGTGCCCGGATTCTTTCTGACCGACAAGATCACGCTGAACTGCACGGCAGGCGGCACGTTCACGGTCACGTCGCCGACCACGGCCGTCCTGTCGGTCGCGGGCGACGCCGTGCTCACGGCAGCTGACATCGTGCCGGGCAAGGTCGCGGTATCCGGCTGTGGGCACAACCCGGTTTGCACCGGGATGACATGGACCAACTCCGCCTCGGCGGTGTCCGAGAACGGCACTCCGATCCTGCTTCAGGGGGTGTCGGCCGACGGTTTTTCCGACGGTCTGTGCGTGCCGCCGTCGAACGGGAAGCTGACGATCGCCGGCGGTCTGCAAACCATCGCGGAGGGCGTATGAGCACCGGCTGGGGATTCCCATTCCACGTGGACGGCCGCGGGCGCACCGCCGAGCCGACCGACCACCTGCGTGAGCTGCTCGAACAGCTGCTGTTCACGGTGCCCGGCGAGCGGATCGACCGGCCGGACTTCGGCTGCGGGCTGCTCGACCTGGTCTTCGCGCCGAACTCGCCGGAGGCGGCGGCGGTCGCTCGCGGCGGCGCGCTGGCCGCGGTCAACCGGTGGCTCGGCGACGTGCTCACGGTGCAGGCCCTCGACGTCGTCAGCGAGGACGCGACGCTGCGCGTTTCGATCACGTACACGCCGTCCGCTACCGGCGTGACTCAGAGCGCTAACTTCACGGCGGGTGTGTGATGACCACGTTGCCTACGCTGCCCACGTTGTGCACCGACGACGTGCGCCGGATCACCGTGCGCGCCGATCGCCTCAACGGGATCGACGGCGTCGACATCAGCGCGGATCAGCGCACGATCACGCTCGGGCTGTTCGCGGACGCGCCCGCGGGGCTGGTCCCGGCGAACATCTTGCTCGGCGGCGGCGAGCGTATTCCGGCCGCGTCCATCAAGGTTCTAACGGTCACGCCGGGGCCGGAGAGTACGCTCGCCGTCACCGTTGACCGGCCCGGCGACTTTTCGACGTACACGGTAACGGTGGTGGGGCCGGGTCCGGACGGCAAGCCGGGCACCGCGCCGTTCAGCGGATTCGACGTGCGCTACGCCACCGCGCAGTTCTCCTTCAAGCAGGACTGCCCGGTCGACTTGGACTGTGCGGATGGTGGGAACTGCGCGGGTTGCGCAGGCTGCGCCGGCGCGGGACCGCAGGCTGGCTCAGCCGGCTCGGCGGCGGCGCCCGGCGATCTCAATCTCAACCTGAACTACCTGGCCAAGGACTACGCGGGCTTTCGGCAACTGCTGCTGGACCGGCTGGCCGCAACGATGCCGGACTGGACCGAGACGCACGTCCCGGACCTCGGCATCACGCTGGTGGAACTGCTCGCCTACCTCGGCGATCAGCTCTCGTACTTCCAGGACGCGATCGCGACCGAGGCCTATCTAGACACCGCGCGTCAGCGTATTTCGGTGCGTCGGCACGCGCGCCTCGTCGACTACGCGATGCACGAGGGCTGTAACGCACGCGCTTGGGTGCACGTAGCCACGTCCGCGGACACCGCGTTCAACCTCGCCGATGTACGGTTCCTGACCCTGCCGCCGACCGTCCTGCCCGGCCGGACCGTGCTGAGCGCCGCCGACGCCGCCGGGCTCGCGCCGGGTGTCGCAGGGGTCTTTGAACCGCTGGACCACGGCACGATCAACTTGCACGCCGCGCACAACGAGATCGAGCTGTGGAACTGGGGCGACTCAGTGTGCTCCATCCCGTCCGGCGCGATCTGCGCCACCCTGCGCGACGACTTCGCCGTACACGGCGGCCCGGCGCGCATGCTCCAGCTGGCACCCGGCGACCTGCTGGCCTTCGAGGAGATCGCGGGCCCGGTGACCGGTGCGGCGGCCGACGCCGATCCGGCTCACCGCCACATCGTGCGGATCACCTCGGTGCAGCCGGACCTCGATCCCCTCTTCAACCAGCCGATTCTCAACGTCGGCTGGCAGATCGAGGACGCGCTGCCGTTCGCGCTGTGCGTCTCGAGCCACGCCGCCCCGAAGGCCGCCGTGGCGCGCGGCAACATCGTGCTGGTCGATCATGGCGC
Source organism: uncultured Actinomycetota bacterium (assembly GCA_963703795.1). Classification (GTDB taxonomy): domain Bacteria; phylum Actinomycetota; class Actinomycetes; order Mycobacteriales; family Mycobacteriaceae; genus Mycobacterium. The sequence goes on along the minus strand of CAVPFT010000047.1, from coordinate 259,504 downwards.
GAGCATCACCTGGCACGGCGCCGCACCCGAGCAGCTGGATCCCGCGAGCGGCGGCCTGCTGTTCGGACCGGCACTCGCGAGCGCGCCGGTCACGCGGTCCGCGCCGTACCCCGACCCGGCAGGTGTGGCCCGCATGCAGGCCATCGTGCTGGCCACGATCCCGGACGACACCCGCAGCCGGATCAGTGCTCTGCTCACCGCGGTCATCGGCGGTACGGCCCTGACAACCACTCAGCTTTCTGATCTCAAGCCCCTGTTCGGTCAGCGCACGCTCGACACGGTGGGGATGGTGACGGACCAAGCGGCCGGATTGCGCGCGTTGCTCGCCAGATTCGACGAATTCCTGGCGGACAAGCTGCGCCGGCTCACCACGCTCGGCTCGCGAGCGCGGGCCGGCATGGTCCTCGGCGGCGACATCGACTGGGAGCTGAGTCAGACCTGGTACTCCGGTTACGCCACGCTGCTCGACCCGGACCAGCCCTCGCTGCGCGGCCCGGCCGTCGCGGTCCTCCAGGATCCGGCCGCCGCGCTCCCGCGCCTCGCGCTGACCGATCGGGACAATCCGGCACGGCGCTGGCTGCCGGTGTCCGACCTGGTAGGGGAGCGCGCGAGTGTGGTCCCGCCGGGGGCGACCGGAGCGGATCCGGCCGGAGTCGTCGTCGAGGTCGATGACGACGGCGCGGCCCGGTTGCGGTTCGGCCTGGCCGCACCCGAGCCCGGTTCCGTGCTGCTGGCCGACTACCGCGTCGGCAACGGCGCGGCGGGCAACGTCGGCGCCGAAGCGATCAGCCGCGTCGTGTACGCGACGACCGTCCTCAACACGGTGACCGCCGTACGCAACCCGCTGCCCGCGTTCGGCGGCGTCGATCCGGAGACGATCGACGCGGTCCGCGACGCCGCGCCGACCGCGTATCAACGCCAGCAGTTGCGCGCGGTGACCGCCGACGACTATGCGGCCTTTGCGAACCAGGTGCCCGGTGTCCAGCGCGCGGCCGCCGCGCTGCGCTGGAACGGCAGCTGGTACGAGGCGCATGTCTACATTGACGCGGCTGGCGCCGGCGACGCCCCCGCCGCGCTGCTGCAGGCGGTCGGCGACTGGCTGCATCCCTATCGGCGGATCGGGCACGACGTGTACGTCCATCCGGCGATCCAGGTGCCGTTGGATATCGCATTCGAGGTCTGCGTCGATTCCACGAAGCTCACCGGTCAGGTCCGCCCGGCACTGCTCGCCGCACTCGCCGCGTACTTCGCCCCCGACCGGCTCACCTTCGGCACCGCGATCCGAGCCAGCGATCTGATCTCGGTCGTGACGAAGGTGCCCGGCGTGCGCGCGGCGCGGCTCACCCGGCTCCAACGGCTCTTCGTGCCGGACTCTGGAGCGCTCGCCACCGGCGCGCTGACGCTGGGCTCGATGGAGGTGCCGCAACTGAGCGTGGACGGTACCGGCGAACACGGACGCATCGAACTGGATCTGGAGGGCGGCCGATGACGGGCACTGCTACGACTAGCTCTGCTACGACAACCTCGGGCGGTTCCGCGGCGACGCCGGAGCCGATCGACAACCCACCCGGACTCAGCGAACTGGCTTACCGCGTCGGCACCCAGCCGCAGTTCCTCTCCTCGATGCTGGCGGCGTTGTCAGACCCCGAGCATCCGGCGCTGCATACGCTGACCACCCGGCGAACCGACGACCCGGCGATCGGGCTGCTCGACGCGTGGGCCTGCGTCTGCGACGTGCTCACGTTCTACACCGAGCGGCTGGCTCAGGAGGGCTTCCTGCGCACGGCCACCGAGCGCCGGTCGATCGTGGAGCTGGCCGGTCTCGTCGGTTACTCGCCGCGGCCCGGAGTCGCGGCGAGCGCGCTGCTCGCCTTCACGCTCGACGCCGATACGACCGCTCCCGACCGGCAGACCGTCATCCCGCGGGGCGCTCAGGTCCGCAGTGTGCCGGGCGCGGGCCAACTGCCGCAGACCTTTGAGACCTCGGCCGATCTGTCGGCGCGGTTCTCGCACAACAAGCTCCCGGTGCTGACCGACTTCGTGGACGCGATCACGCCGGAAGGCGTCGAGATGCTCCAGTCGGTCTACGTCAAGGGTCTGTCCAACGCGGTCAGCCGGGGCGACTGGCTGGCGTTCGTGTTCGGCGGCGGCGTGATCCGGCCGATGATCGTGACCGAGATCGAGCCGCTGCCCTCGCGTCAGCGCACTCGTCTCGGGCTTCGGGTCCCCGCCGGCCTCGCGCCGCCCGAGCACCTGCCCGCCGAGTCCGCGACGCTGGAGAGTCTTCGAGTCCTGCGGCTCGCCGCGCCGCTGTTCGGCGCCACCGTGCCCGGCACACCCCCGAACTGGAGCGCGCGCGCCGCGACCGGCGAGGTCTACCTGGACGCCGCCTACTCAGGGCTCGTACCCGGGGACATCGCAGTCATCGATCAAGGCGGTACCGTCTCTGCGCACACGATCGACGACGCGACTGTGGCGGTTCTCGCGCAGGACGGCTACGCGGCGCGGGTCACGAAGCTGTCGCTCGGCGCAGACTGGCGTGCGGCGCGGCCAGAGCCCCCCGGCTCCGCGACGGTCGCCGCCGCGACCGCTGCCGTCGCGGGCGCCGACACAGCGGCCCTCGGGGCAGCCGCCGTCGAGGCAGCCGCCTTCGAAATCACAGTGCGTGCGACCACTGTGCGTACGAAGTCTGAGATGTTGGAGCTAGCCGCCCGCCCGAGGGTGCTTCCCATCGGCGGCGACACCATAGACCTCGAAGGCTGGATCGAGGGGCTGCTGCCCGGCCAGCGCGTCATCGTCACAGGACCCGTAGACGGCTCCGGTCCGACGGTCACCGTCGCGGAAGTCGCGGTGATCGGAAATGCCGATCACCGCAGCGTCGGCGGTCTGCTGTTCACCTCACTCACCTTCGCGCAACCGCTGACGCACGCGTACGAGATCTCCACGTTGACGATCTACGCCAACGTCGTCGACGCGACCCAGGGCGAGAGCCGGCGGGCCGTGCTCGGCAGCGGCGACGCGAGCGTCGCGAACCAGAGTTTCACCTTGCGTGGCGCGCCCCTGACATACGTGCCGTCCGCTGATCCGTCCGGCGTGTCGAGCACCCTGCGGCTGACCGTCGATGGCGTGGACTGGAGCCAGACGGCCTCGCTCGCCGAACTCGGCCCGGCTGACCGCGGCTACACCACCCGAACCGCCGACGACGGAACGGTCACCGTCAGCGCCGGGGACGGCGTGCACGGCGCCAGATTCCCCACTGGACGCGAGAACATCGCCGCCACCTATCGTCTCGGCGTCGGCGCGTCAGGCAACGTAGACGCCCGGAAGATCAGCCAGCTGGCGACCCGGCCGTTGGGTGTGCGCGACGTGGTCAACCCGATGCCGGCCACCGGCGGCGCAGACCCGGACCAGGCCGAGTTCGCCCGCGCGCACATCCCGCTGGGCACCTTCGCGCTCGACCGCGTCGTGTCGCTGACCGACTACGCCGACTTCGCCAGGTCGCGGCCCGGCATCGGCAAGGCGGTCGCGCATCGGCTGCCCGGCGCGCAGCGCGCGGTGATCCACGTCACCGTCTGCGGACCCGAGATGGAGCAACAAGGGTTTAAGCGAAGCAAACGACGCTGCGTGCCCCGTGCCCCGCGGTCATGTCGGTGAACGCCGCCTCGACCTCGTCGATACGGATTCGTCGCGTCACCAGAGCCTCGAGGTCGAGCTTGCCGCGTTGGGCGAGTTCGGCGAGCACCGGAATGTCACGGGCCGGGTCGCTGGCGCCGTAGACGCTGCCCTGAATCGTCTTGCCATCGGCCATCAACGACAACGCGGGAAACGTCACCTCTTCTGAGATCCCGGCGGCGCCCACCAACGTGACCTTGCCGCCGCGGCGGGTGGCGTCGTATGCCGCGCGCATCGTTGCGGGCTTGCCCACCACCTCGATTCCGTGGTCGACGCCGGCTCCCCCGGTGAGGTCGTGCACCGCCGCGGTGAGGTCGGCCTCGCTCGCGTCGACGGTGTCGGTCGCGCCATTGGCGACCGCGGCGGGAAGTTGGGCGGCCACCCGGTCGGCGGCGATGATCGGTGCCGCGCCGGCCAGCCGTGCCCCCTGGATCACAGCCAAACCCACTCCGCCACAGCCGATCACGAGCACGCTCTCCCCCGGGCGGACGGCCGCCGTGCGGATCACCGCGCCGACCCCGGTGGTCACGCCGCAGCCCAGCAACGCGGCGAGGTCGAGCGGCAGCGACTCGTCTACCGGCACGACCGCCGCGGCCGGCAACAACGTCTGTTCGGCCAGCGACCCGACACCCATGGCCGGCCAAACCGGGCCGGTGGCGCTTTCGGCGTAGGGGGCGCCGTAGGCGTGGTCGTAGCCGTGCACGCACAGTTGAGCTTCGCCGCGCAGGCAGTGCGGACAGGCCCGGCACGGCACGTTCCACGTCAGCACGACGTGATCACCGGCGCTGACCGTCGTGACGTCGGCGCCCACCTCAACGACGATCCCCGCACCCTCATGGCCGAGCGTGGACGGCAGCAGCGTCGGTATGGATCCGTCGCGCAGCGACAGATCGCTGTGGCAGACACCGCTGGCGCGCAGTTGCACCCGCACCTCGTGCTTGCCGATGGGCCGTAGCGCGAGCTCCTCCACCGACGTCGGCTGCCCGACCTCGCGCAGCACTACCGCCTTCATGGAGCCGCTCCTGTGATCGACGTCGTATCGACTTACGATGGCGGGACGACCGCGCTGGGTCAAGGCCGCTGCGGAAGGAGACGGGTAATGACCACGACGGCTTCGGAAGTTCTCTCGACGGACTCGGTGCTGACGATCGGGGGCGAACCGCAGCCGGGCGCGGCCGGGAGCTATCCCGTACGCAATCCGGCCCGGCCGGCCGAGATCGTCGGCCACGCCCCCACCGCCGACAAAGCGCAGCTCGACGCCGCTGTGGCGGCGGCGCGGCGGGCGGCGCCCGGCTGGCGAGCGCTCGGCGTCGCCGAGCGAGCCGCCGCTTTCGCGGCCGCGGCGACCACGGCCGCCGAGCAGGTCGCCGGATGCGACGGCGCGCGGCTGTACACCCGCGAACACGGCAAGGTGCTCACCGAGGCGAATTTCGAGCTCGGCACCGGACCCGGCCTCGCCGGACTGATCGGGTCCATGGCCGAGACGGCGCTCGCGCCCGAGCAGGTCGACCCGCAGTCGAAATACCCACGGCTGCACCGGGAGCCGTTCGGCGTGGCCGCACTCGTGCTGCCGTTCAACTGGCCGCTGGCGCTGACGATGACGAAGCTGGCGTCGGCGCTGACCGCGGGCAACACCACCGTCGTCAAGGTTCCGCCGACCTGCCCGCTTGTGGCGCTGCAGCTCGCCGGGGCGCTGGCCGCGGCGCTGCCGCCGGGCGTGGTGAACGTGCTCGCGGGCCCGGGCAGCGAGCTGGCCCAGGCGCTGGTCAGCCACCCCGGGATCGATCTCATCTCGCTGACCGGCGGCGTCGCCACCGGGCGCGCGGTCATGGCGGCGGCCGCCCCCCGGCTCACCCCGGTGCTGCTCGAGCTCGGCGGCAACGACGCCGCGATCATCGCGCCCGACATCACGGTCAGCGACGAGTTGGTGCAACGCCTGGTGACCGCGACCTATACCACCGGCGGTCAGGTGTGCATGGCGATCAAGCGGCTGTATGCGCCGGCGGATCGGGTCGGCGAGCTGGCCGAGGCGGTGCTCGCGCGCTGCGAGGGGGAGGTCGTCGGCGATGGCCTCGCCGAGGAGACCACGCTCGGCCCGCTGCACACCGCAGCCGGCCGCGACCGGGTGGCCGCGCTGGTCGGCGACGCGGGGGCACACGGCGCGTCGGTGCGCACCGCGGGGCGCATCCGCGAGGCCGACGCCGACGCGGGCGGCTACTTCGCGCTGCCGACCGTCGTCACGGGTCTGGCGCCGGACTCGCCGCTGGCCACCGAGGAACAATTCGGCCCGGTGCTGCCGATCTTCGGGTACGACGGCATCGACGACGCCGTAACCGCTGCCAACGCAACCGAATTCGGCCTCACCGCATCGGTGTGGACCGGTGACGACGCGCTCGCCGATCGGATCGCGGGCCAGCTGGTGGCGGGCACCGTCAGCGTCAACTGCCACGGCCTGGCGGCCCAGGACCCGCGGCTGCCGTTCGGCGGCTGCGGCCAATCAGGGATCGGACGGGAACTCGGCGTCGAGGGAATCCGGGCATTCACCCAGCCGCGGGCGTTCGTCCGGCACCCCGTCCCCGGCTAGCGCGCCGCCGGCGTTGAGTGTTAAACGCCTGCGGCGTCAATTGTGCACTCACGGCGGGAAATTCGCGAAATCCTCGCCCTGAACGCACACTCGAAGCCCAGGAAGCACACGCGGCCTCTCGCCTATTTTGAGGCCGCTTCCAGTTCCGCTCGGACCCGGTCGATTTGGTCGTAAGCATACGTCGCCGCGGCAGCGATGCTCATGGCTTTGCCCTTGCGGGCGAGCGATTGGTAGGTTTCGTCGCCGAGGACATCGCGCACGTGGGCGATCGTCGCGCTGAGTTGGGGGTAGCTCGCAAACGTAAAGGCGGACGCGGCGAACCCGCAGATGGTCGCGGCCTGTTCGTGGTGCCCGAGGCGGTCCAACTGACAGGCGAGGATTGCCAGCGGGTTTCGCAGGTTGGCCACGTTGCCGGAGTCGTCGTAGTGCTGGACCGCCACCGTCAGATATTCGAAGAACTGGATGGGGTCGGTTTCGGTGGCCGCACCGATCAACAGCGTTGCCGCGGCTGCCGATTCCATCTGCCGGTTGCCGCTCTCCCCGGCGACGGTCAGGGCTCGGCGTAGGGCGTCATTCGCGGCGACGGGATCCGCGTCGCGGTAGGCGAGGCCGTGGGCCAAGAGCGCGAAGCAAGCCGTCATCGGATTGTGAGTGCCATCCGCTTCGGCGAGGAGCCCTTGCGAAACCATCCTCGCCTCGTCACCCTCGCCCAAGAACCACAACGCCATGACCAGACTTGCGCGGGTGATCGTCAGGGGACCCGCCTCCGCCGCTATCGCCCGGCGGCACAGGTCGGCCCACCGGTCGGACTGACCGGCATGGCTGTACACAATGCCGGTCGAAATTTGTAGCTCGTATGGGGCCTCGTCGAATCCTCCGCGCTGCGTTAGCTGGTGGCTGGCGTCGAGGTAGCCGACGGCGTCGTCGACCCGTCCGGCCGTGTGGCACTGCGCGGCCACCACATAAAGCTGCGCAAGGCGCGGATGGTCGGCCTCGCGCGCGGGTTCAATGAGCTCCTCGGCCCACGCGAGGGGTTCGTACTGTTCGACTAAAAGACCGAAGCATCGCCGCGTAGATGGCGATGGCGGCGGCGGTGTCTAGGTCGCTGCGGTCGGCTGCCCACCGAAAGGCCGTGCGCAGGTTGGCCAGTTCGACGCCGAACCAGTCGTACGCCTCGCGCTGTCGGGGGCTGTCCCACAGGGCCATGATGTCGGCTTCGCGCCCGGCGAAGTAGCGGGCATGCGCGGTGCGGACCTCGGGTGCCGCACCGGAAGCGACGAGTTGCTCCTCGGCGAACTGACGGATGGTCTCCAGCATCGAAAATCGAGTCCGCTCCGACGTCCGGTCGGCGACCAGCAGCGACTTGCGCACCAGCGCATCCAGCAGATCCAACGTGGCCAGTTCGTCACCACAATCGGCCACCGCGCACGCGGCGGAGAGATCAAATCCACCGGCGAACACCGAACATCTTGACAGTAAAGACTTTTCGGCGTCGTCGAGGAGGTCGTAGGACCACGCAACGGCGTGGCGAAGTGTTTGGTGACGTTCTAGCCCGCGCCTCGACCCCACCAGCAACCGGAACCGGTCATCGAGGCGATCCCGCAGCTCGGCGACCGTCATCGAGAGCAGACGCGACGCGGCCAGCTCGATGGCCAGCGGGATGCCGTCGAGACGGCGGCAAATCTCGATGACCGCCTCCTCCTCACCGGGCGTGGCCATCGAGAACCCGGATGCGACGCTGCGGGCGCGCTCGACGAACAAATCCACCGCGGAAGACTCGATGCCCGCACCAAGGCCCAGCGAGGGCACCAGCCGCAACTGCTCGTCGGCGACCCCCAACCCTTCGCGGCTCGTGGCCAGAATCGTCACCGTCGCGGACCGCGCGACGACCGCCTCGATGAGATCGGCTGCGGCGTCGCGCACATGCTCGCAGTTGTCGAACACCAACAGCCGGACCCTGCCCTCCAACGCGGCGGCTACCGAGTCGGTGACACTCATTCCGGGTTGTTGGGCGATGCCCAGCACCGCGGCCACCGCGTCGGGCACCGACGCCGGATCGGTGACCGCGGCCAGTTCGAAAAGCCAAACGCCGTCGGGAAATTCATCGGCCAGCCGCGCGGCGACCTCCACCGCCAGCCGGGTCTTGCCCACCCCGCCGACGCCGGTCAACGTCACGAACCGATGCGACTTGACCGCCGCCTGCACCTCGTCGAGTTCCGACGCGCGCCCGATGAAACTGGTCGCCGCACGCCGCAGGTTTCCCGGGCTGGTGTCCAGCGCCCGCAACGGCGGAAACTCGGCCCGTAGCCCGGGTGCGCGGACCTGAAACACCCCGACCGGCACCGGCACGTCCCGCAACCGCCGCGGCCCTAGATCCAACAGGTCCACTCCGCTGAGCAAGCCCGCCGTCGACTCCGCCACAGGATCTGACCGCCATGCCCGGCGGCCATCACCCGCGCCGCGCGGTTCAACACCGCACCGAAGTAATCCCCGCCTCGCAGCTCCGCCTCCCCGGTCGCTAACCCCATCCGCACCGGCAACTCCAACGACTGCTGCGCAGCCACCGCGGCATCCACCGCGGACATCGGCGAGGCGAACGCGGCGACCACACCATCACCGGTGTGCTTGAACACATAGCCGTCATGCTTCTCGATCACGGTGCGCAGCACTTCGTCATGCGCCACCAACGCCTTCCGCATCGCGCCCGCGTCCGCCTCCCACCGACGGGTCGAACCCTCGACATCGGTGAACAGAAACGTCACCACTTCAGAAGGAGCGACCGCCGTCATGGCATCTCCCCGGCCCACTTGATGTGGCCCTGGTACCCATGTGAGGTAGCCATCGCGCGGTAGCGGTCCCGGTAGTCGCGGTATGCGGCCTCATCGCCGCATGCCTGAGCCAGCAGCGCACGCATTCGCAACAACCAGATCTCGTGCACGATCAACCCGGAGTCGGTCCGCTGAGCCGCCCATCGGTCGATCGCGGTGTGCGCGTCCTCGAGATCTCCGTCGCCGCCGCGCTTGACGAGTGCTTCCACGAAAGTGGCGGTGGCGAACGCATCCCATACCGCACCACCGGATGCGGAGAGTTCGTCGACGACGGAACGCGCCACCTCGATGGCGGCGTCGAAATCGCCCAATCTCAGCTTCTCTTTTGCGATGTGGGCATCGATTATGGGCAACATCGTCAGCGAGTACTGCCGACTCGCCGACTTCTCACGAACCTGCGCCAGCAGGTCAAAGCCCGCTTCACGTTCGGGTCCATCACGATGGACGAGTGTGAAGCCTCGCGCCGACCGGGCAATGTTAAACGCAGTGTGACCGTATTGTTCCGCAATGGTGAGGGCTTCGGCGGTGATGCGCAAGGCGGTCTCATCGGGCAACAGCGCCCCATCAACGATCGCGGTGGCGTAGCTGTAGTACGCGACGGTGGCACGGTCAACCGGGTGGCCAACCCTGGCAACCATCTCAATGGCATGGTCATGATCGGCTTGCCAACCGCCAATGCCCAAGCAACAGCGGGCAACTCCGCGCATGGCGATGGCGAAAGCCAACGGAGATCCGAAGACCATGTTGCCCTTTGTGGGATCGCCGTCCGCCAGATCGATGACCCGTTGCGCCAAGCGCAGGATATCCCCCATCTCGGCCATCTCGTGTTCGGCGATGAACGCTGCGTACGACAGAGTGATCGTCAAGGTTGGATCATCGATCGACTCCAGTAGTTGAACGAGCTCGCGGGCAACGCGAGACGCGTCCCGACGATGCGCATTCACCATTTCGGCCGTCACCAACCCCGCCATGCCGAACGCCAGCGATTTCTGATCGGCGGCGGCCGTGCACAGCGCGCGCAGCTCGTCGAACCCTATGTCGGCGCTGCTTCCCCCAATCTGAACGCCGGTGGCACACAACATCGTGCGGGGCGCGATGCGCATCGGCAGCCGGCCGGGATCGTCGGCAGGGAGCAGATCGGCGACCTCCCGGGCCCTTGCCCAGCTCGCCCGCGCGGCACCGATGTCGCGGTGGGCCAACCGCGTTCCCGCGCGCATATGCCATGCAAAAGCCTCGCGCAGATCGCCCGCCGCCTCGAGATGTTCGGCTATCAGGGCGGCGTTCTCATCGGGCGATCCCGCGCTCTGCTGTTCGATCGCGTTCGCCACCCGTCGGTGTAGTTCGGCGCGGTCGGACTTGAGCTGCGCCTCGTAGGCCACCGCGCGAATCAGCGGATGGTGGAAGACGTACTCCGGGTGCCGAGTGAAGGTGACTTGGTCGATGAGCTGGGCCCCCGCCAGGTCGGTGACATCCGGTTCGATCCCGAGCCGCGTCAGCAGGTCCACGCCGAACCGCGAGCCGACCACAGCGGCGGCGCTCAATGTGCGCTTCGCTTTCGGGTCGAGCCGGTCGATGCGCGCGGCGATGGTCGCCTGCAAGGTGGCGGGCACGCTGATCTCGCCCACGTTTTCGGTCGACTTGTACGCGCCCGGGTCGCCGCGCAACACACCCTGCTCTGCCAGCTCGCGCACGATCTCCTCAGCGAAAAACGGTGTCCCGGCCGCCCTTTCGGTGATCGTCTGGCTCAAAGGGGCAAGCGAGGTGTCCGGTCCGAGCAGCTCATTGATCAGCATGGCGGTCTCGGCATCGCTCAGCGGGGCCAACGCTACGGTGTGCGCACCGTGCACCCGCGTGAGCACGCCCTCGTACTCGGGACGGTAGGTCACGATCACCAGCGAGGGCGTCTGCGGGATCACCGCGAAGAAGTCGGCGAGCATCGACTCACTGACCGCATCGATCCAATGCGTGTCCTCCACGACATAGACCGCCGGACTTTCCCGCGCCAACGACGCAGTATTCACCAAGGCGGTCAACCGCCGCCGACGCGCATCCGAATCGATCCGGGGCAACACAGCATCGGGATCGGCAATGCCCAGCAAGTCATCGAACAGGAGCAAGTCTTCCGGGTCCGCGTCGGAGATCCGTTCGCGCAATCGATCCCGGGCGTGCCGGGCGCCAAGACCCTCAACTTCACTGGCCGTGCGCAAGAGATGGGCGACGGCGTGAAAGGGAATCTGGGCGGTATGCGACTCACAGAACGTCGTGAAGACCTGCGCGCCCCGTGAAGCGGCCATTGCCGAAAGCTCGCGCACCAGACGGCTTTTGCCGATGCCGGGCGGCCCGACCACCCCGACCACGGCGCCGTGGCCCTTGATGGCACGGTCCAACAAGCCCCTGACGGCGGAGATTTCCCAGTCCCGACCGACGAGATTGGACTCGGCACGCCCGAGCGTCCGGTCCTGGCGCATACCCAGCAGCCGACGGGCGGGAACGAGTTCGTCGGCACCTTTGATCCGGACCGATTCGGGCTCACCCAGAAACGCTGCGTCATCAACGAGTCGCACGGTCGATGCGCTCAGCATCACCCCGCCCGGCGGAGCGACCGACTCCATCCGCTGAGCCATCCCCACCTGCTCGCCAATGGTGGTGTAGCCGAACGACCCGGACCCGATCTCACCGGCGATCACCTGACCGGAGTTCAAACCGACCCGCAGCCACAGCTCCACACCGTCGCGGTGTTGAACATCGATGGCGAGCCGCTTCGCCTCTTCCTGGATCGCCAACCCCGTTAGGCAGGCACGGACGGCGTGGTCCTCCAACGCCACGGGCGCGCCGAACACGGCCATGATCCCGTCGCCGGTGAACTTGTCCACCGTTCCGCCGAACTGCCGCACCACCGCTGCGGAGCGGTCGGCGAGGTCGGCCATGATCTCGCGCAGCCGCTCCACACCGACCTTGGCGGCGATGTCCATCGAATGGACGACGTCGGCGAACAGCACCGTGACCTGCTTGTACTCCGCCGATTGGGTCGACCCGCGTGAGTCGCGCACCGCACTCGCAGCAGAACTTGGCCGCCGGGCCGGACTGCGCGCCGCACGAACCACAGAGCTGCTGGTCAACGATGTCCGTCATATCTCGCCTATTTCGCAACCGCGTTCAGTGCTGCTCGGGCTTGGTCGATTTCGTCGTATGCAAACGCCACCATGGCCGAGGTCGTCATCGCGACGCCCTTGCGGGCGAGCGACTCGTACGTCTGGTCGCCGAGAGCGTCGCGCAATTGCGCAATGGCGACATTGACTTCGGGAAAGGCGGCTGCGGCGAGCGGATTAATGGCGAAGCCGGCGACGGTGGCTGCCGACTCATGGCGCGCCAGCCGGTGGAAGAGGACCGCGAGCAAAGACAGCGGGCTGCGCGCCATGGCCGTGTTGCCCGAGTCGTGGTAGTTGCGAATGGCCAGGGTGACGTAGTCGAGCGCGGCCTGCGGATCACCGTGTTCGGTCTCGAGTTCCGACAGGACGTTCGCCGTGTGCGACTCGTTGAAGCGGGTGCCGCTTGCTTGAGCGATGACCAGGGCCCGGCGCAGGGTGTCCAACGCATGTGTGGGATCGGCGGCGCGCAAGGCGAGCCCCTCGGCGAGGAGCGCGAACGAGAGCACACAAGGGTTGCGGGTGATTTCGGCGGCATCGACCAGGCCGTCCGCCGCGGCGATCGCCTCATCGCCACGACCCGCGATCACCAGGGCGTACACGAGGCATGCCCAGCTGAATGTGTGGGTGTCGCGACCGCGCGCGAGCAAGGCGCGGCACAGGTCGACCCATCGTTGGGATTGGCCGATGACTATCCAGGGAGTGCCCAGCATGCCTTCGACGCCGAATGGCACCTCATAGCGGCCGCTTTCGATTACCTTCTCGCCTGCGTCGCTGTAGCGAACAGCGTCATCGACCCGTCCCGCGTTGTAGCACTCCGACGCCATCACGTACAGGTACGCGAGCCTGGAATGGTCAACAGCGCGCGCGGTTTCGATCAGTTCTTCGGCCCAGGCTACGGGCTCGTAGTTTTCGACCAGAACGCCGAGGTTGGCGGCGTATGTCGCGATGCTGGCGGCCGCGTCGAGGTTGCCCGAGTCGGCGGCCCACCGGAAGGCGGTGCGCAAGTTCGGCATCTCGGCGGCGAACCAGGTGTATGCCTCACGTTGTCGGGGACTGTCCCACAGGGCCATGACGTCGGCTTCACGCCCGGCGAAATAGCGCGCATGGGCGCTGCGGACTTCGGTTGACGCCCCACTGGCGGCGAGTTGCTCCTCGGCGAACTGGCGGATCGTCTCCAACATCGAGTATCGCGTTCGTCCGGCCGACCCATCGGCGACCAATAACGATTTGCGGACCAACGCGTCCAGCAGATCGAGTACCGCGAGATCGTCTGGGGTTTCCGGGAAACACGTAATGGCGCAGGCGCTTTCGAGGTCAAACCCGCCGGCGAACACCGAACACCGATCCAACAATGCCCTTTCGGCATCATCGAGCAGGTCGTACGACCACGCCACCGCGTGGCGCAGCGTTTGGTGACGTTCCAGTCCGCGCCGGGATCCGACCAATAGCCGGAACCGCTGATGCAGCCGGTCACGCACCTCGATCGCCGTCATCGACGCCATCCGTGACGCCGCCAGCTCGATGGCCAGCGGGATGCCGTCGACGCGGCCGCAGATTTCCACCACCGCGGCGGCCTCACCGGGCCGGGCCGCCGAGAAACGCGACGAAACGCTTTGGGCGCGTTCGACGAACAGGCTCACCGCCGCGGAATCGACCCCCGCGCCGACGTCCAGGGACGGCACTACCCACAATCGCTCGTCGGCGACCCCCAACCCTTCGCGGCTGGTGGCCAAGATCTTCACGGTCGACGAGTGCGTCAGGATGGCCTCCACCAGATCCGCCGCAGCATCGCGAACGTGTTCGCAGTTGTCGAAGACCAATAACCGGACTCTGCCCTCCAATGCGGCGGCCACGGATTCGCTCACGCTTTTCTCCGGTTGCTGGGTGACGCCCAGCATCGTTGCCACCGCACCGGGCACCGCGGCCGGATCGGCGACCGCCGCAAGTTCGAAAAGCCAAACACCGTCGGGGAATTCATCGGCCAGCCTCGCGGCGACCTCCACCGCCAGCCTGGTCTTGCCGACCCCGCCGACACCGGTCAACGTCACGAGCCGATGGGCCTTGACCGCCGCATGCACCTCGTCGAGTTCGGACGCGCGCCCGATGAAGCTGGTCGCCGCGGGCCGCAGATTCCCGGGGCTGTTATCTAGCGCCCGCAACGGCGGAAACTCGGCCCGCAGTCCGGGTACGCGAACCTGGAACAACCCGACCGGCACCGGTAAGTCCCGCAACCGCCGCGGCCCCAGGTCCAACACATCAACTCCGCTGAGCAGCACCGCCGTCGACTCCGCCAACAGGATCTGACCGCCATGCCCGGCGGCCATCACCCGCGCGGCACGGTTGAGCACCGCTCCGAAATAGTCCCCCTCTCGCAGCTCCGCCTCCCCGGTCGCTAACCCCATCCGGACCGGCAACTCCAGCGACTGCTGCGCAGCCACCGCGGCAGCCACCGCGGACATCGGCGAGGCGAACGCGGCGACCACACCATCACCGGTGTGCTTGAAGACGTAACCGCCGTGCTTCTCGATCGCGGTTCGCAGCACTTCGTCGTGCGCCACCAGCGCCTTCCGCATCGCGCCCGCGTCCGCTTCCCACCGACGGGTCGAACCCTCGATATCGGTGAACAGAAACGTCACAACCCCAGAAGGGGCGGTCGCCGTCATGGCATCGCCTCCGCCCGCGCGAGGTGGCCTTCGTACCCGATCGCGGCCGCCGTCTCGCGGTAGCGGTCCCGGTTCTCGCGATAGGTCGACTCGTCCCCCCGAGCCCGGGCCAGCAGAGCGCGTGCACGCAACACCACGCAGTCGAGAAACACGAAGTCATGGCCGGCTCCCGCTGCGGCCAATCTCTCGGTCGCGGCGTGGGCCTCGCGAAGGTCGGGCTCGGTGCCCCGGTTCATCAGACACTCGACGAGGAGATCGGTGCACGCGACGCCCCAGCCCAGCAGCAGCCCCTCACTCGCCAATCCGTCGACGGTGTCGCGCAACACCTTCAGGGCGCCGTCGTGATCGCCATGACAGCCCCGCTCGTAGGCGAGGTAAGCGTCGATGATCGGACGGTCCGCGGCGCTGAATGGCCGATTGCCCGACATCTCTCGCGCCTGGCACAGCAGTTCGACGCCCCTGCCCCGGTCAGCCGGGGAATCGCTTTGCAATAAGACGATCCCGAGTGACACCCGGCTGTACCCTACGGCCATGTCATCGCCGGAATTCTGTACCACGCGCAACGCCTCCTCGGTGTCGCGCAGTGCGCTCTCATCGGCGCGCAGAAGGCCCATCGGGATGGCTGCGGTGTATCTGTACGCGATGGCAAGCGCGAGCGACAACGGATCGGTGTGGCTGGCCACTTCCAGTGCCTTCTCGAGGTCGTTTCGCCACCCTGGGAACCTGAGAACAGCTCGCGCGAGTCCTCGAATTCCCACCGTCACCGCCAGGGGTGACCCGATCAGCAAGCCTTTACGACCGTGCTCGCCGGCAGCCCGCGAGACGGCGTTGTCTCCCCAACGCAGCGCCTCCGCCCACATACCGGCCTCGCATGCGGTGTGCATCGCCGAGAACGACAGGTCCACCATTAGTGCGTCGTCGCCTATTGATTCGAGCAGGGTCATCAACTCCGCGGCGAGGCGTGCCGCGTCCATTAGCCGGCCATCGACGAACGCCTGCTCCAACATCAGCCCCGCCATCCCGACAGCCAGCGAGGACTTGTCGCCCGCCGCACCGCACAATTCCCGAAGCTCACCAAAGTGAGTCGCGGCGACGTTGGCATGCACGCGCCAGGCAATTCCGCACAGCATGGTCCGCGGGGCGATCCGTATCGCCAGCCGATCGTCGGTGTCTTCCGGTAGCCGGTCGGCGATGTCGCGTGCGCGCTCCCAACTGATGCGCGCCGCGCCGACGTCGCGGTTGGCGGCCCAGGTTGCCGCGCGCATATGCCAGCCGTAGGCGGCGCGCAGATCGTCGGCGGCCGCTAGATGTTCGGCGATCAGTGCCGCGTTGTCGTCGGCCGCACCGGGGTCACGTGACTCGATGGCGGCCGCGACTCGCCGGTGCAGCTCGGCACGATCGGATTTCAGCCGCGATTCGTAGGCGACGGTGCGGATCAGTGGATGGTGGAACACGTACTCGGGATCTCGGCTGAACGAGATCTGATCGATGAATTCGCCGCTCACCAAGTCTTCAACGGCCGGATCAACGCCCAAGCTTTCGAGGAGGCCGCGGCTGAACCGCGAACCGATGACGGCCGCCGCGCTCAATGTGTGTTTGGCCGTCGGGCCAAGCCGGTCGATGCGCGCGGCGATGGTCGCGTGCAACGTGGCGGGCACGGTGACCTCGGCGGCCACGGCGGTCGATTCGTAGGCGCCGTGGTTGCCGCGCAACACGCCGCGCTCGGCTAGATCGCGCACGATCTCCTCGGCGAAGAACGGGTTTCCCGCTGCCCGCTCGGCGACCATGGTCGCCACCGCGCCGACCGAGGGATCCGGCCCGAGCAGCTGCGAGACCAGCGCTGTGGCCTCCGGATCACTCAGCGGCGCGAGGGCGATCGTTTGTGCTCCGTGCACACGCGCCAACGCTCCCTCGTACTCGGGGCGGTAGGTGACCAGCACCAGCGAGGGCGTCTGCGGGATCACCGTGAGGAACCCGGTCAGCATCGACTCGCTGACCTCGTCGATCCAGTGCGCGTCTTCGACGACGAAGACCGCCGGCGTTTGGCGGGCCAGCGAAATCGCGTTGACCAGGGCGGTCAACCGTCGCCGACGGGCATCGGGATCGATGGCCGGCAAGGGAACAGTTGGGTCGGCGATGCCCAGCAGGTCATCCAAGAGCAACAAGTCTTCGGGGTCTGCATCGGGCACTCGGGCGCGCACCCGGTCGCGGGCGGTCGGGCCGTCCACATCGCTCACGTCGGTGGCCGCGCGCAGTAGCCGTGCCACGACGTGGAAGGGGATGTCGGTGGTATGCGACTCGCAGTAGGCGGTATGCACATCGATACCCCGGACGGCAGCTATCGCGGTGATCTCGCGCGACAGACGGCTCTTGCCGATGCCCGGTGATCCGACCACCGCAACCACTGCGCCGTTCCCATCAATGGCGCGCTGCAGCAGGCTCTCTGCGGCGGCCATCTCCCATTGCCGACCGACCAGATTCGCCTTGGCGGAGCTGACCTGTCGGTCCTGGTGCATGCCCAACAAGCGGTGGGCCGTCACCGGCTCTTCGGCACCTTTGATCCGGACTGACTCAGGGTCGCCCAGTGCCGCTGCGGCATCAACGAGTCGCGCCGTTGATGCGCTGAGCATCACCCCGCTCGGCGCAGCGACCGACTCCATCCGCTGGGCCATCCCCACCTGCTCGCCAATCGCGGTGTAGCCCAACGGCCCTGAGCCAATGTCGCCGGCGATCACCTGACCGGAGTTCAACCCCACCCGCAGGGACAGCTGCACACCGTCCCGGTCGTGGACATCGACGGCGATTTGCTTCGCCTCTTCTTGGATCGCCAAGGCTGCCAGGCAGGCACGGACGGCGTGGTCCTCCAACGCCATTGGGGCTCCGAACACCGCCATGATGCCGTCGCCGGTGAACTTGTCCACCGTCCCGCCGTACCGCATCACGACAGCCGACGACCGATCGACGAGTTCGGCCATGATCTCGCGCAGCCGCTCCGGTCCCACGGCCGCCGCGATGTCCATCGAATGCACCACATCGGCGAACAAGACCGTGACTTGCTTGTACTCGGCGTGCTCGCTAGCCGGCGCCAGTCGCGTACCGCACTCACTACAGAACTTGGCCGTCGGACCCGACCGCGCGCCGCAGGAATCACAGACCAACCCGGTCTGGGTCATCGTTTCACTGCCGGTCTATTTCGCAACGGCGCTCAATTCCGCTCGGGCCCGGTCGATTTGGTCGTATGCGTAGGTAGTCATGGCGGCGGCGGTCATCGTCGCGCCTTCCCGGGCGAGTGATTCGTAGGCCTGGTCGCCGAGGACATCGCGCAGGTGGTCGATCGCCGCGGTCATCTCGGGGTACAGCATTTCGGTGAGTGGACCGCATGCGAACCCGGCGATCGTGGCCGCGGAATCGTAGCGTTCGAGCCGATCGAGGGCCGTCGCCAGGAGGGCCAGCGGGATGCGCATCGTGGCGCGATCGCCTGCGTCGTCCAGGTTCCCGATCGCCAAACCGAGATAGTCGAACGCGGAAGCCGCATCGCCGTGCGCGACCTCGAGGCGGCCCAGGCTATAGGCAATCGAGGACTCGATGAAGCGGTTGCCGCTGTCTTGAGCGATCGACAGCCCCCACCGGTAGGCGTCCAGCGCGCGGCCGGGATCCGTCTCGCCGAACGCGGCGCCAGCGGCCATAAGCGCAAAGGACAGCAGGAACGGGTTCCGGGTAGCTTCCGACGCCTCGATCAGGCCGTCCGCGACGGCCCTCGCCTCCTCGCCCGAACCGGCGAACATCAGCCCCAGGACCAGGCACGCCCGAATGGGCAACGAGGTGGGACGGCGGCCCAGCTCGGCGCGACAATGCTCGACCCACCGTTCGGGATGCCCGATGTACATGTAGGCGCCGCCGATATTGCCTTCTTGGCCGTACGGAACCAGATCGTGGCTTCTGCCGAGAACGACCTCGCTGCCCTCGTCGGCGTATCGAACGGCCGCCTCGACCCGTCCCGCGGTATAGCAGTTCGACGCCATCGTGTACAGCACTGCAAGCCGGGGATGGTCGGCGGCGCGCGCGGGCTCGATCAGCTCTTCGGCCCACGCTATCGGCTCGTAACGTTCGACCAGATAACCGAAGAACGATGCGCACGTTGCGATGACGGCGGCCGTGTCGAGGTCACCCTCGTCGGTGGCCGACCGAAACGCGATGCGCAGATTGGCCAACTCGGCCACGAACCACTCGTAGGCCTCACGCTGCCGCGGGCTATCCCAAAGGGCGAAAACGTCGGTTTCACGCCCGGCGAAATACCGCGAGTGTGCGGCGCGCACGGCGCTTGACTCTCCGCGTTCGGCGAGTTCCTCTTCGGCGAACTGTCGGATCGTCTCCAGCATCGAGAATCGTGTTTGCCCCGACGACCGGTCGGCGGTCAACAGCGACTTGCGGACCAAGGAATCCAGCATATCGAGGACCCCATAATCGTCGGTGGAATCGAATCCGGCTACAGCGCAAGCGCTTTGGAGGTCAAATCCGCCCGCAAAGACCGAGCAGCGATCCAGCAACGCCCTCTCCGCATGGTCGAGCAAGTCGTAGGACCAGGCCACCGCCTGGCGCAGGGTCTGGTGGCGTGCCAGCCCGCGCCGCGACCCGACCAGCAACCGGAACCGCTGATCCAGCCGGTCCCTTACCTCCCTTGAGCTCATTGACGCCATCCGCGAGGCGGCCAACTCGATGGCCAACGGAATCCCGTCCAACCTCCGGCAGATTTCCACGACGGCCTCGGCCTCGCCCGGATGGGTCGGTGAGAAGTCCGACGCGACGCTCTGGGCACGCTCAACGAATAGGTTCGCAGCGGCGGATTCCATTCCGGATTTGACGTCGAGCGACAGGACGCGCCTTACCTGTTCTTCGCCGACACCTAACCCTTCGCGGCTGGTCGCGAGAATCTTTACGGTCGCGGATTCGGCGAGGATCGCGTCGACGAGATCGGCGGCCGCGTCCAGAACATGCTCGCAGTTGTCGATCACCAACAGCCGGCACCCTGCCCTCCAGCGCGGCGGCCACCGACTCGCTCACGGTCTTACCCGGTTGTTGGATGACGCCCAACACGGCCGCCACCGCGTCGGGTACCGCCGCCGGATCGGTGACCGCTGCCAGCTCGAAGACCCATGCCCCGTCCGGGAATTCACCGGCCAGCCGCGCCGCGGCCTCTAACGCGAGGCGGGTCTTGCCGACCCCGCCGACCCCGGTCAGTGTCACCAACCGATGCGACCGCACCGCCGTTGCGATCTCGGCCAGCTCGGACTCGCGTCCGATGAAGCTCGTGGTGGCGGGCCGCAGATTTCCCCGAGTCGTATCGAGCGCGCGCAGCGGCGGAAACTCCGTGGCGAGTCCCTCCGCTCGTACTTGAAACACCCCGACCGGCGTCGGCAGATCCCGCAACCGCCGCGGCCCCAGATCGGCGAGGTCCACCCCGCTGAGCAGACCTGCCGTCGACTCGACCAGCAGGATCTGACCGCCGTGACCCGCGGCCATCACCCGTGCCGCACGGTTGAGCACGGCACCGAAGTAGTCGCCGTCGCGCAGCTCGGCCTCGCCGGTCGCCAGCCCCATCCGGACGGGCAACTCCAACCCGCGCTGGGCGGCGACGGCGGCATCAACCGCGGATTTCGGCGATGAGAACGCCGCGCACACACCGTCACCGGTGTGCTTGAACAGCAATCCGCCGTGCGCCTCGATCGCCGCGCGCAACACGCCGTCGTGGGTGGCCAGCGCTGCGCGCATCGCGTGGGCGTCCGCCTCCCACCGACGGGTCGAACCCTCGACGTCGGTGAACAGAAACGTCACCACTCCAGAAGGCGGGCCCCCTGCGGACACCGGCACAGGATGTCACACCAAGCCCGCTACCACCAGCAAACTGCGCGGGACTTGTGAGACTCATATGAGTCGCCTATTTCGAGATCGTGTTCAGTTCTGCCCGGGCCTGCTCGATTTGGGCGTAGGCGTAGGCCACCATCTCTGCGGTGGTCATCGCCTCACCCTTGCCAGCGAGCGATTCGTAGGCCGCCTCACCGAGCGCATCGTGAAGGTGAGCAATCGCGGTGCGCAAGTCCGCCATGTAGGCAAGCCCAGCGAGAGGCCTCGTGACGGCGAACCCGGCGATGGTGGCCGCCGGCTCGTAGCGTCCGAGCCAGTCGAAAAACGCGGCAAGAAACATCAGCGGGGCGCCGATCATGTAGCTGTTGCCCGCGTCGTGATAGTTGCCGATCGCCAAGGTGAAGAGATCAAAGGCGGCCAGCGGGTCGCCGTGTTCGGCCTCGAGGCGGGCCACGCCATACGCACTCGTGGACTCGACCAAGCGGTTGCCGCTGTCTTGGGCGATCGCCAGGCCACGACGCAGGGCAGCGAGCGAGCCGACAGGGTCGGCGTGTTGGCGGGCTATGCCGTAGGCGAGAAGCGCCCACGAAAGCACAAACGGGTTGTCGGCCGCTTCGGCGGCGTCGATCAGACCGTTCGCGGCCGCCATCGCCTCGTCATGGGAATCGGTAATCGTCAGCCCGATGACCAGGTTGGCCGTGACATACGCGTGGGTGCCCACGCGGCGTGCGAGCTGACCGCGACAGTAACGAATCCACCGTTCCGGCTGGCCGACACCGGCGTAGGCACTGCCGACGAAGTCTTCGGCGAGGTGCGCGACTTGGTCGTTTGCACCAGCGATCGCCCTCTCGGCGGCCTCGGTGTAACCAATGGCTCGATCGATCCGTCCGGGCATGTAGCAATTCGACGCCACCACGTACAGGGCGGTGAGCCGAGGGTGATCGACGGCGCGTGCCGGCTCGATGAGCTCTTCGGCCCACGCGATTGATTCGTAGTTCTCCGTCAGCAGGCCGAGCCATGCCGCATAGGTTGCGATTGCGGCGGCGACATCCAGATCGCCTTGGTCGGCAGCCCACCGAAATGCCGTTCGCAAATTCGCCAACTCGGTTGCGAACCAGTCGTATGCCGCGCGTTGGCGGGGGCCGTCCCACAGGGCGAGGATGTCGGCTTCGCGCCCGGCGTAGTAGCCGGCATGCGCGGCGCGAACGTCTTCCGCCGCACCCGAGGCGACGAGATGTTCCTCGGCGAACTGGCGGATCGTCTCCAGCATCGAGAACCGCGTTCGCCCCGACGACCGGTCGGCCACGAGCAGCGACTTGCGCACCAACGCATCGAGCAGATCGAGGATGGCGAGTTCATCTGTGTCTGGGGCATTTGGGAATCCCGCCACCGCGCAAGCGCTTTGGGCGTCGAATCCGCCGGCGAACACCGAACACCGCTGCAGTAGCGTCTTCTCGGGATCTTCCAGGTGGTCGTAGGACCATGCCACCGCGTGCCGCAGCGTCTGATGGCGTTCCAGTCCGCGGCGTGATCCCACCAGCAGGCGGAATCGCTGATCGAGGTGATCACGCACCTCGCTCGCGGTCATCGACGCCGTCCGCGAGGCCGCCAATTCGATGGCCAAGGGGATTCCGTCGAGGCGCCGGCAGATCTCGGCGACCGCGCTTGCGTCGTCGGCCACAAAAGCCGGAGCCACGCGGTGGGCCCGTTCGATGAACAAGTCCACGGCCGCATCGGCATCCAGCGACGGCACCGGCCACAGTTGCTCGTCGGCGACCCTTAGCCCTTCGCGGCTGGTGGCCAAGACCTTCACCGTCGCGGAGTGGTCGAGAATCGCCTCGATCAGCTCGGCCGCCGCGTCAAGGAGGTGCTCGCAGTTGTCGACCACCAACAGCCGCACCCGGCCTTCCAACGTGGCGGCCACGCTCTCGGCGACGCTCTTTCCCGGTTGTTGAGTGATGCCCAGCACCGCGGCCACCGCGTCGGGCACCGCCGCCGGATCGGCGACCGCGGCCAAGTCGAAAAACCAGACCCCGTCCGGGAATTCATCGGCCAGCCGCGCCGCGACCTCCAACGCCAGCCGGGTCTTGCCGACCCCGCCGACACCGGTCAACGTCACGAGCCGTTGCACCTTGACCGCCGCTTGCACCTCGTCGAGTTCGGACTCGCGTCCGATCAAGCTGCTCGTTGCGGACCGCAGGTTCCCGGGGCTGCTATCCAGCGCCCGCAACGGCGGAAACTCAGCGCGCAGACCCTCCGCTCGCACCTGGAAGAGCACGACCGGGGTCGGCACGTCCCGCAACCGTCGCGGCCCCAGATCCGCCAGGTCGACCCCGCTGAGCAGACCCGCCGTCGATTCGGCCAGCAGCACCTGACCGCCGTGTCCGGCGGCCATCACCCGTGCCGCACGGTTCAGCACCGCGCCGAAGTAGTCCCCCTCGCGCAGCTCGGCTTCGCCGGTTGCGATGCCCATCCGCACCGGCAACTCCAACGACTGCTGCGCAGCGACCGCCGCATCCACCGCGGACATCGGCGAGGCGAACGCGGCGACCACCCCGTCACCGGTGTGCTTGAACAGGAAGCCGCCGTGCGCCTCGATCGCCCCACGTAATACTTCGTCATGGGCCGCCAGTTCCGCGCGCATCGCATCCGCGTTTGCTTCCCACCGACGGGTCGAACCCTCAATATCGGTGAACAGAAACGTCACCACTCCAGAAGGCGGGCCCCCTGCGGACACCCGCACAGGATGTCACACCGAGCCGACTACCACCGTGACGGCGCCGGTGATAGCGCAAACGGAAATCAACTTATGGTCGGCTGATGGTACTCACGTGGCTCATGTGATTACTGGCCACAAAAAACCCGCGCAGCGCGTCCGCCATCCGTGCACGTACCGGCGCACCCGAGATGACCACGTCGACCATCGTCACCGAAAGGTGGGTGTGGCCGCGGGCACGGACATGCTCCGTCGGCACGCCCGCCGCAGCGAGCGCCCCGGCGTAGGCGTCACCGTCGTCGCGCAGGGGATCGAACTCGGCCGTCACCACGATCGCCGGCGGCAGCCCGGAAAGGTCACCCGCATGCAAGGGTGCAAAGCGGGGATCGGCTCGATCCGCCTCGTCGATGTAGTGGTCGGCGAACCACCGGAGCAGTGGGGTCGTGAGCCCATAGCCGTCCGCGTTCTCGGCGAAGGATGCGCGTGTCATGTCGCCGGCGTTAACGGCGTCAACAGACGCCTGCCCCATGATGTTGGGTCCACCCATGTCCCGCGCCAGCCGGCATACCACCGTCGCGATCCCACCGCCCGCACTCCAGCCGCACACCGCGAGTTGCCCCGGTCTTCCTCCGAGCGCCTGGGCGTTGTCCGCCACCCACTGCACCGCGGCCAGGGCGTCATCGACCGCCGCGGGGAATCGGTGCTCGGGCGCGTGGCGGTAGTCCGCCGAGATGATCACCGCGTCGCTACGCACGCAAAGGTCCCGGCACAGCGGATCATCGGCAATGGCGTCACCCAGAACGTAGCCGCCGCCATGGAAGTACACGACGATCGGGTGCGGGCCCGGGGTCGGCGGCCGGTAAAGCCGGTACGCCAAATCGCCTGCGGCGCCGGGCAGGACACCGTCGACGACCTCGCCGACGTCCGGCCCCGGCGGTCGGGCCATCGACATCTGGGCGTAGAAGGCGCGGGCGTCCGCCACGGCCATCGACTCCATCGGCGGCAGATTCAGCGCGGCCACCTCGTTGAGCACCATCTCGACATCCGGTTGCAACCGGCGCACCACCCCGTCGTGGCACCGCGAGCCGTCGGGACCGGACAGCCTGAAGCCCAGATAATCGCGGGCGACCACCTCGTCGCAGCTGAGGCGGTAGAAGTCGAGGCCCGCGCAGTAGGGCAGAAAAACCCGTGGCTTGCCCGGCACATTGGCGCCCATATACCAAGAGTTCGCGGCCGGGTACAGGGTGATGTCGGCGCAGTCGTTGACGTGTTGCGTCCACCCGGCTTCGGCCGTTGCGGTGGGCTCGATGACATCGAAGCCGCCCGCGTTCAGGTGATCGACGCAGTCGAGCACCCAGTCCGCGTGCTGTTCGATCGAGACGACCATATTGGTCAGCACCGAGGGACTCCCGGGACCGGTGATGAAGAACAGGTTCGGAAAGCCAACCGTGGTCAACCCGAGGTAGGTCTGCGGTCCGTTCACCCATTTGTCCTTCAGCGCCAAGTCATTACGGCCCCTGATGTCGACGGCGGTGATCGCACCCGTCACGGCGTCGAACCCGGTGGCGAAGACGATCGCGTCGAAGGTGAACGACTCGTCGGCGGTGTCGATGCCCGTTTCGGTGACTTCTCGGATCGGATGCTTTCGGACGTTGACCAGGCGCACGTTAGGCAGGTTGTAGGTGGCGTAGTAATTCGTGTCCAGGCACGGTCTTTTCGTCGCGATGGGGTGATCGGTCGGGCAGAGATCGGCCGCCGTCTGCGGATCGTCGACGATTGAGCGGATCTTGTTTCGGAAGAATTCGGCGAACTCGTGGTTGGCGGCGGGATTGATCAGCACGTCGGCGTACACGTTGATCGCGTCGAACAGCAGGCCGCACTCCCAGGCGCGCTCATAGCGTTCTTGGCGTTCGGACTCCGACACGCTGAACGTCGGGGTGATGCTGCGCTCCATCGGAATGCCCGCAGGCGACACCCTTGCCACAGTGCGGTATTCGGCCTCGTCTGCGGTTCGCGCGAGCTTCTCGGGCGACAGCGGGCCGTTGCGCGCCGGGATCGAGAAGTTCGGGGTGCGCTGAAAGACCACCAGCTCTCGCGCCTCCTGGGCAATAACCGGAATCGATTGCACGCCAGAGGAACCCGTGCCGATCACCGCCACCCGCTTACCCGTGAAATCAATCGGCTCGTGCGGCCAGCTGCTGGTGAAGTACACGTCACCGGCGAACCGCTCGAGTCCGTCGACCTCGGCTGGTTTGGGCATGGACAGACAGCCGGTGGCCATCACGACGAACCGACAGGTGACCTCGTCGCCGTCGGTGCGCACACTGCCATAGCGAGGCGTCGTCGTCCCAGCGTGCCCGCCGAACCCTCGTCGAGAAGGTGATGTGGCGCCGGAGGTCGTGCTTGTCGGCGACGTGGTTCAGATAGCGCAGGATCTCCGGCTGGGCGGCGTACTTCTCCGACCATTGCCAGTCCCGCCGCCAATCGGGATCGAAGCTGAACATGTAGTCGACGCTCGGCACGTCGACCCGGGCACCCGGGTACCGGTTCCAGTACCACGTGCCGCCGAGGTCGTCGCCGCCTTCGAACACGCGCAATCGGTATCCGGCGCGGCTCAGGCGGTAGGCGAGATACAGCCCCGCGATACCCGCGCCCACCACGACGACGTCGACATCCGGCGTCGGTCGGTCTGTCCTGGCTGCCTCGGTCATCATCTGATCATTACGCCACGCCGCCCGGCTGTCACGCGTACCGCAATACTCGATCTCACGGGACTTCGAGTGTGCGCTGAGGGCTTCGCGTGTGCGCTCACGGCGCAAAATCCGCCAAATCCCCACCCTGGACGCACACCGAAAGCCGAGAGAGCACACTCGAAGCCCGATCGACCGGGCCTGACGATCATGGCATCGCTTCGGCCCACTTCATGTGGCCCTCGAAGCCCAACGACGTCGCCATCGCGCGGTAGCGGTCGCGAGTGTCGCGGTAGGAGGTGTCGTCTCCGCGGGCTCGGGCCAACAGCGCGCGAAGCCGCAGCAGCGTGATGTCGTGCACCACGAAGCCGGGATCGGTCGGCACGGCCGCCAAGCGAGTCATCGCGCTCTCGGCCTCGTCGAGATCACCGTCACCGCCACGTTGCAGCAGCGCCTCCGCCAGGACGCTGACGGCCAGCGCGGTCCAGATGCACCCGCCGGCGTTGAATAACTCGTCGACGACGGTGCGAGCTAATTCGATGGCGCCGGTGGTGTCGCCGGTCCGGGCCCTTTCCCGCGCGGTGTGGGCATCGACTATCGGCAGATTGGTCAGAGTGAACCGGTCGTTCGTGGCCCGCTCTCGCGTTTCAGCGAGCAACTCGAAGCCACGTTCGCGCTCCGGGCCGTCCTGATATGCCAGAGCGAGGCCATGAACTCCTCGAGCAAGGTCGAGGGCGAGATCGTCGCCCGATTGCTCAGCAAATGCAAGGAATTCCGCGGTGTCGCGCAGGGCCGTCGCGTCGGGCAGCAGCACCCCGTACGCGATCGCGTAGACGTACGTGAACCACATCACGCCCCCATGGGTCCCCGGGTCGGTCATGAGCGCACGCCCCGCCGCGATGGCCTGGTCGAAGTCGTCTTTCCAGCCGGCAATGCCCAGGCACCAGCGGGCGAAGCCGCGCGTGGTGGTTGCGACCGTCAGGGGGGATTCGAAGATCAGGCTACCTTTGGCGGGATCACCCTCGGCAAGGTCGATGACGAGTTGTGCGAACCGGAGCATGTCGACCATCTCGGCCGTCTCGTGTTTGGCGATCATCGCAGCGTAGGCCAACGCGACCGTCAACGTGGGATCGCCAATCGCCTCCAGCAGTTGGACGAGTTCGTCGGCGAGTTGCGATGCCTCCTGACGGTTTGCTTTCATCGTCCGCCACGTCAACAGGCCCGCCATCCCAACTGCGAGCGATCGCCGATCACCCGCGGCCGTGCACAACTCACGCAGCTCATCAAAGCCGGTGTCGGCGCCACTGCCGCCAATCCGAAAGGCGGTCGCACACAGCAGCGTCCGGGGCGCGATGCGCATCGTCAGACGATCACCGTCGTCGTCGGATAGCCGATCGGCGACCTGCCGGGCCCGCCGCCAGCTCGTCCGCGCCGCGCTCATGTCGCGGAAGGTGGACCACGTCCCGGCGCGCATATGCCAGTCGAAGGCCGCATGCAAATCCCCCGCCGCCTCAAGGTGTTCGGCGATCAGCGCCGCATTCTCGTCCGCCGATCCGCGGGCTTCGATCGCCGTCATGAGGCGTCGATGCAATTGCGCGCGAACAGATTTGAGTTGTGACTCATAGGCAACCGTACGAATCAGCGGATGGCGGAAGGCATACTCCGCAGTCGGTCTGACCTTCACCTGACCGACAAGCTCGGCCTGGATCAGCGGTGCCACGTCCACATCGGGGATCAGCGCGGCGAGCAGGTCGGCGTCGAAGCGTGCGCCGATGACCGCCGCGGCATGCAGCGTCTGTTTGGCCGATACCCCAAGGCGATCGATGCGCGCGCCGATGGTGGCTTGCAGAGTGGGCGGTACGTCGACATCCGCGAGGTCACCGGACATTTGGTAGGCGCCGGGCTGTCCATGCAGCACCCCGCGTTCGGCCAGATCGCGCACGATCTCCTCAACGAAGAAGGGGTTCCCCGCCGCACGGCCGGCGATTTGTCGCGGCATTTCGCCCGTCAACGAACCGGCGCCGAGCAGCTCGGCCGTCAACGCCAGGGTGTGTTCGTCGCTCAACGGCCGCAACGCAATTGTCTGAGCGCCGGGGATGCGGCTCAGCGCACCTTGGTATTCCGGGCGGTAGGTGATCAACACCAACGATGGGATCTGTGGCACGACGGCCAGGAACTCGGCCAGCATCGATTCGCTTGATTTCGTCGATCCAGTGCGCATCCTCGATGACGTACACCGCGGCCTCCGGGCGGTCCAGCGCTCCCGCATTGACCAGCGCCGTCAATCGCCGGCGCCGCGCGTCGGCGGCGATATCGGGCAGCGGCGTCGCTCCGTCGCGGATTCCCAGCAGGTCGTCCAGCAGCAGCAGGTCTTCGGGGTCGGCGCCGGGGAACCGGCCGCGCACCTCCTTGCGCGCGGTCTCGTCGTCGAGTTCTTCGACTCCTAACGCTGACCGCAGCATCCTGGCCACCACGTGAAACGAGATGTCGCTGGTGTGCGACTCGCAGTAGGTGCCGAACACCGGCACACCGCGACCGCCGGCGAGCGCGGCGGTCTCCCGGACCAATCTGCTCTTGCCGATGCCCGCCGGTCCCACGATGTTGACGATGCAGCCCGTGCCGGCGATCGCCTCTTCGAAGATCCCGCTGACGGTCGTGAACTCCCAGGCACGCCCGACCAGTTTCGATTCGGTGCGGTGATGCGGTTGATGGTCACCGACGGCCAGCAGGCGCCTGGCGATCACCGTGTTGCCGCCTTTGATGTGAACCGGTTCGGGCTCGCCGAGGACGGCGGCGTTGCCCGCCAACCGGGCCGTCGATTCGCTCAGCATCACCCCATCCGGTGGCGCCACCGACTCCATCCGCTGAGCCATGCCGACTTGTTCACCAATGGCGGTGTATCCCAACGACGCCGAACCGACCTCACCGGCGATCACCTGGCCCGAGTTGAGGCCCACCCTCAGCCGCAGGTCCACGCCATCGAGGTCACGAATGTCGATGGCGAGCGTCTGCGCCGCTTCCTGAAGACCGAGGGCCGCCAGACAGGCGCGAATGGCGTGGTCCTCCAACGCTATCGGCGCACCGAACACGGCCATGATGCCGTCGCCGGTGAACTTGTCCACCGTGCCGCCGTAGCGCTGCACCACCATCACCGCGCGATCGACCAAGTCGGCCATGATCTCTCGCAGCCGCTCCGCACCCACGGCCGCGGCAATGTCCATCGAATGAACAACGTCGGCGAACAACACCGTCACCTGCTTGTACTCCGCGGATTGAGTATCGTGTGCCGCCGGCGTACCGCACTCGCTGCAGAACTTGGCGGTCGCGCCCACCCGGGTGCCGCACGACGAACAGGTAAGGTTCGCCGCAGTCAGTGCACCGAGACCGTCGCCGTCGTTGCCCACGTCAGTATCGTGTCACCGCTGGCCAACGATGTCCGTTATATCGCCATGCCGTCGCAGACACGAATACTGTCGTCATCGCCGGCTAGCGGTCCCGATAGTGGGTAGCCGGACCCGGTGGCCTAACCGGCCTCCGGTACCGGACGGTGTCGGCCTCGGTCGGAGGCAAGGCCGGCAGTCGTTCTGTCTCCGCCTCTCGCAGAGGCAATCGCAGTGGGATCGTGGCGGCGGACATGGGACCCGGCGGCCTAATCCGCCTCCGGTACCTAGCGGCGTCGACGTCGGTCGGGGACAATGCTGGCAGTCGTTCTGTCCCCTCCTCTTGCTGGGGCGTGAGCGGTGGAACCGTGGCGGCCGGCGCGGCTTCGCTGAAACCGATCCGAGCGTGCAACCGCTTCAGATGCCCGTGGCGCCCACCAGTTGAGCTCACCGGTTAGGCGGAGAAAGGCCGGTACCACGACACCGCGGATCACGGTGGCATCGATGACGATCGCCAACGCGGTGCCGATCCCGAACATCTTCATGAACGACAGCCCATTGGCGAATGAAACCAAGGTGATCGTCAGCAGAATGGCTGCGCTGCTGATGATGCGGCCCACGCGACCCAACCCGACAACGATCGCGTCGTTATTCGATAGCCCGGAGTCGCGGGCCTCCTTGATCCGGCTGAGCAAGAAGATTTCGTAGTCGACGGACAGGCTGAACGCGATGCAGCAGAGCAGCACAACCATAGACAGGTTCAGCGGCGCGGGGGTGATGCCCAGGATCGATGCGAAGTGCCCGTCCTGGAAGACCCAAACCATAGCTCCGAGCACCGCGCTCAGCACGAGCACGTTGAGGACAAGTGCCTTGATCGGCACGACGACACTGCCGGTAAAGAGAAAAAGCAACACGAATGTGGCCAGCGCCATCAGGGATATCGCCAAGGGAAGCCGGTGCGCGATCGCCGCACCGCTGTCGATGAGTGTGGCGGTGGGCCCTCCGACCTCGACCTGGTGATCGTGAATCTTCGCCCGAATGTCGCGCACGAGCTGTTGAGCGGCAGCCGACTGCGCATTCACCGACAGGTACGCGAACGCATACGTCGGGGGTTCTGCGTGGCCAGGCCCGGCGATCAGCTCGCCGTGCTCGTATGTGCCGATGGGACCGTCGACTCGGACCACGCCGTCCATAGGCGAGATCTGGGCGGCCAGATCGCTGAGCGCGCTCGAGCTGGTGCGGGACAACAGCGTGACCGCCTGCGACGCGTCCACCGCGTAATCGCTGTGAAGAGATTCGGTCAGCAGTCGCGCGTTCGAGCCGGCCGGCAGCGCACGTTCGTCGGGCAAGGCAAGTCGGACGCTGAGGAAGGGAATCCCCGCCGCCAGCAATATGGCGATCACCGGCAGCGCCAACGCCGGCCTGCGGGTCACCGCCGTGGCGCAGCGTCGCCAGAATTCGGAATCCGCTGACAGCGGCACCTTTCGGCGAATGACCGAAAGCCCATCTATCCGTTTGCCGAGCAACGCAAGAAGCGCCGGAAGCAGCACGATCGCGCTGAGCGCCGAGAGGATGACGACCACACTTGCGGTGAGGCCTATCGACCGCAGGAAGTAGATGGGGAAAACCAGGAGCCCGACCATGGCTACGGCGACGGTTGCCGCGCTGAAGAAGATCGTGCGACCGGCGGTGGAAACCGTTGCGACGACGGCGGACTGATGATCCAGGCCGTTGGCGCGTTCCTCGCGGAACCTCGACACCATAAGCAAGCCGAAATCGATTGACAATCCGAGCCCGAACGCGGTCGCAACCGTCATGGCGTGCACCGATACGTCGATGCCGAACGTCATCGCCAGCAACACCAACAGCGTGGTTACGATCGACGTGATGCCGACCGCCAGGGGCAGCAGGGCCGCGACGAGACCGCCGAAAACCACGACCAGTACGGCTAGCGCAGCGGGCAGGGCAATGGATTCGCTGATGACGAGATCGTGATTGACCCGGTTCTCGATCTCGCGTAGCACGCCTATGGAGCCGCCCGCGCGCACGGCGACGTATGGGTCGTCGGCGGGCAGGCTCTTCATGATGCGGTTCGCCACCTTGGCGGCATCATCGGAGGTGCCTTCCACGTGTACGAGGATCAGACCGGAATGCCCGTCCCGGCTGCGCAGATCGGCGGCCGAATCCTGTGTGAATGACGCGATTAGCTTCGCGGGGCCCTGACTTTCGACGAGGCTCTGCAGCCGATCCGCGACAGCCAACGCGTCGGGATTTTCAACGGTGCGGTTGTCGCGCGCGACGACTTGCAGCACCAGATTCGGCGTCGCGCCGAAGCTCTGGTCGAGGAATGCATCGGCCTGTGCCGATTCTGTTGCCGGAGCGACGAAGCCGCCGACGCCGAGCTTGTCGGACACCGAGCCACTGAGCACGATACCGATGCCAAGTAGCACCAGGAACGCAATCAGGATGGTCTTCGGCCAGCGCACCGCCAGCATGCCCACCCGGTTCAGCATCGCCGCTTCACGCTCCTCTTGACAGGAGTTCCTGCTCTTCGACAAGCGCCTTCAGGGTGTAGCGGATTTGATCCTCCGAGTGGCAGCTCGTGACGAAGAAGCGAAGCCGCGCTTTGTCTTCCGGCACGGCCGGGTAGAGGATTGGGTTGACGTTGATGCCGCGCCGCAATAGTGCGTTCGACAGTGTCATTGCCTTTACCGAGCTGCCCACGATGCACGGGACGATCGGGGTGCCCTCGCTGTCTCCCGTGTCGAGGCCCGCCTCGCGGGCCCCCGTCAGAAACAGCGTGGACCGCTGCTGGAGGCGCCGTAAGTGCTCGGGCTCGTTGTGCATCACGCGAATGGCCGCGAGCGCGGCCGCAGCTATCGCGGGCGGTATGCCGCCACTGAAGATGAAACCCGGCGTGGTGTACTTGAGAAACTCGACCAGCTCGCGGCTTCCGGCCACGTAGCCACCACACGCTGCCAGGGCCTTAGACATTGTGCCAGACCACAGCTCGACGTCGGTGCGGTCGACGCCGAAGTGCTCGCCAACTCCGCCGCCCGTCGCGCCGAGAACGCCGATGCTGTGCGCCTCGTCGATCATCAGCAGCGCGCCGTGCTTGCGCTTGACCTCGATGAAGGCGGGTAGGTCAGCGATGTCGCCATCCTGGCTGTAGATGCCTTCGATGATGATCAGCACTCGGCGGTATTGGTGACGGATGTTGGTGAGCAGCTGGTCGAGCGCACCGGGGTCGTTGTGCGGGAACGGCCGGCGCGTGGCGCCGGAGAGCTTGCAGCCCTGCACGATGCTGTCGTGCGCAAGGCTGTCGTGAATCACGAGGTCGCCTTCGCCGAGCAGATGCCCGATCACGGTTACGTTGGTGGCGTGGCCGTTGACCAGCGCTATCGCGTCCTCTGTGCCGAGGAGTTTCGCGAGCTCGAGCTCCAGCTCGCGGTGGATGGGCTTCTCACCGGCGAGTAGTCGCGACGCCGAACATGAGCTGCCCCATCGATGCACGGCGTCCGCCATCGCTTCGGCCACCGCTGGGTGGCCAGACAGACCCAGGTAGTTGAAGCTGGAGAAGTTGATGACCTCGACGCCGTTGATGATCGAGGTGTCACCGGTCACACCGTCGTTGATAGGAAGTAGGGGTTTTCGATGCCGGCCGCCTCGACGAGCCCGATCCGGTCGGCCAGCGCCTTGACCTCCTCGAACTCGCTGATTCGAGACTGCGGGGTGACCGCCGGCCCCGCGGGGGCCGCGGCGGCGGAGGATTCCTGCGCCTCTCCGCCGGCCATTGCGATCACGTCGGCGATCGTCGTCGCCGCGCTGAATCCAGCCGGGTCGATCGTCACACCGGGGAGCTTGCGGGCGAGTCCGCCGAACAGGTCCGTCATCATGATCGAGTCGAAGCCGAGGTCTCCGACGATGGACTGCGTTGTGCGCAAAGTCTTCTCGGGGAATCCGCTGACCCGGGCGATCTCAGCGCGCACGATCCCGGTCGTGTCGACGGTCGGCGCTGTCCGTGGCGCCACCTCGACTGGCGCTGTGGCCGTTGGCCCGCCGTGGCCGTACGCGGCGAGCACGGCGGCCTGTTCTCGGAAGAGTGCGATGAGGTTGTCCATGGTCGAGCCCCCGGGGCTAGTCGCGCTAGGTGTCGTGGTGGTGGTCGGCGGTGGCCTGCTCCCTGATCCAGAAGCGGTTGGCGGTGCTGAAGGAATAGCCCGTGAGTCGGCGTGGCACCTGGGATTGCGTGGAGTACAACAGGTTCCACTTAGGATCAAAGCCATCACGATAGAGTGCGGTGACGGTCTCGGTCACGCCGGCTGCGACAGCCAGCGCGGGCGGTGCGTCCGGGTGCGATCGGGTGATCATCGGACCGAGTGTGCGCTTGGCGCCGAATTCGATGAGATGCGTCGGCTCGGCCTGCATCGCCTCCGTTACCGCATCCGCGAACCGAACCGTCGCGCGGACGTGGGCGCTCCAGTAGTCCGCGTCCATCGGTTCGTCGTCGCCGAGCATGCGGCCGTGCAGGGCGGAGAAGATCGGGAACACGGGCAGTTGGTAGGAGCACTTCGCGGCCACCGAGGCGAACTCCGCGGTCATCGGCTCCATCAACTTGGAGTGGAAGGCGTGCGACACGTTGAGTCGGCGTGCGGTGATCCCGTTGCCGGCCAGCATTCGCGCCGCGTCCTCGATCGCCTCCGTGGTGCCGGACAACACGACTTCGTTCGGACCGTTCACCGCGGCGATGTCCAGCGGAAAGCCCGCCACGTCGCCGACGCCCGCACGAACCGCGAGCATCGCGCCACCGGTAGGCAGTTGCTGCATGAGCCGGCCGCGCGCGACCACGAGCCGACACGCATCGTCGAGGCTCAGCACCTCTGCGATGACGGCGGCAGCGTACTCGCCGATGCTATGGCCGAGCAGCCAAGCCGGTTCGGCGCCCAGCTGAACCAATGCCTGGGCCTGCGCGTACTGAACCGCGAAGATCGACGGCTGGGCGAACTCGGTGCGATCGACGCTCCCGTCCTCCGTCACCTCACGCAGACGCAGGCCGAGATGCGGCAGCATCGCGGCCTCGACTTCGTCAAAAGCGTTGCGGAACAGGGCGTTACTCTCGTAGAGCGAAGCGGCCATGCCCGGATATTGCGTGCCCTGGCCGCTGAACAGCCAGCCAACCGACATTGCGGCGGCCGTGCCGGAATCGAAGTCACCGCGCAGTGCCGCGGCGGCCTCGGCCCGGTCGCGGACGACGACCGCCAGGCGGGCCTTGCCGGATGCCTTGGTTCGGTTGGTCGACCAGCACAGCTGCGAAATCGGGATATCACTGCTCTCGATGTCGGTGGCAAGCTGAGTAGCGTTGCGACGCAGGCTTTCCAGGCAGTCCGCGGACAGGGTGAGGATACCGCCGGCGTCGGTCTGCGGCGCGGGGTCGCGCTCGGGGGCGCTGGCAAGTACCACGTGACAGTTGGTGCCGCCGATACCGAAGCTCGAGACGCCTGCATAAACGATCCCGTCTGGCAGCTCCATCGGTTCGGCTAGCAGCCGCAATCCACCGTCGGCGAGCCGAAGCTGGGCGTTCTCGCCGTCGGCGAACCGCGACGCCGGTACCACTCGATGATGCAGGCTCAGCACGACTTTGATCAGGCCGGCTATTCCGGCCGCGCCCTCGGTGTGACCGAGGTTGCCCTTGATCGACCCGATTGCGCACGGGTGATCACGGCGCGAACGGTGTGCGTGGGAAAGGGCTTTCGCTTCGATCATGTCGCCCAAGAGGGTTCCGGTGCCGTGTGCCTCGAGGAATTCGATTTGCGCCGGTGCGATTCCGGCGGCGTGACATGCCGCGCTGGCCACCTGTTGCTGCGCCCAGCGGTTCGGCGCGGTGATGCCGTTGCTGCGGCCGTCGCTGTTGACAGCACTCCCCTTGATCACGGCGTAGATTGGCAAGCCGGCGGCCAGCGCGTCGTCCATGCGGCGCAGGACGACAACCGCCACGCCCTCGCCCCGGCCGATGCCATCGGCTTTTTCGCTGAACGGCTTGCAACGGCCGTCGGGGGCGGCCAGGCCGGCTTGCGTGTAAAAGACGTTCAGGGCCGGGGTGAGCGCGAGGTTGACCCCGGCCGCGACGGCCTGGTCGCATTCGGCATGGCGTAACGCCTGCGTCGCCAAGTGCACCGCTACCAATGACGACGAACACGCGGTGTCCACCGCAAGGCTGGGGCCTTTGAGGTCGAGTTGATAGGAAAGCCGGTTTGCCGTCATGAAGTAGCCGTTGCCCGATCCGTCCTGCGCCGTAATCGCTCCGTACTCGCGCATGTGCAGATGGGCCCATTCGTTGGCCATCACCCCGACAAACACTCCGGTGTTGGAACCCGCCTGGCCTCGTGGGTCAAGAGTGGCGTTTTCCAGTGCCCGCCAAGCGGTTTGCAGGAGCAGCCGTTGCTGGGGATCCATCGCTTCCGCTTCGCGCGGCGTGATGCCGAAGAAGTCGTTGTCGAAAGCATCGGCGTCACTCAGGAATCCGCCGGTGGTGTGGTTCGTCGCGCCGTCGGCTTGCAGTTGAGTCGCATTCCACCGGTCTGCGGAGATTTCGTCGATGGCGTCGGCACCGTCCAGTAGGAGCTTCCACAGGGCGGCGGGATCGTCGGCCTTGGGGAAGCGGCAGTCGAGGCCGACGACGGCGATGTCGCACATCTCTGGATTGCCGTTCACTGGGGGCGCTCCTCGTGGAGGACGTCGGTGAGCTCGCCTTTGAGTAATGCTGCTCGCATCGACGCGCGCTGCACCTTGCCGCTGGTGGTGAGGTGGATTCCGGCGCGGTTGACGAACACCACGCCGGGAGCAGGGATCTCGAAGCCGCGCGCGACGGCGACCTTGATGGCGGCGGCTAGTTCGTCGTAACCCATGTCGCCGAGCAACTCGGGCTTGACGGCGTGGATCAGAACCAGGCGTTCGGCATCGTTGACGTCGAGCGAGATTGCGCATCCGCGTGACCCGGCCACGGCCGGATGCACGTCTTGGACACACTCTTCGATGTCCTGGGGGTACAGGTTGCGACCGTTGACGATCAGCAGGTCTTTGATGCGCCCGGTGACGTAGAGCTCGCCTTCATGGAGTAGCCCGAGGTCGCCGGTGCGGAGATATGGGCCATCGCCGCCAGACGTTTTGGCCCGAAACTGCTTGACCGTCTCCCCGGCACGGTTGTGGTAGCCGCTGGCAACACTCGCGCTGCGCAGCCAGATCTCGCCGACCTCGCCCTCGGGCAGCACCTGCAGGGTTTCCGGGTCGACGATGCGCACCTCGACACCCGGCGCCGGCTCACCCGAGCTCATCAGGCTGATGGCCCGGCCGTTCGCCGCGGGTGCGTAGCGATTCTGCTCGAGGGCGTCGGCGTCGGCATCGAGGTAGCGCTGCACGCCGCGGCTGACGCTGGCCAGCAGTGTGACTTCGGCCATGCCGTACGCGGGCCGCATTGCCGAGCCGACGAAGCCGGCCGGAGCGAGCATGTCGACGATCCGCTCGATGGTGCGCCGGCGAACCGGCTCGGCACCGTTGAGTGCGACGTGCCAGGTGCTGAGGTCCAGACCGGTCAACTGTTCTGGAGTTACCCGGCGGGCGATCAGGTCGTACGCGAAATTCGGTGCGGGAGAGGTGGTTCCGCGATAATCGCTGATGGCCTTGAGTAGCCTGACCGGTTGCTTCAAGAAAGCCAGCGGCGACATGAGGACGAGGTTGGCTCCGACGAAAAATGCCTGTAGCACACCGATTAGGCCCATGTCGTGGTAGTGCGGGATCCAGATGACAACGACCGATTCGGCGGTCACTTCGAGCGCTTCGGAGATTGCGGCCTCGTTGTGCACGATGTTGCCGTGGGTGACGGCGACGCCCTTGGGGTCGCCCGTGGATCCCGATGTGTACTGGAGGAAGGCGACAGTGTCGACAGTGATACCGGGCATCGTCCATGGCCCCGGATCGATGCGCCGCGAATCGTCGATCGCCACGCACTCCAGCGGGCGGTCGAGGCCAAGTCCATCAATACCCGCGGCAAGCAGGTCGCGCAGGTTATCGGTTGTCAGCACCAGATTGCTGTCGGCGTCTCGAAGTATCGCCGCGACGCGCTGCATGCTCCGCGCGTCGTAAGGCAGCGGTGCGGGCACGGCGATCACTCCCGCATAGAGGCAACCGAGGAATGCGCGCCAGAAATCGAGGCCGGGTTCGAATAGGAGAAGCACCGGTCGCTGCGCCTGCGGCCGCGATTTAAGCCAACCTGCAATCCCTCGCGCGGCGCGGTCGAGGTCGCCAAAGGTCGTCACGTCCTCGACGAGGTCGCGGCGGGCTTCGCGGAGGAACGTCACGGTGCGGGTATCGCCATAGGCCTCGAACTGCGATCGCAAGTGCGAAACGAGGTCGCTCTGCCCGATGCTGGGCTTCGCTCTGTTTCCATTGTCAACGCTCGTCGTCACCGCCCCCTCGTGTCGTGGGGTGGGCGATCTGAATTCGAGCCATGTCGGGTCCCGGCCGGGCCCGGGGTCCGACACAGCAAGCGGCGGCCCATGCGTTGTTTGATCCCGCCCATCGTGACCCGCCCGCCGAATTACGTGGCACCGTGAATGGACCGCGGCACGATCATGACCGATCGCCGCATCGGCATAACCGCACTCGTGCCTCCGTCAGCTTTCAGCAAATCCGTGCATTGACGATAATGGCCCCTCACGCAGCCGTTTGACAACCCCTAAGTGGCAAGTCAGAGGAAACCTGTGGATATGCTGGCAGGCCTAGACAGTTCCGACCTATACGACTTGGCAAATTCCGCACACGGCGGGCTCCCACGACGTAGCACCGTCGGTTACGCCACCTGTTCGCGCTCCGCCACAGCGGTGCTGATGAACTCGGCGATACGGACGAGAGTGGGGTAGTCGAAGATCAACGTCGGCTCGACGTCGATGTCGAAATGCGCCTCGACGTCACCAACCAGGCTTATCGCGTGCACCGAGTCGACGCCCATCTCGGCGAGGGGAACCATGGGGCTGATGGTGGCCGCCGGAACCTCCAGGTAGGAGGCGATTTGAGCTGTAAGCCAGCGCAGGATCGGGCGGTGAGTGGTGTTCACTCTGGGTCTCCTTAGAGGGTCAGCTTCGAGGTCCACCAAAGTGTCCGACGGGCGGCTTGGCGAATTCATGGCGGATCCTTGGCGGATCCTTGGGAACGACCCGCGACACGGCGCGAAGGCAGCCGCCGGCGAGCTCGGCTAGGAATTCGACACAAGTCGAATTCAGCGCAAGCGTGAATTGGCCCTTAAATCTTCTAGTCGCCGTTATGACGTTGAAAGATGAATTCCTGATCACCTAGGTGAATATGGTCCCCTTCGTAAAGGTTGGTGGGGACTCTAATGCGCTCGCCATGCACGCGAACACCGTTAGCTGAGCGCAGATCGACGATGCAAAAGTTGGTGCCGGTTTCAATGATGACCGCGTGGTGGCGGCTGACGCTGGGGTCGGTCAGGACAATGTCATTGTCGGCGAGCCGCCCGATCCGGGTGGTCACGAGTCGCAGGGGGTAGGTCTGTCCCGACGCGGCGGTCAGTCGCGCTGCAGCGGATTGCCCGCTGATTCGGCTGCGGAGGTCGATGTTGGTCATGGTGTGGACCGCCGTTTCCTGCGCTGTCTGTTTGAGATGCAGCGGCTCCTGGCGCAGGATTCGTTCGTGCAGCTCCCGAAGCGCCGGGGTAGGGTCGATGCCGAGGTCGTCTGCGAGAGTGTTCTTCAACCGCTGATAGGCGTGCAGGGCGTCGGATTGACGATCCGACACGTAGTATGCGTTGATCAACTGGGCCCACAGCGGCTCTCGGTACGGATGCTCAGCGGTCAGCGCCTCAAGCTCGCCAATCACCGCATAGGCACGGCCGCAAGCCATTTCGGCTTCCGCGTGCGCAGTATGCACGACCAGCTTGTCGTCGATCATCGCGACGGCGAACGAGCGGGCAAACTCAAAGTCGCGCAAATCGTCCAGCGCAGCACCGCGCCATTCGGCCAACGCTGCGGACAAGTGGCTGCTGGCCCGCTCGAATTCGGCGGCCGCCGCAGCCTGCACCCCGGCGGTTTTTTCAGAGATGAATCTACTTATGTCACAACTCATTTCCTCAACATTGAGTCGGTATCCGGGAGGGGCGGAGGCCATGACCGCGCGGCCCTCGACGCCTTCTCGGGTCAGCAGCTT
This sequence comes from uncultured Actinomycetota bacterium, assembly GCA_963703795.1. Lineage (GTDB taxonomy): Bacteria > Actinomycetota > Actinomycetes > Mycobacteriales > Mycobacteriaceae > Mycobacterium. The sequence continues at coordinate 219,745 of CAVPFT010000047.1, read as the reverse complement.
CCGCAGATTGGATACGTAGGCCTGCAGGCCGGTGCGCGCCTCCGGCGGGGGCTGCTCGTCCCACGCCGCATTGATCAATGATTCGACGCTCACCGTGCGGTTACGGTTGATCACCAACATGGCAAGTACCGCACGCTGCTTCGGGGTGCCCAACGTGACGGACGTGCCGTCGATGGTCAGCTGCAATGGACCCAGCACGCCGAAATCCAGCTTGTTGCCGGTCGCCAAGTCAACGTCCTTCCCCGCCACTGATCTAACCCCTGCGAGAATATTCTTTGCGGTCAGTCGACGATTGTTTGGGCCGGGGGGTAGGGGCGGTCGGTCGGCGGGCCGAATTCAGCCCGGCCGCGGAGCAGGGTGGGCTGATGAAGACCCAACGACGATTGGACAGGGCACTTGGGCGCAGAGTCGAGTGTGCAATGAAGGCTTCGGGTGTGCGTTGAGGGCGCAAAATCCGCCAAATCCCCGCCCTACACGCACACCGAAAGCCGAGAGAGCACACTCGAAGCCCGATCTTTGCATTCATTGCATAGATAGCATTGACAGCGTCGGAAAACTGACGATAGTCATCAGATATGCCGCTCCTGCCAGACCCTGATCCCCGGCGGCGGCAGCACGTCCTGATCTCGGTCGACGACCATGTCGTCGAACCGCCCGACATGTTCGTCGGCCGTCTTCCCACCGCGCTGGCCGATCGCGCGCCGAAGGTCGTCGAGACCGACGACGGGCGCCAGGTATGGCGCTACGAGGACCGGGAGTACCCCAACATCGGGCTCAACGCGGTGATCGGGCGCCCGCGCGAGGAATGGAGCATGGAGGCCGCCCGCTTCGATGAAATGCGGCATGGCTGTTGGGATATCGACGCCCGAATCCACGACATGGACCTCGCCGGGATCTGGGCGTCGCTGAACTTCCCCTCGCTGATCGCCGGGTTCGCCGGCACGGTGTTCTGGAAGAGCGACGACCTGGAGCTGGGCCTGGCCGCGCTGCGGGCCTGGAACGACTGGCACCTCGAGGCGTGGGCCGCCGGCTACCCGGACCGGATCATCCCGTTGCAACTGCCGTGGCTGGCCGACCCGCAGCTCGCGCCCGAGGAAATCCGCCGCAATGCCGCCCGCGGCTTCAAGGCCGTCAGCTTCCCGGAGCTGCCCGCCCAATGCGGAATCCCGAGCCTGCACAGCGGCGCGTGGGAGCCGTTCTTCGCCGCCTGCGAGGAGACCGACACCGTCGTGTGCCTGCACACCGGTTCCGCGCAGTGGGCGCCGATCCCCGCCCCCGACACGCCATTTGAGACCATCACCACCCTGTTCCCGGTCAACGGCCTGGTCGCCTGCGCGGACATGTTGTGGTCCGGCATCCCGGTGCGGTATCCGAAACTGAACGTCACGCTGGCCGAGGGCGGACTGGGCTGGGCGGCCATGCTCGGCGACCGCGCCGATTACGTTCTGGCGCACTCCGGTTCGGGTCAGGAGGGCGGGGCGTGGAAGAGCGACCTGCTGCCCAGCGAGGTGCTGCACCGCAACTTCTGGTTCTGCTCGATCGACGACCCGCACGCGTTCGGCGCGCTCGACGCGATCGGGGCCGACCGGATCCTCGTCGAAAGCGACTACCCGCACGCCGACTCCACCTGGCCCGACACGCAACAGGTCGTGGCGCGCAACGTCGCCGGCCTTTCGGCGGAGGACGCGGCACGGATCACCCACCGCAACGCCGCGCAGCTGTTCCGCCACCCGCTGCCAGACGAGGGGTGGCTGGTGGCCACCGGATAGAAGGCCTAGGAGGCCCCATGCTCGACCTGCTCATCCGCGATGCCGAGATCGTCGACGGCACGGGCGCGCCCGCCCGCCATGGCGACGTCGGCGTCAGCAACGGACGAATCGTCGCCGTCGGCCCACCAGGTCAGGTCGATGACCTCGCCACGAAAACCGTTGATGCCCAAGGGCAGACGCTGGCGCCGGGCTTCGTCGACCTGCACACCCACTACGACGCGCAGCTCTTCTGGGACCCGACCGCCAGCCCGTCGGTGCAGCACGGCGTCACCACGGTCTTCGGCGGCAACTGCGGCTTCACGCTGGCACCGGCGGCAGCCGACCAACAGGACTACCTCACCCGGATGCTCGCGAGGGTGGAGGGGATGCCGCTGGATGCGCTGCGGGCCGGACTCGACTGGGGATGGGTATCTTTCGGCGACTGGCTGAACCGCCTCGACGGGCGCATCGCCGTCAACGCCGGCTTCCTGGTGGGTCACTCGGCGCTGCGGCTGGCCGCGATGGGCAGCGACGCCGTCGGCGGCGAGGCGAGCCCGGAACAGATCGAAAAGATGGTCGCGGTGCTGCACGACGCGCTGGACGCCGGCGCGCTGGGGCTGTCAACCTCGCAGTCGCCGACCCACAACGACGCTGCCGGCCAGCCCGTGCCGTCCCGCAGCGCATCGCGCGACGAACTGGTGGCACTGGCGGCGGGCGTCCGCGACCACCCGGGCACCACGCTCGAGGCGATCATCGCCGGCTGCCTGTCGGGCTTCACCGACGAGGACATCGCGCTGCTCACCGACATGTCCGTCGCCGCCGACCGGCCGCTGAACTGGAACCTGCTGGGCGTCTCGTCGGCGAACCCGGACGGGCATCAGCGGCAGTTGCGCGCCTTTCCGGCCGCGGCCGAACGCGGCGGCCGGGTCGTGGCGCTCACCCTGCCCCAGGCCATGAAGATCCGGCTGTCGTTCCTCTCCGGCTTCGTGCTCGACGGGCTGCCGGGCTGGCGGGACACGATGCACCTTCCGGTGCCCGAGCGGCTCGCCGCGCTCGCCGATCCCGAGGTGCGGCGCCGCCTCGCCGAGGGCGCCTCCTCGAAGGAGGCGGGCATGCTGCGCGGCCTGGCCCAATGGGACCGGCTGGTCATCGTCGAGACGTTCGCCGCCGAGAACGCCGACGCGACGGGCCGCAGCGTGGGCGAGATCGCCGCCGCCCGCGGTGGCGAGCCGTTCGACACGCTGCTGGACATCGTGATCGCCGACGAGCTGCGCACCGGGCTCAGCCCCCCGCTGACCGGCGACGACGCGGCCGACTGGCGGGCGCGCGCCGAGGTGTGGCAGCACCCGGGTGCCGTGATCGGCGGCTCGGACGCCGGCGCCCACCTCGACATGATGTGCGGCGCGATCTACACGACATCGCTGCTCGGCCGCGGCGTCCGCGAGCACCAGGTGGTGACGCTCGAGGAAGCCGTGCGATTGGTGACCGACGTGCCGGCCCGGTTCTACGGGCTGACCGAACGCGGCCGGATCGCCCCCGGCTGGCACGCCGACCTGGTGATGTTCGACCCGGCGACCATCGACCACGGCCCCGAGCGCACGCGCTACGACCTTCCCTCGGGCGCGCCCCGGTTGGTCGCCGACGCCTATGGGATCACCTCCGTTCTGGTCGGTGGTGTCGAGGTATGCCGCGACGGCGCGGCCACCGGTGCCCTGCCCGGCACGGTGCTGCGGTCCGGGCGCGACACCGAGACGGTCTCGGCTTCGTGAGCATCGACGAATTCGACCCGGCCGAGCTGCAGGGCGGCCTGCTCATGCAGGTCGAAAACGTGCACGAGCGGCTGCGCGACGCGCAGGCCAAACACCGCGTGATGATGGGAAATCCGTTCTCGGAGGTGAGCGCCGGGCAGGTTGGCGACCTGGGGGTGACGGTGCTCGGGTACGACGAGTGCCAGACGGTGCTCACGCACCCCGACACGTTTTCCTCCTCGATCTACGACCAGATCATGGGCCCCGTCATGGGCCGCACCCTGCTCGAGCTCGAGGGAGCCGAGCATCGGGCCAGCCGGGCGCTGGTGTCGCCGTCGTTTCGCACGGCGCTGCTGGATCGGTGGCGCAGCGAGCTGGTCGAGGTGGTGGTCCACGAGCTCATCGACCGGTTCGCGCCCCGCGGGCGGGCCGAGCTGGCCCGCGAGTTCACCTTCGCGTTCCCGGTCCAGGTCATCGCGCGGATCATGGGCCTGCCGCGCCAGGACTACGTGCGCTTCCAGCGGTTGTCGATCGAGTTGCTCAACGTGGTCTACGACTGGGATTGCGGCCTCGCCGCGTCCGCCGCGCTGAAGGCCTACCTCACGGAGATCCTGGCCGAGCGGCGGCGCAATCCGCAGGACGACCTGATCAGCACGCTGGCGGAGTCCGAGATCGATGGCACGCGCCTGACCGACGAGGAGATCTTCGCGTTCTTGCTGCTGATCCTGCCCGCGGGCGTCGAGACGACCTACCGCGCCTCGGGCAACCTGCTGGTCGCCCTGCTCACCGAGCCGGCGCTGCTCGACGCGCTGCGGGCCGATCGCGGCATGCCGGGAGTGCTTGCTGGCGCCTTCGAGGAGGCCTTGCGCTGGGAGCCGCCGATCACGACGGTGGTGCGACGCGCCGTCCGCGACTGCACGCTCGGCGGGGTCGCGATCCCGGCGGGAACGAACGTCAGCGTCAGCGTCGCGGCCGCCAACCGCGACCCGACGCAGTACCCGGACCCCGACCGCTTCGATCCCACCCGCCGCAACGTCGCGCACCTGACGTTCGGCGGCGGCCCGCACCTGTGCCTCGGCATGCACCTGGCGCGGATGGAGGGAACGGTGGCCATCAACGCGCTGCTCGACCGGCTGCCGGACCTGCGGCTGGACCCGAGCGCCCCGGCGCCCCACGTCGTGGGGGTGGCATTCCGCTCGCCGGCGGCGCTGCCGGTCGAGTTCACTCCGGCCTAACCGCCCCCGCGTAACGCCCCTCCCCCCGCGAGCGTGCGTGTCTGTACGACGACACGCCGCGGACGCTGGCATTCTGCGCACGCTCGCGGCCTCGCTCAGAGATAGCCGGTCTGGTTCACCAGCCGCACCGAAGATGCTCCGTCGGAATAGAACTCGGCGATGCTCAGCGACGCCAGGTCGAGGTGCAGGCGGTACAGGATCCCCGGCCCCGCGTCCAAAGCCAACCGCAGCAGCATCTTGATCGGCGTCACGTGGGACACCACCAACACCGTCGCGCCCTGGTGCGCCGCGACGATCCGGTCGCGTACCCTCAGCACCCGGTCGAGCACCTGGTCGAAGCTTTCACCGCCCGGCGGCGTGGTGCTGGTGTCACGCAGCCAGCGACGATGCAGGTCCGGATCGCGCTCGGCCGCTTCGGTGAACGTCAGCCCCTCCCAGGCCCCGAAATCCGTCTCGATCAAGTCGTCGTCGACGGTGACGTCCAGTCCCAGCGCCTTGGCGGCCGCCGCCGCGGTGTCATAGGCCCGCTGCAGCGGCGACGAGAACACCGCCGCGACCCCGCCGCGCTGCGCCACATAGCGCGCCGCGGCCGCTCCCTGCTTCCGCCCGACGTCGGTGAGCGCCGGGTTGCCGCGGCCCGAATAGCGGCGCTCCACCGACAGCGCGGTCTGCCCGTGCCGCAACAACAGCAGCCTGGTCGGCGTGCCCCGCGCGCCGGTCCAGCCGGGCGGCGACGGAGCTTGCTCCGCAACGGTTTTCGCTGGCTCGGCGACCGGCGCCGCGGATACATCCGCGTTCGGGGCCAGATCATCCACACCGGCCGCCGCGTCCATCGCCTCGTTGGCCAATCTGTCGGCGTGCGAGTTGCGTTCCCGCGGATGCCACGCAAAGCTGACGCGGTCGAACCGCGACGCCAATTTGCGGGCCTGGGCGTGCAGTTCGGCCAGGTCCGGATGCTTGACCTTCCACCGCCCGGACATCTGCTCCACCAACAGCTTGGAATCCAGAAAGACCGCGGCCTCGGTGGCACCCAATTTCAGCGCGTCCTCCAAACCCGCTATCAGGCCTCGGTATTCGGCGACGTTATTGGTCGCCCGGCCAATGGCCTGCTTGCTCTCCGCCAGCACGGTCGAGCGGTCCGCGGTCCACACCACCGCGCCGTAGCCGGCCGGTCCGGGATTGCCGCGCGAGCCGCCGTCGGCTTCGACGATGACGTTCACTGCTCGAAACCCTTGACCCGCAACAGGATCGCTCCACACTCCGGGCATCGCACCAACTCGTCCTCGGCGGCCGCCGAGATGCGAGACAGTTCGCCGCGGCCGATCTCGATCCGACAGGCGCTGCACTTATGTCCAAGCAACTGCCCGGCACCCGGCCCTCCCCCGGCGCGCTGCCGCTCGTAAAGTGCGGACAGGGCGGGATCCAGTGTCGCGGTGAGTGTGTCGCGTCGCGTCGAATGCTCCTGTCGGGCCTGGTCGATCTCGGCGAGGACGGCATCGAGGTCCTGCTGGGCGGTTTCCAGCTCGGACTGCAGCGCCGCCACTACCCCCTGCTCGGCGTCCAGCTGGGCCTGCAGTTCCTCGCGGCGCTCCATCACATCCAGCAGGGAATCCTCCAGGCTGGTTTGACGGCGACGCAGGGTCTCCAGCTCGTGCTCCAGATCCGACAGGTGCTTAGCGTCCGTCGCACCCGATTTGAGCAGCGACCGGTCGCGGTCTTCGCGCTTCCGCACCGCCTCGATCTCCGACTCGAATCGCGAAACCTGAGCGTCCAAGTCCTCTAACGCGATTCGAGCCATCCTCAGCCGGTCACTCGCGGCGTTGTGTTGCGCCTGGACCCGCTCATAGCCCTCCTGCTGCGGCAGATGGGTGGCGCGGTGCGCGATGCGGGAAAGCTCGGCATCCAGCTTCGACAACTCTAGCAACGAACGTTGCTGTGCTACTTCGGCTTTCATGGTTTACCTTCCCCGTTTTCGTCGCCAAGCTGCCCCATGTTCCAGGGGTCGGTGCGGATGGTGCAGACCCGCACGGGCAGCTCCCCTGCGAAACGGGACCGCAGTATGTCGGCGGCCTGCTCGCACCAGGGAAATTCGCTCGCCCAGTGCGCCACGTCAATTAGGGCCACGTTCGAGGCGCGGCCGTGTTCGTCGGCGGGATGGTGCCGCAGATCGGCCGTGACGTAAGCCTGCACGTCCGCGCCGGCCGCGGCGGCCAGCAGCGAGTCCCCGGCACCGCCGCAGACGGCAACCCGCGAGACGGGCGCGTCCGGGTCCCCGGCCGCACGCACGCCCCAGGCGGTCCGCGGCAACGCGGCGCCGACGCGGGAGACGAAGCCGCGCAGCGGTTCCGGTTGTGCCAGCGTGCCGATGCGGCCCAACCCGGCGTCGCCGGGCGGGGGCACCAGCGCGAAGATGTCGAACGCGGGCTCTTCGTAGGGATGGGCGGCGCGCATCGCCGCCAGCACGGCACCGCGAGCGCGCGCGGGCGCGACGACCTCGAACCGGTCTTCGGCCACCCGCTCGACACTGCCGACGCTGCCCACCGCGGGTGACGCCCCTTCGTGCGGCAGGAACTGCCCGATACCGCTGACGCTCCAGCTGCAGTGCGAATAGTCGCCGATGTGACCGGCGCCGGCCTCAAACACGGCCTCCTGCACCGCTTCCGCGTTCTCGTGCGGCACGTAGACGACCCACTTGTCGAGATCGCCTGCGGCCGTTAGTGGTTCGAGCACGGCCTCGACCTTGAGGCCAAGGGCGTCGGCCAGCGCGTCGGACACACCCGGTGCTGCCGAGTCGGCGTTGGTGTGCGCGGTGAACAGTGACCGCCCCGTGCGAATCAACCGGTGCACCAACGCGCCCTTCGGCGTGCTGGCCGCCACCGTGTCGACCCCGCGCAACAGCAGCGGGTGATGAGCCAGCAGCAACCCGTTTTCGGGAACCTCGTCGACGACGGCCGGCGTCGCGTCGACGGCAACGGTCACCGAGCGCAGCACATCGTCGGGATCGCCACACACCAGGCCGACCGAATCCCACGACTGCGCAAGCCGCGGCGGGTACGCCTCGTCCAGGACCTCGATGACGTCGGCCAACCGCACGCTCACCCGTGCACCTCCGAGATGGCCTGGACCAGCAGCGGCCACTCCGGGCGCACCGTCGCGCGCAGATATTTCTCGTCCAGACCGACGAATGTGTCGCATCGGCGAATAGCAATCCCCTTGTCGCACAACATATTTCGGATACCCCCGGCATCTGGCCTACGGAACAAAACGAACGGGGCCCGGCCATCGACCACGTCGACGCCCACCGACGCCAGACCCGCCACCATTTCGGCGCGCAGCCCCGCCAGCGCCACCGCGCCGGCCGCCGCCTCGGCGACGGCTTCCGCGGCGCAACAGGCCGCGATGGCCGTCAGTTGCAAGGTCCCCACCGGCCAGTGCGCGCGCCGAGCGGTCAACCGCGCCAACACCTCCGGGGAGCCCAGGGCGTAGCCCACCCGCAATCCGGCCAGCGCCCACGTCTTGGTCAGGCTGCGCAGCACCAGCACATCGGGCAGCGCGTGACCGGCGAGCGACTCCGGTTCCCCGGGCACCGAATCGGCGAACGCCTCGTCGACCACCAGAATCCGCCCGGGCCGGCGCAACGCGAGGAGCTGCTCGCGGGTGTGCAACACGGAGGTGGGGTTCGTCGGATTGCCCACCACGACAAGGTCGGCGTCGTCGGGCACCCTGGCATCGGTCAAGGCACCGCTCAGCCCGAAAGGCGGCTCGAGCACGACGTGCTGCACGGGCACCCCGGCCGCGGCCAGCGCCAGCGCCGGCTCGGTGAACGACGGCGCGACGATCGCCGCCCGCGCCGGACGCAGGTTGGGCAACAGGGCGAACCCTTCCGCCGCCCCGGCCAGCGGCAGCACCTCATCGCGTTCTCGGCCGTGGCGCTCGGCGACGGCGTCTTGCGCCCGGTGCACGTCCGTGAGGCTCGGGTAGCGCGCCAGCTCCGGCAGCCGCGCGGCCAGCCGCCGCGTCAGCCACTCCGGCGGTTGCGCGTGGCGGACGTTGACGGCGAAATCCAGCATCCCCGGAGCGACGGCCTGATCACCGTGGTAGCGGGCCGCCGCAGGCGGGCTCGGGTCCAGAGTCGCCATCCGAGAAACACTAGTCGGGCCGGATTAGCCGCGAACGACGGTGACCGCGCAGCGGGCTTGGCCGGCGTTGCCCAACCGTGCGTCTGCCGTGACTAACGGACAGTCGAGGGTTTCTGCCAGGGCGACATAGGTCGCGTCGTATGCCGAGAGGTTCTCGCGGATTTCCCACATGCGCTCGAAGAGACCGTAGACCGGGTAGCGAGTCACGGACAGGCTGCGCCAGGTTTGCAGGACATTCCATCCGTCGTCCGCGCTCAGCTGATTTCTCTGGACCAGCCTGCGCAGTCCACTTGTGATTTCCGAATCGATGAGCTGGGGGGTGTGCAGCCGCTCGGCGCCAATTAGGCGCCGCGCCTGTCTATCGTTGAGCAGCGCCGCCAGTGCCGCCGAGGCGTCGACCACAATCATCGACCCGCCCGCCCGGCGTCGATGTCACCCACCAGCTCGGCGACGTTGATGTCGACGTGCGGCAGTTCCCCAAGCAGCGCGGGGTTGTCGACGCGGCGAGAAGCCTCCGCGAGTTCCCGCACCGCGACCGCTGACACCGAGGTTCTGTCGCGTTCGGCGAGGCGTTCCAGCCGCTCCACGACGTCGTCTGGCACGTTGCGCAGGTACAAGGTCTTCACGACACCATGCTAGCAATTTGCTAGCAGATTGTTAGCACCGCACTAACATCGTCACCCTCAGCGACAATAGGGCCGTGACAGGCACAATCTCGGGCACGCCGGAGCTGGTGATCTTCGATCTCGACGGCACCCTGACCGACTCGGCGGAAGGCATCGTCGCCAGCTTCCTGCACGCGCTCGCCCACATCGGCGCCCCGGTGCCCGACGGCGACCTGGCCGCTCAGATCGTCGGCCCGCCGATGGACGACACGTTCCGTTCGATGTTCGGCGAGCACGCCGAGGACGCGATCACGGCCTTCCGCGCGGAGTACGGCGCCCGGGGCTGGGCGATGAACGCGCTGTTCGACGGCATCGAGCCGCTGCTGGCCGACTTGCGCGCGGCCGGCGTACGGCTTGCGGTGGCCACCTCCAAGCTGGAACCGACGGCGCGGCGCATCCTCGCCCATTTCGGTCTGGACCGGCATTTCGAGGTCATCGCCGGCGCTTCTCCCGATGGCTCGCTCAAAACCAAGGTCGACGTGCTGGCTCATGCGCTGGAACAACTGCGGCCGCTCCCCGAACGCGTGCTCATGGTCGGCGACCGCAGCCACGACGTGCACGGCGCGGCCGCGCACGGCATCGACACCGTGGTGGTCGGCTGGGGCTACGGGCGGGCCGATTTCACTGATCTTGCCGGGAACGGCACAGACACCACCGGGGTGACGCACGCCGCGACGATCGACGAGCTGCGGGAGGCACTCGGTGTCTGATCCCGGACCGGCACTGCACGTCACGTTCGTCTGCACCGGCAACATCTGCCGTTCGCCGATGGCCGAGAAGATGTTCGCGGACCAACTGCGCCGACGCGGTCTGGGCGACGCGGTGCGGGTGACCAGCGCGGGCACCGGCAACTGGCATGTCGGCAGTTGCGCCGACGACCGGGCCACCCGGGTCCTGCAGGCCCACGGCTACCCCACCGCCCACCGCGCCGCGCAGCTCGATGACGACCACCTGGCGGCCGACCTGGTCGTGGCGCTGGGCCGCAACCATGCCCGGACGTTGCGGCAGCTCGGCGTCGACGCCGACCGGATACGGATCCTTCGGTCATTCGATCCGCGCTCGGGTGCCTATGCCCTCGACGTCGACGACCCCTACTACGGCGACGCGCAAGACTTCGAGGACGTTCTGGCCGTCATCGAGGCCGCCCTGCCCGGCCTACATGACTGGGTCGACGAACAACTCGCGCGGAACGGACACGCATGATGCCCCGTTTCCTGCCACGCCTGGCGTTCCTGCTGCGGCCGGGCTGGATAGCGCTGGCGCTGGTGGTCATCGCCTTCACCTACCTGTGCTTCATGGTGCTCGCGCCCTGGCAGCTGGGCAAGAACACCAGGACGTCACGGGAAAACGGCCAAATCGAATATTCCCTCACCACCCCGCCGGTGCCGGTGAAAACACTGCTGCCACAGCAGGATTCGTCGGCTCCGGCCGCACAGTGGCGTCAGGTGACGGCGACCGGGCATTACCTGCCCGACGTTCAGGTGCTGGCCCGGCTGCGGGTGGTCGAGGGGGATCAGGCGTTCGAGGTGCTGGCACCGTTTGTGGTCGACGACGGGCCCACCGTGCTGGTCGACCGCGGCTACGTGCGGCCCGAGCAGGGTTCGCATGTCCCGCCGATCGCCCACCCACCGGCCGGGACGGCGACCATCACGGCGCGGCTGCGAGACTCCGAGCCCACCGCGTCGGGCAAGGATCCGTTCTCCAGAGACGGTGTGCAGCAGGTGTATTCGATCAACACCGAACAGGTCGCGGCCTTGATGAAAGTCCCGCTGGCCGGGTCCTATCTGCAATTGGTCGACAACCAACCGGGCGGACTCGGCGTGATCGGTCTGCCGCACCTGGACGCCGGACCGTTTCTGTCCTACGGCATCCAGTGGATTTCGTTCGGCATCCTCGCGCCAATCGGGTTGGGCTACTTCGTTTATTCCGAGATCCGCGTCCGCCGCCAGGAAAAGCGGGCGGTGCCGTCGGGTGAAGTTTCTGACGCCCCGATGACCGTCGAGGACAAGCTCGCCGACCGCTACGGCCGTCGGCGGTAAGCCAGCGCGACCAACACGGCGGCCACTGCCTGCACGGCCCGCGACAGCGCCACCGCGCGGCGCAGGTCGGCCACCGTGGGCTGTTCGCCGTCACCGAGGGTGGGCCGGATCTGAAGTTCATGGTGGTACTGGGTCGGCCCGCCGAGCCGGACCCCCAACGCCCCGGCGAAGGCCGCCTCGACGACACCGGCGTTGGGGCTGGGATGCCGGGCCGCATCGCTCCGCCAGGCCCGCACCGCACCCGAGGGCGAGCCGCCGACCAACGGGGCGCACATAACCACCAGCACCGCGGTCGCGCGGGCGGCGACATAGTTGGCCAGATCATCCAATCGCGCCGCGGCCCAACCGAATCGGGCATAACGCGGCGAGCGGTGGCCGATCATCGAATCCAGCGTGTTGATGGCGCGATATGCCAGCACCGCCGGTACCCCGCAAGCGGTCGCGCACAGCAGCGGCGCCACCTGGGCGTCGGACGTGTTCTCCGCGACAGATTCCAGCGCCGCGCGCGTCAGACCCGCGCCGTCCAACATCGCCGGATCGCGCCCGCACAGTGACGGCAGCAGCCCTCGCGCCGCCTCGACGTCGCCGCGCTCCAGTAGCTGCGACATTTCCAGCCCGGTGCGCGCCAATGACGTTCCGCCCAGGGATATCCAGGTGGCCGTGGCGGTGGCCGCGACGGACCAGGTCCGACCGCGGCGAGCGGTGGCCGACTGGACGGCCGCACCCAGCAGGGCTGCCGCACCCACCAGCAGGCCCGCGTGCAGCGCACCGGCGACCTTGGTGTCGCGGTAGGTGACGCGCTCCACCGTCGCGGCCACCCGGCCGAACAGCGCGACCGGATGCCCCCGTTTCGGGTCGCCGACGGCGAGGTCGGCCAGGTAGGCCGCCAGCACGCCGGCGATCCGGGCCCGCGTCGCAACCATTCCCGCAGCGTCTCACACGTGGTCTACTCGACTACATGAGGCGAGATCCGCAATGAAGCGCCCGCCAACCCGGGTCGCCGACCTGCTGAACCCGGCGGCAACGTTGTTGCCCGCGGCCAACGTGATCATGCAGCTGTCGTTGCCGGGCGTCGGTTATGGCGTGCTGGAAAGCCCGGTGGACAGCGGCAATGTCTACAAACATCCCATCAAGCGGGCCCGCACCACCGGGACCTACCTGGCGGTCGCGACCATCGGGACCGAGTCCGACCGGGAGCTCATCCGCGGCGCGGTGGACGTCGCACACCGGCAGGTTCGATCGACGTCGTCGAGTCCGGTCTCCTACAACGCGTTTGACCCCAAGTTGCAGCTGTGGGTGGCCTCGTGTCTGTACCGCTACTTCGTTGACCAGCACGAGTTTTTGCACGGCCCGCTGGATGACGCCGGCGCCGACGCCGTCTACCACGACGCCAAGCGGTTGGGGACCACGCTGCAGGTGCCCGAAAGCATGTGGCCGCCGGACCGGGACGCGTTCGACGAGTACTGGAAGCGCTCCCTCGACGAGCTGCGCATCGACCCGCCGGTGCGGGAACACCTGCGCGGGGTGGCCTCCGTGGCGTTCCTGCCGTGGCCGTTACGGGCGCTGGCCGGGCCGTTCAACCTGTTCGCGACGACGGGGTTCTTGGCCCCCGAGTTCCGGGCGATGATGCGGCTGGACTGGTCGCGGGGCCAGCAGCGCCGGTTCGAGTGGCTGCTGGCAGCGCTCCGGCTGGCCGACCGGCTGATCCCCCACCGGGCCTGGATCCTCGGCTATCAGGTTTACCTGTGGGACATGCGATCCCGCGCGCGACGGGGCCGGCGGATCGTCTAGGGCTAAAGTCAGCCCATGACCTTTCCCGCAATCAACCACGTCGCTGTCACGGTGCGCGACCTCGATGTCAGCGGCCCCTGGTATCGCAACCTTCTCGGCGCCGACCCGGTAGTCGACGAGCACACCGACGCCGGCTTCCGGCACCTGGTGTGGCTGTTGCCGGGCCGCACGTTATTCGGCATCCACCAGCATGACCGTCAGGCCCCCGACGAAAAGTTCAGCGAGTACCGCGTCGGCCTCGACCACGTGGGTTTCGGCTGCGCCAGCCGCGCCGACTTGGAAGACTGGGTCACGCGGCTGAACGAGCTCGGCATCGGGCACGGAGGCATCGTCGACGCGCCCTATGGCTCGGGACTGAGCTTCCGCGACCCCGACGGCATCGCGTTGGAATTCTTCGCACCGCCGGGCTGACGCGAATCCCCTGCCGCCCAGTGTGAAACGCGCGACGCGTCAGCGGCGTGTCGCGTCGTCAAATTCACGCTGGCGGCGGTATTTCAGCGCGCCGTCGCGAAAAACGCGCGGACGTCGTCGACGAACAGCTCCGGCTGCTCGAATGCGGCGAAGTGTCCGCCGCGCGGCATGTCCGTCCAGTGGGTGATGTTGTACATCGGCTCGCACCACGCCCGCGGTGATTTCAACAGCTCCTCCGGGAAAGCGGCTACCCCCGTGGGCAATTCGACGCGGTCCCGCTGGCCCCAAACCTTGAAGCTCTCCCAGTACAAGCGGGCCGAGGAAGCCGCGGTGCCGGTCACCCAATACAGCATCACGTTGTCGAGGAGCTCGTCTCGGCTGAACACGTTCTCGGGGTGTCCATCGCAATCCGACCAGGCCCAGAACTTCTCGACGATCCACGCCAGTTGTCCCACCGGTGAATCGACCAACCCATAGCCCAGTGTCTGCGGCCGGGTGGACTGCTGCTTGGAGTAGCCGGTGCCCCATTTCCGGTGCTCGGCCAGCGCCGCCAGGGCCACCTTTTCCTCCGGGGTGGGATTGTCGAGCTTTCCGGGCGCGCCGATCGGCATGTTCAGATGGATGGCCGCGCAATGGCCGCCGTTTCGACCCATTTGCGTGGTCACCGCCGCGCCCCAGTCGCCGCCCTGGGCGCCGTAGCGGTCGTAGCCCAGCCGCAGCATGAGCGTTTCCCAGGCGTCGGCGATCTTTTCGACGCCCCAACCGGTGCGGTTCGGCTTGCCGGAAAACCCATAACCGGGCAGCGACGGGCACACCACGTGGAAGGCGTCCTCGGCGCGACCGGATGCCGGATTGGTAAGGGGCTCAATTACCTTGTGAAACTCCACGATTGAGCCCGGCCAGCCATGGGTGATCACCAGCGGGAAGGCGTCGTCGTGCTCGGAGCGCTGATGGATGAAATGAATGTCCAGCCCGTCGATTTCGGTGATGAACTGGTCGAACCGATTGAGCGCGGACTCGCGAGACCGCCAGTCGTACTTGTTGGCCCAGTAGTCGGCCAGGTCGCGGGTGTACGCCAGGGGTATCCCCTGGCTCCAGTCGTCGACGCATTCGGCCTCCGGCCAACGCGTGCGCGCCAGGCGCGATCGCAGATCCTCAAGAACGTCTTCCGGCACGTCGATGCGAAACGGCTTGTTCACGCATTCGACCCTGCCATAGCCGCCAAACACCTCGCGGGCGGTCCACGCGCCACGGATCCCCCCTGAGGCTTATTTACGAATCCCTGACGCCGACACCCATTGACCCTGACTGAACGCACGTTTAATGTCCTGAACATGCGTTCAACCGATGGAATTCACGTCGACCTGACCGGGGTGCCGGAGACGATGCTCGCCACGCTGCATGCAAGGGCACTCGACGCCGAGGCCGGCAATCCGATGGTTGGCGACCAGATGGCCAGGGAGATCTTGAGCCAGATCGACTACGACTGGCGCAAGACCACCGTCAAGCCACGCTCAGCCGCAGCAGTGATGCTCCGCAGCGCGCAGTTCGACAACTGGGCGGCCCAATTCCTGGCGGCACACGACCGCGCCACGGTGCTGCATGTGGGTTGTGGGCTGGACACTCGGGTCTTCCGGTTGGACCCGGGCTCCGGCGTGGAGTGGTACGACATCGACTACCCGAACGTGATCTCGCTTGCCCAGCAGCTATTCCCGCGGCGCGACCACCACCATCTGGTGCCCAGCTCGGCCACGGATCCGGCTTGGCTGCAGGCGATCCCGGCGGACCGGCCCACCCTCCTGCTCGCCGAGGGCGTGCTGCCGTATTTCACCGAGGACGACGGTGTCGGCCTTCTGCGGCGCGTCGTTGCGCAATTCCCAAGCGGGGAGCTGCAATTCGACGCCTATAGCCGGTTCGGGATCAACGCGTCGAACAGATCCAACAAGGTGATCCGCCGGTCCGGCGCGACACTCCGTTGGCCGGTGAACGAACCCGAGGACATCATCCGGGCGGTCCCGGGCGTTCGATTGCTCGCCGCGGTGCCGGCGTTCCAAACGGACGCCATCGCGCAGCTCCCGACGGGGTACCGGCTGATGTTCACCGCGATGGCACTGATTCCGGCGCTGCGGACGATGGCCCAGTACCAGCGCTACGAATTCTGAGCCGTCCGCGAGCCCGCGAGCGTAACGCCACGGCGAAAATCGGAGCCGAAATTCGCAGCGGTGCTACGCGCGCGACGCAATGGTGGGCGCGGACGGTATCGAACCGCCGACCGCTGGTGTGTAAAACCAGAGCTCTACCACTGAGCTACGCGCCCCATGCCCGCCGCAGGCTACCCGCCCACAGCCTAAGCACCCAAAACGACTCAGGCCCGTAAAGCCGCCAGCGCGTCAGTCCACAGCCGCTGATCGCGGGCTTCACCGGGCCCGTTCATCTCGGCGAACCGGATAATCCCGTCCCGATCGACGACGAAGGTGCCCCGATTCGAGTAGCCGGCGTCATCGTTGAACACGCCATAGTCCTGGCTGACGCCACCGTGCGGCCAGAAATCCGACAGCACCGGGAACGTGAACCCGCTCTCGAGGGCCCAGATCTTGTGCGTCGGCGGCGCGCCCACCGAGATCGCCAACGTCGCGGTGTCGTCGTTTTCGAATTCGGGCAGGTGGTCACGCAACCGATCCAGTTCACCCTGGCAGATCCCGGTGAATGCCAGCGGAAAGAACACCAGCAGGACGTTCTTGGCACCGCGATAGGTGCTCAGGCTGACGGGCTGCCGGTTTTGGTCGCGCAATGTGAAGTCGGGAGCGGTGGCACCGACGGACAGCATCAACGCTTCCCGGTCCGGGACTTCGGCTGCACCAACTGGCTGGCGCTCCAGTCTCCGAGGTTGACCGACGAGGTCGGCATCAGGCCGGCGGTGGGGGCCGACTCGGCGATCTCGGCGGGCAGCACATGGCCGGGCCTGCCGGTCTTGGGCGTCAGCACCCAGATCACGCCGTCCTCGGCGAGCGAGCCGATCGCGTCCATCAAGGTGTCCACCAGGTCGCCGTCCCCGTCGCGCCACCACAGCAGCACGACGTCGATCACCTCGTCGCTGTCTTCGTCGAGCAACTCGGCGCCGCACGCCTCCTCGACCGCGGCGCGGATCTCGTCGTCGGTGTCCTCGTCCCAGCCCCACTCCTGGACGACTTGGTCTCGTTGGATGCCCAGCTTGCGAGCGTAGCTCGGGGCGTGATCCGCCGCGACCACCGTGGAGCCTCCTTAACCGTCCGCGCACCGTGCGATTCGGATTATCGTCGCACAGCCAGAACGCGGTCCATACCTCCGCCTCAGGAGATCCCCAGGCACGCCTTCAGCGCCTTCGTTTTGGTGTCGTTGAGCTGGTCGACCCGTTGGTTGAACTCCCCGGTCCCCGCGTGCGTGCCGATGGCGTTGGCCACCCCGCGCGCCGCGTCGATGTAGGCGTTGTATGCGTCCTTCAGCGACTGCGACAGGGCATCGCTGAAGCTATTGGAGACCTGGGTGGCGCTGTCGTTCAGCGCGTCGATGGCGGGTCCTTCCATCGGGCCGGTGCTGTGGCCCTGGTTATACGCGGAGACAAAGGCATTCACCTTGTCGATCGCGGCGCTGCTGGTGTTCGCCAGCGTGTCGCACGATGCATGCACGGCCTTGGCCGTCAGCGATTGTTGGCGCTGGGACTCGCGCACGCGCGACGTCACCGACGAGGCCGACACCGACGCGGACACCGACTGCCGGTAGGCCGGGGCGACCTTCGTATCGGGCGTGGCCGTGCCGTTGGTGACGGTGGTACACCCGACGATTCCCATGATTACCGCCGCGACACAGCCGAGCGCCAGCGCGCCTCGCCTGGGGATGTCCCCTACGTGCGCGCGAGGGACGGCACGCCATCCGATGAGCACGGTTGCTGACGTTACCGGTTGCCGATTTCACGCGCCCCGGTACACACCGAGTTGGTCTCGACAGACTGGCGGCTATCCGGCCGCAACCCCGGTGCGGCACGATAGGGAGATAACACGCAAGCGGATAACCCGCCAACTACAGGAGCGCAAGGTGACCACCGAGTTCGCGCGTCACGATCTGGCCAAAACCCCAAGCAACGCAAGCGAACCCGACCGCGTTCGGGTGATCCGCGAGGGTGTGGCGTCCTATCTGCCCGACATCGACCCCGAGGAGACGTCGGAGTGGCTCGAGTCCTTCGACGAACTGCTGGAGCGCTCGGGGCCCGCGCGGGCGCGCTATCTGATGCTGCGGCTGCTGGAACGGTCCGGCGAGCAGCGCGTGGCCATCCCGGCGCTGACGTCGACGGACTACGTCAACACCATCCCGACCGAGCTGGAGCCGTGGTTCCCCGGCGACGAGGACGTCGAACGTCGCTATCGGGCGTGGATCCGATGGAACGCCGCCATCATGGTGCACCGCGCCCAGCGGCCGGGAATCGGTGTGGGCGGCCACATTTCGACGTACGCGTCGTCGGCGGCGCTGTATGAAGTCGGCTTCAACCACTTCTTCCGCGGCAAATCGCATCCCGGCGGCGGCGACCAGGTGTTCATTCAGGGCCACGCTTCCCCGGGATCTACGCGCGCGCCTTCCTGGAGGGTCGGCTCAGCGCGGACCAGCTCGACGGCTTCCGCCAGGAGCAAAGTCACGTCGGCGGCGGCCTGCCGTCCTATCCGCACCCGCGGCTGATGCCCGACTTCTGGGAATTCCCCACCGTGTCGATGGGTCTGGGCCCGCTCAACGCCATCTACCAGGCGCGGTTCAACCACTACCTGCACGACCGGGGCATCAAAGACACCTCCGACCAGCACGTGTGGTGCTTTTTGGGCGACGGCGAGATGGACGAGCCGGAGAGCCGCGGGCTGGCGCATGTCGGGGCGCTCGAGGGCCTGGACAACCTGACGTTCGTCATCAACTGCAACCTGCAACGCCTCGACGGGCCGGTGCGCGGCAACGGCAAGATCATCCAGGAACTGGAGTTGTACTTCCGCGGCGCGGGCTGGAACGTCATCAAGGTGGTGTGGGGCCGCGAGTGGGACACGCTGCTGCACGCCGACAAGGACGGCGCGCTGGTCAACCTGATGAACGTCACCCCCGACGGCGACTACCAGACGTATAAGGCCAACGACGGCGGCTACGTGCGCGACCACTTCTTCGGCCGCGATCCGCGCACCAAGGCGCTCGTCGAGCCGATGACCGATTCCGAGATCTGGAACCTCAAGCGCGGCGGTCACGACTACCGCAAGGTCTACGCCGCCTACCACGCCGCCGTCGAGCACAAAGGGCAGCCGACGGTGATCCTGGCCAAGACCATCAAGGGTTACTCGCTGGGAGCGCACTTCCAGGGCCGCAACGCCACCCATCAGATGAAAAAGCTTGCGCTGGAAGACCTCAAGCACTTCCGGGACTCCATGCGGATTCCGGTCAGCGACGCTCAGCTGGACGAGGATCCCTACCTCCCGCCGTACTACCACCCCGGTCCCGACGCCCCGGAGATCCGCTACCTGCTCGACCGGCGCCGCACGCTTGGGGGGTTCGTCCCGGAGCGCCGCACCAAGGCCAAGGCGCTGAAGCTTCCCGGGCGCGATATCTATGCCGCGCTGAAGAAGGGGTCGGGCAGCCAAGAGGTCGCCACCACCATGGCGATCGTGCGCACGTTCAAGGAAGTGTTGCGGGACAAGGAGGTTGGCCCACGGGTCGTGCCGATCATTCCCGACGAGGCCCGCACCTTCGGGATGGACTCGTGGTTCCCGTCGTTGAAGATCTACAACCGCCTTGGCCAGCTGTACACCGCGGTCGACGCCGACCTGATGCTGGCCTACAAGGAAAGCGAAATCGGGCAGATCCTGCACGAGGGCATCAACGAGGCCGGGTCGGTGGGGTCGTTCACCGCGGTCGGCACGTCGTATGCGACGCACAACGAGCCGATGATCCCGATCTACATCTTCTATTCGATGTTCGGGTTCCAGCGCACCGGCGACGGCATGTGGGCCGCCGCCGACCAGATGGCGCGCGGGTTCCTGCTGGGAGCCACCGCGGGCCGCACCACGCTGACCGGTGAGGGCCTGCAGCACGCCGACGGCCATTCGCTGCTGCTGGCCGCCACGAATCCGGCGGTGGTGTCCTACGACCCGGCTTTCGCCTACGAGATCGCCTACATCGTGGAAAGCGGGCTGGCCCGCATGTTCGGGGAGAACCCGGAGAACGTCTACTTCTACATCACCGTCTACAACGAGCCCTACGTGCAGCCGCCCGAGCCGGCCAACTTCGATCCCGAGGGCCTGCTGCGCGGCATCTACCGCTACCAGACCGCCACCGAGCAACGCGCCAACAAGGCGCAGATCCTGGCGTCCGGGGTGGCCATGCCGTCGGCGCTGAAGGCGGCGGAGATGCTGGCCGCGGAATGGGATGTCGCCGCCGACGTGTGGTCAGTGACCAGTTGGGGCGAACTGAACCGCGATGGCGTATCCATCGCGAGGGCCAGGCTGCGCCACCCGGACCGAAAGGCCGACGTCCCCTACGTGACCCAGGTTCTCGCGGACGCCAGCGGGCCGGTGATCGCCGTATCGGACTGGATGCGCGCCGTCCCCGAACAGATCCGGCCGTGGGTGCCGGCCACGTTCGTCACGCTGGGCACCGACGGCTTCGGCTTTTCCGATACCCGGCCCGCCGCGCGGCGCTTCTTCAACACCGACGCCGAGTCGCAGGTGGTCGCGGTGTTAGAGGCGCTGGCGCGCGACGGCGAGATCGACCCGTCGGTGCCGGTCGCGGCCGCCCGCCAGTACCGGATCGACGACGTGCAGGCCGCCCCGGAGCAGACGTCCGATCCCGGCCTGGCGTGATCCGGGCCTGATTCGGCGCGCGCCCCCGCTCTGCCCGCCGAGTGTGCGGCCAGCCGCACTGTCCCCGCCGAGTGCGCGGCCAGCCGCACACTCGCGCGGCAAGGCCCTTAAGACCCCGGCCGCGTTGGCGAAAAGTTCCAGAAAAGGCGCGTAGATTTTAGGGGTGAATGACAACCCCTTCGCTGGGCCGTTCGCCAAGCAGCATCCCCGGTCGCCGCTCGAACAGCTGGATACGGTGCCCGAATCCCTGTTGCGACGCCTGAAGCTGTACTCCGGCCGGCTGGCCACCGAGGCGGTCTCGGCGATGCAGGAACGGTTGCCGTTTTTCGCCGACCTGGAAGCATCCCAGCGGGCCAGCGTGGCGCTGGTGGTCCAGACGGCCGTCGTGAACTTCGTCGAGTGGATGCACGACCCGCACAGCAACGTCAGCTACACGGCGCAGGCCTTTGAACTGGTGCCCCAGGACCTCAGGAACCGGATCGCCTTGCGCCACAGCGTGGACATGGTGCGGGTCACCATGGAGTTCTTCGAGGAGGTCGTGCCGCTGGTGGCTCGCTCCGAAGAGCAATTGAGCGCGCTCACGGTGGGCATTTTGAAGTACAGCCGCGACCTGGCGTTCAGCTTCGCCTCGGCCTACGCCGACGCGGCCGAAGCGCGCGGCAGCTGGGACAGCCGGATGGAGGCCAGCGTCGTTGACGCGGTGGTCCGCGGCGACACCGGCCCCGAGCTGCTGTCCCGGGCGGCCGCACTGAACTGGGACACCACCGCGCCCGCGACCGTGGTGGTCGGGACCCCGGCGCCGGGCCGGGACGGCACAAACGGCCAGGCGGACAGCCAGCGGGCCAGCCAGGACGTCCGCGACATCGCCGCCCAGCACGGCCGTGCGGCGCTCACCGATGTGCACGGCACTTGGCTGGTGGCGATCGTGTCCGGCCATTTGTCGCCGACAGAGAAGTTCCTGGGCGGCCTGCTGAATGCGTTCTCCGACGGCCCGGTGGTCATCGGGCCCACGGCGCCCATGCTGACCGCGGCCTACCACAGCGCGAGCGAGGCGATATCGGGTATGAACGCCGTCGGCGGCTGGCGCGGCGCGCCACGGCCGGTGCTGGCGCGAGAACTGCTGCCCGAACGCGCCCTGATGGGCGACGCGTCGGCGATCGTGGCGTTGCACACCGACGTGATGGGGCCGCTGGCCGATGCCGGACCCACGCTGATCGAGACGCTCGACGCGTACTTAGATTGTGGCGGCGCCATTGAAGCCTGTGCCAGAAAGTTGTTCGTTCATCCAAACACGGTCCGGTACCGGCTCAAGCGCATCGGCGACTTCACCGGGCGCGATCCCACTCAGCCACGCGATGCGTATGTCCTGCGAGTGGCGTCGACGGTCGGCCAACTCAACTACCCCGCGCAGCCCGCCAGCGTTGGCAGCAACGCCGCGGCCCCGGTTCCCATGCCGCTCAGGAGCGGTGTCGCGGCCCCCTCCGCGCACAAGTGATCGAGGCAACAAGTCGCGGCACGGTATCAAACACGTGGATTACTGAGCTATTTTGTAGGGTGTATACAAAAATCTAAGACGAGGTTCATAATCTGTTACACCCGCCAAAACCGTTTCCACAGTGTTCTCTTAGACACGTGCTTGCATTACTCGCGCCCGGACAGGGTTCGCAGACCGAGGGGATGCTCTCGCCCTGGCTCGAGCAGCCAGGTGCCGAGGACCAGCTGACCCTGTGGTCGAAGGCCAGCGGCCTGGACCTGGTTCGGCTGGGGACCACCGCGTCGACCGAGGAGATCACCGACACCGCCGTCACGCAGCCGCTGGTCGTCGCGACCACCCTGCTCGCTCACCAGGAGCTGACCAGGCGCGGCCTGCTCGCCGATGCGGAACTTATCCTTGCCGGTCACTCCGTCGGCGAAATCGCGGCCTACGCGATCGCCGGGGTGCTGGGCGCCGATGACGCCGTGGCGCTGGCCGCCACCCGCGGCGCCGAAATGGCCAAGGCGTGCGCCATCGAGCCGACCGGTATGTCCGCGGTGCTCGGCGGTGACGAGGCCGAGGTGCTGAGCCGCCTCGAGCAGCTCGAGCTGATCCCCGCCAACCGCAATGGCGCCGGCCAGGTCGTCGCCGCCGGCCCGCTCGCCGCGTTGGAGAAGCTCGCCGAAGACCCACCGGCCAAGGCGCGGGTGCGCGCCCTCGGTGTGGCCGGAGCGTTCCACACCAAATACATGGCTCCGGCCCTGGACGGCTACGCCGCAGCGGCGGCCGCCTTCGTGACCGCCGAGCCCACCGCCACACTGCTGTCCAACCGCGACGGAAAGCCGGTCACCTCGGCGGCCGCCGCGATGGACACCCTGGTCGCTCAGCTGACCCAGCCGGTGCGCTGGGACCTGTGCACCGAGACACTGCGTGAGCACAATGTCACGGCGATCGTGGAGTTCCCCCCCGCGGGCACTCTCACCGGTATCGCCAAACGCGAACTTCGGGGAGTTACGGCCCGCGCCGTCAAGTCACCCGCAGACCTGGACGAGTTGGCACACCTCTAACGCCCGCTGGCCAGTTGCAAGACCAGTACAACCAAAAAGCACTTCGAATCCGATTTGCACACAACATATTACGAAGGGAAATAGGCCGTGGCCGTCACTCAGGAAGAAATCATCGCCGGTATCGCCGAGATCATCGAAGAGGTAACCGGCATCGAGCCGTCCGAGGTCACCCCGGAGAAGTCGTTCGTCGACGACCTGGACATCGACTCGCTGTCGATGGTCGAGATCGCCGTGCAGACCGAGGACAAGTACGGCGTGAAGATCCCCGACGAGGACCTCGCCGGTCTGCGTACCGTCGGTGACGTCGTCGCCTACATCCAGAAGCTCGAGGAAGAGGACCCCGAGGCCGCCGCCGCGCTGCGCGCCAAGCTCGAGTCCGAGAACCCCGAGGCCGTCGCCAATGTCAAGGCGAGGATGGAAGCGGAAACCAAGTGAGCAAGCCTTCCACTGCTAACGGCGGTTACCCCAGTGTTGTGGTAACCGCCGTCACGGCGACGACATCGATCGCGCCGGACATCGAGAGCACGTGGAAGGGTCTGCTGGCCGGCGAAAGCGGCATCCGCGTCCTCGAAGACGAATTCATCACCAAGTGGGACCTGCCCGTCAAGATCGGTGGACACCTCAAGGAGTCCGTCGACACCCACATGGGCAGGCTCGACCTGCGCCGCATGTCCTACGTCCAGCGGATGAGCAAATTGCTGAGCGGTCAGCTGTGGGAGACCGCAGGTAGTCCGGAGGTCGATCCGGACCGGTTCGCCGTCGTTGTCGGCACCGGTCTGGGTGGCGCCGAGAGGGTCATCGAGAGCTACGACCTGATGAACGAGGGCGGCCCGCGCAAGGTGTCCCCGCTCGCCGTTCAGATGATCATGCCCAACGGCGCCGCGGCGGTGGTGGGTCTGCAGCTCGGGGCCCGCGCCGGGGTGATGACCCCGGTGTCAGCGTGCTCGTCGGGCTCGGAGGCGATCGCCCAAGCGTGGCGTCACATCGTCATGGGTGACGCCGACGTCGCCGTGTGCGGCGGTGTGGAGGGCCCCATCGAGGCGCTGCCCATCGCGGCGTTCTCGATGATGCGGGCCATGTCCACCCGCAACGACGAGCCCGAGCGCGCCTCGCGCCCGTTCGACAAGGACCGCGATGGCTTCGTGTTCGGTGAGGCCGGGGCGCTCATGGTCATCGAGACCGAGGAGCACGCCAAGGCCCGCGGCGCCAAGCCGCTGGCCCGGCTGCTGGGTGCCGGCATCACCTCGGACGCCTTCCACATGGTGGCGCCCGCGGCGGACGGCGTGCGTGCCGGGAGGGCGATGACGCGGTCGCTGGAGCTGGCGGGCTTGTCCGCCAAGGACATTGACCACGTCAACGCGCACGGGACGGCGACGCCGATCGGCGACACCGCCGAGGCCAACGCCATCCGGGTCGCCGGTTGCGAGCAGGCCGCGGTGTACGCGCCGAAGTCGGCGCTGGGCCACTCCATCGGTGCGGTCGGCGCGCTCGAGTCGGTCCTCACGGTGCTGTCCCTGCGGGATGGCGTCATCCCGCCCACACTGAATTACGAGACCCCTGATCCCGAGATCGACCTGGATGTTGTCGCGGGCGAACCCCGCTACGGCGAATACCGTTACGCGATCAACAACTCGTTCGGCTTCGGCGGCCACAATGTGGCGCTCGCCTTCGGGCGTTACTAAGCACGGAAGGAACGTAAGCAAGACCAATGACAGAGCTGGTTACGGGTAAGGCGTTACCCAATGTGGTCGTCACCGGCATTGCCATGACGACCGCGCTGGCAACCGACGCGGAAACGACCTGGAAGTTGTTGCTCGACAACCAGAGTGGAATTCGCACCCTCACCGACCCGTTCGTGGAGGAGTACGACCTTCCGGTTCGCATCGGCGGGCATCTGCTGGAGGAGTTCGACCACCATCTGACCCGCGTCGAGCTGCGCCGGACGAGCTACCTGCAGAGGATGTCCACCGTTCTGGGGCGCCGGGTATGGGAGAACGCCGGCTCGCCCGAGGTCGACACCAACCGATTGGCGGTGTCCATCGGCACCGGCATGGGTTCGGCCGAGGAAATGGTCTTCAGTTACGACGACATGCGTGCCCGCGGGTTCAAGGCCGTCTCACCGCTGACCGTGCAGAAGTTCATGCCCAACGGCGCCGCCGCGGCCGTGGGGCTGGATCGGCACGCGAAGGCCGGGGTGATGACGCCGATATCGGCGTGTGCGTCAGGTTCGGAGGGCATCGCCCGTGCGTGGCAGCAGATCGTGCTCGGTGAGGCCGACATCGCGATCTGCGGCGGCGTGGAAACCAGGATCGAGGCGGTGCCCATCGCCGGTTTCGCCCAGATGCGCATCGTGATGTCCACCAACAACGACGACCCCGCCGGCGCCTGTCGCCCGTTCGACAGGGACCGCGACGGCTTCGTGTTCGGCGAGGGCGCCGCTTTGATGGTGATCGAGACCGAGGAGCACGCGAAGGCTCGTGGCGCCAACATCCTGGCCCGGCTAATGGGGGCCAGCATCACCTCGGACGGCTTCCACATGGTGGCACCGGACCCCAATGGGGAACGCGCCGGGCACGCGATTACCCGGGCGATTCAACTCGCCGGCCTCACTCCCGCCGACATCGACCACATCAACGCCCACGCCACCGGAACGCAGGTCGGTGACGTGGCCGAGGCCAAGGCCATCAACAATGCCCTCGGCAGCTACAAGCCGGCCGTGTATGCGCCCAAGTCAGCCCTCGGCCACTCGGTCGGCGCGGTCGGGGCGGTCGAGTCGATCCTGACGGTGCTCGCGTTGCGCGATCAAGTGGTTCCGCCGACACTGAATTTAAAGAATCTCGACCCGGAGATCGACTTGGACGTCGTTGCGGGTAAGGCGCGGCCGGGTGATTACCGCTATGCGATCAACAACTCGTTCGGATTTGGCGGGCACAACGTCGCACTCGCCTTTGGGCGGTACTAGAAAACGCAAGAGAAACGCAAGGACCGTCGGATAGACACGACAAACACAGAGCGTCACTCGGAATTAGGAGATCTGCGATGACCATCATGGCCCCGGAGGCGGTTGGCGAATCAGTCGACCCCCGTGACCCGCTGTTGCGCCTGAGCAACTTCTTCGACGCCGGCAGCGTGGACCTTTTGCACGAGCGTGACCGCTCCGGTGTCCTTGCCGCTTCGGGCACCGTCAACGGTCTGCGCACCATCGCCTTCTGCACCGACGGCACCGTGATGGGCGGCGCCATGGGCACCGAAGGCTGCGCGCACATCGTCAACGCCTACGACACCGCCATCGAGGAGCAGAGCCCGATCGTGGGCATCTGGCACTCCGGTGGGGCGCGGTTGGCCGAGGGCGTTCGGGCGCTGCACGCGGTCGGCACGGTGTTCGAGGCCATGATCCGCGCGTCGGGCTACATTCCGCAGGTCTCGGTCGTCGTCGGTTTCGCCGCCGGCGGCGCCGCTTACGGTCCCGCGCTGACCGACGTCGTCGTGATGGCGCCGGACAGCCGGGTGTTCGTCACCGGACCCGACGTGGTGCGCAGCGTCACCGGCGAGGACGTCGACATGGCGTCGCTCGGCGGCCCCGAGACACACCACAAGAAGTCCGGGGTGTGCCACATCGTCGCCGACGACGAGCCCGACGCCTACGAGCGCGGCCGCCGGTTGGTCGGATTGTTCTGCCAGCAGGGCCATTTCGACCGCAAAAGGGCCGAGGCCGGCGACACCGATATCCACGCGCTGCTGCCCGAATCTTCCCGCCGGGCCTACGACGTGCATCCGATCGTGACCGCGATCCTCGACGACGACGCGCCTTTCGACGAGTTCCAGGCCAGTTGGGCGCCGTCCATGGTGGTCGGGCTGGGCCGGCTATCCGGCCGCACGGTCGGCGTGCTGGCCAACAACCCGCTGCGCCTCGGCGGCTGCCTGAACTCCGAAAGCGCCGAGAAGGCAGCGCGTTTCGTGCGAATGTGCGACGCGTTCGGGATCCCGCTGATCGTGGTCGTCGATGTCCCGGGCTATTTGCCGGGTGTCGACCAGGAGTGGGGCGGCGTGGTGCGCCGCGGCGCCAAGCTGCTGCACGCCTTCGGCGAGTGCACGGTTCCGCGCGTCACGCTGGTGACCCGAAAGACCTACGGCGGGGCCTACATTGCGATGAACTCCCGCTCGCTGAACGCCACCAAGGTGTACGCCTGGCCCGACGCCGAGGTCGCGGTGATGGGCGCCAAGGCCGCCGTCGGCATCCTGCACAAGAAGAAGCTGGCCGCCGCGCCCGAGCACGAACGCGAAGCGCTGCACGACGAGCTGGCCGCCGAGCACGAACGGATCGCGGGTGGCGTGGACAGCGCCATTGACATCGGCGTGGTCGACGAGAAAATCGATCCCGCGCACACCCGCAGCATGCTCACCGAAGCGCTGGCCCAGGCGCCGGCACGCCGCGGGCGTCACAAGAACATCCCGCTGTAAGCCCCTGGCCCGCCTTTTATCGCGAGCAGACGCAGAATCGCACGCGGGAGGCCTCCCGCGTGCGATTCTGCGTCTGCTCGGCATAGTTATCCCCAGCGGTGACTGGTCGATACGAGGTGCTCGCCGCATGCTCTGGCGGTGCACCCCGGAGCGCTAACAGTCCTGCAGAATGCCGGTGGATTTGCCACTACCGCACAGCTCCTGACAATCATGACTCGTCAACAGCTCGATGTGCAGGTCAAAAAGGGTGAACTCCTGCGTGTTTGGTACGGCGTCTATGCGGCCCAGGAGCCAGATCTGTTGGGCCGCCTGGCTGCACTGGACATCGTTATGGAGCGACACGCCGTCGTGTGCATGGGCACAGCCGCAATCTTGTACGGGTTTGACACAGAAAACACTGCAGCCGTTCACGTACTCGATCCTGGCGTGCGGATGCGCCCTGCGGTCGGTTTGACGGTTCATCAACGCACCGGGGAGCCTCCTAGCGGCCGAGAATGGTCGACAGTGCCTGCTGCAGGTCGCGTTCGGGGTTAGCGGGTAGCTCCTCGGCGCGCCAGCCGACAAAATCGTCCGGGCGGACCAGCAGCGCTCCTTCGGATGAGAGTCCCGTAGTTGCCGCCCACTCGTCGCTGCAGATGCGATGCGCAGCGACCGACGCCGAAGCCGCGGCAGCACACCATCGCTCGTCACCGGTAAGGACGGTGAACCCGGGACCCAGCAGGTCGAGCGTCGACACACCGTCGCGCACCCACACATGCGGGACCCGGGTGCCGGGTTGCCCGCGCAACTCCTCCACGAGTTGCACCGCGTCCGGGTCCACAACCGGCTCGCCGGTCACGACGGCCGCCGAGCGATACCGATAACCGATCAGCAGACTGAACATTGAGCATTCTTCGTCGGCCGGCAATTGCGGTCGGTCGTCGCCCAACGGGAGCACGGCGGCCGTCGGGCCGGTCAGGGACTGCCGGGCGGCAAATCGCCCCACCGGGTGACGCTCGTCGTGGTAGGTGTCAAGCAACCGCGGCCCTGCGGCTCCACCCAGCACCGCGGCCAGCTTCCAGGCCAGGTTGTGCGCACTCTGGATCGCGGTGTTGGCTCCCCCGGCCTTGAACGGCGGCATGGTGTGCGCGGCATCGCCGACGAGAAAGACTCGTCCACAACGGAATTGGTCGGCCACCTGTTCGTAGGGCTGCCAAGCCGCGACCTCGATGATGTCGAGGTCCATCGGCTCACCGAATGCCTTGGTGAGCACCTCGCGACAACGTTGCGGCGTGAACTCGTCCGCCGTCTCGCCCCTGTCGGGAAAATACGTGGTGATGAACATGCCGAGATCACCCTGGACCACGAGGAATATCCCATCCACGTCCGAGCTCTTGACCTGTACCGCATCGCCGTCGCTCAACTGCGACACGAACTTCTTCCAGGGCGCCCGGAAGTAGATGAAGACGACATAGATCGGCAGCGCGCCGTAGCCAGAAGTGTTGATGCCCAACCGCTTACGGATCGGGCTGTGCACACCATCGGCGCCGACGAGGTAGTTGGCGCGGACGGTGTCGGACTCCCCCGACTCCCGGTCGTGCAGCACCGCGGTGACGCCGGCCTCGTCGCAGTCGAGCGACGAAAGTTCGGTCCCGTAGCGCACTTCGCTGCCGCGCCGGCGCGTTTCGGCGAGCAGGATCGGCTCGAGCCTGCTCTGCGGGCAGTACTGCGCGGCGGGCTCGGGACTGAACTTGTCGAGGCCCGCGAAGACCGCGTCGATGTCTATCGCCAATCGTTCGTCGGGGCTGTTCAGCGCCGGCTTGACGACCATCTGTGAAACATGATCGGCGATCGCGTGCACCTGGTCGCTCAAACCGAGGCCGCGCAGGATTTCCAGGCTTCGGAAACTCAGATTGCGGGCCTTCGGATAGATGAACACCTCGCGCCGCTTTTCGACCAGCAGCGAAGCAACCCCGTGCTTGGCCAGCAGCGCCGACGTGGCCAGTCCGCCGGCGCCGGCACCGACGATCAGAACGGGTACACGCGATATGGAAGTCACTATATAATGATAGTGACTATCACTTCCCAACGCCAGCGAGAAACTCCTCGGCCACGGACACAACCCGCTCGCGATCGCGCCGCACCAGACCGATCCTGGTCCGCCGATCCAGGATGTCGTCGACGTCCAGCGCGCACTCATGCGTTACCGCGTATTCGAACTCGGCGCGGGTCACGTCGATGCCCTCGGCGACCTGCTCGGCCGGGCGGTCACAGCGTGCGCTGGCGATGACGTTGGACGCCTCGGCCCCGTACCGCGCCACCAGCGACGGTGGGAGACCGGCGCCCGAACCCGCGGCCGGGCCGGGATTGGCCGGCGCCCCGATCAGCGGCAGATTGCGGGTCCGGCAGTCGGCGGCGCGCAGGTGTCGCAGGCTGATGGCGCGGTCCAGAACATCCTGTGCCATGTAGCGGTATTCGGTCAGCTTGCCGCCGATGATGCTGATGACGCCGGCCGGCGATTCGACGACGGCGTGCTCGCGCGACACGTCGGCGGTGCGACCTTCACCGGTGTCGATCAGCGGCCGCAGGCCCGCGTAGGCGCCAATCACGTCGGCGGTCGCAAGCTCGGTCCCCAATGCGGTGTTCACCGTGTCCAACAGGAACGCGATCTCCTCGTCGGACGGCTCGGGCACGTCGGGGATCGGACCGGGAGCCGCCTCATCGGTCAGCCCGAGGTAGACCCGGCCCAGTTGCTCGGGCATGGCGAACACGAAGCGATTGAGCTCGCCGGGAATCGGAATGGTAAGGGCCGCGGTCGGATTGCCGAAGGTGCCGGCATCGAAGACCAGGTGCGTGCCGCGGCTGGGCCGCAGCCGCAACGAGTCGTCGATCTCCCCCGCCCACACCCCGGCGGCGTTGATGACCGCGCCGGTCGAAACATCGAACGACTGTCCCGTGCGCCGATCGGTCAACCGCACCGAGGTGCCGGTGGCCTCGGATGCCGCGACGTACGTGAGAATCCGGGCGCCGTACTGCGCCGCGGTGCGCGCGACCGCGGTGACGAGTCGGGCGTCGTCGATCAATTGCCCGTCGTAGGCCAGCAAGCCACCGTCCAGGCCGTCGCGCCGCACGGTGGGAGCCATCTCCACGACGCGCCGCGCCGAAACGCGGCGCGAGTGCGGCAGGGTCGAGGCCGGCGTGCCCGCCAGCATCCGCAGCGCGTCACCGGCCAGGAATCCGGCGCGCACCAACGCGCGCTGGCTGTGACCCATCGACGGCAGCAGCGGAACCAGCTGCGGCATCGCATGCACCAGATGGGGGGCATTGCGCGTCATCAGGATTCCGCGCTCGATGGCGCTGCGCCGGGCGATGCCCACGTTGCCGCTCGCCAGATAGCGCAGGCCGCCGTGCACCAGCTTGGAACTCCAGCGGCTGGTGCCGAACGCCAGGTCGTGTTTTTCCACCAGGGCCACCCGCAGCCCCCGCGACGCGGCGTCCAGGGCGATCCCGGCGCCGGTGATGCCGCCACCGATCACGACGAGGTCCAGCGGTTCGCCTTCGGCGAGTGCGTTCAGGTCGGCGGTCGCGGCGGGCGGCGTTGAGAGCAGTCGGTCAGCACGACAGGTATCCGTTCAGCGAGTGGGTGAGCTCGGCGGCCAGCGCGTCGGCGTCGAGGATCGGCCGGACGATCCGTTCGGACTGAATGGTCGACTGGGTGATCAGCAACACCATCGTGGCCATCTGCAGCGGGTCGCCGGCGCGGACGCTGCCGTGGCGCTGGGCCACGCGCAGCCGCCCGGCCAGGGCGTCGATCAGCATCTGTTGGCTGGCCCCAAGGCGCTCGGTGATGTAGATCGGCGCGAGCTCGGAATGCATCACCGACATGACCAGCTCATCGCGACGCAGCAGATCGGCCACCGTAACGATCTGTCGCACAAGCGATTCCCGATCATCCCCGAGCAACGGCGCATCGCGCATCACGCCGGTGATGCGCTGGGTCAACAGCGTCGCCACGATCGAGCGCGTGTCCGGCCAGCGGCGGTACACGGTCGGCCGGCTGACGCCGGCGCGCCGCGCGATCTCGGCGAGCGTCACCCGGTCCACGCCGAAATCCACCACACAGCTGGCCGCCGCCGCGATGATCCGGTCGCCGGTATCCAAACCTGCGTTACTGATTGACAGCATATGTAATACTGTAACGCATGACTCACCCCGGGGAACTACTCCCGCCCATGAAATGGAACGCGTGGGGAGATCCCGCCGCGGCCAAGCCCCTTTCCGACGGGATCCGCTCGTTGCTGAAGCAGGCCGTGGGCCTGCAGGAATCGGACGAGGTCGAGCTCGACGCCGACCGGGTGCAACTGCGCCCGTCGGCGTTGTCGCAGGCGGATCTGGACGCGCTGGCCGGGATCGTCGGCGCCGAATACTGCCGCACCGCCGACCGCGATCGGTTGCTGCATGCCGGCGGCAAGTCCACCCCCGACCTGCTGCGTCGCAAGGACCCCGGGAGCCAGGATGCGCCCGACGCGGTCCTGTTGCCCGGCGGCCCCAACGGTGAGGACGCCGTGGCCGCGATCCTGCGCTACTGCTCCGAGCACCGCATCGCCGTGGTCCCGTTCGGGGGCGGCACCAGCGTGGTCGGTGGGCTCGATCCCGACGCGGGGCGAGTTCGCCGCCGTGGTATCGCTCGATCTGCGCCGCTTCGACCGACTCATCTCGCTGGACGAAGTGTCCGGCCAGGCCGTTCTCGGGGCCGGCGTGACCGGACCCGACGCCGAACGCCTGCTCGGCGAACTGGGCTTCTCGCTGGGTCATTTCCCGCAGAGCTTCGAGTACGCCACGATCGGCGGCTTCGCCGCGACGCGATCGTCCGGCCAGGACTCGGCCGGCTACGGCCGGTTCAACGACATGGTTCGCGGGCTGCGGATGGTGACCCCGGTGGGCACGCTCGATCTGGGCCGCGCACCCGAGTCGGCCGCGGGCCCCGACCTGCGCCAGCTGCTGATCGGCTCGGAGGGCGCCTTCGGCGTCATCACCCAGGTGCGACTGCGCGTGCACCGGGTCCCCGAAGCCACCCGCTACGAGGCGTGGTCGTTCCCCGATTTCGCGACCGGGGCCGCGGCCCTGCGCGCGGTCACCCAAAACGCGACCGGCCCCACGGTGATTCGGCTTTCCGACGAGGCCGAGACCGGAGTCAATCTCGCCACCACCGAGGCGATCGGCGAGGGCCAGATCACCGGCGGCTGCCTGGGGATCACGGTGTTCGAGGGCACCAAGGAACACGTCGAGAGCCGGCACGCCGAGACCAGCGCGCTGCTGACCGCCCAGGGTGGCACGTCCCTGGGCGAAGGGCCGGCGCAGGCCTGGGAGCGCGGCCGGTTCGGCGCGCCGTATCTGCGCGACGCGCTGCTGTCCGCCGGCGCGCTCTGCGAGACCCTCGAGACCGCCACCGACTGGGCAGGCGTTCCCGCGCTCAAAGCCGCTGTCACCCAAGCGCTTACCGGCGCGCTGGCCGAGACGGGTACCCCGGCGCTGGTGATGTGCCACATTTCGCACGTCTACCCCACCGGCGCGTCGTTGTACTTCACCGTCGTCGCCGGGCAGCGGGGCAATCCGCTGGAGCAGTGGCAGGCCGCCAAGAAGGCCGCGTCGGACGCGATCGTGGCCAACGGCGGAACCATCACCCACCACCACGCGGTCGGCGCCGACCACCGGCCCTGGATGCGCGACGAGGTCGGCGAGTTGGGTGTGCAAGTGTTGCGCGCGGTCAAGGCGACGCTTGATCCGGCGGGAATCCTCAACCCCGGCAAGCTGATTCCGTGACCCCCCATGTCTAAGCGCGAAATCGGCAAGGTGACCGCGCTGACGAATCCCGCCTCGGGGCACGGAGCCGCGATACGCGCGGCGCAGCGTGCGATCGCCCGGCTACACGGCCGGGGCGTGGAGGTCATCGAAATCATCGGCGACGACGCGCAAGACGCGCGCCACCTCGTCGGCGCCGAACTGGAGAGGGGCACCGACGCGGTGATGGTCACCGGGGGTGACGGCGTCGTCTCCAACGCGCTGCAGGTGTTGGCGGGCACGGATGTTCCGCTGGGAATCATCCCGGCCGGCACCGGCAACGACCACGCTCGTGAATTCGGTATTCCCACAAAGGATCCCGAGGCCGCCGCCGACATCGTGGTCGACGGCTGGACGCAAACCATTGACCTTGGCAGGATTCAGTGGGGCGACGGCCGCAAAAAGTGCGAGAAGTGGTTCGGCACCGTGGCGGCCACCGGATTCGACTCGCTGGTGACCGATCGCGCCAACCGGATGACCTGGCCGCATGGCCGGTTGCGCTACTACATCGCGATGCTCGCCGAGCTTTCGCAGCTGCGCATGCTTCCGTTCCGGATGGTGCTCGACGGAACCCGCGAGATCGACGCCGACATCACTCTCGCCGCCTTCGGCAATGCCCGCAGCTATGGCGGTGGGCTGCTGATCTGTCCGAACGCCGATCCCACCGACGGTCTGCTCGACATCACCATGGCGCATTCGGCGTCGCGGACGAAACTCGTCCGCCTGTTCCCCACCGTGATGAAGGGCACCCACGTCGACCTCGACGAGGTGACCACGGCGCGCGCCAAATCGGTCCACGTCGAGTGCCCCGGCATCAACGTCTACGCCGACGGCGACTTCGCGTGCGCGCTGCCCGCCGAAATCTCGGCGGTTCCCGCCGCGCTGCAGATTCTTCGCCCCTCCCGATGAGGATCACGGCGCTGTAACGGTTTGGGCATCAGCTCCGATATCTAGTCAAACCTGCTGCTCGGGGGGAGAAACGGGATGTCGGCACGTCGCAAAACCGCGCTGGTCGCCTTGGCGGCCGGATCGCTATCGCTGGGTGGGGCGCTGTGGCTTTCGCCCCCGGCTTTCGCCGGTCAGGCGTCGTCCTGGGACGGGCATTACCTGCTGACCTTCTCCGCCAACCAAAAGACGGGCACCAGCATGGCCGCCCGCCAGCCCGAATACACGCAGCGGGCCAGTTACTCGTTCAGTTCGAGCTGCTCAACAGGCGTTTGCGTCGCCACGGTCAACGATCCTCAGCAACCCATGAACCAATCCGTGCGGCAATCGGTCCAGTACACCTGGAACGGGTCTCAGTGGGTACAGGTGATGAACGGGAAATTTGATTGCCCATTGCTCGGCGGCCTCGTGGAACACGACCCGGCGAGGTCCACGACGGTCCTGGTGCCCGGCCCCAATGGCACCCTGACCGGCGTGTTTCGCACCGATATCGTCAGCGGCGCGTGCAAGGGCAACGTCGATATGCCGGTGGCCGCGACCCCGATAAGCCCGCCGATTGTCTGATGGTGGTGACCCGCTGCGCCCGGCTCCGCCGCGCTTGCGATCCCCACGTGTCTAACCGACGCCCCGGCTGAGCCAGCTCACCTCGCCCGCGCCGCCGCCGTCGCGGTACGCCTCGAGCGCCTCGTCCCACGCCGTCCCGAGCACGGAGTCCAATTCGGCGGCCAGCGTGTCGGCGCCCTGGGCCATCATCGACCGCAGCCGCATCTCCCCGACCATGATGTCGCCATTGGCGCTCATCGACCCGCTCCACAGGCCCAGCTGCGGGGTGTGGCTGAACCGCTGGCCGTCGACTCCGGGGCTGGGGTCCTCGGTGACCTCGAACCGCAGCACCGACCAGGAGCGCAGCGCGTTGGCCAACTGGGCGCCGGTGCCCACCGGCCCGACCCAGTTGGTGACGGCGCGCAGCTGTCCGGGCATCGCCGGCTGCGGTGTCCACACCAGGCTGGCCCTGGACTGCAGGGTCGATGACAACGCCCACTCGACATGCGGGCACACCGCCGCGGGCGAGGCGTGGACGTACACCACACCGGTCGTCACGTCGGCGAATTGATTTGTCGCACGCATCTCCTGCTCCTTCGGTTCCACGAGGGACGTCTTCCCCAACGACCTGGTGGACCCGGCAAGCGGGATGCTGTATCGATATTTTTGTGTCCTGCGTGTCTATTGTGCCTTGTGATGCCCCTGTTGCGCTAGTGTGCAGGGCCAATTAGCTGTGCTCGAATATCACCGCGTCGGAAATCGCCGGCCACGGCTCTAGCGCCCACTCCCCGAAATCGCGGTCGGTGAGCACCACGAGCGCCAGCTCCACCTCGGGATCCGCCCAGATGAAACCGCCCGCCTGGCCGAAATGGCCGTACGTTCGGACCGAGTTGCGCCCGCCCGTCCAGTGCGGCGATTTCTGATCCCTGATCTCGAAACCCAGCCCCCAGTCGTTGGGCCGTTGCACCCCGTATCCGGGCAGCACGCCGTCCAGGCCGGGAAACTGCACCGTCGTCGCCTCGGAGTGCAGCTGCGCCGAGACCGTCGTCGGGCGCAGCAAGTCACCGGCGAACGCCGCCAGGTCGGCAACCGTCGAGGTCGCCCCGAACCCGGCCGCCTGCGGCGCCGCCGTTGAGCCGGGTGCGCCGCCAGGGACAGCGGCTCGCACACCGCCTCGGCGAGGTAGCGGCCGAACTCGATCCCCGACTCCCGCTCGATGGTCCGGGCCAACACGGTGAACCCGTAGTTGGAATACATCCGGCGGGTGCCGGGCTTGGCCAGCGCGTGATCGGAGTGCATCGCCAGGCCCGACGCGTGCGCCAACAGGTGGCGGATCGTGGAGCCGGGCGGGCCGGCGGGGGTGTCGAGCTCGACGACGCCCTCCTCGATGGCGACGTGCGCGGCGCGGGCCACCAGCGGCTTGGTGACCGACGCCAGCTCAAAGACGCGCTCGGTGTCGCCGTGGCTGTCCAGCATCCCGGTCGGCCCGACGACCGCTGCGGCGGCGGCCGAAACCGGCCAGTCGCCCAGGGCATCCAGGGCGTCGGAAGCGGCCATCAGGTCGGGCGCGTCACTTGGTGGCGATGTAGTAATTGTTGATCGGGTCCGACTCGACCTCCGTCACCCGCACGTCCGCGAACCCGGCGTCGACGAGCATCGAGGTGGCCAGCTGCGTGCCCCAGGCCGCGCCCAGTCCGGCGCCGTCCAGCGCCAGCGACACCGTCATGCAGTGCATCAGCGAGGTCGTGTACAGGTAGGTGCTCATCGGGACATCGACGTTGTCCTCGAGTCGGCTCGATGCCTTGATGTCGGCCATCAGCAGCACGCCGCCGGGCCGCAGCGCCCGGTGGATGTTTTCCAGCACTCGCGCCGGCTCCGCCTGGTCGTGGATGGCGTCGAACACGGTGATGACGTCGTAGGCCTCAACCTTGTCCAGTTGCGCCAGGTTGTGGGCTTCGAAGGTCGCGTTCGACAGGCCGAGGCGGGCCGCCTCCCGGGCGCCCACCGCGATGGCCTCTTCGGAGAAGTCGATGCCGGTGAACCGGCTCGCCGGAAACGCCTGTGCCATCACGTTGATGGCATGGCCGCTGCCGCAGCCGAAATCGGCGACATCGGCCCCGGACCGCAGGCGCTCCGGCAGGCCGTCGACCAGCGGCAAAACGACGTCGACGAGGGCCGCGTCGAACGTCGCGGCGCTCATCTCGGCCATCAGCGCGTGGAAGCGCGGAAATTCGCTGTAGGGCAGTCCGCCGCCCCCTCGAAAGCAACCGACGATTTTCTGCTCGACCCCGCCGAGTTGCGGAACGAACAGCGCGACCAAGGCGAGGTTGTCCGGCCCGGCGGCGCGGGTCAGCACGCCCGCGCGGTGGGCGGGCAGTGAGTAGGTGGCGGTGGCGGCGTCGTAGTCGACGACGTGCCCGGTGGTCATGCCGGCCAGCCACTCCCGGACGTAGCGCTCGTTGAGGCCGGCGGCCTCGGCGATCTGCGCGCTGGTGGACGGCGGCAGTCCCGCCATCGCGTCCAGCAGGCCGGTCTGATGCCCAATGCTCAGCAGGATGGTGAGACTGGCGCCGTCGATGGCCGCCACCATTCGCCCGGCGAATTCCTCTGTTGTCTCCACCGCCGCCACGCTCAGCGACGCTACACCGGCGCGCTTAACGCCGACTCTGCATCCAGTGCTAAAAATTCGCGCGATCGACGCTCTTACCGCAGAGTGGGAGCCACGGTCGCAGGCTCGAGGCGCCCGACACTAGGTTGGAGGCCATGAGTCAGACAGTGCGCGGCGTGATTTCACGTAAGAAGGGCGACCCCGTCGAATTGGTGGACGTCGTCGTCCCGGACCCGGGGCCCGGGGAGGCCGTGGTCGACGTCATCGCCTGCGGGGTGTGCCACACCGACCTGACCTACCGCGAGGGCGGCATCAATGACGAGTACCCGTTTCTGCTCGGCCACGAGGCCGCGGGCACGGTGGAGGCGGTCGGGCCGGGTGTGACGGCGGTCGAGCCGGGCGACTTCGTGATCCTGAACTGGCGCGCCGTATGCGGCCAGTGCCGGGCGTGCAAACGCGGCAGGCCGCAGTACTGCTTCAGCAGCTTGAACGCCGAACAGAAGATGACGCTGACCGACGGCACCGAGCTCACCCCGGCGCTGGGCATCGGGGCCTTCATCGACAAGACGCTGGTGCACTCCGGTCAATGCACCAAGGTCGACCCCGCCGCCGATCCGGCCATCGCGGGCCTGTTGGGCTGCGGACTGATGGCCGGCCTGGGTGCCGCGATCAACACCGGGGCGGTAACCCGCGACGACACCGTCGCCGTGATCGGCTGCGGCGGTGTGGGCGACGCCGCGATCGCGGGCGCCGCGCTGGTGGGCGCCAGGCGGATCATCGCCGTCGACACCGACAACACGAAACTGGACTGGGCCCGCAAGTTCGGGGCGACCCACACCGTCAATGCCCGCGAATTCGACGTCGTCAAGACCATCCAGGACCTCACCGATGGCTTCGGCGTCGAACGTGGCGATCGACGCCGTCGGCCGGCCCGAAACCTGGAAGCAGGCCTTCTACGCCCGCGATCTCGCCGGAACCGTTGTGCTGGTTGGGGTTCCGACTCCCGATATGCGCCTGGAAATGCCGCTGCTGGACTTCTTCTCGCACGGCGGGTCGCTCAAGTCTTCGTGGTACGGCGATTGCCTCCCCGAACGCGACTTCCCCACCCTGATCGACCTCTACCTGCAGGGCCGGCTTCCGCTGGAGCAGTTCGTGTCCGAACGCATCGGGCTCGGTGACGTCGAGGAGGCGTTCCACAAAATGCACGACGGCACGGTATTGCGCTCGGTTGTGGTCCTCTGATGCCCCCCATCGAGCGCGTGGTAACCCACGGAACCTTCGAACTCGACGGCGGCAGTTGGGAAGTCGATAACAACATCTGGATCCTCGGCGACGGCTCCGAGGTCGTGGTGTTCGACGCCGCCCACGCCGCGGAGCCGATCGTCGAGGCCGTCGGGGGCCGCAATGTGGTGGCGGTGGTGTGCACGCACGGTCACAACGATCACGTCACCGTCGCCCCCGAGCTCGGCGCCGCCCTCGACGCACCGGTGCTGCTTCATCCCGGCGACGACGTGCTGTGGCGAATGACGCACCCGGACAAGGACTTTCGCACCGTCGCCGATGGGGACACGTTGAGTGTCGCCGGCACCGAGTTGCGGGCGCTGCACACCCCGGGCCACTCCCCCGGATCGGTGTGCTGGTACGCACCCGAGTTAGGTGTCGTGTTCAGCGGCGACACCCTGTTCTCCGGTGGACCGGGCGCGACCGGGCGCTCGTATTCCGACTTCCCGACGATCCTGCAGTCGATCTCGGGGCGGCTCGGCAAGTTGCCCGGCGACACCTTCGTGCACACCGGCCACGGTGACAGCACCACCGTCGGCGACGAGATCGTCCACTACGAGGAGTGGGTGGCCCGGGGCCACTGATCTGGTCATTCGCTCCCGGGCGGGCGAAGCCCCAGGGCGCCCAGAAGTTCCTCGCGCCCCCACGGCTTTTTGATGGCGGCCTCGCGAAGTTCCTCGCGCCATTCGTCTTTGTCGCGAAGCCCCAACCGCAGCTTTCCGCGCAACCCCCGCAGGCCTGGTAGCCGAACGGGTGGCAGGAAAAGGGGCACGGCCGCTTTGTCGTGGTCGCCGTCGTGCGGGTGCGCCGCATCGCCCGGGTGCGCCGGGTCGCCCTGGTGCGCCGGGTCGCCCTGGTGCAGCGGGTCGCCCTGGTGCAGCGGTTGCGCTTTGGGCGCCGTTGGGATGGCCGGCTCGGCCGACGGGGAGGCCGCCGCGGCCGACCCCGCCGGTGCCACCGGTTCGCCGAAGCCGCCGAGGGCGGCGGCATGGCCGCTAAAGCCGCTCGCGCCAAGCCCCGCCAGCCCCGCCGCAGCCGGGTAGCCACCCGTCATGAGGCCGGGCGTCACCGGCACCGTCGCGAAGCCCGGCGCCAAAGGACCGGCCGGCATCAATGGGCCAGTCGGCACCGCCGGCCCCCAAGCAGCCGGGACGCCGCCGCCCGTGGGACCGGCCGCATTGGCGCTGACGGCCCAACCACCGGCGCCACGCGGGTCGACGACCTCGCCGCCGCCACCCCCGCCGCCACCTGCGCCGCCGCCGCCACCCGCGGCGCCGCCGCCACCACCATTAGTCGCGCCGGCGGCCGCACCACCGTCACCGGTGTGGACGCCGTTGGCGCCGCCGCCCCCGGCGCTGCCGCCTTGTGGGCCACCGACCGCGGCCCCGTGGCCGTCCCCGCCGGATGCGACGGGCCCGGCGGCCACCGGGGTGCCGTTGCTCGGCGCGGCGGCGCCGGCACTGCCGGGCAACGGCCCATTAGCGCCGTCATGTTGCCCAGCGGTCCCATTGGCGCCGTTGTCGATCAGGTGCCCGGCGGCGTTGGCGCCCTTGTCGATCAGGTGCCCGGCGGAAGTCTGGCTGGCCGCGTTGACCGTGTCCGACACCTTCTGCAGGGGCGATGCGTTGGTGGCCTCGGTACTGGCATACGATCCCGCGCTCATGCGCATAGCCTGCACAAACTGGTTGTGATAATCAGCCGCTTGGGCACCGGCGGCCTGATAGGCCTGGGCGTGCGCGGCAAACAGCGCCACTACGAACGCCGACACCGAATCGCCGCCCGGGGCCTGCACTCCCGTGGTGCCGGCTTTTGCATTCGCGTTGGCCGCGTTGATCGTCGAACCGACCGAGGCCAAATCCCCGGCGGCGGCCGTCAACGCGTGCGGCGTCGTGGTCACATGCGACATGAGTCAGCTCCGCCCCTGCTACGTTTTCAGGCAGATCGTAACGCGGTCGGGACGGACATCCTAGGATTCGGGCGAATCGACTGCCGCCGAGTCGCTCCCGGCAAACGCACTCAGTATCCCCCGAGGATCCGGCGCTTCTCGGTCTCGAACTCCTCGTTACTCAATGCCCCGGAATCCCGCAGCGCCGCCAGGGTTTTGAGCCGCTCGAGGCGCACACCCTCGTCGCCGAGTTCCTGGGCCGCCGCGATCGGCGGCCGAGGCGCCGCGGTCGGCGCGGCCGGTGGCACGGGCACCGGGAAGGGCGC
Source organism: uncultured Actinomycetota bacterium (assembly GCA_963703795.1). Taxonomy (GTDB): domain Bacteria; phylum Actinomycetota; class Actinomycetes; order Mycobacteriales; family Mycobacteriaceae; genus Mycobacterium. The sequence continues at coordinate 178,699 of CAVPFT010000047.1, read as the reverse complement.
CGGGAAGTAGGGGCCGGCCGCCACCACCGCCTTGCGCCGGGTGCGGGCCAACCACCACCCCGACATGATCGAGCCAACCAGTCCGGCAACGAACATCGCGACGAACAGCCACACCAGCCAGCCGTAGGAACTCTTGTGGCCGAAGGCCAGCCGAGGGTCGATGTAGCCGTTGACTTGGCCGTCCGTCGTGACGTTGTAGGTGCCGCTGACCGGTATCCGGGCCACCCACACGCGGATGTGCGCGTCGTTGTTGACCGTCGTTGTGCTGCCGATGCTTTCGGCGACGACCGGTTGCGCGACCCCGTCGGGCGGGGTGATCGTGACTCCGAGGGACGGCACCGGCAAACCGCCGTTGCTGCTTCCGATCACCACGGTGTGGAAGCTGACGTTGACCTCACCCGCGGGCAAATACAGGCTGCCCGATCCCGGGATCGGCACCTCACCGTAAGCGTCGTACTTGTCCAGAAAGAATGTGTTGAGCACCAAGGCGACGATGAAGCCGGCCACCGCTACGACCATCGCCAGGATGGCGATGCTCACCGAAACGAGCGCGAGCCGTCGGCTACTCATCCAGGCAGTGTGTCACCGCGCGCTAGGCGATGCCAGCGAAAGAACGGTCCGACCGGGGATGCGCTGTCGGCAAGCCGACGCAACGGGCAGACTGGGACGGGTCGCATACCGAAAGGAGTGATACGCATGGCCAACGATCTCGTCGCCACGGTGCCCGACCTGTCTGGGAAGCTGGTAATCGTCACCGGAGCCAACAGCGGTTTGGGGTTCGGGCTGGCGCGGCGGCTGTCCGCGGCGGGCGCCGACGTCGTGATGGCGATCCGCAACCGCGCCAAAGGGGAAAAGGCGATCGAGGAGATCCGCGCCACCGTTCCCGACGCCAAGCTGACCATCAAATCGCTCGACCTGTCGTCGCTGGCCGCGGTCGCCGCGTTGGGCGAACAACTCAACGCCGAGGGCCGCCCGATCGACATCCTGATCAACAACGCCGGCGTGATGACACCACCGGAACGCGACACCACCGCCGACGGCTTCGAATTGCAGTTCGGCAGCAACCATCTCGGACACTTCGCCCTGACCGCGCACGTGCTGCCGCTGTTGCGCGCGGCCAAGGGGGCGCGCGTCGTCTCGCTGAGCAGCCTCGCGGCCCGCATGAATGCCCGCATCCACTTCGACGACCCGCAGTTCGAAAAGTCCTACGCGTCGATGTCGGCCTACGGCCAGTCGAAGCTGGCCGTGTTGATGTTCGCCCTCGAGCTGGACCGGCGCAGCCGCGCGGCCGGCTGGGACATCGTGTCCAATGCCGCACACCCCGGTTTGACCAAGACCAATCTGCAGGTCGCCGGGCCCTCGCACGGCCGCGAGAAGCCCGCGTTGATGGAGCGGTTCTACAAGACGTCCTGGCGTTGGACGCCGTTCCTGTGGCAGGAAATCGACGAAGGGATCCTGCCGGCGCTGTACGCGGCCGCCGCGCCGCACGCCGAGGGCGGCACGTTCTACGGGCCCCGCGGGTTTTACGAGGCGGCCGGCGGCGGTGTCGCGCCCGCCAAGGTGCCCGCCAACGCCCGCAACAAGGACGACTGCCGGCGACTGTGGGAGCTCTCCGAGCAGCTCACCGGTCTCAGCTACCCGACGCCGAACTGACTCAGCTCGGCCAGCGCGATCGCAGCGCGTCCGGCGCCCACGCCGGCCAGTCCGGGGAGCCGACGACGACGCCGCCGCTGAGCTGGGCGACGATGCGCGGCCCGCGCAGACGGCTGTTGTCGTAGACGGTGGCGAGATCGGACACGGCGATGGCCTCGGCGACCAGCGCCCACAAGCGGCGGTGCCGCTGACGGATCTTGGCCTCCGGGACGTCGTGGCCGCCTGCCCGCACCCGGTGTCTGACCCGCTCGACCGCAAGGTCTTCCGGCACGAGCAGCGCGTGGACGACGACAGTGCAGCCCGCACCGTGTGCGGTCCGGACGAGGTCCAGTTTCGACGGGTGCGAAAACACGGTCTCCGCGATGAACGACCGACCCAGCTCGATCAGCTTCGCGCGCGTGTCGGCGGCCACCCGCGCGGCATCGTAGGCGTGCGACGCCGGATCCTCGGGCCAGCGCTGCCGAGCGATCTCGTCGGCGTTGACCACGACGCTTGCCGGCAGCACCGGTGCCAGGGTGAAAGCGATGAACGTCGACTTGCCGGCGCCGTTGGGCCCGACCACCAGGTCAAGTCGATTCATGGACCTACCGAGGACCTACCGGGCCACCCACGGACGCCGGGTCACCGTCGACGCTTGGCCGCCAGCACCGCCTCGGTGCCGTCGGGCCGATGCTCGACGATCTCGCCGGCCTCGTTGAGGGCCACCGTGGTGATCCCCTGTCCGGCGAGCGCCGCCCCGTAGTTAATGCGCGCCAGGCTTTCTTCGACGGCCGCGGAGATTTCGGCGTTGAACACCACGCCTTCCTCGACGGTCAGTTCGGCGGTCGCCAGCTGACCTGCCAGCGCGGCTTCCACCCGCCGCCGAGAGGCGGTGTGCTGGCTGGACACCGCCCGCCCGACCCGTGCCCAATGGTCGAGTTGCTGCTTAGCCGAGCGGCTTTGGCGGGCACCCTCGGCCGCCGCGCTTTCCACCAAATCAGCCGCAACGCGGGTAACGCGGTCGAGAGCCTCAGCCATCACTTCCCCCTGGGAAATCCTGCAACAGTCCGTTACAAAGCGTAGCAGAATGCTACAAAAGATGCTTTCCACAGCTAGCACGCGCATTGCCGCGCTCGTGAGAGTTTCGACACAACGGCACAGCGGGTAACCCACGGGCTAGTCGAAACTGCGACTGCAAGGGGGTAGGCGCATGAGCGTGCAGGACGACAAAGAAGAAAAAGTAGCTGGCCAAGACGAGGACCAGCACCAGCACCAGGAACAGAAGCAGGACCAGAAGCAGGAACAGAAGCAGGACCAGGACCAGGACCAGGACCAGGACCAGGACCAGGACCAGGACCAGGACCAGCAGGAACAGAAGCAAGGCCAGGGCCAGCAGGCAACCGAAAAGCCGGACGTCGAGGAGGAGCATAAGGAAAAGGCCGCCGAGATGATGACGGCCTACGAAGACCGGCCCACCCTGGTGCTGCCGGGTTCCGGCGGAATGATTACGGGCACGGCGGTCAACGATTGGCTGGACGACGACGGCAACTCCAAATTCGGAGACGCCGAGTCGGACGACAAGGCCGAGTCGGACGACAACGCCGAATCGGACGACAAGGACGGCGACTCGCGCGACTTCAAGGAGCAAGTCGAAAAGGACAAAGCCCTCAACGAGGAGCTGAAAAAGGCCGCAAGCGCGGAGAACAAGGGCGAAAAGTAGCGAGCTGAGCGCTGATTCAGCGAAGGCTCAGCCGCGTTCGGCAATCAGGCTTTCTAACGTGGGTATCCCGCTGAGTCCGGGGATCGGTGCGTTGATACCGGGGATTCGTGGGAGAGGTGGAATTGCCCGGATCCACGGGATAGCCGGACCCGCGGGTGTAACCGGAGCCAGTGTTGCCGCGGCCGGTGCCGGTGGCGCTGGTGGCGCAGGCGCATCAGGTGCCGGACCCTGCGGGGTTGCGGGTGGGGCGCTGGTCGTCGGCGTGTCCGTCGTCGCCGGCGGGTTGGGCGGGTTGGTGTCGGTGCTCGACGGCGGCGGGACCTGCCGAGTCGTGGGCGGGGGTGCCGGAGCGCTCGTCGTCGGCGTCGTCGCCTGGTCCTCGGAGCGCAATTCGGTCGCCACCGCGGCGCCCACCAGCAGGAGTGCCACCGCTGCGCCGAGGATCGCGACCGGCGGCAGCGCACGCCGATACCAGGGGATGTCCGGGTGCTTAGGCTCCGAAGGCGGGCGCTCAGGTTGCTCGAACGCCGTGACCCGCGACGTACCTTCGGCGCCGCCGGCCGCAACACGCGGATCGCTGCCGACCTCCGACCAGGACAGCGTGGACGTCGTGCTCCACGCCGGCACGTTGCCCGTCGCGGTCGTCGCCCGCTGAGCCGACGCCGGCCAGGCCATCCGCGCCGCCGACACCTCCGCCGTTTGCGCCGCGGCCGGAATCAACGCGGTTGGGCTGTCCTCACCGGGATCGCGCGTCGCCCGCATCGCGCCGCCGCTGGCAGCGGTCAGTTGCGGACGCGGTGTCGTGACGACCGGAACCCGCAGGTGCCCGGAAAGCGTCGTGGTCACCGCCGGAACGTGCGCCCCGCCACCAACCGAAACCACCGCGACAAGATCGCGAATTCTGTTCTGCTGCAAGCATTCATCCAAGACCGCAACAAAGTTGTTCAGTGATTGGCGGATCGCGTCGTCCAATTCGTTTCTGGTGAGCGGGACATCGCCGCGCGTCCCGGTCAGGTCGTCGCTCAGCGTGGCCACCGTGCTCCACGAGAGCTCTTCCTTGGCGCTTCGGCATCCGGCCCGCAGCCGGCTCAGCGAGCCGCTCGCCGAGACGCCGGACCGGTCGAATGAACCCGTGCTCGGCATGTTGTCCATCACGGCGGCCAACACCGCCTGGTCGATCATGTCGCCGCAGAAATCGTGGTGCCGCACGGTCGGGGCCACGGCCCGATAGTTGCCGGCGGCGTTCATCAACGTGATGCTGGTCCCGCTGCCGCCGAAATCGCACACGGCCACGGTCCCGCGGGCGGGCATGCCCGGATTGGCCCGCACAGCGAACAGCGTCGCCGCGGCGTCGGGGATCAGCAACAGCGGGTGCGCGCGATCCGACCATTCGGATACCCGGCTGAGCGCTTCGCCCAGGGCGTCGACCGCCTTGGAAGACCAGTGGGCTGGGTAGGTCACCGCGACGTCGTCGGGCAGCGAGTGCCCGCCGGTGGCGGCGTAGGCCAGCGCACGCAGCGCGTCGGCGACCAAAACCTCGCTGCGGTGTGCCGAGCCGTCGGTCGCCAGGATTCCGGCCGAGTTTCCGACCCGGTCCACGAAGTTGGTGATCACCAGGCCCGGCTCGTCCAGCCTGGGGTTTTCCGAGGGCACTCCCACCTCGGGCGGGCGTTGGCGATACAGCGTCAGGACCGGCTTGCGCATGATGGCCAGATCGGCGGTTACGGCCGCCAGGTTGGTGGCACCAATCGACAAGCCCAGCGCGGGCCTAGCTCCCTCGGCCATTCGTCCACCTCTGTTCGGCGGTACTGCCCGTATCTCGACCAAAATTATTTTGCCGCCCTAAGCTTTGGCTCGTTTCAGCGCCCGCTGTGCGTGAGCTGTATAACGACCTTGCCGAGGCTATGCGGACTGGTCAACGAATGGTGCCGACTCCGGCGATCAGCGGCAGGTCAAGCGGGGTGACCCAGCCCGGCCGCAGCTCGTTGACCGCGGGGACGGCATTGAGCGCGCGCATCCCCGTCGACAGGCATCCGGCCGCGGCCGGGTCGCGGCCCGAACCGTCGGTGAACCGGAACGCGGTTTCCTGGAAGATGCTCGGGGTCCCTTCGATGTCCACCCGGTAGACGTCGTTGTCGTGGCCCGACGGCCAGTCGGGCGCCGCGTCGAGCCCGATGCGGTTGACGTGCTCGAGCTGGATGCGGGTCTCGCCCTGGTAGACGCCGTTGATGGTGAACCGCACGGCGGCGACGTGCCCGGCCTTGATCACGCCCTTCGCCGTGGTGCGCTCGGTCGGCGTCACCCATTTGTCCCAGGTGGTGGTGATCTCGTCGAGCATGATGCCGGCGGCGTGGGCGATCATCGGGACGGTGGCGCCCCACGCGAAGATCAACACGTCGCGGTTTTCCAGCATCGGGCTGTATTCGGGCTCGCGCCCGATGCCCATCTCGACCTCGTAGTCACCTTCGTAGTTGGTGTAGTCGAGCAACTCGGATGCCCGCACGCGGCGTACCTCCGAGCACAGGCCCATCAGCGTCATCGGGAACAGGTCGTTGGCGAAACCGGGGTCGATGCCGGTGGTGAAGCAGGACGACTCGCCCAGCTCGCAGGCTTCGGTGATGGGCTCGATCCAGTTCGGCGGGTTGAGGTGCATGGTCGGCCACACCCACGGCGTCATCGCCGTCGAGCACACGTCGATGCCGGCCCGCAGAAAACGGGTGATCAGCGCGATGTTGTCTTTCGCGTGCATCGCCGTCGGGCCGTAGTGCACCAGGGCGTCGGGTTTGAGCGCGATCAGGGCGTCGACGTCGTCGGTCGCGGTGATGCCCACCGGTTCGGGCAGCCCACAGATGTCGCCGACGTCGCGGCCGACCTTGTCGGGGTTGCTGACGCCGACGCCCACCAACTCGAACACCGGATGCTTGAGGATCTCGGCGATCACCATCCTGCCGACGAAGCCCGTGCCCCAAACCACCACACGCTTTGAGCCGCGTTCCGACATGCCCACCTTCCGATCGTCAGCCCCCGGGGCTTCACCCTAAGCGGGGCCGCGGGCGCCATCTAAACCAGGCGATCGCTTCCGTAGCGTCGTGCGTGATGACACGATGACACCCATGACGAAGCATCTCCGCGGCCCCGCGTTCCTGTTCGCCATCGGTATCGGGTTTGCGAACGTGTGTGGCGTGGCCAACGCAAAAGACTTTCCCACCGCCCGCTACGAGGTGAGCGGCCCCGGCGTCGCCGAATTGATCAGCTACCAAATCGACACCGGTCAGGTGCGTGCGGTGAACGCGAAACTGCCGTGGTCGACGGAGTTCGAGTCGTTCGGCGGCCAGGTGTTCGTGGTCAGCGCGCAGGGACCGGGTCCCATCACCTGCAAGATCCTGCTCGACGGCAATGTGGTGAGCACCGCGACGGCGACGACGGGGACGCCCGCCAGGACCGTCTGTTCGCACTGATGCCGGCCCGGGTAAACGGCACACCACCGCCCGACATTCCGCTTGCCGACTTCCATCTCGAATCGCTGGCCTTCTGGGGCCTCGACGACGACTATCGCGACGGCGCTTTCGCCACCCTGCGCCGCGAGGCCCCGATCTCGTTCTGGCCCGCCATCGAGATGGAGGGGTTTAACGGGGGCAACGGGTACTGGTCGCTGACCAAGCATGACGATGTTCACTTCGCCAGCCGTCATCCGGACATCTTCAGCTCCAGCCCCAACATCACGATCAACGACAATTCGCCGGAGCTAGCCGAATACTTCGGCTCGATGATCGTGCTCGACGACCCGCGACACCAGCGGCTGCGCTCGATCGTCAGCCGGGCGTTCACCCCGAAGGTGGTGGCCCGCATCGAGGCATCGGTGCGCGACCGGGCCCACCGGCTGGTCGAGTCGCTGATCGCGAATCATCCCGACGGCGAGGCCGACCTGGTCAGCGAGCTCGCCGGTCCGCTGCCGTTGCAGATCATCTGCGACATGATGGGCATCCCCGAGGAGGACCATCAGCGGATATTCCATTGGACCAACGTGATTCTCGGGTTCGGCGACCCCGACCTGACGATGGATTTCGACGACCTCATTCGGGTTTCGATGGACATCGGCGCCTACGCCACCGCGCTGGCCGACGACCGCCGCGTCAATCACCACGACGATCTGACGACGAGCCTGGTGGAGGCCGAGGTCGACGGCGACCGGCTGTCGTCGTCGGAGATCGCGTCCTTTTTCATCCTGCTGGTGGTGGCCGGCAACGAGACGACGCGCAACGCGATCAGCCACGGGCTGCTGGCCCTGTCCCGCTTTCCCGAGCAACGGGAGAAGTGGTGGTCCGACTTCGACGGCCTGGCGCCCACCGCGGTCGAGGAAATCGTGCGCTGGGCCTCCCCGGTGATCTACATGCGCCGCACCCTGACCCGCGACATCGAGTTGAGCGGCGTCAAGATGGCTGCCGGCGACAAGGCCGCGCTGTGGTACATCTCGGCCAACCGCGACGAGTCAAAGTTCGCCAATCCGTGGGCTTTTGACGTGGCACGCGACCCCAACCCGCATCTCGGCTTCGGTGGCGGCGGTGCCCATTTCTGCCTGGGCGCCAACCTGGCTCGTCGCGAGATCAGGGTCGCCTTTGATCAACTGCGCCGCGAGATACCCGACATCGTCGCGGTCGAGGAACCCGCGCGGCTGCGGTCGCAATTCATCCACGGCATCAAGAGGCTGCCGGTCGCCTGGACTCCCCCGCGCGGTTAGCGCCTCTCCTTTTCGTCCTTTTCGCGAGCAGACGTAAAATCGCACGATTTCGCATGGTCGCGTGCGAATCTGCGTCTGCTCGGCGATAGGAACGCGCTGGCGCATGCGCTATCAAATCCGGGCCCACCGAAGTAGTTTGGTCCGGTGACCACTAAAGACGCCGATCATCCACTCGCAATGAATGTCTTGATCTGGGGCATCCTCGGAGTCTCCTGCTGCGCTGTCGGTGGTCCGATCGCGTGGATCCGGGGGCGACGAGTGCTGCGGGAAATCAGTGCATCGGGCGGCACGATGGGCGGCCGTTCCGCCGCATTGGTCGGCTACGTGCTCGGCATCATCGGGACGCTGTACACCCTGATCGTCATTGTGGCCGGCGCCGCCTACCTCGTCATAACCCGCAAGCCCTGATCGGAAACCGACGTGACCATTCCGACGCTCCCCGCTCCCGAGGTGCTCGCCGCGCGCCAGAAACTCGTGCTCGACCACTTCCACGACGAGGTCCGCCAGGCCTGGGACGACGTGTTGGCGACCTTCCCCCATCCCCGGTACGAGCTGATCCCGCAGATGGTCGTCCACGACGGCGACGAGGCGGTGCGCGGCTACTACGTCTACACCCGCACCGCGTTTCCCGATCAGGACCACGAGATCATCGCGCTGCGCCACAGCGCCGACGCGGTGATCGTCGAGTTCTGGCTGATGGGCACCCATCGCGGCTACCTGGGTAAGGTTCCGCCGACCGGCAGCCGGTTCCGCGTCCGCATCACCGCCTACTTCGTGTTCGACGACACCGAAACGCTTGTCTGCGAACGCATCTACTTCGACACGCTGACCATGATCAAGCAGCTGCTGGGCGGGCTGGACATGAAGAGGCCGGCCAACTGGTGGCTGGCCGCGCGCTGCGTGCGCGGGTTCCTGTCGATGTCGTCGGAAAAGCCGGACCCGGCCCTGACTTCTGCATAAACTGCTGCGATGCGGATCGGAAGCCCTCACGCGTTATGCGGCCTGGCCGCAAGCGCATTGCTGGCCACCTGCGCCACGGTCACCGCCACCGCCGCTCCCGCACCGCCGGGCTCGCGGACCGTGAAATGGATCGACCTGCAGGTCGGCGAGTGCGTGACCGACCTTCCGCCCGCGGATCTCAGCCGCGTCACGGTCACCGTCGTCGATTGCGCGACAGCGCATTTGGCCGAGGTTTACCTGCGCGCTCCCATGACGGTCGACACCGCCATCGCCAACGTCGCCAACAAGGACTGCAACGCCGGATTCGCCCCCTACACCGGGCAATCCGTTACCGGCAGCCCGTTTTCGATCACGTTCCTCATCGACTCGAATCAAGATCGCACCGGGGCCAACCCCACGCCGAGCACCCTCATCTGCCTGCTGCAAGGTGCCGGCGGTCAACCATTGACCGGCTCGGCGCGCCGCTGAGCCGACCACGCCGCCGCGCAGGTCAAGGCGAGCACGACGGTGCCGAATGCCAGGCCGGCGAATTCGAGCCAGCCGACAATCTGGCCGTCGGCGTGTTTGGTGTCGACGAGGTGGCTGAGCGCGTGCAACGCCCAGTGCGCGGTGGCGAACGACAACGCCGGCACGCGCCAGCTCCGCCACCGCACGGCGGCCAGCAACAACAGACCGAGTGGCAACTCGAACGATGCGTTGTCGAAGATGTAGTGGTCGTTGCGCGGGCCGAATGCCCCTAGGGTCGCCCAGAATTCGCCCGGCGCCGCCAGCATGAACAAACCCAGCAACACCGAGTAGGCGCCGGATACCACCAGGACCACCGCGACCCACGCTGCACGCGTCCTCATCGACTCCCGGTTCATCGCCTCATGCTAGCGGCCGAGTTGCCCTGCGAGGTCGAGGAAGTCGGACGCGTTGACGTCGAACTCGTCCGAGTAGGCCACGTCCGCTTCGCCGCCGACCCCGAATTCCAGCGGGCGCGCGACGAAGGCGCTCGCGAACCCGAGGCGACCCGCGGCGCGGATGTCGTACTTGTGGCTGGCGACCATCATGATCTCGGCGGGGTCCAAACCAAGGTAGGTCGCGGCCATGCGGTAGATCGCCGGGTCGGGCTTGAACACCCCGGCCATCTCCGCGGCAAAGATCGCGTCCCAGGGCAACCCCGCCCGCCTGGAAATCTCGACCACCGCGGACACGTCGGCGTTCGACAGGGTGGCCAACGTGTACGCGCCTTTCAGCCGAGTCAGCCCGGGCACCACGTCGGGCCACGGCCTCAGCCGCCGCCACGCCAGCGTGAGTTCGTCGCGTTGGGCGCCCGAAAAGCCGGAGATGCCGAGCTCGTCCAGCACGGTGTCCAGCGCATCGCGATACACCGAGCGCACCGAAACCCATCCGCCACCCCGGCCCTGCGCGGCCTCCAACGCCGTGAAGTAGCTTGCGCGCCAACGACGTACCACCTCGGACCAATCGGCATCCGGGTGCCGCCCGGCGCTGATCCGTTGCGCTTCGTCGCACACGGTCGAATGAAAATCCGTCGCCGTGCCCTGCACGTCGAACAACAAGGCCTTGACCACGGCCCCCATCATGCAGCGCGACCGTGAAACATGGCGCGGCGGGCCACGCGGTTCGTTAAGATCTGCGGCGTGGTAACCCGTGGCCGATGACAGCGCGGAAGAGCGCGAACCCGACTACCGCTTCACTCTGGCCAATGAGCGGACCTTCCTGGCCTGGCAGCGCACCGCGCTGGGGCTGCTCGCGGCGGCGGTCGCCCTGGTGCAGCTCGTCCCGGAGCTGACGATCCCCGGCGCGCGCCGCGCGCTCGGCGTGGGGCTCGCGGCGCTGGCCATCCTCACCAGCGGAATGGGGTGGCTGCGCTGGCAGCAGGCGGATCGCGCGATGCGTCGCGGCGAGCCATTGCCCCATCACCCCACGCCGGCCTACCTCGCGGTGGGTCTCATCGTGGTCGGCCTGGTCGCGCTCGGATTGGTGATCGCCAAGGCGGTCATGGGGTGAGCGACCCGACGGCGATGAGCCGTCCGCCCGCGAACACGCTGACCGCGGAACGGACGGAGCTGGCCTGGACGCGAACGTCCTTCGCGTTCCTGGCCAACGGCGCGCTGCTGTCGGTCAAGCACGTGGGCGGTCACCACGGGCCCACGGCATTCATTCCCGCCGTGCTGGCCGCCGCGGTGGCGTTGGGTACCTACGTGATCGCCCTGCGACGCCAGCGAACGCTCGAGCAGCACCCAATGCCGGCCCGGATCAGTCCCCGTCGCCAGGTGCACGCCATTGGCGCGGCCGTGCTGGTGCTCATCGTCGTGACGACGGTCGCCGACCTGATCTAACGCTCGCGACGTGCCCGGGTGCGAATTGGGTTGTCGCAGAGGGCTGTCCGGAGGTGATCACACCCACCGCGCCGGCCACGCGGCTGGTGGCGTAGGGTTCGGGGTGAGCCGTTTCGTTGTCAGCCGGTCATCCCGTCATCCGTGGGACGACACCCACGGGCAATGTGATTCCTCCGTCGCCCCAACCCAGGGCGGTCGTTTCCGACCGTGGAGGAATAGCCCGTGCTTTTGAATCTGGGGACCCGAGGCCGAGCCAATCCCATACGAGTCTGCGTGGCGCGCGAGCTGGGCCACGATATCGACGGTGCGTGGTGGCCACGCGCGGACCGCCTCACGAAGGAATTGCCCAACCTCGTTGCGGTCCTGACCCCCCTGCTCGGCGGCATCACTTCCATCAACGTCAATTGGCCGCAGCTACAACGGCCCCCCGACTTCAACTGGCCGGGATGGGAGGGCAAACGCCAGCATGTGATGACGGTCAACGGCTCGGATGCTTGCGTTAACCTCCTGATCATCCCGTATGCGACCTGCAGCGGACTCGCCCTGATGGTGCTGCGCCTCGCCGCGGACCTGCCCATCGACCCCGCCGACCGCGGCAAACCCGCATTCCTGACCGCCGGTTCGATTCTGCACGCCGCCCAGCAGCAAGATGCGCCGAAGAAGGCGCGACTCGCCTAGCCCGCTTTGGCGTTCAGAAACGCGACTATCCCCTGGGTGACCGCGGCGGCGTACTGTGCCCGGCCGTCCGCGCTTTCCATCCGCGCCGCCTCGTCCGCGTTTTTCATGTTGCCCAGTTCGACGAGGACCGCCGGGTAGACGGCCAGGTTCAGCCCGGCGAGGTCGTCCCGGCCGTACAGGCCGTCGGACCCGATGTACGTTGACGGATGAAAACCACTCTGCACCAAGGCGTCCCGCATCGTGTGCGCGAGTTGGACGGCCGGGCCGGCCTGGATGTCGTTCAACGGCGGGCTGGAGTAGTTCACGTGAAATCCGGAGCCGGACGGCGGTCCACCGTCGGCGTGGATGCTCACGATCGCGTCGGGGTGCATCGCGTTGGCAAGCGCCGCGCGTTGGTCGACGCACGGTCCGGAACCGTTGTCGCCATCCCGCGACAGCTGGGTGCGAACGCCCATCTGGTTGAGCGCACCACTGATCAGCCCGACGACCGCCCAATTGAATGCGTGCTCCGGGTAGCCGTCGTTGGTGGCCGCGCCCGAGGTGTTGCACTGCTTGGTGCCTCCCCGACCATTGGGGACCTGCTGGGTTATCGAGGCGTCGGCCGACGGCGTTGTGGCCCGGATCGAGGAAGACGCCCATCCCGGAGATGCCGGCGTGCGCGTGTGGGGCGTCGGCCAATGCGTTGATGCCGAGCAGTACCGGCGCGACACCGGCGTATCTCACGACATCGCGCCGTGAAACCGATCGCCGCCAGCCGGTTCGTTCACTCACCCGCGCGATGGTAACAATCCGTCGGCTAACGCCGCGGGTTGAGCCTTTTTATCTGACCCCTCACCGGATAGAGGTAATGCATGAGTTCGGCGCCTTCGACGCCGTAAATCCCGCGGTCGTCACCCCGCAACACCCAGTTGTGCTGCTGATCGGCGCGGGCTGCGAGCTCCTCTCGATACCGGGCCCGCTCAGCCGCGCGCTTGTCGTACCAGCGCACGATTGCGCGCCCAACGAAGAAAAGGCCAACGAGTGCCGCTGCGCCGACGATCCACCAGATCAGCTTGACGATGATCCAGATGATCAGCGCCAGCACCACCAATGCGCCGAACCCGCCACCCGAGCTCGCCCCGGACTTACTCATGCCGCAAACGTATGCAGGCGCACCGACAAAAACGCATACGCTCAGCAAGTGATCATGGGAACCATCAAGACCGCGGCGCTCGCGCTGGTCGTGCCCGCGGCGATCGTTCTGCCGGCATCCGCGCGCGCCGACGAGGGCCCGTTTCGATCACCGTCGGGAAACATCTCGTGCGTTATGGGCAGCGGCGGTGCCGCCTGCGATGCCAGCGACCACACCTACCAGCTACCGCCGGGTCCGCCGTGCTCACAGCACTCCGCGTGGGGCGGTCGCTTTGGCCTGCAACAGGGCCAAGCGGCCGAAATGGAGTGCCACAACGACACATTGCGAGTGGCCGGTGCGCGGACGCTCGACTACGGCCAGACCATTTCAGCGGGCACGATCACCTGTGAAAGCCAGCCCTCGGGCATGAAATGCACCGACAGCAGCACCGGGCACTATTTCCGCGTTTCGCGGGATTCCTACAACCTCGGCTGACGCCGTCGTTGCGTGTGATAGCGCCAGCGCTAGCGCAACTAGAAACAGCCCTATGCCCGGCTCGCTGCCCGGCTCCCGGCACGGGCCGCGGTCACCGGGCCCACCGAGTCGTCATCCCTGGTTGACGTCGACAAGGGTGCCCGCTAAGTCGTAATGAAGCATCTTGCGTGCACGCGGGCCTTTGACTTCGATCGTAATTTGCGGTGTGGCACCGTTTGCACCCGGCTTTGCGCGCGGCTTCTTGACCATTACGAAGTCGATGACGGGATTCTCGGTGACACCAGAGTCCTTCGGTGCGGAGTTCATCACTTGGGCCAAAAAGTCTGCTTTGACGGTATCGCTCTTGAACGCCGACATCTCGACTGCGCCCGGCCCGTTGCTGCTGACGTCGACCGGCCCGACGTCCACACTCCCATTCTGGTAGTCGAATTTATTGACGTTTTCTCGCTTGTTGGGATCGATCGCCTCGACGCGAACGAACAACTCGTTGATCAGGACTTCGACGTAGTCGGCGGGCTCAGCTCCGATCCTGGCGTTAATCGCGGTGAACGCCTGCGTCATGGTGTCCGCAGTCCACTGCGAAATGCTCGGTACCTTCCCCATATTCCTGGTGGCAGACTGGAATTCACGGAGCTTCGAACAGCTTACCGATGTCAACAACACCACGGCCGCCAACGCGACGGCGGTGACCCGCCGAGATATCAACATGGCTCTAGCCTTTCTCACAGGTCATCGTTCCGGTGTTTGCCGGCTACACCTTCAAAGCGGGATCCTACGGCTCAGACGCCCTAAACGGGAGGGCCTGGCTAACTTCTGTTCGGGGCGGGCGTGACCGCCGAGCAGACGCAGAATCGCACTCCGCGGGGTCTTCCGCGTGCGATTCTGCGTCTGCTCGCCAGATTCAGTCGGCGCCGGCGGGCGTGGTCACCGACGCCCGCGTGCCGGCGCCGATCCTCGAATTGAGCTTCATCGATCCACCCATTGCGTCAATGCGGACCGCCAGCGACGCGAGTCCGATGTGCCCTTCGGCGACACATCGACGCAGGATCGCCGGATCGAACCCGGTCCCGTCGTCGACGACGCTCAGCGTTATGGCGTCCGCCGCCCGGGCGAGACGGACCCGCACGGTGCTGGCCCGCGCGTGCTTGCGCGCGTTGGCCAGCAATTCGCGCGCCGCGCGGTACAGCAGGGACTGTGACCGGGGCCGACCCACCTCTTCGAGATCGGCTTCGATGGCGAAGTTCCCGCGGTGCTCGTAGTCGCGGATCAGCTCACGCACCGCGGCGGTGAGACCCACCTCGGTGAGCACGTGGGGATGCAGTGCCGTGACGGTGCTGCGCAGCCGGGTCGCCGTTTCCTGCACGGCCTGGTAGGCGGCGTCCAGCGCCGGATCGCTATGCCGTTCACGGACTTCGTCGAGTTCGAGTCGCGCCGCCAACAGATCCTGCAGCGGCCCGTCGTGCAGTTGCTCGGCCAGCGCTCGGGAGTGGCGCTCATCGGCGCGCATCGCCTCGGCGACCAGCGTGCGGCGCATGTCGAGCAATGCCGCCACGCGCGTCGCGGCACGGGTCAGGAAATAACACAGGGCGGTCATCGCGGCCGCCAACCACAGCAGCAATCCGAAATGGGTGTACACCACGCTGGGCAACTCGACCGTCTCGTCGCGCTTGGAGTAGACGATCCACACACCGAGATACCCGACGGCGGTGCAGATTCCAACCACGGCCGCCAGCGCCGGGCGTTCGGTGAACGCCACCGATATCGGCAGCAGGAAAAACACCGGCAACAACGCCACGGTGGCGCCGCCCGACACGATGCACAGCGCCACCACAGTGAGCACGTCGATACCCGTCGACGCCCACCCGGCCCACGGCGGCACCGGGCCGCGCAGCACCACCACCACCCACACCAGTGCGGCGACGCTGTAGGTGCCGAGTATCACCGCATAGGCCAACGGCAACCAGTGCTCAACCTCCCACACCGACACCAGCACGATGATCAAACCGATCAGCGGCAGCCGCAGAAACGCCGACAAGCGGACGGGTTCGGCCGCAACGAAATCGACCAGTCGAGCCACCGGGCGGGCCATGCTATTCGAGCAGCCCGCGCCGCATCGCCGCGGCGACAGCCGCGGCGCGATCACCAACGCCGAGTTTCTCGTACAGCCGTTGCACGTGGGTCTTGACCGTGGACGGCGCCAGGTACAGTTCCGCGGCGATCGCCGGGATGCTGTGACCCTCGGCGATGAAATCCAGCACCTCGCGCTCGCGGGCGGTGAGCATCGGCGGTGTCTGGCCTTCGCCGCGGCGGCGGATCTCCCCCGCCAGGCCGGCGGCAAGGGCCGGCGACACGACATCTCGGCCGTTGGCGCAGTCGAGCACGCCCTTCACGATCTCGTTTTTCGTCGATTCTTTGTTCAGGAACCCCGCGGCGCCCTCCGCGAGGGCTTGGAAGACGATCGCCGACTCATCGTGCGCCGACAGCAGCAACACCCTGGTCGGCAGGTCGTCGCGCCGCACCGCGGCGGCGACCTTTGCCCCGTCCATCCCGGGCATCCGGTAATCCAGCAGCGCGACGTGCGGCAGGTGGGTCTTGATCAGGGCCAGGGCGGCGACGCCGTCATCGGCTTCGGCAACCACATCCACCACGCCGCTCGACGTCAACGCACGCACGAGCCCTTCGCGGAACAGCGGGTGATCCTCGCCCACGACCACGCGCACTTTGTCGGTCGCCGCCGCGCCGGTCATGCCGCTCAGTGTCGCACAACGGTTGCCGCCGCTTCCCCCAATCGGGGGACGCGCGATTCATCCCTCGCACCGCCCGCTCGGCGGACAGACACCGCTGAACTGCGCCGGAATAGTCGTTGGCAGGACGGCTGAACGCCGACAACAGGATCGAAGGCCCATCGAAGGCCCGGGGCGCAGGGAGGTTGCCAAACATGGGTGCAATCAACCCCTACTTCGGCGGAGTGTTCGACGCCCGCTTCGAGGAAGCCCGCATCGAGTGGGTGGCGAAGGCGCTGTGCCTTTCCCGCGAGCCCGACGATCTGTTCGTTCGCGGGGCGGCGCAGCGGAAAGCGACCAACATTTGTCGGGAATGTCCCGTCATCGCCGAGTGCCTCGCCGACGCGCTCGACAATCAAATGGAGTTCGGTATTTGGGGCGGCCTGACCGAACGGCAGCGGCGGGCGTTGCTCAAGCAGCACCCCGAGGTGGTCTCCTGGTCGGATTATTTCGCCGACCGGCGCAAGCGCCGCGGCACCGGCCGACCGGCGTAAGCAACCACTAGAAGGACTGCCGCCCTCCTTGCAAACTGCCTTTATGAATTGACTTGTTGTCCAAGGTTTTTCCCGACAATCGGTGATCCCGACTATAGAGGCGAGCCTGGGCGATAGCAGGCCGCCACGCTGAATTGGCCGCTGGAAGCCTATGTGTGTACCAATGCTTTCCACGCGCCGAAGGTGCCGGCCAGGTGCATCGGGACGTTGTCCCAGTCGCAGCCAAGATAGATCGGGATGTCGACGCTGTCGAGACGGTCAAGCACGCTGCGTTTGTCCCAGAACTCGTCGCGAATCGGGTGATCGACGGCGGTAGCACACCACAGGTCGTCCCACGGGTGGGTGGCATACGGCGCCTTCATGATGAACTCGAGTACGCCGCGGGCGGATTCGCCGTTGATGTTGCCCACCTTGCGATGTACCCATGGCTGACGGAGCACCCGGCGGGCGGTGTTGGCGATGGGGCCGCGCCAGAAGGAGTCACTTTTGGGGCGGTGACCCCGAGCATGGTCAGCCACGGGGTGATGAAGCTCGCGCTGAACAGGCCGTAGTGGTAGGCGGCCTCATAGAGGTCAGGGCTGAGCTCGAACGGAAAGATGGCTTTGAGGTGCGGCGGCCGTGTCGCCGCGGCGCCGATCTGGGTGATCGCGAAGTAGCTGATGCCGATCATGCCGACCTCACCGTTAGACCAGGGTTGCTCGGCGGCCCACTCCACCAGGGTGTTGAGGTCTTGGCATTCCTGCTCATCGAAGAAACTCCACTGGCCGGTTGATCCGCCGGTGCCGCGCAGGTTGGCGATCACATGGACGTAGCCGCGGGAGACGAAGAACTCGCTATTGCCGGCCTCGATGATGGCGGTCGGCGCACCGAGGTCCTGAATTTGGCGCGGGTACGGCGATGCGGCGATCAACACCGGAAATGTGCCGTGCTCGACCGGGTGGTAAACGTCGGCGAGCAGATGTTCGCCATCGGCCAGCGGGACCTGCTGATCGACGTCGCGGGTCATGGTGTACTCGGCCTCAGACAGGTTGCGATAGTCGCGGCCGGTGGTCTGCAGGCCGTTGAGCGGGATATGTTCGGCTGGGCGGTTGCAGCGCTCGGTGGGGCGTCTGGTGTCGTGCGGTTCATGGTGGTTCTCCTTGGGGGGTGCAAAGATTGGTGGATTATGTCGAGATCAGTGAGAAGTAGTCGGCGACACCGCTGTCGTCGTCGGGGTTGGTGATCGCGCCGATATAGCCGTCGGGGCGGATCACCACGCGGCCACCGTGGTGGAGTCCGTAGCGCTGCGCGACGACGCCGGTGGGGTCGGCGATCACGGTGTCATAGCCGGAAACGGGTGCGTCAGTGGAGCTGATGAGCACCTGTGTGGTTCCCGCTGCAGCCGAGGCGGGTTTCAAGCTCGCCACTTCCCCGGCCTCGTCGAGCGTGTTTTTGGGCCTGCATCGGCGACCTATTTGGTGTCGGTGACGACGACGGTCTGACGGATGAAGGTGTCTTCCACGGCGGAGTGGAGGAGGAACTCAGCGACGTTCGCGCGAGAGGTCGAGGGGTAGATCGGCAATTTCGTGGCGTCCTCGAGGGTGACCGCGGTGTAGCGCGTGCTGTCCTTGTCGTTCAACGCTCCGGGGTATTCGAGGGTCCATTTCAGATCGCTGGCCCTCAAGAGCACTTCGGACGTTGCTTTGTCCGCATAGGTTTTCCGAAGCACGGTGCGGAAGATCGGGCCGACGAGGAACGAGGCTTTGGCCAGGGAGTCGCCCACTCCGAACGCGGACACGACGATGAAACGGTCGACGCCTGATGTTTTCGACGATGCGATGACTGCACGGACGGTGTCGGTGATCAGCGTCGGCGTTTGGCGGGCGTTTTTCACTCCGAGCGTGCTGATGATCGCGTCGTGGCCTCGGGCTGCCGCCGCGATCACCGCGGCGTCGGTGACGTCGCCGCTGACGATCTGAGCGCGCGAGTCGACGGCGGCGTCGGCCCTGCGAACGAGGGCGGTGACCTGATGCCCCTGGTCGAGTGCCTTTTCGACGAAGAGGACGCCGGTGCGGCCGGTTGCTCCAAGGACAAGAAACTTCATGATATTTCGCTTTCTATTGAGGGATGCATGGGCGTGCTGGTGGGCGGTGTTTTTGACCCTGCATCGCGGCAGCCGCCCGTCCACCACCGGAAATCGTCAGGATCATTGACGACATTAGTCAATAAAGCTGACTAATGTCAAGGCGGAGTCGAAGCCTGCTGTCGTCCGCTGGCTCCGGCGGCTCGGGCGAACGGGGGTCGGGGGCGGACGGCTCAGCGCGGCCGGGTTTACCGCAGGTAGGGGTCGGTGATCTCGCGGAGTTGATCCAGGATCTGGTGCAACAACGTGAAGTTGCGGGTGCCCAGGTAGGCCTTCCACTCCGAGAGGATCCCGTCGATGTCGCCGTCGCTACCTCGACCGCCCGCCGACCACGTTCCTCGATCACAATCAACCGGGCCCGGCCATCCGTGGGGTCGGGGACCCGGCGGACATAGCCCAAGCGTTCCAGTTGATCGACCAGCACGCTGGCGCTCTGCTTGCTCATTTGCGCCTGGTCAGCGAGGTCCATGAGGCGCGAACCCTCCGGGGCGATCCGTTGAAAAACCCGGCACTGGGTGAGGGTCCAGTCGTCGAACCCGGCATCCTGGACGGCCCGGAACATTCGGTCCTCGATGTACCGGTACGGAATGAACAACAACACCCCTAGATCAACCCGCTGCTCGTCGTCCATGCCGCCCTCGGCTCCATTCGCCCACCTGATCCACGGGATTCACACCCCACGTCAATGCCACCGAGCCTGATCATCGTGGACCCGACCGCCGCGGCGCGTGCGCAGCGGTGCGCTCGCTGCGTTCCGCATGCGCCATCTTCACCTCAGCGACTTCGCCACCTGTTGCTGGTGTCGTCGGCGCCGAACAACGACTATTGTAGTAAAGATACGTGACTAGTGTACGTGGCTGGAGAGTCGAATGACACGTCATCGACAAGCGACCCGAACCGCGTCGAGTTGCGCATGATTTGTTACCGCCAGCGAGCATCTTGCCCGGCTCGTGAATGCCGGCCTGCTGAGCGTGGAGCGTCAGGGCCGTGGCCGCTATTTCCGCCTGGCCGGAATGGCGGATCCATGAGCATCACCCACAGAGCCGGGCTGGAGGTCGCATGTGCAAACTGATCTACTCGATGACGGTCTCGCTCGACGGTTACATCTCCGGACCCCAGGGAGAAGACTGGACGGCGGGGCCAACTAACTCCGTCACAGCGGGGCCCACTAACGCTGACATAGCCAGAGACGATGGACGGATTCCCCCGCGCTGTACCCATTCTCTGTCATCCGGAATTCCAGCTCATATCCGTGAGAGTTTCAGAACCGCACGTCCTCTGCACCGGTAGGAGATGAGTGTCATGACCGGAGCGGAGCTGCTCCAGCACCCACCCGGCGACCGAGTCGGTGGGCCGAATCGGTTGATTTGTTGTCGGGCTGTCGGTCTACGCACAGCTTCTTCGTCGTATGGATAGACACCCGAAATGCGCGGAAACACGGCGAATAAGGAGAAGGCAATGAACATCATGAAACTCAACGACACTGCACGCCAACTCATCGGTTCCAACCCTGCAACGCTGGTCACGAATAATCGCGATGGCAGCCCGCAGGTCAGCGTGGTCTGGGTGACGGTGCGGAGTAGGGCCGACGGCGGTGATGAGCTGGTCACCGCTCATCTGGCGGAGCATCTGAAGATCCGCAACATCCGGCGTGATCCCCGCGTGGCGGTGACCATCGTGTCCACCGACCGCAGCGGGCCCCAGACACCCTATCTGTCGATCAAAGGCACAGCGCACGTCGAGCCGGGCGGCGCTCCCGAACTGCTCGACGAGATCGCCACGACGATATTCGGCCCCGGCACCGGTTTCCCGCCGCCCGATGCACCGCCTGGATACCTGACTCACATCACGATCGAAAAAGTCGGCGGCGTAGGCCCGTGGGCGACCTGAACATAACTGCCAGCCCTGGCAGAAGACCAACTGACCACACGTATAGAAGATCTCCTGTGGTGAGCGCGTCCGCCATTCCGGGCGCGCGAGCTTCGTCGCCGCGGGGTTACCTGATCGAAGATCGGCGTGGCCCTTGGCATCACTCGTCAGTCCGCGCGGGAGCGATTCTCCAACGGCAATAGAGCTATTCTGCGCCAATGCAATTCACGCGTTGGTTAACGCCTGCGCCGCGGCGCGGAACATGGTCCGCTTGATCGCGCCAAGGGTGCCGGGGTCCTTACCGGCCAACGGACGCAACAGGTCGGTGGCCGCGGCGGTCACCGCGCCCTCGGCGGCGGCGGCGTCGACAATGCCGAACTCGACGGCCTCTACCCCGCCAAAACGCCGACCGGTCGTCATCGAGGCCACTGCGGCCCGAGGGGTGAGTTTGGCCTGGATCAATGCGGCCATACCGTCGGTGAACGGAATCCGGATGTCGACCTCGGGAAAGCAGAAAAACCCGCGGTCGGCGCGCATCACCCGCACGTCGTGAGCCATCGCTAGCATCGCGCCCGCGCCGAAGGCGTGCCCGGTGACCGCCGCGGCCGTCGGCATTGGCAGCGTCAAGACGCGAGCCAACAGGGCCTGGACCCGGGCGACATAGGACTGCGTCTGCTCGGCATGGGCGGCGAGCCAGTCCAGATCCAATCCGTTCGTATAGAACTTGCCGCGCGCGGTGGTGACCAAGCCCTGGGCGCCGACGGTCTCGAGTTCGTCGAGTTGAGCGTTGACGGCGTCGAGAAACTCCGGCGAGAAGCGGTTCTCGTCCTCACCGAAGTCAACGACGGCGATCTTGTCGTCCCAATGGAGTGTCGGTGTCATTTCTTTTTCCTTTCTGAGTTGCGTCGTGACGGAGGCGCACCGACGGCCAGGACGGCGCGGACGGCGGCGCGTAATCGTTCACGTGCGGCTGGATCGTCGATTCGATTGCGCTGCAACAGGATCGCGGTCGGCAGATCGACGATGCAGGTGGTGATGACGTCCACCGCGGCGGCGTCCTTGCGGTCCCACAGAGCGCGGGCCAGTCGGATCATCGACTCCACCAGCAGGCGGTCCAGATCGTGCAATTGCGTGGCGATGTCGGTTGGCGTGTCGGGGCCCAGAAGCTCCTCGCGGCGCACGGTCCATAGCAGCCGCGACGAATGCGGACGCTCCTCGGCGAACACCGCCGGCGCGTCGGCCGCCGCGACCACCGCGGCAACACCGTCACCGCCGGGTGCACACAGCGCGGAATCAATCAATTCCCTTTGCATGCCGAGGAATCGGTGCCCGGCGCGCAGCCAGGCGCGACCCGCCAGGCCCGCGCGGGACCCGAACGTGTGATAGACCGCGCCGTTGGACACGCCGATCGCGGCGCTGATCGCGCGGATCGTGACGGCGGCAGGCCCGTTCTGTACCGCCAGCTGTTCGACGGCGTCAAGAATCTGGTCCTGGTCATACACCCGGGGTCGCGGCACTACGACAGGATAACAGAGCAATCGCTCTGTTATCCAGAAATGTGACGACGGCGTAGTTGCGCGAGATGTTGGGATCGGTAGCAACGCGGGCGGTGCATATTTGAGTCAGCGCAATATTAGGCAGCCGGCCGGGGAGGCCGCGTTGAACAAGGAGAAACGCAACATGAACTCCACCCGCACGCTACGACGAGGGATCGCAGGTCTAGCGACGGCTACGTTGCTGTTTGCCGGTGGCGGGCTGGGCGCAGGTCCCGCCCAGGCACAGGGATACGGCCCACATCACTGGTGCCCAGGGGACTCCATCTACTACCCGACGGGGCCGGGCCCGTACTACAGCTGGGACTGGAATGTCTGCCACACCTATTACTGGGTCAACGGGAAGGGCAATGTTCCCTACCAGGGCAAGCTGCCCAGCGATCTTTACGACGGAACGGATCCCCCACCGCCGCGGGATAATCCCACGTGCCGTGTCATCGGGTGTGCAAACTGACCGTGATAGCGCATCCGCTATCGCTTTGGCGGGTCACCTCCATCCGTCGCGCAGAACCGAGCGATCAGCGCATCGACCCGCTCGCGCTCGTGGTCCGGACGCAGCCGCCCACCGCGGCTCAGGGAGACCAGCCCGTGCAGTGCCGCCCAGAACACCTCGGTGAGGGTGTCGGCGTCGGCCTCGTTCGCGATCGCGGACATCGCCTCACGTAGCTCACCGAAGGCGGCCACCAGCTCGGGCGGGGTGTCCGCTTCGGCGAAGCGCAGGGTGGTGCGGCCGGTGAACATCGCGTCGTAGACGGCGGGGTTGTCGCGCGCGAAGTCGAGATAGGCGCGCGCTACCCGGGTCAGCGCATCGTCGGGCGTCTCCGCGCCGGCGCGGGCCGCACGAAGCAGGCCGGCCAGCTGGGCGAAGCCGTCGAGGGCGACGGCCGCCGCCACCTTGTCCATGCCCGAAAAGTGTTTGTACAGAACGGGTTGGCTGTACTCGATCTCGGTGGACAGCCGCCGCGTCGTGACGGCGTCCCAGCCCTCGGCCTCGGCGACCTGGCGGGCGGTGTCGACGATCAGCTGACGGCGAGCGGCCCGCTCCCGGGCGCGACGATCTTCGGTGGCCATGACCGCAATAGTAGCACCGCTAGAAACTCTAGCAATGCTATTGACACGCCACGCCTCGGGGGTTAGCGTTGCTAACCATGAAGAACACAGGACAGCGCCTCGCCGAGGCCTACGTGAGGATGCTCAACACGCACGACCCCGACCTGGTGGACGGGTTCGTGGCCAGCGAATACCGCAATCACAACGCGTTCGTCGACGACGGGCGCGAGGCCAACCGGAAGTTTTGGGCCGGGTTCTTTGCGGCCTTGCCGGACCTGACCGCGACCATGGAGGATCTCGTCGTCGCGGGCGATCGCGTGGTCGGCCGCTTCGTCTACCGCGGGACGCATCTCGGCGAATTCATGGGGATCCCGGCCAGCGGGCAACCCGTCGAGATGCGCTCCATCGACATCTGGCGGGTCGCCGACGGCATGTTCGTCGAACACTGGGACGAGCTCAACACCCTGCAGGTGTTTCAGCAGATGGGTGCGCTGTGATGACGGACTTGGCCGGCGTGGCCGCGTTGGTCGCGGTCATGGGCACCGGGGTGGTTTACGGCACCGACGTGTTCTGCGCGATGGTGCAACGACCTGCGTTGGCCCGCGTCGACGACGCGGCGCTGGTCGCCGTCATGGGCCATGTGCATCGCTATGGTGATCGGCGCATGCCGCTTCCCGGCGTGCTCGGGATGATCGCCGCGGCGGCAAGCGCCGCACTGGCGGCGGCGGCCGGCCGATCGACCGCGGCGCTTCTGGCGGCCGCGGCGCTGGCGCTGCTGCTGGTCTGGCTGGTGCTGTATCTGCGGGTGAGCGCACCGATCAACCGACAGCTCACCGCCGCCGCCGAGTCCGGTGACCTCCCGGCGAATGCCCGTGCGCTGCAGTCAAGTTGGGACCGGGTCATCAATGCGCGCGCGGTGCTGCAGGGCCTGGCCGTCTGTGCCCTGTGCGTCGCCCTGATGACCTGACGGACCGATGGGTGACTTTCGAACGCGCTAGCACATGCGCTATCACGTTCTCAACCAAAGGAATACGCCAATGTTTCAGCTCAGGATCTACACCCTGCGATCCGCACCAGCGCTCGACCGCTACGCCACAATCCACTGGGCTCGCCACATTCCCAGCCTGGCAACGTTCGGCGTGATGACCCATGGGATCTGGACGCAGCGCGGCGACGACGACCATCGACTCGTCGCGCTGATCTCCTACCCGGACGGCGCCGACCCCGAAGCGCTCACCCGCGAGTTCATGGCCAGCCCCGAATTTGCCACCGACATGGAAGGTTTCGATCCGGAAGACATCGTCGCCGTCGACTCCATGCTGCTCGAGCCAACGGCGTGTCAGCCCTGCTGAATGTTGTTGGAATGGCCCGAATCGGTGATCCTCGGTGCGCCCGAGTGGTAGGTGATCACGTTGTTGTACCCGGAGATATTGATGCTGTCGACACTGTCGACGGTGACGTTGTTGTTGTAGCTGGAAATTACGAGGCTCGCACAGTGGCCGGTGACGTTGAACTTGATCGCGTAGGAGGACAGTGTCAGGGCGCCGTTGTTGCACGCCCCGACGGTGACGGTGTTGCTGTAGCCGGTGGACTCGACCGTGTCGACGCTCTCGACCCTCACTGTGTTGCTGTAGCCGCCTACGGTGAGGCTGCCGCAGTGGCCGGTGACGTAATAGTCGGTGTTAGTGCCATCCAGCGTCAGCTTGCCGCCGTTGCAGTCGACCGTCCTGCCCTCGTTATTGCCGCCCACCCGGAGCTCGCCCCCCTGGGGCACCGCGGTCGGACCATTTGATGCCGTCGGCGTTGATGCCGTCGGCGCGGAGCCGAAGATCGATCTGTTCCGGCTTAACCCGGCGTTACGCGAGACGACGAGATAGATCGCCATCCCGGCGATGACGATGATTATCCACAAGAATTGCAACCACCAGATGCGCCGCGGCCACCGGAAGAAGTACGCGTCCCACTTCGGATCGCGCACGTAGGGTGCATTACCCGCATAGGGCAGGTTTGCCGGATACGAGGGCGGCGGATCACTCGTAAATGACTGGTTAGGCGCCGTATACGGGGGGTTGGCCGCATACGGGTTCGCCGTATACGGCGCATCGACCGCGGGCGATGGCGGATCACTCGTATACGGCGACGCATCACCCGTATACGGGTGAATGCTTTGGGGGGGCCGATTCATGTCGGCAAGGTCGCGTTCGAGCTCGCGGATCCGCCTTTCGAAATCGTCGTCTTTCATCCGTGGACTAGCCCTGCAGAATGTTGTTGGAATGGCCCGAATCGGTGACCTTCGGTGTGCCCGTGTGATAGGTGACCACGTTGCCGTAGCCGGAGACGTTGATGGTGTCGACGCTGTCGACGGTGACGTTGTTGCTGTAGCTGGAAATTACGAGGCTCGCACAGTGGCCGGTGACGTTGAACTTGATCCCATAGGAGGACAGTGTCAGGTTGCCGTTGTTGCACGCGCGGACGGTGGCCGTGTTGCTGTAGCCGGTGGACTCGATGGCGTCGACGCTGTCGACGGTCACTTTATTGCGGTAGCCGCCCACGGTGAGGCTCACGCAGTGGCCGGTGATGAGATAGTCGGTGTTGGTGCCATACAGCGTGAGCTTGCCGTCGTTGCAGGCGACCGTCCTGCCCTCCGAATTGCCGCCCACCCGCAGCTCGCCCCCCTGGGGCACCGCGGTCGGACCATTTGAGGCCGTCGCGCCGAAACCGAAGCTCGATCTGCCCCGGCTTGATGTCGCGAAATGCGCCACGAGGCTAAAGATCATCGGCACGAGAATCCCCAACCCGACTAAGACGAAGACCCACAGGTATGGCGACCTGCGCCGCGGCGGCCGGAAGTCCACGCCCCACGTCGGATCGCGCACGTAGGGTGTATTACCCGCATAGGGCGGGTTCGCCGAATACGGCGGCGGATCACTCGTAAATGACTGGTTCCCCGCATACGGCTCGTTCCCCGCATATGGCTGGTTCCCCGCATACGGCTGGTTCCCCGCATACGGGTTCGCCGTGTACGGCGCATCGAGAGCAGGCGGCGGCGCATCACCCGTATACGGCGACGCATCACCCGTATAGGGCGGAGGGCTTTGGGGGGGCCGGTTCATGTCGGCAAGTTCGCGTTCTAGCTCGCGGATCCGCTTTTCGGGATCGTCGTCTTTCATTTGCGAATGGTCCCACATGGGCGGCGGGCGGGCCAGACCCGACTTTGCCGCCTGCTCGCCGGCGCGCCACCGCGTTGCCAATCGGGCGTCAATTGAGTTGTGCCGCGCGGCGCTTCATCAGTTTCCTCACCGCGGGGCCAAGGTGCTGCGCGGTAGTTGAGGTCAGCCCTTCTGGATTTGGTTGGAATAGCCCGAATCGCTGATCTTCGGTGCGCCCGAATGATAGGTGATCACGTTGCTGTAGTTGCCGAAGCCGATGCTGACGCTGTCGACGCTGTCGACGGTGACTTTGTCGTTATAGGCGGCGTCGGAAAGTGTCAGGCTGGCAAGGTGGCCGGTTACGTTGAACACGTTCCCGTAGGAGGTCAGCTTCAGCGTGCCGTTGTTGGTCGCCTTGACGGTGACTATGTTGTTGTAGCCGTCGGACTCGAGGGTGTCGGCGCTGTCGACGGTCACCTTGTTGTTGTAGCCGAGCATGGTGAGGGTGAGGCTCGCGCAGTGGCCGGTGACGGTATAGGTGCTGCCCCAGCCATCCAGCGTGAGCTTGCCATCGTTGCAGGCGATCGTCTGGGTCTGTGAATTGCCGCTGACTTTCAGCTCGCCCCCTGGGGCACCGCCGTAGTACCGCCGCTGGGCGCCGTCGAAGTATCGGTGACGGGCACCGCCGTGACGCCGCCGCCGGGCGCCGCCGTTCCAGGAATATTGCTCAGGACCGACCTAACCTTGTTTGACGCATTAATGGTCGTCACGAGCAGCACGAGGGTCGGCACCAGAAAGCCCACTACGACTAGGCCGATGATCCAGGGAAATGGCGACCTACGCCGCGGCGGCTGAAAATCTACGCCCCGCGTCGGATCGGCCACGTAGGGCGCATTGCCCGCATACGGGGGGTTCGCCGCATACGTCGGCGGGCTTTGGGGGGTCCGCGTCACGTCGCCAAGCCCACGTTCTAAGTCGCGGATCCGATGTGAGGGATCTTTGTCTTTCATTTGCGAAATGGTTCCACATCGGCGGTTAGCGGGCTAGTCCCAATTTGCAGAGTCTGGCCGCGCCTGATCTCGGGTTGGGTGTCCGTGGAGGATGCGGCTTTTGCGAAAGGTGATAGCGCATCTGCTAGCGGATTCGCGATTCATCGATCGGTGCCAAGACCGATCCACAGGTTCTCATAGCCCGTGATCATTTCTGGCCAAGGATTGGTCAATCCGCCGATGCCTGGCGGTGATTCGCAATCTGGCTGCTGCACAAGCACTTTGAACCGGCAGCCGGAGAGGTGTTTGTGGAGAGCATCGTCACGGCACCGCGCGGGACCCAAACCGCGCTCGTCGAGCGTTACTCCGCACCGGATTTGATCGCGATATATCGCGCTTCGTTCCCGACGTCAGCTCCGGTGTCGGCATCATCGGCATGGAATTCGCCGACCCGGCCGACTTCGGCCCCACCCCGCCGGTCAGCCGCGGCGACGAGGCCGTCCTGGCCAGCCTCGCCCAACGACTACGGGCCCACGGCAAAACCGACTGATTCGGCGTGCGGCTAATCCGCAATCCGCTCCGCCTTTCCGAAAACGAATTGCTCGTCGAGACCTGCGACATCGGAAACCGGACCCAGCGCTGCCGCGTCGCTGACCGTGATGGCCTCGGCGCCAACGGTGTTGAGACAAGTTGGCAATGGACGCCAAGCCCGAGCAAGACCGGACCCACGCCAAAAATGTGGCGCATGATCAATTGCTGGTTCGGCGAAGACGGGAACCATAGGCGCTGGAATCATCTGAACATTCCGGACGCGGCAATGCACACGTTCTCATAGGTTCTGATCACTTCCCGCAAAGGATGGGCCCTTACTTTCGGTAGCAGATCGTCCTCACCGAAGGAGAAAAGCGATGATCACATTGCGAGACCACAATGTCGAGGACTATGCGGCGTTACGCGACATGGACACCACCGATGTCGCTGTGTTGGATGAGGCCGACCGCGCCTGCCTCGACGAGTTGGGCGACTATCTCGTCTCCACCGATGCCTGGCGGCGATTCGCGATCTGGCTGCTGCACAAGCACTTTGAACCGGGCGACGGAGAAGTCTTCATGGAAATGGCCACTACGGCGCCGCGCGGAACCCTAACGACGCTCGTCCGGCACCGCTTGGCGTGGGGCTTGGAACCGGCCTCGATGCGTTTCGACCCCGACGTCAGGTGTGGCGTCGGCGTCATCGGCATGGAGTTCGCCCACCCGGCCGACTTCGGCTCCGCCTCGTCGGTCAGCCACGAGGACGAGGCCGTACTGGCCGGCATCGCCGAACGGCTGCGGGCCCACGGCAAAATCGAGCGATTCGGCGTGCGGCTGATCCGCAATCCGCTTGGCCTTTCCGAAAACGAGGTGCTCGTCGAAACCTGCGACATCGCAAACCGAGCCCTGTACTGCAGCGCCGACGAGCGCGACCGCGTCCGCGCCGGCACCACTATCGAAACAAGTTGGCAATGGGAACCAAGCCTGAGCACGACCGGGCCCAGGGTGAAACAGCGCTGTTACACCATGTGTGCGGGGGACGGCAACGGGGGCCACTACAGCTTGGGCCACGGCGGGTCACCACCAAACTAAGTACTTCGGGCATCGTCGAGTGATCTGAGACTGCTTGTAGCACAATCTATCTAGGTGAGGGCGGACCAACTTCTCCGACATACGTCGGGTTCGTCGATTCCCAATCGTTGCGTGCCGGGTGGGGCCTAATCACATGAGCCACGTGAGTACCACGAGCGGGTCATAAGGTGAGTTTCATTTGCGCTATCACCGGCGCTAGCGCAAATGAAACTCACCTATTGGTTGGCTGGCCCAGTCGGCCGCCGGCGCAACGGCTACTACCCTGTCACCCGCGCGCGCAGCTCGGAGACGCCCGGCCCGGCGAGATCGTCGTAGTAGGCGTGGCGCCCCGCCATCGCCATCGTCAGCGCCAGGGTCGTACCACTAACGAGCGGGCCGGTGCCGGTCGCGAAGGAACCGTCGGTCGCCTCCAACCGCAGACCTTTGATGGCGCTTCGGCTGCGCACCGCAAAGTCCCGCCGCGCAAAAAAGTCCGCGACGGGCGTGACGACCTCCACCGGGGGTGTGCGCAGGAGTCCGAGGGGCCGCCGGATGTCTTGAGCGTGCACAATCACCTCACCCAGCCATGCGGCGGTCGGTCCCAGTGGCGCGGTGGTACTGGTGATGACACGCCGGAACTCCTCGAGCGTCTCCGCGGGTGTTCCGCCGCGGTGATCGGCCAACCGCCGGTCGTTATGCAGCTCGAAGTCGAACCGTGCGCCCAGGACACTGGCGAACCAGCGCAGGGGGCCGATGCTCGCGGCCGCCGTGAGGTGAGCGACCACATCCTCGATAACCCACCGCCCGCACAGTGACGGCTGCGCCCACTGCGCATCGTCGAGGCCGGCGAGATCGTCTGCGAGCGCGGCGCGCTCGGCATGGACCGCCGACCACAGAGCGTCGCGGATGGCGCCTTCGGACATGCAACCTCCAATACACGGCAGAGATGACATCGGTGTAGACCTCCGCCGTGCGTGAAAGTCATCGGCCCATGTGCCGACTGACCCCTACTGCTGCGGCGCCGGCTTCAGAACGCTGAACACTGCGCCCTGCGGATCGACCAAGACAGCCGTCCGCCCCACCGACGGTATGTCGAACGGCTGGACCATGACCTGCCCGCCCCCCTCGGCCGCCTTGGCCGCTGTGGCGTCGGCATCGTCGACGGCGAAGTAGACGTGCCAAACGTTAGGAACACCTGGCATCGGCGGTTCGGTGCAACCGCCGACATCGTTTCCACCGACCTTGAGCAGCGTGTACGTCTGACCTGGTGCCATCTCCACGGCGGAGTGTGTCAAACCGACCACGGCCTCGTAGAAGGCCAGCGCCGATTCCGGCTTGTCCGTGATCAATTCGTTCCAGATAGGCGCGCCCGGCTCGCCGACCAGCGTCGCGCCGATGTGGCGGTTGGCCTGCCACAGCCCCACGGAAGGCCCGGTCGGATCGGCGACGAAGGCCATCCGGCCGGCTTCGCCGATATCGACGGGTGCCATCAGCACCTGGCCGCCCGCGGATCCCACCTTGTCGACCGCCGCGTCGACGTCGTCCACCGCGATGTAGGTGTTCCACATCGGTGGCCTGCCCTCGGGGACGCCCGGCGGCATCGGCGCGATCGCCGCCACCGTTTCCCCGTTCACCGTGGCCATGGAGTACACACCGCCCTGAGGCATCGGGTTGTCGTCGAAACTCCAGCCCAACAGCGATGCGTAGAACTGCTTAGCCGCGGACTGATCGGTGGTTTGCAGGTCGACCCAGTTCGGCGTGCCCTGGGCGTATTGGCTTATCTGGGGCATGGTTCACCTTCCATCTGATGTATGGATCGGGCCCGGTCGCAACGTTTCGGCGAAGGTCGGATAGCCACGCCTTCCGGCGCGACGAGTTCGCGGCAACCTTCCAGTACGTAACCGGACACCGGCTTTCAACCTACCAGCTGCCGACCGGTAGCCCTAGCGAAATCCTAAGTGTGGAATCGAAATTCGAGGGAGAGGATCTTTTTCACGAATGCATCGTGGGCGCGTAAGAGATGCCGATGATCGTGCCCTCGATGGACTGCAGTCGAGCGACGGTTTGTCCCCACGGCTCGGTATGTGCGTCGTGCAGCAGCGTGAAGCCCTTCTGCTTTAACTCTTCCGCTGCGACCTGGACGGTATCGGCGTCCGCGACCTCGAACTCGATGCTGGCCTGCGGCACCGGCCGCTCAACTGGCCAGTCAGGCGTGCCAAAGCACGCTTGCGCAGCCTGAGTCAGGGGCCAGACGCCGAAGGACTTGCAACCGTCGATGTCTTCACTGTGCAGATAGCCGTCGGCTTCCGCGGTCAGTGGCAGGCCAAGCGCGTCCACGTACAACCTTCGACTGACGGCCGGCGCAGGGGTGATCACTGCAACGCTCGTGATGAATTGCGCATCCATGGCTTCACCTTCCAACGCGAATTCGACTGATCCACCGATCGTCGCATCCGGCCCCGACACCGCAGGCTGCGAACTCCGAAGCGGTCTCGCAAGCCGAACCGCCAGGACCTCAACCCTGCAGCGCGGATCGCACACCTGCATGCCCAAAGTCGTCGCCTTTCCAAAGCAGCGGCTCGCGTAGGTCGAGCGCGAGCGCGTACGAAAGGCAATCACCGAAGTTCAAACCGGCCGGGTGGCCGCTGCCTTTGCCGAAATCGGCGTAGGCCTGGCGGGCCTGGCGCTCGGTCACCGGCTGCCGACCGGTGTTCATAGCGAACTCCTATGTGCGGAATCGAGATTCGCAGGAGGGGACGATCCCGCTAGGGTGACTTTTGTGGCATCCGCACCCAGCCGCCGTGGTCACCTGGTCAGAGCCTGCCGAGCGCTTTGCGCCTGCTCGACGTGGCCCCGATTGAACGATCTTTGACCTTCTTCGCCGCCCGGACCGGCGGGCGTTCGACCGGTCGAACATCGAATGTCAGTCCGACGGGTGCGAGCATGTTGACCAGGGCGTCAAGGCTGAACTTGCTGATCTTGCCGTTCAAGAGATCCGAAACTCGGGGCTGGGTTATGTGAAGACGCGCCGCAGCTTCCGACTGCGTCCAACCTTCCTCCCTGACTCGTTGCTCGATGGCGATCATGAGCATGCCGCGCGCGGTGAGATTGGCTGCCCCCTCTGGGGTCTCAGCGAGGTCGTAGAACACGCTGTCAGCCATCTTTTGCCTCTCGATAGCGCTTCTTGGCGAGATCAATGTCGGACTTCGGTGTCCTCTTCGACTTCTTCATGAAGACGTGCAGGACGTAAATCGTGTCGTGGAACTTCGCGACGTAGATCAGCCGCGCAATGCTGTCGGCGTCCTGCACTCGTATCTCGTACGTGCCGGGGCCCACGGCGCTCATCGGTTTGTAGTTGTTGGGCATCAGCCCCATCTGCACTTAAGCAGCTGCTGGCCCAGCTCATCTCGGATGGCCGGAGGTTGATCGCGGATGTCATCCCGAGTTGTGCCAAGCCATCTGATGGGCTTCAGATCGATGCCCATCCTATATCAGAACCGATATAGATGCCAGGTTAGATCCTAGAGACGGTCGGCGACACACCCGGAACGTGGCGTCGACGACCTCGCTCGGCGCGAAGCACCTGCACCACAACTCGACAACCACGGCCATATCCAAACACCGGCCACCGACAGGGAATCACGAATATACCGGGACGGGTGCGTACGGTGTCGCCGGTACCAGTAATCACATGAGCCACGTAGGTACCGTCAGCAGGTCATGAGGCGATTTCCATTTGCGCTATCACCGGCGCTATCACAAATGAAACACACCTATTGGTCTGTCGCGCAACGGCTTTGCGCCCACCGGATGCACGTCCGTGAGGTCGAGATATAGCATCAATAGCGCTCGGTGTCTCGCAGCTCCCGCAGTAATTGGCCGGCCTCATGGTCGGTCGTGACCGGTCCGGATGCACGTGGCGCCGGCCCGCTGAGGGTGGCGGGATGAAGCCTTCCCGCGCTGATCATTTCGGCCAGGGGATTTTCCCGGGCCGGGACTAGGCGGGCCACGACGGTTCCGCGCTCGGTGATGTCGATCTGCTCGCCGCGTTTGACCCGTGCGAGCACTCCGGCGGTGTTTTGGCGCAGCTCACGCACCGGCACCTCAGACATGCGAACCATTGTCCTACGGATTTGTAGTGCACAGGTCCAGCGCCCTGTGAGGCCTTGGCATCTGAGTAGCCGGCGTTGTGCCGCGTAGTACGCGTGCCACACTCTGCGTGTGGCCAAACAGATCAGCCAGGGAGAGTTGCGCAATAACTGCGACGACATCATGCGCCAGCTTGACCAAGGCGAGTCGTTCGTCGTGACCAGGAATGGAATCCCAGTCGGCGAGCTTTCCCCGCTGCGTCGGCATCGATTCGTCAGCGCCGAGGCGGCCGTCGCCGCGTTCAGGGGCGCGCCGCGGGTGGCGTTTGACCGGTTCCGAGCAGATCTCGATCGGGCCGCGAGCCAGGAGATCACGCCTCGTGGCTAAGGCTCTTCGTCCATCGCAGGGGCTCATTGACTTCTCGGTCGCGATCGATTGCCACGTGTCCACGATCACTGCCGGGAGTCGCGCGCTCGTCGTAGAGCAGAGCCGCGTGGTCCAGCCGTTTGGCCTCCGGGCTCATCCGGCTCGCGGTCTTGTGGCCGATGGCCAGAAGCCGGGCCGCCTGATTCACCCAATTCTGACGCTCGGGTGTCGAAAGAGGGTTAACCTCGCGGTGCTATGAGCACCGAAGATGAACTCAACGAAGAGTTAGGCAGCTACGGCTACAAACTCGACACGTTTGCCCTCGAGGACAGCAACTACCAAGTCAGTCGCCTCGACGGCTACGGCGGTCACGCGGCGACGTTCAAAGATGTCCAGGATTTGCGAACATTTCTCAAGCGCCTCGCTGAGAGCGATAACCTCTGGTGCATCAATCTCGATCTCGGCGACGTCGACGTGGATAGGTCCACGGGGGAAGTCACGCCTCGCGACGGGGGGCCGTTGTTCAACCTCCACGACTTGCACCCCGACGAGTGGTCAGGTGCTTCCGATGACGCTCCCCAGGGTGTCGGCTCGGCCACTCTGATGACCGCCCATCAAGTCTGTATCAGGTCCAATTCTCGACCGCCCTACGGCGGATTGTGGTTCAAGCGGACCTAAAGACAACCATCCCCAGACGTCACTACCGCTGAGCTGCCGCCGACGTACACGAGCCGCTGGAAACGACCCTCCCGCTTCACCTCAGGTAACGATCTCGCCACCGGGCAAAGCGACTGGTCGGAACCTGAATCGCGGCCATGACCGCGCTCCATCGGCGAGGCCACCGACTTCGCGCGCGCCCTGGGCTTGGCGGCCGGGGGGCCGTCACCTTCCCACCACGTCGGCGCCAACAGCGCCGACGTCACCGGGATCGCCTTATCGACACTGTTGCGCCCCCATTCGCTCGCGCGATCGATGGATGCGACGGAGGGCGCCAGGTTCGCCGGCGACAGTGTCGGCTCGAATCGGACGCAGGTGATCGGCGTAGGGCAGGTTGCCCACCATCTGCAACTGGATCGCCTGGGTGATCGGCACCAGCCACAGATGCCGCGGATCCCATTGCGGGTGAAAGCAATCGAAGGCCAGATAGCACGCGTTGCGGGTGCCCAGCCTCCCGTCGCGGACGCGCTTCCACGCGAGTTCGACCGGGACGTTGCTGGCCGCACCGCCGTCGACGAGGGCCGAGATGTCCTTTTCCTCGAACAGCTCGTCGAGCAGCGGGATCATCCGCGGGTCGCTCGTTTCGTGGTGCAGCACACCGGGAATGGCCGCCGAGAACGACGCCGCGTCGGCGACGTCGAAGTCGCGGGCCGGTTCGTCGTCGCCGATGATGATCGGCTTGACGACCCGCAGGTCGATGAAGGCGGCCACCTGCCACATCCGGGTGCCCACCACCGGGCCGATGCCGATCGGGCGAAACGGCACCGACCGCAACTGCAGCGCCGCCAGTCCGGGACGGCGAAACCGTGACGGCAGCGCCGAATACGGCTGGCGGCGCACACCCGCGACCACGATGTCGAGCGGAATTGCCAAGTCCGACATGCGCATCCGTTGACCGTCCGCACAGCTGAGCATCGCGTGGGCGAACTGGTCGAAGCGCAGCGCGAACATGCCGGCCAGGCCATGGCGGCGGCGCAGCCGTTCGGGTCCCAGGATGGCGCGGTAGGACACCGTTTTCGCCCACGCGACGTACTCCTCGATGGGCACCGGTAATTCGCGGCACACCAGGCTGCCCAGGATCGACCCGATCGACGCGCCGATCATGTAGTCGGGCACCTGGCCGGCCTGCAGCAGCCGCTGCATGCCGCCGATGTAGACGAAACCCGCTCCCCCGCCGCCGCCGAGGACCGTGACGAGCTTCTTGTAGCCGACCTCGGAATCCAATTCCGCGGCGGAGAAGTCCTTGCCGTGGCGCTCGATCAGCACCTGGCGCTGATCGTCCTGGTCGACGGCCATCCACTCCAGCGCCTCGCGTGCCGTCCGCAGCGCCGTGACCGGATCCGGCTCCTCGCGCAGCGGCCCGTAGAGGGCGTCGGCGACCCTGGAGCGCCACGGCGCGATTTCGGCGCCGACCGAGACGTCGCCGCGCCCGCGGCTTCCGCCCGGGCCCGCGGCCCCCGGTTCGAAGTCGGCGAGGCGGGCGAAGTTGAGGATGTAGCGCAGCTGGCGCAGCTCCTCGGCGCTCAGCACATCCGGGGCGGCGAGCTGATGGCGGATGAGCCGGTTTTCCATCCGTTGCAGCAGCAGGGCCGGCTCGGCCGACAGCAGGTCGCCGGCGTCGACGGAATCGACCGCCTCGTCCTCGATCTGCTCGATGAGTTCGAGCCCGGCCTCGCGGCGCCCGAGGCGGCCCAGCACCGCGTCGGCGAACGGGATCTGCATGAGGATCAACCCTCTCACGTCGCGCCTTCGGCGGCGCATGGCAGTCCACGGTGGCGGCAACTGCGCACGGTCGCCACAAGCACGCGAGTGAGGCGCTGGCCGAGCCATCCATGACCCAGCCGGCTCGCTTTCTGCAAGAGGATGCTGTCAGACCCCACCGCGAATGTTCCGCGCATCCACGGCGCCTGGCCGAAACTTCCTCGGCAAACGCCTCGTAGCCTGACCCATTCGGCGGATACTGACCCCGGCGAAGAGACGGGAGGATGCGATGAATTCGCTCGTCGGCGAGAGGTTTGGCAAGTACCAAATTCGCCGGCTGCTCGGCAAAGGCGGCATGGGTGCGGTGTACGAAGCGTACGACACCGATAAGCGCAGAACCGTTGCCTTGAAGGTACTCAATGATCAGTACGCCCAAGACGAAACATTCCGTGCGCGGTTTTTGCGCGAGTCGCACGCCGCAGCAATTCTTCAAGAGCCGCATGTCATCCCGATCCACGATTGGGGAGAGGTTGACCACGTTCTGTACATCGACATGCGGCTGGTCGAGGGTCAGACCCTGCACGACATGGTCAAAATGGGCGCCCTTGAACCGCAGCGAGCTACAGACATCATCCGCCAGATCGCGGCGGCGTTAGACGCCGCTCACGCCCAAGGACTGATCCATCGCGATGTAAAGCCTCGAACATCATCGTCACGCCGGACGATTTCGCATATTTGGTGGACTTTGTATCGCCGAAACTAAAGGTGACACCCATCTGACGGTGGCGGGCTATCAAGTCGGCAGCTTTGACTACATGGCCCCTGAGCGATTCGGCGAAGGAGAAGCAACGCCGGCGGTCGACGTCTAC
This sequence comes from uncultured Actinomycetota bacterium, assembly GCA_963703795.1. Taxonomy (GTDB): domain Bacteria; phylum Actinomycetota; class Actinomycetes; order Mycobacteriales; family Mycobacteriaceae; genus Mycobacterium. Next base: position 141,668 of record CAVPFT010000047.1, on the reverse strand, counting down.
TCGCTGGCCTGCGTCCTACACGAAGCACTGACGGGCGCCAAACCGTTTCCGGTTCACAGCGCTGAGCAACTCATTGGCGCTCACCTGTCGTCACCACCTCCGCGACCAGGTGCCTTGAATGCACGCGTTCCGGCCTCCTTCGACGACGTCATCGCTCGCGGCATGGCAAAACACCCTGACGACCGTTATGGCAGTGCTGGAGCACTGGGACGCGCTGCAAAGCGCGCACTCTCCGCAGAGCGTTCTGCCCCACCCCTCGAAGAAACACTGCGTGCTCCCCAATATCTAAGTGGGCCGCCGAGTTATCCGCGGTTCAATGCCCAATATCCTTATCCCGCAACGGGTCCGACGAGCGCAGCCGACGCCCAACATCGACCCTCAAGGCAGTTGATCGTGGTGGCCGCTATAGGGCTCGCGGTTGCTCTGTTGGTGGGCGGTGGAGGATTGGTCATCGGTCTTCTCGCTAACCGAAACTCCAACAGCTCGGATTCATCGACGTCGTCGCTAGTCCCCTACTCCAGTCCGGTAACCGCCTACTACCCGGAGTCTCCGTCAGCGACGCAGCCGGTCCATGTACCCACGTCGGCGCGGCCTACACCCCAAGATCCCCTGCAGCAACTGCGACAGATTGCGAACGGTGACCGCTCGTTCGTGTCCACCCGACTAGCAGACCGCTGGGTACCGCAACTCAGTTCCAAACGTCCCGGTGTCGTCGACAACGGCATCGTATGGGACAACGCGACGACGCTGCAGGAACACCTCCAACTGAGGCAGCGCTTCTCCGACGTGAGGCTGCTCTGGTCGGGCGACTGGTCAACGTTCTCGGCTTCAGACTTCTGGGTCACCGTTGCGGCCATCTCCTTCGCCGACTCCGCCGGTGCGTTGGCCTGGTGCAGGACCCAAGGATTTGATCGGGACCACTGCGCCGCCAAGATCATCAGCACGACGCATCCTGTCGCGGGGAGCACCGCATACAACTGATTGATGCCAAAGAGTGACGACACTCCATACGAGGCGCGTTTCTACCGCAAGATCCGTAGCGCGGCGCCGCGGCCGAAAACATAGCGTTGGCTCAAAGTAGGGGACGCTGTCGGGTCTCAGGAGCAAAACGCACGCCCCTCTCACTACCTGGGCGCTGGGCCCACGCGGGGTGTGCGTCCGGAGGCTCGAATGATGCCGGGAGTCTTGTCGAGAACGAGTTCGCCCACGCGGTCCCTCTCCCCCCGCAATAATGCGGTGGTGCAGTTCTATCTCGCCGAGCTGACATCGGAGGCGCGCCGTGGACGGTGACGCGCCCGACCCCCTTCTGCTCGGGCAACGTGTGGTCGCGATCCTCGAGACCGGCCTGCGCACGGCCACCTACAAGCTCGCCACATTTATGGCATTGATTGACCACTGCATCGAGAACATCCCCGAGCGGCCCGGCGATGTCCTGCTAGTGCCCATTCCCGAGTTGGCGCACCGGGTGCTGGAGATCTACTGGCCGCAGGTGCGCCCGTTCGACGGCCACGACCTCCGCCAATCCACGCAGCCTCGGGCGCGAATCCTGGTCGCCACCAACGCGTTACGTCAGACGGCTCGGATCGAGCGGACCAGTATGTCGGTGGACATCGCCCGGCTGCGCGCGCCTGCCGAGTACGGAAGCGCCATCGACGAGATCACGCTGTGCCTTGCGCAGCAGCCGCTGCATCGGCTGCAGAAACTGCCGGGCTCATCGACGAGTGATCCTTTTCTGTATGACGACTCGTTTTTGCATGACCACGTGTCGCGATCGACGCTGCGCGCCCACGGCGACGCCATCGAACTCAGACCCGGTGTTGCACACGGCCTTGCCCGGCTCGCCGGACTCCTTAAGCCGGCGCTGGAGATCATGTGGGTCGACGACGTCCGCCGGATGAACAAGTTCCTCGAGGCCGAGGTTCCCGACGTCGCGGGGCACCTGTTCGGTCGTGAGCGCACCGACCTCGCGGCCGTGCGCGAGCCGTTCAGGGAGGCGTACGGACCACACTGCTTCTACTGCGGCACGCACCTGCCGGCGAACAATCCGGTTGATCATGTCCTGCCGTGGTCCCTGGTCGGTATCGACGGCCTGGCCAATCTGGTGCTGGCATGCGCCCGCTGTAACGGCGACAAGAGTGGTGCACTGCCGGCGGTGTCGATTGTCGACCGGGTGCTGGACCGAGACCGAGCGGTGCTGGAGCAGGTCGCATCCGAGATTCAATGGCCGACGCAGCACGACCGAGTCGTGGCCGCCGCGATCGGGATCTACCGCGTGCAGCCCGCGGGCGTGCCGACGTGGTCGGGGTACAAGCAGACCGAGAGGCTGGATATCAGCTTCCCGCGCTCATGGACATGAATGGGTTTGACGGGGAATGTGATTGTCGACTCTTCAGAAACCACGCGGCACTCGCCAATCTATCTCCCCGTTCGCTTAAGCAGCCGCAGCACGCGAGGCCATAAACACTTCGGTCGGCATCGAGCGTCGCAGCCGCCAGGTAATTGCCATCGGCCGGTCCCCTTCATGCGAGACGAAGTCGGCCGGCCCGAGAAACACATAAGGCGACGCGCCCAGCGCGTTGGTCTTGGCTTCGCGGACGAACAGCAGGATGTGCGAGCCGCGCTCGCGGTGGTGGATGTAGCGCTGGCCGGTGGGTGATGTGGAGGACGTCGTCGACTGCGATTCCCAATGGAAAAGCTCCGGGCTGAGGGCGAAGTCGCGATACATCGTGGTCGGCGAGTAGTCGGTTTCGGTCTTTTTCAGAGTGATCAAGAATGCGTCGGCGTTAGCCGATTCGCACCAGGCGACACCCTCGCGCATGGTGCTGGGCGTACGACGCAACGACGCGAATCCAAGTGCGGCCAGGATTTCCTCGCGAGAGTAGCTGGCATGCAGGGCCAGCGGCACATCGGCGAGATCCGGGACGAGCTCATCGAGCGGGTATGTGCTACGCCGTGCGCTATCGAAGGCGATGTCGATGACCTGATTCATCTCGTCGACCACCGGCTCGTCCTTAAGTGCTGCCAATCCCTGTGCGGTGCTGTCGAATCCGCCGCCATCGGGAAACAACGAAAAGAACAGCATCTGAGCCAACCGCTCCTCAGCGGGGCTCCCGGGCTGTGCGCTTCCGTTCAAGATGGCGTGGTATGCGGCGTGGCGGCGCCGGTCATCGACGTTGGCCAGCGCCCGAACACGTTTGATCAAATCACGCTCGCGCGGGCCAGGGGCGCCAACCGCCTTGCCCGCGTCGCGGCACAAAGTCGTCCACGACCGACCGGTGCGCAACACATCTTCCAGGCCGCGGCCATAAGCATCGAAGTACGACGCGAGCTCGGCGTTGGGATGCGCGCGCACCTCAGAGAGCAACGCCGACAGCCGCGGCGCCAGCTGCTGGCGGATGTTTTCCAGCACAAGCTCCCGCGACACCGAGTCCAACACGATCTGTGTTCCGGACGGAAGGAACGGGAAGCCCTGCTCCAACTGCCGCATCAGCTGCTTACGGCCTAACCCCGTCAACGCGCGAAAGCGTTGGTCGAAGCGGAACTCGCGACGTTGGTGCCCAACGAAATCTAGAGCGGTGAGCACGGTTTTGCCTTCCGTTAACCGCAGACCACGGCCCAGTTGCTGCAAAAAAACGGTGGCGCTCTCGGTCGGCCGTAGGAACAGCACCGTGTCAACCTGGGGAATATCGAGGCCTTCGTTGAACAGGTCGACAGCAAACAGGATGTTGATCTCCCTGTTGCGCAGTGCTGTCAGCGCCGCTTGGCGTTCGGTGGGCAGCGTGTCTGCCGACACCGAGCGGGCCCGAACCCCGGCGGCGACAAAGCGATCCGCCATGTAGCGAGCGTGCTCAATGCTCACGCAGAAACCCAAGGCACGCATGGCGGCCACGTCGGCCACCTTGTCGCGGAGTTCCTTGAGCACGATTCGCGTGCGCGCATCGTTGCCGGTGTAGAGGTCGCTTAATGCGGCTAGGTCGTACCCGCCACGCTTCCATTGCAGGTCACCCAGATCGACCCCGTCGTGAACGCCGAAGTAGTGCAACGGGCATAGCAGATGCTGTTCCAGCGCTTCCCAAAGTCGAAGTTCGGCGGCGACCCGCCAGTCGAAGAACTCGCGGACATCCACCCCATCGCCGCGCTCGGGAGTTGCGGTCAGGCCCAACAATTCGAGGGGCTGCACGTGGTTAAGCAACCGCCGATAGGATGCGGCCTCGGCGTGGTGGAACTCGTCGATCACCACTACGTCGAAATGCTTGGGCTCGATGGTGGCAAGCCGTTCGGCGGAGAGCGACTGGATGCTGGCGAACACGTGGCGCCATTTGGTCGGCTGGTCCCCGCCGACCAGTAGCTCGCCGAACGTCGGCTCGGTCAGCACCTCCTGATACATCCGCCGAGCCTGCGTGAGGATCTCCTTACGGTGCGCAACGAACAGCAGCGTCAGGTCCCGACCGTGGACGTCGCGCACAAGCCGGCGATAGTCCAGCGCGGCGACAACGGTCTTGCCGGTGCCGGTGGCCGCCACGATCAGGTTGCGGTGGCGGTCGTGTAGAACCCGCTCCGCGTGGAGTTCTTCGAGCATCTCCGCCTGGAAGGGCTTGGGGTGCACCTCGAGCCCAGACAGCGTGACTGTCAACCGGTCTCGTTGCCGTCCGCCTGCGGCGATGTCAAGCGCCGCCCGCAGCCGCTCCCCGTCCAACGACGGCTGGTAGGCCTCGAATTCACGGTTCTCCCAATAGGATTCGAACGTCGCACGGAACTTCTCCAGCAGATGCGGCGTCGACACCGCCGACAGCCGCACGTTCCACTCCAGCCCATCGACCAGCGCGGCATGCGATAGATTGCTCGAGCCCACATACGCGGTGTGAAAGCCGGTGTTGCGCCGCAACAGCCACGCCTTGGCGTGCAACCGGGTGCGATCGATCTCGTAGTTGACCCGGACCTGCGCGCCGAACTCGTCGACCAACGCGTCGAGCGCACGAGCGTCGGTGGCCCCCAGGTAGGTCGTCGTGATGACACGTAGGGGCACCTTGCGCAGCCGCAGCTCCTTGAGTTCGCCTTCCAGCAGCCGCAGGCCCTGCCACTTAACGAAGGCGCACAACAAATCGACGTGATCGGCGCTGCCGAGTTCGGCGCGCAGCTCGGCAGCCAGTGTCGGCTCGTGGTGCGCATTGGTCATCAGTGCCGTGTCCGACAATGGCGTGGCGGGCCGAGTCAATCGGGCGACACCGAGTCTGTTCGTCGCCCTCACCTCGTCAAGCCGCTCGATCTTGCCGGGCTCGCGTTGATGCAGCGCCTCGACCATCGCGTCGGGGTCAGACAGCGCGCGGAGGATTCGCTGTACCAGGTCAGCGCGGTCCTGCGAGGTCGCAGCGGCGCGAAGCGAGCGTTCGATAACCGGCGTGAGATGCCGCGCTATCGTCAACGGCTGCTCGCCCTCATCAACCGAGTTGACCTCGGGGTGCAGGTCAGGCCGCGCGGCCAGCGCGCGGTGCAACTGTTCGGTAAGCAGCGACTCGTAGAGGCCCTCGTACACGCCCGGGAGCGTAGCGGACTGGTCCGACAGACGAGGTCGAAATGGCGACGCCCCGCGATCTCATCGCCGACCTCGTTAACAAAAGGCGCCCCAGGCCCGGGGCTTCGAGCCCGGCACGGTTTGTCCAGAAATCAAGCTGCATGGGCACCACTGGGCGACACCACCGTGGTGGGAACATGCACCGGTCGTGTGCTCGGCGTGACTGTGGCTTCCATCGCGGCAGATGGCGGTCACGTTGCCGTCGGAGCTGTTGGGACTCGGAACGCAATCACCACTTCTTGCTCGATACTTGCCTGGGGGGCAATCGTCATACGGCGGCTCGGCTATTGAGCCCGGGGAGACAATCGGCGAGACCACACCAGTGGCTGAAGCCATACCGCCTGCGATGCCTGCCAGGGCGACCGCGATAAGCAGTAATCGGAACATGGTGGCTCCAAACGAACAGTTTCACCCGCGCCTTTGTAGAAAAACCTGCCGGCGCAAAGCGTACGTTGTTGAGCCCTGTATTAGGGGCAAAAAAAGCAAAATCAACGCCGCAATAGACGCCCGTCGCACCCGGCCTAGGCCGCTCCCAAGCCATGGGTGGAATGCGCAGAAGCAGAAAGCGCGGTGGCGTATTGCGAGACTGTCGATACCGCTGCTGAATACGCGCAGAGATCGACAACGGGCTTACACTTCGTGATCGCCAGCGACACCGAGCCGACGAATTGCCACCCATTCATTGCCGAGTTTCGAGCAGCCACAAGCGGATCGAGTCGAGGCCTCGACTCTCAACGGCGCTGGATAACTATCACCCTAAGGCCGGGGCGGCAGAGCCGAAAGCCATCCATCAGAAAGCAGTTCCAGCAACTGCCCATCGGGATCACGGATCATCGCCGATCCCTCGGACACCGTCCCGTCGATCACCGCTCCCCCGAACTCCCGACCTTCTCCAAAACGCCGTCGAGATCAGACACCGAAAACGAGATATGCGTCAGCCCCGCCTGATCCATGACGCGTTCCGGCCCTGCGTGAACTTCACGCTTCGAGTAATCGATAAGTTCGAGCACAAAGCCGTCCCGCACCAAGTAGGTCGCATGCACTCCGAGCGGCTCGGGAAGCTGCACCAGCTGGGCGGTGCGGTCGTCGGGCGGTTCGATTTCCCACCAGAACTCAAACCCGAGCAGTCCCTCGTAGAAGCGGCGTGACCGCTCGCGATCCGCGACGCATAACCCAACATGGTTGAAAACCGTTCGGTGACTAGACATTACAACCTTCCGTAGCGAGTCAGGGCGCGCCGAGCGTCGCCCGTACCGACCTGGCGCTATCTCCGCGAAGCTAAAAGCGTAATAATGCAAAGATAGCTTAGTAAGCGCAGCGACCAGGCTCCGTGTTGGAGGGCATTCGATGGCTACACGCCCGGACGTCAGCCAAGACGCGCTAGTCGACTTCGACCATCACTCCAACGAATTCAACCTCAACGAACTGGCCGTCAACGCTGACCTACGACAAAATTGCCCGGTCGCCTGGAACGAGAACTACGGCGGATTCTGGTTCCTCAGCAGCTACGACGCGGTGAGCCAAACCGCCCGCGACGACGACACCTTCTCCCACAAATACGAACCGAATGCCCCCAACGGCGTGGACTACCAGGGCGAGATGGGCGTCCCGCGCCCCGAAGGCCAGCCGGCGCTGGGCATCGGCGAGATCGACGGCCCGTATCACCTGGCCCTGCGGCACGCGCTGGCCCCGTTCTTCTCGCCGGGCGCCGTCCAAAAGATGCGGCCGTTCATGGAGGAGCAGTCGCACGGGTTCCTCGACCAAAACATCGCCGACGGACGCATGGACCTCGTGCTCGACTACGCCAGCCCGGTCCCGGCCATCCTCACCATGAAGCTGATGGGATTGCCCTACGACAACTGGCACCTCTACGCCAACCTCTTCCACTCCGTCATGGCCGTCCCCCAGGAAAGCGACGAGTACGTCAACGCCATCGCCGAAGTCCCCGCCATGATGCAGGACGTCCTCGACTACGCGGCCACCAGAAGGGCCAAGCCGGAAGACGACCTGACCAGCTTCCTCATCCAGTTCGAATTCGACGGCCGGCGCCTCACCGACGAACAGCTGCTCAACATCCTCTGGAACCTCATCGCCGGCGGCGTCGACACCACCACGTCGCAGACCGCGCTGACCCTGCTGCACCTGGGCACCCACCCGGAGCTGCGCCAACAACTCATCGACCACCCGGAGCTCTACCGCACCGCCACCGACGAATTCCTGCGCTACTTCTCGGTCAACCAAACCCTGAGCCGCACGGTGACCCGCGACGTCGAGCTCAACGGCCAATGCCTCCGAAAAAACGACCGCGTCGTCATCAGCTGGCTGTCCGCCAACCACGACGAGCGAGAGTTCGACCGACCCGACGAGATCATCCTGGATCGAACGCCCAACCGCCACCTCGCCTTTGGGCTCGGGCCGCATCGCTGCATCGGCTCGCACCTGGCGCGCCTGATGTCCGAGGTGATGGTCAAGGCGGTGCTCGACCGCATTCCCGATTACCAAGTCGACCTCGACGGCGTCCACCAATACCTGGGCAACCCGAGCATGACCGGGCTGGGCAAGCTGCCGGTCACCTTCACCCCCGGAACCAAGCGCGGCCCACCCTGACTCCACTCGCGCAACCGCGGCATCGACGGTCAAGCCGCCGGATCGTCGAATGCGGCGTGTCCGGCGTTTTACGTCGGGCTTTCGACGGCCATGCCCAAGTCGGCGGCAGCTGCCGCTATGCGGCTGTCGTACGTGAGCAGCACGCGCAGCTCCGTTCCGGCGCGCTGGGCGGCGGCGAGGTGGTGGCGTCGAGGGTGCCCAGACGTACCGGGTGACAGGTCGGTGTTACACCGACATAGGTGGTGTTACACTTCGGAGATGCCGACCGATCACCGGCGCCACGCCATCACAGAAACCGACGACATCAAGAAAGCGCTGGATATCGCCCGCCGCGCGTGGCCCGACCTCGCCGACAAGCCGGGCGCACTGCTGCGTCAACTCATTCTCGTGGGCAGAAACACCCTCGCGCACGATCACGCTGCAGCCGCTGACAAACGCCGGCAAGCGGTCGAAAAGACCAGTGGCGCAATGGCCACTGCCTACGGAACTGACTACCTCAAGGAGCTGCGTGAGGATTGGCACGAGTGATCATCCTCGACGCCAGCGTTTTGATCGGGCATTTCGAGTCGGCTGACGCGCACCACACCGACGCGACCGCTCTGCTGAGGGCGCACGCGATAGAGTCGTTCGCCGCCAGCGTTATCACCCTCGCCGAGGTCTACGTCGGTGCCGCCCGGGCCGGGCAAGCCGACCAGCTTCGCCGGCTGCTGGCACAGTTGCAGATCGAGAGCCTAGACCTTCCGGCCGGCGCCGCCCGCCGCCTCGGTGAGCTCCGCGCTACTACCAAGCTGAAGATGCCCGACTGCTGCGTGCTCTACAGCGCGGAGCAGCACAACGCCACGATCGCCACCTTGGACGACAAGCTCGCCGCTCGGGCAGCCGACCTGGGGTTGACGGTCGCGACCGGCCAACCGTAGCCGGGCGCGCCGCACCCGACATACGGGTGCGTCACGGCAGCCTCATCCGCACCAGTTCCGCCCGTCGCGCGGCGTGGTCGGGCCCTCTTGTCAGACCGGCTCGTTACCGTGCGGTCATGCAGTTGCTGATGTACCCGTCGATCGACCTTGACAGCACGGTCGACGCCCTTGCCGCCGGTACCTGGCGCCGTGGCGTGTCGTATGCACGGCAGGGTCGGGTGCTGAGCTGCGTATGGGATCCGAAGCTTCACAAGCTGTTCGGCGCTGTTAGCGGTAGCCAGGACCGCATCTACACCACCACGGTGCGGCTTTTGCCGGCAGACACCGATACGTGGGATGTCGAGGGCGGGTCCTGCAGCTGCCCGATGCAGGTGAACTGCAAGCATGTCGCGGCGATCGTCGTCGCCGCCGCTTGGCCCACAGAGATGCGTGCTCAACGCATACCACCTCCTCCCGCTCCCCCGGCATGGCGGCAGTCGCTGGATGCGCTGCTTCCCACGGCTTCGACGAACGACCGCATCGGGACACCACTGGCGATCGAGCTGAGCCTGTCGGTGAGCGGGCCGTCGCCGACTCTCGACGCGCGGCTGGTGCGTCCCGGAAAGCGCGGCGGTTGGGTGGCCGGCGATCTGAGCTGGGCCAAGCTGCCCGCGCTGCGCCACAGCGGCTATCCCGACGCTCAGCTTCGGCTGCTGCAGGAGCTCTATGCGACCTACCGGGCGTCGAGCTCGAATTCGCCTGGCTATTACAGCTATTCGTACGGCGGTTACCCGTACGGGGACGCGAAGACGATCTCGCTGCTGAGATTTGATTCCCCGCAGCTGTGGCCGCTGCTGGACGAAGCGCGCCGGGTTGGGGTGCGGCTGCTGCAGGCGCGGCCCCTGCGGGAGGTGCCGCCCTACGCCGCAGCGCAGTTGTGCCTGGACGTGACGGTCGACGAAGCGGGCGATCTCACCGTCGCGCCCGCGCTTCGCGTCGACGGCGCCACGGCACGTCCGGCGGCGTTCATCGGATCGTCGGGCCACGGCGTGGTATACGCCGACGGCGGGTTGCGGCTTGCCCGGCTGGACAGGCCGGCGCCCGCGGCGCTACAGCGCATGGCACTCGGTGATAAGCCGCTGGTCATACCCGCGGACGAGGAGCAGCGCTTCACCACGGACTACTACCCGAGGCTGCGCCACATCGCGGCCATCACCTCGTCGGACGAGTCATTCACCTTGCCCGCGATCGTGGGGCCGACACTGGTCCTGCGGGCCGACTACCAGGACGAGCACCGGCTCGAGTTGACGTGGGAATGGGCATACCGATTGGGCGACACCGATTTTCGCGTGCCGACCGACACGTCGAAGTATACCGATTATCGCGACCTGCAAGCGGAGAATGCGCTCGCCGCGAGCATCGAAGCCCCGTTGGAGCAGTTGGGGCTGCGCGCCGCCGACGGCACGCTCACCGGAACTTGGCTGTCCGGCCTGGACACCATGCGATTCGCCACCGAAGTTCAACCGCTATTCGGCGAGCATCCCGCTGTCACGCTGGAGGTGATCGGCGACCCGGTGGACTATCGGGAGGCGGGCGGCTCCCTCGTCATCTCGGTGACGACAGACGCGGTGGCCGGCGAGACGGACTGGTTCGACCTGGGTGTCACGATCAGCATTGAAGACAAACAGGTTCCATTCGTCAGCGTGTTCACCGCGCTCGCGTCCGGCCAGTCGCACCTGCTGCTTCCCGACGGCGCCTACTTCGCGCTCGACAAGCCGGAGCTGGTAAAGCTGCGCCAGCTCATCGAGGAGGCCCGCGCGCTCACCGATGCCGAAGAGGGACCACCCCGGATCAGCCGATTCCAGGTTGGGTTGTTCGACGAACTGGCCGAGCTTGGGGTCGTGACGCGGCAGGCCGACGAGTGGCGGCGCCAGGTCGACGGGCTGCGCGCGCTGCAGGGTCTGGAACCGGCGGTGCTGCCGACCGGCCTGCGCGCTGAGCTGAGGCCCTATCAGGTCGATGGGTTCTCGTGGCTGGCAACCTTGCATGCCCACGGGCTCGGTGGGATCCTCGCCGATGACATGGGCCTGGGCAAGACGGTGCAGTCGCTGGCATTGATTTGCCATGTCCGCCAACAGAATCCGGGCATGGCCCCCTTCCTGGTGGTCGCGCCGGCCAGTGTGGTGGCGAACTGGGCCGCCGAGGCCGCGAGGTTCGCGCCCGAGCTGTCGGTGCTGCCGCTCTGCGACACGCTGCGCCGCGCCGGCGCCGACCTCGACCAGCTGGCGGCGGGCGCCGACATCGTGGTCACCTCGTACACGCTGTTTCGACTCGACTTCGACGCCCACGCCGCCCAAATGTGGTCGGGGCTGATCCTGGACGAAGCCCAATACGTCAAGAACCGTCACGCCAAGACCTACCAGTGTGCACGCAGGCTGCCCGCACCGTTCAAGCTGGCAATCACCGGCACACCGATGGAGAACAACGTCATGGAGCTGTGGTCATTGCTGTCGATCACTGCGCCCGGGTTGTTCCCCAGCCCGACGAAGTTCGCCGACTTCTTCGCCAAGCCCATCGAAAAGACCGGCGATGCGGAGCTTTTGGCGCTGTTCCGCCGCCGCATCAAGCCGTTGGTCAAGCGCCGCACCAAAGAGCTCGTGGCCGCCGAGCTGCCGGCCAAGCAAGAGCAGGTGCTCGATATCGAGCTGCCGCCGCGCCACCGCGCCCTCTACAACAAGCGACTGCAACGAGAGCGGCAGAAGGTGCTCGGCCTGCTCGATGACATGCAGCACAACCGGTTCACGATCCTCAAGTCTTTGACCGTGCTGCGACAGATGGCCCTACACCCCGGGCTCGTCGACCCCGCACACGACACGCTGGCCAGCCCGAAGATCGACGCGCTCGCCGAGCATCTCCGCGACGTCGTCGACGGGGGCCACCGCGCCCTGGTGTTCAGTCAGTTCACCCGCTTCCTGGGCCGGGTCCGCGATCGCCTCGACGCCGAGGGAATCGACTACTGCTATCTCGACGGGCGAACCCGCAACCGCGCAAACGTGATTCAGCGGTTCAAGGACGGAAGCGCACCGGTTTTCCTGATCAGCCTCAAGGCCGGTGGGTTCGGACTGAACCTCACCGAGGCCGACTACTGTTTTCTGCTCGACCCGTGGTGGAATCCGGCCACCGAGGCCCAGGCCGTCGACCGCACACACCGCATCGGCCAGACCCGCAATGTAATGGTGTACCGGCTCATTGCCCACGACACCATCGAGGACAAGGTCATGGCCCTCAACGCCCGCAAGGCCAAACTGTTTGCCAGTGTTATCGACGACGGTGACGCGTTCGGCTCCACCCTCACCGCCGACGACATCCGCGGACTGATCGCCTGAGCGGACAACGGGTTGACCGGGCCCACTCGAGGCGCCGGTCACCTTCACCCCCGGAACCGCGCGCGCCTAGATACAACAAGCAGTCGCCGGTCAGTCGCCTTCGTCCGCCGCCTTGTGCTTCTTGCCCGGGCCCCCGTGAGGTGGCGGCGGGGGTGGCGGCTGCACGAGGCTGCTGGGTGTTGTCGTGACAATGGTCGTCGGCGGCGGCACCGGCGTCGTGGTGTCGACCGGCGTCGGCGGCGACGACGAGAAGGGGGGGTCAAGCATGAACAACATCAACGCCAGCACGAATAAGGCGACGATCGCCGCAATCCACAGTTTGCGCCGGGAAGGGCCCGGCTCGAGTCCCGCGGGCGTGTAGCCCGTCAGGGCGGGCAGCGGCGCCGTCATTACTCGCGTCCCCGGGCGGACGGGAATTGGCGCGGGGTAAGGGCCGGCCAGCGCGGCCCGCATCGCGTTGGCCTCGTCGAACCGCCATGCCGGGTCGCGCGTCATCGCACGTTCGATCGCGGTGCCAAGGCCCGGTGGCACATCCGGGCGCAGCGCGGCGAGGGGCGGCGGTGACTCGTGCAGGATCGCGTGTGCCAGCGGACCCAGCTCCCCCTGCGGGAATGGCCGCCGCCCGGTCAACGCCTCGTAACCCACCACCCCGACGGAATACAGGTCGTCGGCCGCGGTGCCCGGTTTGGAACTCAGCCGGTCGGGACTCAGATAGGCCACGCTGCCGATGATTTCGCCGGCCCTGGTGTAGGCGGCGCCGGACGTCTTGGCGATGCCGAAGTCGGCGAGCTTGGGTTCGCCCGTGGCGGTGAACAAGATGTTGCCCGGCTTGACGTCGCGGTGCAGGATGCCGACGTGGTGCGCCTCGGCGAGGGCGTCCAGGACGCCGTCGAGGACGGCCTGCACGAATCCCGCCGGGAGCGGCCCGCGCGCGATGTGGTCGGCCAGCGTCACCCCCGGTAGCCGCTCCATGACGATGAACGGCAAACCGTCCTGCTCGCCGACGTCGTGGACCACCACGACGTGGCGACCGGTCAGCTGCGCGGCCGCCCGCGCCTCCGCCTCAAACCGCGGGCGGCTGTCCGGCCGCGCGCTTGCCCCGGGGTAGAGCAGCTTGATCGCGACGGGGCGGCTCAGCTTCAGATCCCACCCGTCGCGCACCTCGGCCATCGCGCCGCGGCCGAGAACACCGCGCAGTTCGTAGCGACCGCCGCCGAGGACCCCGCCCGTCGGCATCAGCACCCCGTCAGTGCCCGCGGCGCGGTGATACTGAGTCCCTTGGAGCTCCGTGTCGATCCCGCCTGTCTGGAAAGCTGACACTCTATTCGATTGCCGCTACGAACCGCCTCACGACAGCCGCCGACACAATCGCAGACACCGGCAGGATCGGGATAACCCCACATCGCGAAACCGAAACCTATCGATTTCCCAAATCGGGCGTTCACGTAACGCGGGCGCGAGCGGTCGGCCGGCGCACCGCCGCCCTCTTTCTTTTTAAGATTGCAATGTTAGGGTGTTAAGGGTCGGCGCCCGGCGGGAAAGCCCTTGAGAGGCCATGAATTTCAATCCCTATTCGCGTTCGCATCTGGGAAATCCGCACCCGGTCTACGCCGCGCTGCGTGAGGAACATCCGGTTCACCTCAACGAGCGCCCGAGATTCTGGGCGATCAGCCGTTTCGACGACGTCGAGGCCGCACTGCGCGAATGGCCGGTCTTCTCCTCCGCGAGCGGCATCACCCTGGACGGCTTCTCCGGGTTCAAGCCGATGATCATCCTCATGGATCCGCCCCGGCAGGCGGAGTTGCGGCGAGTGCTGCAGAAGGCGTTCACCGCCAAGCGAATAGGCGCACAGGAAAGCCTGATCCGCCACACCGCCCAAACCCTGCTCGACGCGATACCCGCCGACGACGAAGTCGACCTGGTATCGGCGTTCAACGCGCCACTCCCGATCATGGTGATCGCCGAGATGCTGGGCGTCGACCCGGCCGATCGCGAGCTGTTCAAGCAATGGTCCAACGCGATCATGGCCACCGCGGCCGGCGGGTACGAATCACTGGCCCGCAACTACGAGCACATCTTCGACTACTTCCGCGGGGTCATCGCCGCCCGCCGGACCGGCCCGCGCGACGACCTGGCCACCGCCCTGGTGCAGGCCGAGGTCGACGGGCACAAGCTCAGCGACGACGACATCCTCGGGTTCTGCGCCCTGTTGCTGATCGCCGGCAACGAGACCACGACAAACCTGCTCGGCAACGCCGCCGTCCTGCTGGCCGCCCACCCCGACGCCCGGGCGGAGATCGTGGCCGATATGTCGTTGCTGCCCAATGCGATTGAAGAGGTGCTGAGATTCGAGGGACCGGCCCAGACGCTGACGCGGACCACGACGGTCGATGCTCACGTCAGGGGACACACCATCGAAGCGGGTGAGAAGGTGATGCTGCTCTTGGCCGCGGCGAACCGCGACCCCCGCGTCTTCGAGGACGCCGAGCGTTTCGACATCCACCGCGTGACCCGAAAACACATCGCCTTTGGCAGCGGCATCCACTTCTGCATGGGCGCCAATCTCGCGCGCCTGGAAGCCCGGGTCGCCTTCGAAGAACTGCTCAGCCGATTCCCGAAATATCGCGTCACGGCCGAAGCCCTGTCCTACTTCAACACCCCATCGATTCGCGGACCCAAGGCGTTGCCGGTGCGGCTGGCCGGCTGATCGCCGGGTCTTGCCGCACAGCCATTTCAAACCGGTTTCGCGATTCGGCTGGCAGCTTCTACGAGATTCTCGGCCGCTCGGCTGGGTCCGACGAGGATTGCCCCGGCCACGCCTGGCGCGATTAACCGTCAGGCCGGTGCGGCGCCACTGTCGGGCGCAGGCCGTTGCGCGACCGACCACCCAGGTGAGTTTCATGTGTGATAGCGCCGGTGATAGCGCAAATGGAAGTCACCTTATGGCCGGCTCACGGTGCTCACGTGGCTCATGTGACTACTGGTACCGTCGATCGCCACGTTGCGGGCTGCGCCCACCGCGACAGCCTCCTGCGGAGTTCCCGAACCCTTTTCAGCGGGTTCAGACGCGAATGATCGTCAGGTTGACGGCGCCGTCGAGGGCGGCGAAGTCCTCGTCCTGGGTGACGACGGTGGTGGCGACCTCGTTAGGCCATTGACTCCACGAGTGTTATCGCAAGCCGTCGATCCTCGTGCGCAGCATCTGCGCGAGTCGCTGGGTCTGGTGGTCATCGAAACCGATTTCCCCGCATTTGTCGGGCCAGTCATGTGCGGCGTCGACAACCGCATCGATCATCATCGCTATCGCCCGCGGCCGTAGACCGAGGCGCTCGCCTGCCCCGACAAAGTCGGCGCGAGTGAGCCGGTTGGCGCGGCCATAAAGGTTGAGCGCCATGGGATCCCGCCAGCGGGTATAGGGCTGGGTGCACAGCAGGTCGTAGGCGGGAGTGGGTTGCCAAACGCCGTCCAGGTTATAGATCGACAGGTTCTTACCGTGCAGGTCGCCGTTGCCGATAAGCCAGGAAAAGACAACGGTTTTGAGCAATTCGAGCACCGCCGCCGGCTTAGATCCACCGCCCCGGGCGCACGCATCGGCCAGTGCGGTAATGGCCGCCTCGGTTTTGATGCGGTACTTGGAGGCCGGGTAGATGCCGGCGACCTGGCACGCGTCCTCTTGAGCTATGCGCGTCGTTCCTACCCGGTCGAACCGGGTCACCAGCAAGGCACTGCGCCCCTTCGCGTCATGCAGCAGCGACGTCGTTGCCACCCGCAACCCGCATGCGGCGGCCATCGTCATGAAGAAGTGCTCATTCTCGACGATTAGCGGGTACTGAACGGGATTGAGCTTGAGTATCCCCGGCCCGGATCGGGTCTGGGTCGGCGCCGACAGCATCGCGGCGCTCACCTTGGGTTGGACTCCCGCCAGACCGACCGGGTCGGCATCGACGGAGCCGGTCAATTTTGCGAAGACCGCCCGAAAGTCCGTGTCACGCTCGGGCTCGAACATCGGCAGCGGTGAAGCCGGATCGACTCCTGCCGCGACGATCCGGACATTGCCGACGGTGTCAGCGCCGATCGCAAGCAACAATGTGAGGTGATCATCGGCCGAGGTCTTCGTTGACGAAGTCACCACCCCGAGCCGGACCCCTTCCGGGAGTAGCCCAGCGAAGAACGGCGGAACAGCGCCGCCGGTGGTGACAGCGGGGTATTCGCCGGATCGCAGTAGCGACCATGACACGGATCGGTCGCGGATACGCCCCTCAGCCGGGGGTTCGTCGACGATGTAGTCGAAACGTATGGTGTCTCCTGCTTCGCGACGCAGGCGAGCGGCGAGATCGTCGCCGATGTATACGTCAGCTTCGGCGACATTCCGTAGGTCGAGGCGGCGCGGTCTTGTCATTCGCCCGTCGTGCTCAGGTCGAAGTGCAGGCCCAAAATGTCGGCGATCTCGACGATGGAGCCAAACTTGACCGAACTGCTCCCCCGTTCGAGCGCCTGGACGCTGGAGCGAGAGACCCCTGCCAGGTTGGCCAGTGTCTGTTGGGTGAGCCGCAGCGCGACCCGTCGCTCCGCGAAAGCCCGCCCTATGCGTGCTATATCAGGCATAGAATCATCAAGCCTGGGTTTTGTCCGCCTTGGGCCGGCCACTTGCCTCCTTGTGCTTGAGATTGCAGGCATAAATAGCATGCAGTGGCGCAAGGGCTCGTGTCAAGCGTCTATGCTTTATTTTCCACGCTTAGGTGGCGCGCACCGCCAGCACCGGCCACGGGTCGCGCACACCCTTGAGCTCGTGGCGGCCGCGGTCGTCGAACGTGATCCTCGAGCCGAGCACCAGCGGTGGAATCGCGCCGGACACGAGTACCTCGCCCGGCCCGGCGAGCGCCATGATCCGCGCCGCGATATGGACCGCGATCCCGTGCACGTCGCGGTCGATCATCTCCACCTCGCCGGTGTGCAGGCCGGCGCGGATGTCGAGCCCGAGGTCTTGCACCGCGTCCCGGATCGCGCACGCGCAGGTGATCGCCCGCGCCGGCCCGTCGAAGGTGGCGAGCGCGCCGTCGCCAGTGAACTTGATGACGTCGCCCCGCGCGCTGGCCACGTGTCTCTCCACGACGCCGTTGTGCACGTCGAGGGCGGCCGTCCAGGCCTGATCGCCGAGGGCCTCGGCCCGTTCGGTGGATCCGACGATGTCGGTGAACAGCACGGTCGACAGCACGCGGTTCGTCGGCCTGGCGTTGCGTGAACCGGTGACGAACGATTCGATCTCGTCGAGCGCGCGGTCGGAGTCGCCGGCAAACCACACATGGTCGTCCCCGTCGAGCTCCACCAATCGCGCGTTAGGTATGCGGTCGGCGAGATAACGAACGTGACCGCCGGTCACATGGCGGTCATCGCGGCGGTGCAGCAACAGCGTCGGCGCCTGGATGCTGTCGAGCGCGGGCCGGACGTCGGTGCGCAGGTAGAGGTCGAAGATGGCCTTGAAGTACCCGGGGCCGCCGGCCAGGCGCTCGCCGCGAGCCCACCAGCGCCGCTTCCCGGCATCGCCGGCCCAACTCGGGTGCCAATTCGTCGACGACGGCACCGGTCCCGACGGCGTCGCCGAAGGCATCGACATACCGCGTGAACGCCGGCTCGGGCATCCCGCACGGATAGTCGTCGGCCCGCAGGAAGCGCGCGTAAGGGCTCCAAAGCACCAACGAGCGGATGCGCTGGGGATGGCTTGCGGCCAGGAGCATCGCGGGAAGCGCCGACTCCCCCATCGCGAACACCGACGCACACCCGCTCCCAACGGCGTCGAGCACCGCGACGAGCCCATCTTCCACGCCTGCATCGCCGGACGGTCGTGAATCGGCACCGCATCGGAGCTTCCTATCCCGAGCAGGTCGGTCATGATCAGGCGGCTGAACGACGCCAACCGACGAAGGTGACGGGCGACGGTGGGCTCGTCCCACAGCAGGTCGATCGGGAACGTCGCGGTGGGGACGAACAGGAGATCTGACCCGTTGTCGGCGACGACCTGATACGCGAGGTGGGTGTCGCCGTCTCGCGCGTAGACGGTTTGGGGACGGCCGCCATGTAACGAGCATGCCACCCGGTCGCGGCAATGCGGCCGGGGCTCAGACGCGAATGATCGTCAGGTTGACCGCGCCATCGAGGGCGGCGAAGTCTTCGTCCTGGGTGACGACGGGCAGTCCTCGCGATGCCGCGATGGCCGCAATCCACAGATCGTTGATCCGCAC
This sequence comes from uncultured Actinomycetota bacterium, assembly GCA_963703795.1. Classification (GTDB taxonomy): domain Bacteria; phylum Actinomycetota; class Actinomycetes; order Mycobacteriales; family Mycobacteriaceae; genus Mycobacterium. The sequence continues at coordinate 122,968 of CAVPFT010000047.1, read as the reverse complement.
CCGCCGACCGGTCTCGGCGAGATAGATCCGCAGCCGCGCCCACATTCGGGCCGCCTCATCATCGGCTGGCAGCGTTTCCATGTCCGCAACGGATTCCAGCGTCGCGAGGCGTTGCGCCCTGGTGTCGGAAGTCGCCGCGGCCAGCACACCGACGTGAAGTTCGGCAAGGGTGACCACGGTGGTGGCGACTTCGTCGGGAATCAGCGCCTCGTCGAGTTGCCGGCCGCTTTCGGTCGCGATGAACACCGAGGTGTCGAGCACTCCGACCGCCGGGGTCTTGGTCATCGGATCGGCCCAAGATCGTCGGTCGTGTCGCCCGCGAGCGCCGCGAGGTCCTTGCGTAACCCGGGATCGGCTTGAGCGCGGCGCAATCGCGACAGAAACTCCGTTTTGCTCAGCTTGCGTCGGCGCTGATGGCGAACCGGGGTGAGAACCGCGACCGGCCGGCCGTTGACGGTGATGGTGACGTCCTCCCCTTCCCGCACGCGCCGGAGCACTCCCGCCGTATCGTTGCGCAGCTCACGCGACGCCACTTCAGACATGCTACGAGCGTAGCACAATCGTAGCGCACGTGGCCGGTGGCGCTATCACCGGCGCTACCACAAATGAGCTTCACCTATTGGTCCAAGCTCTGGTATAGCTGCACGTAGCTCCCGGAAAGGACACGCACGATGAGCATCGATGACGACCCCGTCACGACGCTGGATGACCTCAAGGGCGACTTGGCGGGCCGGCACAAGCGCAAACCGAGCGGCGGCGTCTCAATCGACCCCGCGATCGTCGACGCAGACATGGCGGCCCTCGACCGGGACGGCTACGTCATCTGGGAGAACCTGCTCGACGCGGACGAGTGCCAGCAGATTCGCGACGTCGTCGGCCCCTGGCTGGGACATACCGGGCGCAACTCGTTTGAAGGACGGCGCACCCAGCGCATCTACAGCACGCTGAGCAGAACGCGCGTATGCGACCGGCTTGTCGATCATCCGCGGGTGCTGGCGGTGCTCGATCGGCTGCTGATGCCCAACTACCTGCTTTCGGCGTTGCAGGTCATCAACATTCAACCCGGAGAGTCCCCGCAGCTGCCCCACCATGACGACGGGTTCTACCCGATCCCGCGGCCGCGGGCGCCGTTGGCCGCCGCGACGATCTGGGCGATCGACGACTTCACCGCCGACAACGGCGCCACGGTGGTGCTGCCGGGCAGCCATCACTGGGGCAGGCGTCCGCCCGGGCCCGACGATGCCGCGCTGCCCGTCGTCATGCCCGCCGGCTCGTGCCTCTTCTTCGTGGGCACCCTGTGGCATGGCGGTGGCGCCAACACGACCGCCCACGGGCGCCTTGCCGTCACCGCGCAATACTGCGAACCGTGGCTGCGACCGATGGAGACCTTCACACTCTCGGTACCGCGCGACGTCGCTCAAACGGTTTCCGATGACATTCGCCGCATGCTTGGCTACAGCATCCATCCGCCCTTTGTCGGCCAGGTCGACGGCTTGCACCCGCTGCGGTTGTTGGAGCAGCCGACATAGTCGGCGCTACAGTGCGTAGCACTTTTGTGCTACGCTAGCTCGTATGGCGACACCGGTTAGTCAACGGGAATTGCGAAACGACAGCGGCGCGATCATGCGCCGCGTACAACAAGGTGAGCGTTTTACCGTTACCCGAAACGGTGTCCCCGTCGCAGACCTCCTACCCCACAGTGACTCCGGACCCGATCGACCCCCGCGCTTCGTTCCGGTAGCGCAAATCGCTGCGGGCACAAGCGAACTCCCCAGTTGGGACACCGCACGGTTCGCTCATGAGCTCGAAGAGCTCGACAATGCCGTCGACGACGGCGACGTCGAAAAGTGGCCCCCCATAACATGACCCGACTGCACGAGCGGGCGTTACTCGACACCTCCGTCGTAATTGACTACCCGGCTGGTGCCGTAGTGGCGCACGCATCCACAGCCGCCGTCAGCACCATAACGCTCGCCGAGCTGTCGTACGGCTTGCACACCGCCGATCCACTCCTCAACGCAGCCCGCGAGCAGCGCTATCACTGGATCACCAATACCTTTGATCCGATTCCATTCGATACACACGCCGCGCGGATCTATGGCGCGCTGTGCGCCACGGTTCGAGCCATTGGCCGCGACCCGAAGCCGCGACGATTCGATCTCCTCATTGCGGCGGTCGCAGTCGCGCTGGGCATCCCGCTCATTACCCGCAATGAAGCTGATTTCACAGGTATTCACGAAAGCTTGACCATCATCGCTGTCCGGTAAGTTGGAGGCCCGGATGGAGGTGACGCCCTCGATGAGCGACATGACGGCGCGTTTCGCGGATATCGTCGGGAACAACAACCTGCTGACGGGCGACGCGATCCCCGAGGACTATTCGCACGACGAGGTGTTGACGACCGCGCCGCAAAAGCCGGCCTACGTCGCGAAACCGGCAACCGCGGAAGAGGTTTCGCAGCTGCTGAAGGCCGCCTCCGAACACGGTGTTCCGGTGACGGCCCGCGGATCCGGCAGTGGCCTGTCGGGTGCGGCGATCCCGCGCGCGGACGGTCTGCTGATCTCCTTCGAGCGGATGAACGCGGTGCTGGAGGTCGACACGACGAACCAGGTCGCCGTCGTCCAACCCGGGGTGACGCTGACCGAGCTGGACGCCGCGACGGCCGACACCGGGCTGAGCTACATGGTCCAACCCGGCGAGCTGTCCTCCAGCGTCGGCGGCAACGTCGGAACCAACGCCGGCGGGATGCGCGCGGTCAAGTACGGGATCGCCCGCCACAACGTGCTCGGGCTGCAGGCGGTGCTGGCGACCGGCGAGATCATCCGCACCGGCGGCAAGATCGCCAAGGTGTCCACCGGCTACGACCTGACCCAGCTGATCGTCGGCTCCGAAGGCACCCTGGCCCTGGCCACCGAGGTGACCGTCAAACTGCATCCGCGGCTGGACCACGCCGCCACCGTGCTCGCCCCGTTCGCCGATTTCGACCAGGTGATGGAGGCGGTGCCGCAGGTCCTCGCCAGCGGGCTGGCGCCCTACATCCTGGAGTACATCGACAACATGACGATGGCCGCCCTCGTCCACACCCAAAACCTGGAGCTGGGCATCCCCGACAACATCCGCGACAGCTGCCAGGCGTATCTGGTTGTGGCGCTTGAGAACCGGACCGCCGACCGACTGGACGAGGACGTCGAGCGGGCCGGCGAGCTGCTCGCCGAGCTGGGCGCCGTCGACGCCTACGTGCTCGAGGGAGCCTCGGCGCGCAAGCTGATCGAGGCGCGCGAGAAGGCGTTCTGGACGGCGAAGGCGATCGGCGCCGACGACATCATCGACACCGTGGTGCCGCGCGGCTCGATGCCGAAGTTCCTTGCCGCAGCGCGCGGTCTGGCGGCGGCCGCGGGCGCGGGCGCGGCCGGCTGCGGGCACGCCGGCGACGGCAACGTGCACCTGGCCATCATGTGCAAGGACCCGGACAAAAAGAAGAAGCTGATGACCGACATCTTCGCGCTCGCAATGGAATTGGGCGGCGCGATTTCCGGCGAACACGGCCTGGGCCGCGCCAAGGCCCCGTACTTCCTGCAGCTCGAAGACCCGGTCAAGATCGAGCTCATGCGCAGAATCAAACACAGCTTCGACCCGGCGGGCATCCTCAACCCGGATGTTCTGTTCCCGGCGGAAGGGCCCTGACCCGAGGCCTTGCGTTACTCGACACCCACGCGCAGTCGCGCTATTACGAGCACCCGCTTACCCGGACTCGCCGGCCGGCTGAAACGCACACACTTGGCGGTGGTGGCGGAGGGGGCGGAAAGTCCTGCGGCAGCGGCGCATAGGCGCCCGGCGGCGGGACATAGGTGTTGACCGTATCCGCAACGTTGGTGCACCCGCTAACCGTTACACGCCTGCCGACACTCGCGCAGACGTCGGCGTTGGCAACACCGGAGGGGTGCACGACGGCATATATCTCAGGAATCGACGTAAGAGCCAACAGCGCTATCCCAGCGGCGGTCCAAGACCGCACCCACAGATTCATCGCGATGTCCTTTCCGTGCCGGTCATATTCCGCGGCATCACGGAGTAACGCCGCCCTGCCCAAGTAATGGAGTCCACTGGCAACGCTGCCTGATGTCAGTCAGCGGCTGACGGATGCCCTCAAGGTCGGCTTCCTCTTGCGGGTTGGCGTTGAAGTAGTTCTGCACGTCGTCGCGGATCTGATCTTTGGGCTGATCCTGAAGGCCGGTGTAGAACCCGTTCACGTCGGGGTGAGTGAACAGGTAGGTCGAGAGCGCAGCCCCAACGCCAGCCGCGACACCGGCTACGTCCGCAGCTGTGCAGTTGGGCGGTCGAGGCGGCGGATCAGCCGCGGCAGTCCCCGCCGTAGCACATAACAGCGTGCCGGTAACCGCGCCAGCGCCGATCGCGCCGACTACCACCCGCGGAATGATGTCTGAGAGGAACATGACCGGCTCCTTCATCCGATAAATCAACCTGGCCGCAACCGATGGCGGTCGTCGCCCGGCTCAAGCTAAGCAGATACCGATAACCGCTATTCGCGATGCGCTTCTGCTCTACAGCCTGACAGGTTGGCCACGCGCCGCGCGGCGCTTTGGCTAAGGGCATACTGTGGCGGCGTGCACGTCGACGTGATGATGATTCCGCAGCCGGTGCGCCAGGTCGGTGACGTGGCCCGCCGCACCCAGGAGGCGGGGTTCGCGGGTCTGCTGTTCACCGAGACCGGCCGCACCGCCTATCTCAATGCCGCCGTGGCCTCGCAGGCCGCTCCCGGGCTGGAGTTGTCCACCGGTGTGGCGGTTGCCTTTCCGCGCAGTCCCTTCGTCACGGCGGCCACGGCGTGGGAGCTTCAGGAGGCGACCGGCGGGAAATTCCGGCTGGGCCTGGGCACCCAGGTTCGCACCCACGTCGTGCGCCGCTACGGCGCGGCCTTCGAACGTCCGGGCCCGCGGCTGCGCGACTATGTGCGGGCGGTCAAGGCGTGCTTCTCCGCGTTCCGAACCGGGAAGCTTGATCACCACGGCGAGTTCTACGACCTCGACTTCATCAGTCCGCAGTGGAGCCCGGGACCCATCGACGCGCCCGATCCGAAAGTGGATGTCGCGGCGGTGAATCCGTGGATGCTGCGCATGGCGGGCGAGGTGGCCGACGGCGTGCACGTCCATCCCCTCGGGGAGCCCGGCTATCTGCAACGCCATGTCCTGCCGAACGTCGCCCAGGGCGCGGCCAAAGTGGGGCGGGCGGCGTCGGAGGTCGCGGTGATCGTGCCGGCGATGACGATCGTCGGCGACAGCGACGAAGAGCGCGACAAGGAACGCCAACTCGTGCGCGCCAGCATGTCCTTTTACGGCAGCACCCCCAACTACGCGTTCATCTGGGACGAGGCCGGGTTCGAGGGCACCACCGCGCGGATCCGCGAAAAGCAGAAGGCCGGCGACTTCACGGGCATGGCGGCACAGATCACCGACGAGCACATCGCCATGTTCGCCACCGAGTCGACGTGGGACGGCCTGGCCGACGCGCTGGCCGCGAAGTACGCCGAAATCGCCACGCGGATAGTGCTGTACAACGCCCTTGGTGATGAGGAGCGCTTCCAGCGGTATGGCGAGGTCGCGCGCCGCCTGCAGCGCTGACCATTTCTGGGCCGAGCAGACGTGGTGCCTAGGCTCTAGGTCCCGTAGCTCATCCAAAGGGGCAGAACGGTGTTGAGGTACCTCATGAACTTGTACAGGCCCACCCGGTGTTCCGTGAAGCCGAAGGGGTTGGTGTGGCATTCCGGGAATGCGATACCGAACCCGAACAGGCCGGGCGCAAGGATCCCGTTGGTCGGGTTGTAGTCGAGTCGCCCCCATTGCGGAGTGCTTGGAAGTTGCCGACGCTCGAACCCGACGGTGTAGACAACGTGGTCGCACTGGGCGAGTCGGTCCTGGAATTCGGGGCTGTGTACCGAAACACGGTCGAGCCGCTCCGGGTACCCGCCGTCGATGTTCTCCCGCGCCCAGCGCGCCGCATGACCCTTGAGACCGACATCGTCGAACAGCGTCCAATCCCCTTGGTCGACAGCGTATCTGAGCGGACTTCGGTAGAAGTTGACCACCTTTGCTACGGGTTGGTTCAAAAGGTTGGGCAGGGCGATCATGGTTGAGTGCGAAGACCCGAAGACGGCGACGGTGGCACCTTCCAACGGCTGTTCGGCCAGCTTTTCGGGGTCAAGTGCGACGTCCACCGGAATCTCGACCAGATCCGGATATGCCAACTTTTTGGCAGTTGCGCCGACCGCGACGATCACCTTCTCGGAGGTGATGGCACCCTGCTCCGTCTGGACTGTCCATTGCCTGTCGTCCAGGTAGAGATCAGTCGCCCTGGTGCGAAACGCCGTCACTCGCTGCCGCAGCTGCCCTGTGATCCACACCAGGGGATCGGCGACCAAGTCCAGTAGACATGTTTCCCCGGGATCGACCTCCGTGAGCTTGAATGGCGGTGCCTCGTCGAAGCCAAAGGACGGTGACGCGTTCAGGAAGTCCAGGAATAGCGACACGACCGTGTTGCTATGGACGGCTCGCCACTTGTCGCCCAGATCGCCGGCCGTGAAGTCCGGGTCGACCCAGGCGATCTTCTCCGGCGCTATGCCGTGGTCGAGGAGCCTGCCCACCGCGGCAATTCCCGCGGGTCCGGCGCCGATTGCCGTCCACTGGTATTGAGTCATGTCAACAATGATTCGTCGCGCACGCGGCGACGAGTAGGGGCGCCGATCTTGTGTACTCACAAACCGCTCTTGTGGAGCGATCATGTCTACGAGATGGCTATCGAAGAGTTCCCAATCGGGTGCGGCGCGACCCTGCCTGAATTGGAGGAGGACCCGCACCCGCTGCTGGCACGGTTGCGGACGGCCGAGCCGGTGTCGTGGCTCGCGGTACGGGACGGGTGGTTGGTCACCCGATACGACCTCGCCGTGCGGGTGTTGCGGGATCCCACCACCTTCACCGTCGACGATCCCCGATTCTCGACCTCGCGAGTGGTCGGCGCGAGCATGCTCTCGCTGGACGGCACGGACCACACGCGCCACCGGGAGGCGTTCGCGCATCCGTTCCGCCCGTCGGGGGTCCAGGACCGGTTCGCCGGCTTCATCGAGGCGGAGGCCGATCGGTTGATCGAGGCGATGCGGCCCACCGGCGGCGCCGAGCTACGGCGCGAGTTCGCCGGTCCGCTTGCGGTGGCGGTGGTTACCGAGGCGCTCGACCTGCGCGACATCAGCGTTGACACGGCGTTGTCCTGGTACGCCGCGATCGTGGCCGCGGTGTCCGAGGTGAGCGCCGGCGGGCCGGTCATCGCGGCGGGCAAAGATGCGTTCGCCGAGCTGCGGGCCGCGGTGGCCCGGAGTCTCGGCTGGGCGCCCGAAGAGCTGAGCCAGGACGAGGTCGCGTCCAACGCGGCGGTGGTGATGTTCGGCGGTATCGACACGACCGAGGGCATGATTCTCAACGCCGTCCGGCACCTGCTCGGCGATCCCGAAACGCTCCCGCTCGTGCGTGACTCCGGCCTTTTGGCCGACCTTTTGCCGAACGCGATCGAGGAGTCGATCCGGTTGGAGCCGGCGGTCGCGGTCGTCGACCGCTACGCCACCCGCGACGTCGAGCTGGGGGGCGCTCGGATCGGGCACGGTGACCTGGTCAGCGTGTCGATCCCGGGCGCCAACCGGGATCCGGCCGTGTTCAGTGACCCCGACCGGTTCGACGTCCGGCGCTCCAACGCCAGGCTCAACCTTGCCTTCGCGCAGGGTCCGCATTTTTGCCTGGGCGCCCAGCTCGCCCGGACCGAAACCACGATCGCGGTCGGTCGACTCCTGGACCGCCTGCCCGGGCTGCGGCTCGACCCCGACCACCCCAACGCGCCGCGAGGTCTGGTGTTCCGCAAACCCCCCACGCTGCACGTGCGCTGGACTGCGTAGCTACTTACATGCCAAAGTGCGTGCGACGCACGGCCGCAACGGCTTCCGGTGGTCCGCTCACCTCGACCTGCGCCACGGCCTGACGCCCAAAGATGTACAGAAGCAGTTCGCCCGGCGGCCCGCTGAGTCGCGCCGTCGGCGAGCCGGGGCGAACCGTCACCCGCTCGTCGGTCCCGGCCCACGCGAGCTCGAGCCCGTAACCGTGCAGACGCCGAACCAGATACCGGCCGCCGCGCCGAACGTTTCGCCACAAAGCAGCATCCATCGCCGGCGTGAGGCTACGTTGCCCTCGCCCATTGGCCCGGCGAACGTCCTCGTGATGAACAAAGAACTCGTTGAGATTCGCCATGGCACGGACCCACCCGATGCGAAAGAACCCGACGGGCGGCCCGGACCGGATCCGCGCGACCAGCCACGCAAAGTCCCTGCGCCCCGCCAATCCGGCCCTGCGCCGTTCCGCGAACCGTCCGAACGGACCAGGCAAAACAAGGCAGGGACCGGCGACCAGATCGTGCTCTCGCAACACGAGGTGAGCCGCGAGATCCTGCGCGGTCCAGCCGTCGAGCACGGTGGGAACGGACGGGCCGAGCTCGTCGAAGAGATCACAAAGCTCGAGGCGCTCTTGCGCATCCAGCCGAACGCCGGCCACAAAGCCGGAGTCTAATCGAACCCGGACAGCCCCCAACCGTCGCTCAGTCGCCGGCCCGAAAGCCTCTGAACCACCCACTGGTTCATCGATACCCGCTCCTCGGCGGCTTCCAGGGCGAGGCGCCTGTGCAGCTCGGGGGATGTCCGCACGACGATGGTGCCGCTATAACTGCGGTCCGCGATCGGCGTGGGCGGCGTGTCGCCCCCACACCCCTGCATGGCAGCAACGTGCTCGTCGACGGCCGCTTCGATCGCGGCGGTCGCCTCCTGCGCCGTGGGCGCCTCTCTCCGCAAGAACGGCATTTCGACACAGGAGCCGGAGTATTCGCCGAGGTGTGGCGACCAGGCGACGCGATAGGTGTAGTGGTTCACGGCAGGTTTGGTAGCACATGCGCTAGCGCATTCGCGAGTCACTTATCCCCACCCGAACAGGTCGTGTCTCCAGGCCATTAGGTGACTGCCGAATCCGCTAGCGCATGTGCTATCGAAATCGCGGGTCACTAAGGTGACGGCATGCAGAGAGCTCGAATCGTGCACATCATCCGGCAAGCAGGGTCGCTGGCAGTCACGGCGGTGACCGCCGCTTCCACCCTCAACGCATATCGACCGCTGGCGCGCAGCGGAAACCTGTCGATCTTCTCGTGGATCTTCGGCATGACGGTCACCGAGTTGCCGCTGCAGACGCTGGCGAGCCAGCTGGGCGGGCTGGCGTTGACGGGCCACCGGCTCACCCGGCCGGTGCGGGCGATCGCGTGGCTGGTCGCGGGCGTATCCGCGCTGGGCTTGCTGAACTTCAATCGCGCCGGCCACCAGGCCAATGTCCAGCTCACCAAGGCGCTGGACGACGGCCTGGGACCGGATCGCCGTACCGAGTCCGCGGGCCTGTGGCGCAAGCCGGACGGCGCGGGCACCGCCAAGAAGCCGGGAGCGCTGCGGATGTTGCGCATCTACCGCGACTACGCCCACGACTCGAACATCAGCTACGGCGAATTCGGCAGCGCCAACCACCTCGACATCTGGCGGCGTCCCGATCTCGATCCGAATGGGAAGGCGCCGGTGCTCTTCCAGATCCCCGGCGGCGCCTGGACGACGGGAAACAAACGCGGACAAGCACATCCGTTGATGAGCCACCTCGCCGAGCTCGGCTGGATCTGCGTGGCGATCAACTACCGGCATAGCCCGCGCAACACCTGGCCCGACCACATCGTCGACGTCAAGCGCGCGCTCGCCTGGGTCAGGACACACATCGCCGAATACGGCGGCGACCCCGACTTCATCGCCGTCACCGGCGGTTCGGCCGGCGGCCACCTGTCGTCGCTGGCAGCGCTGACGCCCAACGACCCGCAGTTCCAGCCCGGATTCGAAGACGCCGACACCCGCGTGCAAGCGGCCGTGCCCTTCTATGGTGTCTACGACTTCACCCGTTTCGACGACGCGATGCATCCCATGATGCCGGCACTGCTCGTGAAATCGATTATTAAGCAACGGCCTTCCACGCACCTGCAAACGTTTGTCGCCGCGTCGCCGATCCACCACGTAAACGCCGACGCTCCCCCGTTTTTCGTGCTGCATGGCACAAACGACTCGCTGGCCTATGTCGGGCAGGCGCGCGAGTTCACCACCAAGCTGCGCGAAGTCAGCAACCAGCCGGTCCTTTACGCCGAATTGCCTTTCACTCAACACGCTTTCGACATCTTCGGCTCGGCCCGCGCGGCGCACGCCGCGGTCGCCGTCGAGCAATTCCTGGCCGAGGTCTACGCGACAAAACGCCAAGCGAACGTGGCCTAACCAAGCACCCGGGTCACCGCGCGCGCAACCATCTCCTCCGGGTCCTGCTGAATGCCCACGGCGCGCAGTTCGCCCCCGATGGCAAGGGAGGCGATGCCGTGCACCAGCGACCACAGCGGCGCGGCAACCAAAAGCGGGTCGCCGCCGTCGACGAGACCAGCCTCCTGGCATCTCGTGATCGCGTCGAGCAGGTCGCCGAACGCCCGCAGCGCGGCGACTGCCGAGGCTCGGGTGGCCCGCCTTGTCGATCTCGGCGCCGAACATGACGCGGTAGTGGTCCGGGTGTGCGACCGCCCAGCGCACGTAGGCGCGGCCGAGCCCGATCACCCGGGCCCTCGGATCCGATGCCACCTCGCCGGCCGCGACCAGATCGGCGTGCAGGTCGCCGAATCCCTGTTCCGCGACGGCGGCCAGCAGCGAGGCTTTGTCCGCGAAGTGCCGGTACGGGGCCGCGGCGCTGACGCCCGCGCGCCGCGCCGCCTCGGTCAGGGTGAAGCCTTTCGGCCCCTTCTCGGCCACCAGCGATAGCGCGGCGCTGGTCAGCGCCCGTTTCAGGTCGCCGTGGTGGTAGCTGTCCCGGCGCGCCACCGCGGACTTTCGTGTCATGTTGACGACATTAACATTATGATCTATGTTAATGCTATTCACATCGCCGGAAGGGGCAGAAATGGACAACCAACTCATGACCGACCGCGCCGGCGACCGCGACCGGCAAAAGGCGGCCGCGCACCTCGGTCAGGCGCTCGCGCAGGGCTACCTCGAGCTGCACGAGTACGAGCAGCGGGTGCAAACCGCGTTCCAAACGCACACCACCGCCGAGCTCGAACAACTCCTCGCCGACCTGCCGCTCGATCGCATCCGGCGTGCCGACCCACGTCGCCGCGCCGAGCGGGCCGCCGCGGCCCGCATGGGCGTGCGCATTCACCTCGCCGCCTATGTCGCGATGACGGTCGTCGTGCTCACGGTCTGGGCGGCGGTCGCCGTCACGACCGGCGCCGCGTACTTCTGGCCGATCTGGCCCATCCTCGGCGCGGCGATCGGCCTCGTCAGCCACGCCCTGGCCGTCCGACCAGTGGTGAGTGAGCGATAACCCGCCGGAGACGACACCGATCTGCCACCATTGATGGCTGCGACGAGGACGTTGACTGCGCGGGAAGCAGGAACACATGACCCAGGCCGACCCAACGGTGGTTCAGCATCAAAGCGGAGTACCGGTATCGACGCTCCCACATGCCTTTCAGGAGACCGCGGCCCTGCAGCCGGACTCGGTGGCCATCCGGACGGTCGGCGACAAAGTCGTCATCACGTGGCGCCAGTACGCCGATCGCGTGCGAAAGATCGCCACGGGGCTGTCGGCGCTTGGCGTCGAACGCGGCCACACGGTCGGTCTGATGCTGCGCAACCGTCCGGAGTTCCACCTGATCGACACCGCCGTCATGCACCTCGGTGCGACGCCGTTCTCGATCTACAACACCTCAGCGCCGGACCAGATCGGGTACCTGTTCACCAATGCCGAGAACAACATCGTGTTCACAGAGAAAGACTTTCTGCCCGCGGTCAAAGCCGCCGGGGTGCACCTTACTCAGGTGATCGTCGTCGACGCCGACGCCGACCCGACGCCGATGGCTGCGTGACCCTCGAACACCTCGAATCTTTGGGAACCCAAGCCGATTTCGATTTCGATGCCGCGTGGCGAGCGGTGCAGCCAGATGACGTCGCGACGCTGATCTACACCTCGGGAACCACCGGCCCGCCCAAGGGCGTGGAGCTGACGCATGCCAATCTGATGGCCGCGTTCTCGGCAATCGTCGATCTCATTGACATGCAGCCGAACGATCGGATCACTTCATACCTGCCGCACGCGCACATCGCCGACAGGGTGTCCTCGCATTACGCCAACATCGTTCTGGGCGTGCAGGTAACCGACGTCGCCGACCCCAGGGCGATCGCGGAGGCGCTGCCCGATGTTCGCCCCACGACATTTCTCGGGGTGCCGCGCGTGTGGAACAAGATCAAAGCCGGGATCGAAACGAAACTGGGCACCGAGGCGACCGGAATCAAGCGACTTTTGGCGCTGTGGGCCATCAACACCGGCATCAAGGCCGCCCGCCTGACATTGGCCGGCAAGCCCGTTCCTTCGTCACTCGCCTTCCGCCACAACATCGCCGATCGCCTCGTGCTGTCGAAGCTGCGCCACGCGCTGGGCCTGGAGCAGATGCGATGGGGAGTAATCGGTGCCGCACCGACTCCGGTCGAAACGATCGAATTCGTTTGGGGACTGGGGATTCCCGTCTACGAGGTGTGGGGAATGTCGGAGAGCGTGGGCTGTGGAACCTCGAACCGACCGGGCGCGACCAAGGTCGGTTCCGTCGGGCAGGCGCTTTCCGGCGTCGAGATATCGACGGCCGGCGACGGCGAACTGCTGGTACGCGGGCCGGTCGTGATGCGGGGCTACCGGCATCAGCCGGAGAAGACCATCGAGGCGATCGACCTCGACGGCTGGTTGCACACCGGCGACATCGGCACCATCGACGAACAGGGATTCGTGACGATCGTGGACCGCAAGAAGGAGTTGTTCATCAACGAGGCAGGAAAGAACCTGTCCCCCGCCAACATCGAGATGGCGATCCAGGCCACGTCCGCGTTGATCGACCAGGTCGTGTCGTTCGGCGACGCCCGGCCCTACGTGACCGCACTCGTCGTTCTCGACAGTGAGGCCGTCGCCGCACAGGCCGCCGCGCTGGGCATTCCCGACCCGTCGGTGGCCGCCTTCGCGCAACACCCCGAGGCGAGGGACAGGCTGACCGCCGCGGTCCTCGAGGGGAACGCCAAGCTTTCCCGCGTCGAGCAAATCAAGCGGTTCCTCATTGTCGGCACGCCGTGGGAGCCCGGCGGGGATGAGCTCACCCCCACGATGAAACTCAAACGCAAGCCCATCGCCGAGAAGTACGCCGCGGAGATCGACAAGCTCTACGCCGAGACACCCGGCCCGGACGTCATCAACTTCTCCGGCTCTGACTGAAACAGCGGCTAAACCTTCGGCTTCACCCCGGCCGCGCGATACACGAAGACCGGGTCGACCCGAAACCGCAGCGCCGTCGTCGGCAGTTTTTGCAGCACGTCGTCGGGGATCTTTTTCTTGTAGTTCAGCTTCATCGAGCCGGAGAACGCGGGATCGACTCCGTGCAAGTCGATTTCGATCTGCAGGCCCTTGTCGGTGACGGTCGCCGTCGCCGGTCCCTCATTGGTGTCCCAGGAACAATCGATGGACCGCAGGTTGGCGTCCCCCCGCGCGGGGAACGTGGCGACGATCCGCGCGTTGCTGAACCCGAACCCGCCCTGATAGCGCGAAACGCCCGACGCCGAATACACGCCCGGCACATGACCGCTGAAATGCCGGACCACACCGACTCGGCCGGCGGTGAAGATGACACCCTCGGCCTCGAGCTGTTCGCGCAACTCCGCGGGCAGTTTGCCAATCTCCGACAAGATACGCAGGAAGCCAAACACAGCCCAGACCGTAGCGTGACGTGACGCCGGCGCGCAGTCGTTTTGCCGGAGATGTTTACTGCACCGTGACGTTCGCCGTGTACGTGCACGCCGGCTTGGCGCTCTTGCCCACGAAGCTGGTGTAGGAGGTGGTGATCGTCGTCGATCCGGGTTTCAAAGCCTCGAACGTCCAGACCTCGGTGCCGGGCGCGCCGAGCGCGTCGGAGGTTGGTTGCACGAACCGGTGATCGGTTTGCTTGACGATCGTCGAATCACCGATCTTGGTATCGATCGTCCACCGGTACGGCGTGGAGTAATTCGAGCCCAACTTCACCGTCAGCGTGTTCCCGGCGCCCAGCGTGACGTTCTGCGTGATGGCGCTCTGCTTCAGCACGTCGTCCATGGGGACCTGAAGTGTTTGGCTCGACGGTGGGTTCCTCGATCCGAACGCGCAGCCCACCAACATCAATGACCCGAGCATCGCGACGGTCACCGAGAGCCTGATCTTCACGAAAGCCATCTCCCCCATTATTACGCGGAGCCTGACCACACCCACCACCCAAACCCCGCGCCGCGCAAGCTGAGCCGGTCCGGCAGGATGAGCGGGTGTTTGGTCTCGTCCTCATCGTCGCGCTCGTCTCCACCGTCATCGTCGGGACGGTGCTTGGCCGGCGCTATCGCGTGGGTCCCCCGGTGCTGCTCATCTTGCTCGGCGCCCTGCTCGGTCTGATCCCCAATTTCGGCAACGTTCACATCAACGGGGAGGTCGTGCTGCTGCTGTTCCTGCCGGGGATCCTCTACTGGGAGGGCCTGAACACCAGCTTCCGCGAGATCCGAGCGAACGCGCGCATCATCGTGCTGCTCAGCATCCCCCTGGTGATTGCCACCGCGGCAGCAGTTTCGTGGACGGCGCGGGCGCTGGGCATGGACCCCCACGCCGCGGGTGTCCTGGGTGCCGTGCTCTCCCCCACGGACGCCGCCGCCGTGGCCGGCCTCGCGAAAAAGCTGCCACGCCGGTCGCTCACCGTGCTGAAAGCCGAGAGCCTTATCAACGACGGCACCGCGCTGGTCCTGTTTGCCGTCAGCGTCAACGTCGCGGTCGGCGGGGCCGCTATCGGCCCGCTCGACGAAACCGTTCGGTTCATCGTGTCCTACCTTGGCGGCATCGTCGCCGGGTTGTTCGTCGGCGGATTCGCAACCCTGTTGCGCAAGCGGATCGACGCGCCGCAAGAGGAAGGGGCCTTGAGCCTGCTGACGCCGTTCGCGGCGTTCCTGTTGGCCCAGGCATTCGACTGCAGCGGTGTGGTCGCGGTCCTGGTCTCGGCCTTGGTGCTCGCCTATTCCGGGCCGGTGGTGATCCGGGCTCGTTCCCGCCTGGCGGCCTTTGGCTTTTGGGACATCGCGACATTCCTGCTCAACGGCTCGTTGTGGGTGTTCGTCGGGATCCAGATACCCGGCGCGCTGCACGGCATACAGGACGTCGGCGGCGGACTTCGCCACGCCGCCTACATCGCTCTCGCGGTCACCGGAGTCGTGGTCGTGTCCCGGATCTTCTGGGGAGAAATCACCACCCTGCTGCTTCGCACCATTGACCGCCGCGAGGCGCAGCGCGAGCGTCGCGTCAGCTGGCGCCAGCGGGTGGTCACCGCCTGGGCTGGATTCCGTGGCGCCGTGTCCCTTGCCGCGGCGCTGGCCGTGCCGATGACCACGCGCAGCGGCGCGCCGTTCCCGGACCGCAGCCTGCTCATCTTCATCGTGATCTTCGTCATTCTCGTGACCGTCGTGGTGCAGGGGACCACGCTGCCGGCCGTGGTCCGCTGGGCGAAAATCCCCGACGACGTCGCCCACGCCGAGGAATTGCAGCTGGCCCGCAACCGGGCTATCAAGCCGCGCTGGACGCGCTGCCCGCGGTCGCCGACGAAGTTGGCATGAGCGACGAGCTACGGCGGCGGCTGCAAAAGGAATACGAGGACAAGGCCGCGCTGGTGCTGGCCACCGAGGACGGTTCGCCGGACAACCGCCTGGTCAAGGGCAAGGAGAAGGTCCGCCGGGCGCGCCTGGGCGTGCTCGAACACAAGCGCCGGGAAATCACCAATCTTCGCAACCAAAACCTCATCGACGACATCGTGCTGCGCGAGTTGCAACAAGAGCTCGACCTCGAGGAAGTGCAACTGCTCAACGCCGCCGACGAGGAATAGCCCAGACTGAGCGCGCAGCGCGCAAAAGATCGTCGACGTGTTATCGGCCCAGGGGTCGGCGAATTCACGGACTGTTCAGGTACGCGACGGGTCCACATCGTTGCCTGCACATGCGCACCACGTGTCCTCACGTTATGCGCGTTGCACAGGTCGCCAACTTCTATGGCCCTCGCTCCGGCGGCCTACGCACCGCGGTGGACCGGCTGGGCGCGGAATACTGCGCCACCGGGCACGAAGTATTCCTGATCGTTCCCGGCCGATACCCCAAACGTACCCAAATGCCCACGGGAGTCGTGCGAATCACCCTGCCCGCTAGGCTGATTCCCTTCACCGGGGGCTATCGCGCGGTGATGCCGGGACGGGTCAAAGCGCTACTGGAATCGCTGAAACCCGACGCGCTGGAGGTCTCCGACCGGCTCACGCTGAGGTCACTGGGACCGTGGGGCCGCGAATACGGCGCCAGGACAGTGATGATATCCCACGAGCGTCTGGATCGCCTTGTGGGACAGATACTTCCGCATCGGACCGCGGAGAAGTTCGCGGACTTCGCCAATCGGCGCACGGCCGCCAACTACGACACCGTGGTGTGCACCACCGGGTTCGCGCGCGAAGAATTCGACCGGATCGGCGCAACGAACACCGTCACCGTCCCACTCGGGGTGGATCTGCAGACTTTTCACCCGCGCCGACACTCGCACCTGGTGCGGCAGCGCTGGGCCGCACCGCAGCAGATCCTGCTGGTCCACTGCGGCCGGCTGTCGGTGGAAAAGCGCGTCGACCGAAGCATCCACGCGCTCGGGGCGTTGTGCCATGCCGGCGTCGACGCCCGACTGGTCGTCGTCGGCGAGGGCCCGTTGCGGGCCAGGCTGGAAAGACAGGCCTCGCGGCTGCCGATCGACTTCACCGGTTTCATCAACAACCGGCACACGGTCGCGGGGCTGCTGGCCTCGGCCGACGTGACGCTGGCACCCGGGCCGCACGAGACGTTCGGGCTGGCCGCGCTGGAGTCGCTGGCGTGCGGAACGCCGGCCGTGGTGTCGCGCACCTCGGCGCTGACCGAGATCATCACCCCGGACAGCGGCGCCCTGGCCGACAACGACCCTTTCGCCATCGCGACAGCGGTCGGCACGGTCGTCAGTCGGCCCGAGGACCACCGCCGCAGCTCCGCCAGACGCCGCGCCGAGAACTTCACCTGGGAACGGGCGGCGGCGGGCATGCTGGCGTCGTTGGGGACCGGCGACACCGAAGAAAGTGCCTAATAACTCCGCGGCAGTGCGCCGAGCAGCGCCTCGACCTGTGCGCGCGTGAGCGTGCTAGGAAGGCTTGTTGGGGCTGTGTTTGCCGGGGCAGTATTCCGCGGTGGCGGCGCCGATGAACATCTCGGCCTGCTGCTGGGTCAGTTTGTGTGACCCCGTCAGTTGGTCCACCTCGTCCTTTTGGCTGTAACCCGCGTCGAGGTCCTGGCACATCGTGCGCGCCATGTTCACCTCCTGGCCCGGCGAGCCAAGGCTGATGCCATGCGAGCTGAGGTATCTGGTGAAATCCCCGTCGTCGGCGCGCGCGACACCCGCGGGCACCAGCATGACGGCCAGCAGCGCGCCAAACGCGTACGTACAAATCTTCTTCGTCATTTCGTCCATCGCTTTCGGAGCTTTACGTCATCCTCGGATCAACACGAGGGTCTGAAATACCACATCGGAAAGAACCTGATGTAAATAATCCGTCCGCGCAAGCGAGTGGTCAATAGCCCGTTGGCAGGACGGCCATCGCAATCCAAAGCTCAACCCCCCGTTCACTTTTAGTTCCGATCGAATTTAAGCCCAATCGTACCGCCTGGCTCGTTAGCGACGGCATGATCCAAACCCGCCGTTCACCTTCAATTCCGATGCCGTTTACCCTCGCCGCCGCTAGGCTCACACCGTGGAAGCGCGCTACCAGGTGTTGATCACGGCCACCGACCTCGCCACCCTTATCGAGGGCGGAGATCAGCTGACGATACTGGACGTGCGCTGGCGGCTCGATGATCCCGACGGACGTCCGGCCTACCTGGAGGGCCACCTTCCGGGCGCGGTATATGTGTCGCTCGAGGACGAACTCAGCGATCACACGATCGCCGACCGTGGCCGCCACCCGCTGCCTTCGGGACGCAGCCTCGAGGCGGCCGCGCGGCGGTGGGGAATTCGGCAGGGCGATTTGGTCGTGGTGTATGACGACTGGAATCGGGCCGGTTCCGCGCGAGCGTGGTGGGTGCTGACCGCGGCCGGGCTGGCGCCGGTGCGCATCCTGGACGGCGGTCTGGCTGCGTGGCGGTCGGCCGGACAAGGCCTTGAGACGGGCCCGGTCGACCCACGGCCGGGGAATGTCACTGTGCCGCACGATGATCTGTATGCCGGGAGCCGACCCACGTTGACGGCGGAGCAAACCGGCACGGTGACGCTGCTCGACGCGCGCGCACCGGAACGCTTCCGCGGCGACGTCGAACCCCTCGATCCCGCCGCCGGCCACATCCCCGGCGCCAAGAACCTGCCCAGCGGCGCCGTCCTGGCGGGCAACGGGACGTTCGTCGATGACCGTGCGGTCACCCAGTTGCTGTCCGACCGCGACGTAGATCGGCACGGCCGCATCGGCGTCTACTGCGGTTCGGGTGTCACCGCGACCGTCGCGATCGCGGCGCTCGCCGCGGCGGGCCGGGAAGCGGCGCTGTACCCGGGGTCATGGTCGGAGTGGAGTTCGGACCCGACCCACGCCGTTGCCCGCGGTCCCGAATAGCTGTCACGCGCCGACCCAGCCCCGCAGGAACGCCGCCGTTACCCGGGCGGCGTTACCGGCCGCGATCCGCTTGTAGAAGAAGAATTCGAACGGGAAGCCGGGCAGGTGAAGCGGGTCGCCGGCCCCGTCCGAAATGCCGCGGATCCCCAGGAACGGGACCCCATGCGCATCGGCGACCGCCTGCGCGGCCGCCGTCTCGTTGTCCGTCGCATCGAAGGCCGGATCCGACGTCCATGCGATATTGAGATTGCTGATCAGCGCGTTTTTCAGCCAAGGCCCCGCCGCCCGGAAGAAGTTGCCGGTGTACTTCAGTGAGCGATCCGGCGCGCCGCGGGGTTGGCAACCGAAAACGGCGCCGCCGTTCGGGATGCACGGGAACGCCCGGCCGTTGTTGTTGTCGAAGCTGGAACCGTCGCCGCCGACGAACAAGTCTGGCTCGCGCTTCAGATCGATCAGCTTGATCCTGCGATTGCCAAGGTAATTAACGCGTTCCAGGGCAACACCGAGTGTCCCTGTCGCCGCCAGCATTCCCGGATCGACCGGATGAAACGTGGTCCCGCCGTCCAGAGTCCAGCGGGCCGGTACGGCCACGTCGCCGATGCTGACGCGGCCGCCACCGCCGGCGACGCCCGAGAACACCACTGCACCAATGGAAATGGATGAGGCACGGGCGAACCGGGCGAAGGCGGTCTCGGTGGTTTCGGTCGCATTCACCAGGCCGATGCCGGTCATCGCCACGATCACCTTCCTGCCACCGATGGAGCCGAGGTAAAAGTGCCGACGGTCGGCCACCACCACCGGATCGCGCTCGAGCGTGGTGTGCGACAGCACCGCGTCGGCTTCGGCCGGAAACGCGGTCAA
This sequence comes from uncultured Actinomycetota bacterium, assembly GCA_963703795.1. GTDB lineage: Bacteria > Actinomycetota > Actinomycetes > Mycobacteriales > Mycobacteriaceae > Mycobacterium. Next base: position 103,261 of record CAVPFT010000047.1, on the reverse strand, counting down.
GACCAGCGTGCGCTGTTCGCGGGGATCCATTGTCACTCTCTGCCGTGTCGACCTCGCTATTGTGATGGCTTGAATAAAAAGGAGCCAGGCTCATGCTCGAGGTGATCGACAAGGGGCCTTCCCGCCAGTCGGACAAAGCGCCGTTGCTCTTCGTCCACGGTGCCTGGCATGGCGCCTGGTGCTGGGACGAGCATTTCCTGGACTTCTTCGCGGCGAAGGGCTATCGATCGCTCGCCGTGAGCCTGCGCGGCCATGGAAAAAGCCCCGCCCCAAAAGCCAAACGGCTTTGTTCGATCGCTGACTTCGTTGACGACGTCGATTCCGTCGTCGACAGCCTCCCCACCCCACCGGTGCTGATCGGGCACTCCCTGGGCGGCTTCGTGGTGCAAAAGTACTTGGAGTCGCATGACGCTCCGTGCGCCGTGCTGCTCGCCTCCATACCTCCGAGCGGAATCACCAGATTCCTGCTTGGCAGGTTCAAACGGCACCCGTGGCTCACCGCGCGGACCCTGGGCATCGGTAGGTCGTTGCGTTGCGTCGCCGGTGGGCCCGAATTGGCCCGCGAAACGTTCCTCTCTCAGTCGATTCCCGACGCCGACGTGGCGCGCTACACCGTCCAGCTTGGCGAAGAGTACATCGGGAAAATGGTGCTCGACCTGCTATTGCTCGACCTGCCGAAACCCAACCTCGTCACCACCCCGCTGTTGGTCTTAGGGGCCGAAAACGACATCGTTTTCACGCAACAGGAAGTCCGTGCGACCGCGGCCGCATACCACACCGAAGCGGACTTCTTCCCCAAGATGGCCCACGACATGATGCTCGAGCCCGGCTGGGCCGACGTCGCGGAACGAATCCACGCGTGGCTCGAAACCCGCTGATGTCGAAAGCGATTCGACTGCAAGCCACCCTGCTGATGGGTTGTGTGAGTGTTGCGGCGTGCACCACCGCCGCCCATAGCGCGCCGACGACACCTACCACCACGCCACAGTGCGTCGGGTTATCCATATGTCCGCCACCGCCGCCCGACGCTGAAGGAAATCCGGCGTGTTACTTCTCCGACGGCTGGCAAGGCAATGCGTCTGGCGCCGGGATCGAAGTGTGGTACTTCCATGAGCCACAAACCCTTTCGAAGCCCGACAAGGTCACCGCTGTGGTTCGCAAGAAGGACGGCACCAACGAGTCCCAGGACGCCGACATCGAAGCCGGCCAGCAAGTGCATCACTTCGAATTTCCGACCGTCGACAAGTCCGCCGTTCAAGAGGTACTGCTCACCACGAGCACCGGCCGCTGCTTCGTGATCGGGCCGGGCAGCTAGGTTGCACGTGATCCGAGTCAAGGCAGGCATTTTCAGCCTCACCGCTCCGGCCCCGCCCGACGATGACGGCAGCTACCTGCGTTGGCACCTGCTGGATCACATGCCGGAGCAATACCAACTGCCGGGCATCGTGCACGGGCTGCGCTGGATCGCCGACGGCGACTACCTCGACCGTCGCATCGCGGCCCATGGGCCGCTCGGACAGGTCGGCAACGCGGTGCACTACTTGGTCAGTGACCCCGTTGAAGAAACCTTCGACGACTTCGTCGCGCTCGGCCGGGCGCTGCGCGAGAACGGCCGCTTTCCCGTCACGCGACCGTCGCTGCAAGTGGCCGGCCTGCGCCTACTGCAGTGGCAGTCCTCCCCGAACGCGCTGATCTCCCCCGAGGTGGTGCCGTTTCGGCCGCACCGCGGAATCCTGCTGATCGTCGAGGAAGCCACCGACGCCCGTCCCAACGAGTGGCTGCAATGGCTGCGCGCCGAACACTATCCGGCGCTGCTCGCGGTGCCCGGCACGGCCGGCGCTTGGACTTTCGGTTCCAGCACCGGTTGGAGCCATTTACCCCGGGGATGGCGGACGGACCACCAGTACATCACCGTCGTCTACCTCGACGGCGACCCGCTCGCCACCAGTGACGCCCTGGCCCCCATCGTCGAAGAGCGGTGGCGGTCAACCGCAGTGCGACCCGTCTTCGCCGGACCGCTTCGGGCAATGGTGAGATGGGACGCGTGGCCCTGAGTCCGCGAATCTCCTATAGTCCTCGTGACATGACCAATCCGGACCGTCACCACCGCCTGCGCGCGACTCGGCGGCGACTCGTTCCCGCTGCCGCCGGGCTCGGCGCGGTCGTGCTGGCGGTCAGTCTGTCGGCCTGCTCGAGCAAGAGTGGTCAGTCTGCTCCAACTTCTTCAACCCCGCCCGCCCCGAGCACGACCGTCATGATGGACGGCAACAAGCACACGATGGTCGCGCAGGTCGAGTGCAAGAGCACGGCGGCGCAACCGAGTGCGACGCCTTCCGAGTCGGGGGACCTGACCACGCGCATCACCGTTCACGACGATTCGGCGTCGATAACGCTGGCGGTGTCGGACGAAAAACCGCCAAGCGTCGATAGCTTCGCTATTTCGCTCAAGACGGGGTCCGGTCAGTATCAGCTGCCCTATCAGGCACCGGAGTCCGCGACCCAGGTCCAGGCGACCAAGGACGACACCAGTTACACGGTGACCGGGTCCGGCCAAGGGACCTCGCCGTCTCAGGGCGACGTCCACCAGGTGACGTTCGGGATTCACGTGTCCTGTCCCTGAGCCCCGTCCCGTCACTCGAGTCATGGATGGGTGGTGGATTTTTGTCCGCCTCATAGCGACAATGCGTGCGTTCTCGGGCGGAGCCGCCGACTTGTCGCTATGAGGCGGACAATTTCGCAATACCCAAACTTTCTGTGACGCCTGGGAATCCTCATCCCGACATGAGATGCTGGCCGCTTGGACATCTTCACGCAGTGGCAAAGCGGCGGGACCGAACTTCGCTGGCGGTCGACAACCGCAGCCAACGACGGGCAGGAAGTCGCGGTGTTCAGCCGTCGCTGCGGCACACCCGGGAAGCCCGCTTTGGTGCTCGTGCACGGCTTCCCGACGTCGAGCATCGACTATTTCGCCTTGGCCAGTGAACTCGGCTCCGAGTTCGACATCTTCCTGCTCGACTTTCCGGGCTACGGATTGTCCGACAAACCGCCAGCGCCGCACGTTTATTCGCTGTACGACGACGCACGTCTGCTCGTCTACGCGATCACCCAGGTGTGGAAGCTCACCGAATACCGCATGCTGACCCATGATCGCGGCAGCAGCGTCGGCATGATCGCGCTGGAGATGTTGGCGGCCCAGGACCCACCGGCCGCGCCCGCCGACCTCATCCTGACGAATGCCAACATCTATCTCCGGCTCTCGAACCTCACGGTGTTCCAGACCGCGCTGCTCGACCCCGCAACCGGACGGGGCACCGCGGCGGCCACGACGCCGGAACTGCTGGCGGCCGGCTTGGGCGCCAGCACCTTCATGCCGCGGCGAACGCTGGAGGACCCGGAGATCGCCGCGCTGGCGAAGTGCTTCGCCCACAACGACGGAATCCGCGTGCTGCCGGACACCATTCAATACCTCAACGAGCGCGCCACGGATGAAACCGGTTGGCTTGAAGCGCTTTCCAAGAGCCACGTCAACACCACGGTGGTGTGGGGCATCCACGACAACATCGCGCCACTGCGTGTCCCCAACCACGTCTGGCAGACGTATCTGCGGAACAAACCCGGCCGGAACCGCTACTGGGTGGTGCCCGGCGCCGATCACTATCTGCAATGCGACGCCCCCGGGCAACTGGCCCAGATCGTGCGCCTCACGGTTCGCGGTGACAACATTGCGCTGCAGACGCTCGGCAACCAACCCGACGGGGCGGTCCTAGTGGACCAAAGCGCGTCTTGAACGTGACCTCGCCGTCTCGAGTGCGCGGCGGGCCGCACACTCGAGCCCGAATGCGCGGCTGGGCGCACATTCGGGCAACCCCCGGTCAACCGGTGACGACAGGCAAGCGCGCCCACCCGCGCACGCTCGCGGTGTGCGCCCGTTCGGCGTTGGCGTAGTCGACTTCCCAGTCGGGCCAGCGCTTGAGGACCTCCTCGAAGGCGACCCGAGCCTCCAGCCGGGCCAGCGCCGAGCCGAGGCAGAAGTGCAGGCCCTGCCCGAAGCTCAGGTGAGCGCCGCGGCGGTGGATGTCATAGCGATCCGGATCCGGGAACTGATGTTCGTCGCGGTTGGCAGAGGCGTTGAGCAGTAGCATGAACGACCCCTCTGGAATCACGCGACCGTAAAGCTCGGCGTCCTGCGCGACGTAGCGCGCCTGGACCGGTGACGGCGGTTCGTAACGCAGGGTCTCCTCGATCGCGCCGGTAATCAGCGACGGGTCCGCGGCAAGTTCGCGGCGTTGGTCCGGGTGATCTGACAACAGTTGTCCCATGAAACCGATTAGCCGGGCGGTGGTTTCGTTGCCGGCGCCGGCGATCATGGCCGTGTAGGAAAGGACCTCGGTGCGTGACAGGGGGCGCCGCGTGCCGTCTGGCTCGTCGATCTCGGCCCGCAGCAGTTCGGTCATCAGGTCATCGGAAGGATGACCCGCCCGCCACTCGATGTACTCGGCGAACATGGCGATGGTATCCGCGAACACATTCGCATCGACCTCGGCGGGGTTGCGGCCCTCGGGCATTTTGATGCTGGCGACGCTGCGGTCCCGGATCTTCTCTTGGTCTTGTTCGGGAATGCCCAAGAGGTAACCGATGGTCCGCATCGGCATCATCGCCCCGAGATCCGCGATGAAATCAAACCCGCCGGCACCGATCAACGGGTCCAGCTCGCGAACGCAGAATCCACGCACCATGGACTCCACGGCCAGCATCCGCCGAGGCGTGAAGACACGGGACAGCAGTTTGCGGTGCAGATCGTGCAGAGGGGGATCTTCGAAGAGCAGGATGCCCGGTGGCACTTCAATATTGGCGAATAAGATGTCGGCGGTGGTCCCGCGGCCGGATCGGTAGGTCTCCCAGTTGGGCAGCTCGCGCGCCACGTCCTCATATCGACTCAAGGCGTAGAAGTTGTACTTTTCGTTGTAGTACAGCGGCGCTTCCTCGCGCATGCGCTTCCACACCGGGTATGGGTCCGAGTCGATCTCGACGTCGAATGGGTCGTAGTACAACTCGATCGCACTGGTGCCTGTCATGATCACGTCCCTTCGGGGTATACGGCAAACTCAATCGTTCCGGTGCAGGAAGCCGTGCAGGATCGCCTGGACGAGTTCCTCGACGATCACCTCCCGCGACGGCTGTTTGGTTCCGAAGTAGGTGGAACGCAACGCGGCCATGCCGGCGATCATCGCCACCGTTGAATGCGCCGGCAGGTCTGGATGATCCGATCGCAACCCCCGTAAATGCATTCCCTCGCCGCTGATCTGGCCGAGCACCGTGAGCGCCCGCCTGACCTCGGCAATGCCGGCGTCGGCCTTTTCCGCCTCGCTCAGAGCCTCCGAGGCCATCAGCGTCAGGAGCAGACCCTGGTGTTCGACGAACACGTCGTAGAGCTGTCCGACGAAATGCCCGGCCAGCTCCTCCTCCTTGGTCTCTTCGGGGACGACCGACTGCCACGTCCGGCCGAATTCGTCGACGAAGCTGGTGAAGGGTAGGACGAGGGCCTCGCGGAACAGCGCCGCCTTCGAGCCGAAGTGGCGAAACAGCAGGTGTTCGGTGACGCCGGCGGCCTGGGCGATTTCACGCGTGGTGGTGCTGCGGTAGTCCTGGCGGGCGAAGAGGGCCCGGGCGGCGTCGAGCAGAAGTCGGCGCGGCTCGCCTCGGGGACGGCGCGTTGCCGCGGGGGCTCGCTGGGGCACGATTTTTAGGATAGCATCCACTATCTAAAGTACGGAACCTGTGTCGGAAGGGGCGCGGACGTGGGCGCTGTCATCATGCTGGGCACGCTGTTCGGACTGATCGTCCTCATCCTCGGTGTGGTGCTCCGCTTCGATCCCGAAGCACGTCGCGCCGCCAGCCGAGAGCACGACCGATGAGCACCGAGCTGACTCCCCTACTGAAGGCGGCCATCGGCTTCGCCTACGTCGGTGGCATCACCTTCGTCGCACTGGGTGTGTACCTGAGCTATCGCCACCGCCGCCTGCACCCCTTGCTGCTTCTTTGCATCTCGGCGATCTCGTTCTCGTGGATCGAGGCGCCCTACGACTGGGCGATGTACGCGCAGTTCCCTCCGGCCATCCCGCGCATGCCGTCGTGGTGGCCGCTGAACATGACGTGGGGCGGGCTGCCCTCGTCGGTGCCCATCGGCTACATCTCGTACTTCGTGACTGCCCGCCTTCATCGGCGCGGCGCTCGGGCGATGGTTGAGCGCAAAGTTCCACTGGCGCAGGCCGATTACCCTCCTCGTCGTTGGGCTGGTCGTCGGCTTCTGCTGGGCGCTCCTCTTCAACGCGGGGCTGGGGGCCAGGCTCGGCGTCTTCCATTACGGCCGCGTCATCCCCGGGCTCGCGATCTTCGAGGGGACCAAGCACCAGTACCCGCTCTACGACTCTCTGGCCATGGGCATCCAGATGATGGTCTTCACCTACCTGCTCGGGCGGACCGATTCACAAGGACGGAATGTCATCGAGGTGTGGGCCGATAAGAGGTCGACGAGTCGTCTTCAATCGTCGGTCCTATCGGTCATCGCGGTCGTCGTCATCGGAAATCTGCTCTACGGCGCGGTTTTCGCGCCTCATCTGGTGACGAAGCTCGGGGGTTGGGTGACCGCGGGACCGACGGGCCAGTTGTTCCCGGGTGTGTCGAACCAACCCCCGTAGGCCAAAATTTATCCGCCGAGCGTCGAGTCGTTGGGCGAAATTACCAATTCCCACAACAACTCGACGTTGGGCGCTAAGTAAATACGGGCAGCTTCGACCATCCCCGCACGCTGGACGTGTGCGCCTTGGTCGCGTTGGCGTAGTCGACTTCCCAGTCCGGCCAGCGCTTGATGACCTCCTCGAGCGCCACCCGCGCCTGCATGCGCGCCAGGGCCGACCCGAGACAGAAGTGCAGCCCGTGGCCGAAACTCAGATGAGGGGCGCCGCGGTGGATGTCGAAGCGGTCGGGATCGGGATACCTGCGTTCGTCTCGGTTTCCTGATCCGTTGATCAACAACATGATCGAGCCCTCGGGAACCGTTGTGCCATGGCATTCGATGTCGCGAGCCACGTAGCGCGCCTGCACCGGTGAGGGCGCTTCGTAGCGGAGGACCTCCTCGATCGCCATGGGGATCAGCGACGGGTTGTCCACGATCTGCCGACGCTGATCGGGGTGCTCGGCGAGAAGTTGTCCCATGAAACCGATCAGACGTGTCGTGGTCTCGTTGCCCGCACCGGCGATCATGTTGGTGTATTGCAGCACCTCGGTCCGGGTCAGCCGCCGAGTTACTCCGTCGTCGTCGAACTCAACGTTGAGCAGCTGCGTCATCAGATCATCGGAGGGATGTTCTACCCGCCAATCGATGTACTCGGAAAACATTTCGTGGCTCTGCTCGAAGAAATCTTTGGTAACCACCCTGAACTTGCCCTCTTTCAGGGTGAGTTGGCGTCCGCCGCGATCACGGAGCGCTTCCTGATTGTCTTCGGGGATGCCCAGCAGGTAGCCGATCGTGCGCATCGGGACCATCGCGCCGAGATTTCCGATGAAGTCGAAATTGCCGGTGCCCACTAGCGGGTCGAGCGCACGCTCGCAGAACGCCCGCGTCAGCGGTTCTATCGCTTCCATCCGGCGCGGCGTGAAAACCCTTGAGAGCAAGTGGCGGTGCAGATCGTGAATCGGCGGATCTTCAAAAAGGATGATGCCGGGCGGAATCTCGATACCGCTCACGATGATGTCCATGGTGGTGCCGCGACCCGACCGGTAGGCGTCCCAATTCGTCAGCTCGCGGGAGACGTCCTCGTAGCGGCTCAGCGCGTAGAAGTTGTGCTTGTCGTTGTAGTACAGCGGCGCTTCATCGCGCAGCCTCTTCCAGATCGGGTACGGATCGTCGTCGATGTCGAAATCGAACGGGTCGTAGTAAACCTCGGCGGTGCTTGCTCCGGTCATAGTGGTGTCTTTCTCTCGGACAGGGCCTCGGGCAACACGACGTCGCCCACGCGCTTGAGATACGGCCACGCGACTTCCGGTGGCAGTCCACCGCACAACGGCGCCAGGTTGAGTATCTGGCCGGCGCGGATCCGCGAAATCGCTTCCGGCACAGAGATGATCACATGGGAGGCCGAAGTCTCTCGCAGCTCGGCAACGGTTGTCACGTGCGAGATACCCGCCGACGTCTCGTTGCCGGGGTTCCACTCGGCATAGGTTCGCGCGTCATGCAGCAGATGCTCGCCCAGCTCCGACCAGGCCCGGTCCACGTCGTCGGCGACGAAAACAACCGACGGGTGGTCGCGGTCGGGAAGCATTGTCGCCCCCGCGCTGATGCCCGTGCTCGACGGCAGGCGGCCTCGTAGGCCTCCTGCATGCCGGGGACATTGGCGTTGCCCAGCATACCCAGGCCGTATCTGCCGGCCCGTCGCGCCGCCGCCACGCTTCCGCCGCCCCACATCAGCAGCGGCCCACCGGGGGTCTGCGGGCGCGGCGTCACCGTAATCCGTCGTCCGTCGTGAATGACCGTTTCGCCGGCGAGCAGCCGCCGCAGCAGCGGCAGATTCTCGTCGGCGAGCCGGCCGCGATCCTTGAGGGTCAGGCCGAAATGTTCGAACTCCTCGGGCCGGTAGCCGATAGCCAGGATGTAGGACGCCCGACCACCGCTGAGGATGTCGAGGACCGCCATGTCCTCGGCGAGGCGCACGGGGTCGTAGAACGGAAAGATCAGGATCAGGCTGAGCCCCAGGCGCTGCGTGCGCGCCGCAACCGCCGACGCCAACAAGAACGGGGACGGCAGGTAGCCGTCCTCGGAACCGTGGTGCTCACAGAACACCGCGGCGAGTCCGCCATGCTCCTCGGCCCACGCGCACATCTCGGGCACGGCGGCGTACAGCGCGGCCGGGGGCGCACCCCAGGACGGCGCACGCATGTCAAAGCGCAGCGTGAACACACCCAGCTCCTAGATAACCTAATATTTGTCTCACGTACGCTACGTGGCTTCCGAGACGTGCGTCAACGGTCAGCCAAACACGTGCCGCGGCAGCGTTGTCGGGATATCCAACGAGCTCAGCAGGCCGGGCGGCGCGTCGACGACGTACGGGATCGCATTCACCACCCGCATGGCCGTGGCCGCCATGGCGGCGCGCCCCGCACCGTGGCCCTCGGCCGCCCCGAGCGTCAGCACGCAGTGGATGTCGGGATCGCCCTCGATGTCGACCCGATACGTCGCATCGGACTCGGAAGTCGGCCAGTCGGGTGCGACATCGCGGGCCATCCGGATGACGTGCTCGATCACGATCGCCTCGCGGCCGTCGACCACCCCCGCGGCCCGGGTGCGCACCGCGCCGCAGGTTCCCGCCTTGATGGTCCCGAAGGCCACCTCGATGTCCCGATCGGTCAGCTCGCGGTCCAGCGAGCCGCGCACCTGTTCCACCTCGACCCCGAGGCCGCTGGCGATCAGGTATATCGGTGCCTTCCAAGCCATTTCGATGAAACCGGGTTTGGAGAGCATGGGTTCGAAATCCAGCGGGCGGCCGAAACCCATCCCGTCCATCATCACGTCGGCCACCGGGTAGTGGTCGTTGAGCGCGATCTCGCTGGCGGTGATCGTGCGGATGTTCTTCGACTGGGTCGTCATGAGCAGCGCGAGCTGATCCGAGGCGAAGCCGGGAAAGATTCCCGAGCCGTAGAAGGACGAGCCGCCGGATTTGGCCGCCGCCTCCAGCTGGTCGCGCCAGTCCGGGACGAAATACGACGGCGGGTACACCAGACTGGTCGACGACGTCGACACGACGTTGATGCCCGCCTCCAGCAGCCGCAGGTAGTCCGGCACGGCGGCCCCGTCGCGTTCGGGACCGCTGGCGGCATACACCACGGCGTCCGGCGCCAACGCGATCAGCGCATCGGCATCGTTGGTGGCGGCCACCCCCAGTGGCTCGATGCCGGCCAACTCCCCGGCGTCCTTGCCGACCTTCTCGGGCGAATGCACCCATACCCCAACGAGTTCCATGTCCGGTCGGCGGCTGATGGCATCGATCGCGATCTTCCCGACGCCCCCGGTGGACCACACTTGGGTGCGCAAGACACGCTCCCGCTTTTCGGTTGACACCAGCACTCTCCTTAATCGTGGGCCCGCGCGCTCGCGGCCGCGGCACGTTCGAGGTATGGCCACGCCACATCGGGTGGCACGCCGCCGCACAACGGGTGCAGTGGCAGGAGCCGCCCCTCGCGCACGAATTCGGTCGCCTCATCGGAGGTCAAGATGCGGTACGGACCGCCCTCGGCGCGAAGCGCGGCCACGCTGTCGGCGCGCGTGATGCTGGCCACCGAATCGTCGTGGGCCCGGTATGACGCCGCCATCACCGCGTCGTGCAGCAGGTACGGCCCCAGCGCATCCCAGGCCGCGTCGACGGCCGGCTCGTCTTCGGCAACGAAAACCGCTGTCGGAGCGCCACTAACGGGGAACTGGATCATCCCGGGCTCGTGTCCGTGCGCGCGGCACTGTTCTTCGTAGAACTCCTTCAGGCCCGGCAAGGCGGTCTGAGAGACGAACCCAAGGCCGAAAGCGCCGGCACGTCGAGCGGCGGCCTTGCTCCCGCCGGCGATCAGCACCATCGGTCCACCGGGCGACCCGCACGGCGGCGTCACGCGGACCGTGCGGCCCCGGTATTCGACCGACTCGCCGCGCACCAGCGGGCCCAGCACGGCCAGGATCTCGTCGGCCACCCGGCCCCGCGTGGCCATGTCGAGGCCGAACTGCTGGTATTCCGAGCTTCGGTGTCCGACGCCGAACGCGTAGGAGACCCGTCCCCTGCTGATCAGGTCCAGGACGCTCATCTCTTCGGCGAGGCGAACGGGATCCCACAACGGAATCGTGTACCGCGGCCAGCAGTATCGCCAGATTGTTCGTCCTGGCCGCGATCGCCGAGGCCAGCGTCAGCGGTGCGGGCAGGTGACCGTCCTCCGCGCCGTGATGCTCAGAAAGAACAGCAAGCACCGCACCTCGGGTCTCCGCCCATTCGCACATGTCGATCGCCGCGGCGTAGAGATCGGCCGCCGGCGCGGCCCAGCCGGGCGCACGCATGTCGAACCGCAGCGTGAACATATCGAAGAACCTATCTCTTCGCGCCGAGCGTGTACTCAGTGCGAGATTCCGCGCGGATTTTCGCACTGAGTACACGTTGGGCAATTTGCCGAACAGGCTCCATCCCTTGACCCCGTCGGCTCTGCGGTCAATTGTTGGATGGGCAACTGCCCCTGTGGTGTTCACCCGAGGAGGACGAACTATGGCAGACGGTGCCCACCGCGTGGTGGTGTGGGCGACGGGTGGCATCGGATCGATCGCCATCCGCACCCTTCAGCAGCGCCCCAACCTGGATCTGGTCGGCGTGTGGGTGCACTCGCCAGAAAAGGCCGGCCGGGACGCGGGCGAACTCGCCGGCGGCGAACCGATCGGCCTGGCCGCCACCAATGACGCCGACGCCCTGATCGCCCTGAAGCCGGACTGCGTCATCTACGCGGCCAGCGGCCCGGAGCGCGATGCGCTGGCCATCCCGGATTACGTCAAGCTCCTCGAAGCCGGAATCAACGTCGTCACGACCAGCACCACGCGGTTGGTCAACCCGCACGCCTACGAACCCGCGGAGTGGCGCGACCAACTGGTCGCCGCCGCCAAGCACGGCCAGGCGTCGCTGTACGCGTCGGGGATCGAACCGGGCTTCGCCGCCGACTACCTGCCGCTGGTGCTGACCACCCAGTCGTCGTCGATCGAAAAGATTCACGCGTTCGAGATCGGCCTGTACGACGACTACGGGGTTGTCGACATCATGAGCAACGCGCTGGGCTTCGGTCAGCCGCTCGACTACCAGCCCTGGATCGGATTTCCCGGCGCGATCGCCGGCGAATGGCAGGGGCAGATCCGGTTGATCGCCGACGCGCTCGGGGTCGAAGTCCAAGAAGTCCGAGAGAGTTTCGAGCGCGCGGTCACGAACCGGACGCTGGAGGTCGCGATGGGCACCGTCGAGGCCGGCACGTGCGGTGCGCTGCGGATGCGGGCGACCGGGGTGGTCGATGGCCGCGAAGCCATCGTTATCGAGCACGTCACCCGGCTCGCACACGACGTCGCCCCCGACTGGCCGACCGGGATCGGCGATCTGTCCTACCGCGTCATGATCACGGGCGACCCGGACATCGACTGCACCATGGCGGCGACGCTGAAGGATCCGCGCAAGGCCGGGGTCGCGGGGATGACCTCCGGGGCGGGCGCGATGGTTGCCACCGCGATGCGTGTGGTCAACGCCGTGCCGTATGTCGTTGCCGCAGAACCGGGACTGCTCAGCTCGGTGGATCTGCCGTTGACGATTCCAAAGCACGCGTTTGCTTAACCCGCTCGAGGAACTCACCCTGCAGCAACTGCGGCAGCGCACCAGCATGAAGTGGCGTGCGCACCCGGACGATGTGTTACCGCTCTGGGTCGCGGAGATGGACGTCAAGCTGGCGCCGACGGTGGCCGACGCCGTCTGGCGCGCCATCGACATCGGTGACACCGGATATCCCTACGGCACCGCGCTCGCCGAGGCGGTCAGTGAATTCGCTTCTCGGCGTTGGCAATGGCACGACCTGGAGGTCGGCCGCACTGCGATCGTTCCCGACGTCATGCTCGGTGTCGTCGAGATGCTACGTCTGGTCACCGACCGCGGTGACGCCGTCGTCGTCAACCCGCCCGTATACGCACCGTTCTACGCGTTCGTGTCGCACGACGGCCGCCGCGTCGTCGAGGCGCCGCTTGACGTCGACTGCCGAATTGACCTGGGCGCCTTGGAGGAAGCGTTCGTGCGCGCCGGCGCGCCGGGCGGCAGGGTCGCTTACCTGCTGTGCAATCCGCACAACCCGACGGGGTCGGTGCACACCGTCGACGAACTGCGCGGGGTTGCCGAGCTGGCCCGACGGTTCGGTGTTCGGGTGGTGTCCGACGAGATTCACGCACCGGTCATCCTGTCCGGGTCGCGTTTCACCCCGTACCTGGCCGTCCCCGGTGCGGAGGACGCGCTCGCCGTGACGTCCGCCTCGAAGGCGTGGAGCCTTTCCGGGCTCAAGGCGGCCTTGGCCATCGCGGGTCCGGAGGCGGCCGCGGACCTGCGCCGGATGCCGGAGGAGGTCAGCCACGGCCCGAGCCACCTCGGCGTCATCGCGCACGCCGAAGCGTTTCGGACCGGCGGCGATTGGCTCGACACGCTGCTCGACGGCCTGGACGCGAATCGGGCATTGCTGGGTGATCTGGTCACCGAGCACCTTCCCGGAGTGAAATATCAACGGCCACAAGGCACCTACCTGGCGTGGCTCGACTGTCGAGAGCTCGGCTTTGACGAAGAGGCCGCCGATGGACTCGCGGTGGTGGCCGACTTGTCCGGGCCGGCCCGATGGTTCCTCGACCACGCCCGCGTCGCACTCAGCTCCGGCCATGTTTTCGGAACCGGCGGGGCCGGTCATGTGCGGTTGAACTTCGCCACCTCGCAAGCCATTCTCGTCGAGGCCATATCGCGAATGGGCCGGGCCCTTGAGAACGTTCGGTAGCGGGTGACGACGTCTCTCCAGACCATTAGGCGAATACCGAATCCGCTAGCGCATGCGCTAGCGGATTCGCGAGTCACCCATACCCCCAGGCCGTCGCCCAGCACCTTGGTGAGCTGGATATCGGGAAATCGTAACGGAAAATCCTTCTGCAATAAGCGATTTCCGCCTCATGCCGACATTTCCTCGACGCCTTGGTCCAGGTGGCGGAATCCTTCGGCGGGTTTCTTGATGCCCAGCATGAACGGCAGCGAGCTCAGTTCGAATTTCGTGTTCGCCGCCAGCCGGCCCAAGAAGCTGCGCTCGGGCACCACGGGCAGCGCTTCCTGCGTGCCGAGGTCGATGTAGTGCGTCGAGGTCTCCCCGAGGCCCTCGAAGTGGTGGATCAGCGGCTTGCACTGCGGGCGCATCGATTCGTCGAGGCACGCTACGACCGGATCGGTCATCAGCACGTACTCGAGCACAGGTACCGAGTTTTTCAGCATTCGGTGCACCAGGATGACGTCGACCCCGGCGAGTTCGACGTAACGCTTGACCTTCTGCTCCGCCACCTCGCCCAGATGGACGACGAACTTGAGCGACAACTTGTCCAGTTGCTCGCAGCTCGCGCATTCGCAGGAGATGTCTCTTTTGAACCGCTCGCGCTGCGCGAAAAACGCCTGGCGCATCCGTGACAGCCGGTCGCACACCAGCACTTTGGCGTTGCCGTCGGGTTGCCAGAAGAACGCGGCGTCGCCCTCCAGCTTCGCCAGTTTCAGGCCCTTGCCAGCGTCGATGACCGCCTCCAGCAACCCGGCCACCGTCTGCTGCGCGTGGGCCAGGTGTTTGCGGTTCCAATGCATGTAGTGCGTGTATCCGCCGATGTCGGCAATGAGTAGAACGGCGCGCCGGATGGCCATGATCTCGGCAGTTTAGTGGTTGCCGGTGACAGCCTCAAAGAAATCTCCTACTAGACGAATACGCGCGAGGGAGAGAGGCTTGCAGGGGTGACCCGGAGGAGTCGAGTATGGATGTGCTGCGAACCCCAGACTCCCGATTCGAAAACCTGGAGGGCTATCCGTTCGTAGCGAACTACGTCGACGTGGCGGCAAGCGACACCAAGCCGCTGCGGATGCACTTCCTCGACGAGGGCCCGGACGATGGCCCACCGATCGTGCTGCTGCACGGCGAGCCCACGTGGAGCTACCTGTACCGCACGATGATTCCGCCGCTGGCCGACGGGGGGAACCGCGTGCTGGCACCCGACCTGATCGGGTTCGGCCGCTCCGACAAGCCCAGCCGGATCGAGGATTACACCTACCAACGGCACGTCGAGTGGGTGACGGCGTGGTTCGAGCGCCTCAACCTGAAGGACGTCACGCTGTTCGTGCAGGACTGGGGATCCCTAATCGGCCTGCGCATCGCCGCCGAGCAGGGTGACCGGATCGCGCGGCTGGTGGTGGCGAACGGCTTCCTTCCCACGGCGGAGCGTCGCACGCCCCCTGCCTTCGAGTTGTGGCGTGCCTTTGCCCGCTACTCCCCCGTGCTGCCCGCCGGTCACCTGGTCTCCTTGGGCACGGTCCGTAGGGTTCCGCCCAAGGTGCGGGCCGGCTACGACGCGCCCTTTCCGGACAAGTCGTACCAAGCCGGGGCCCGCGCGTTCCCGCAGTTGGTGCCGACATCTCCCCATGATCCGGCGGTTCCGGCCAACCGAGCCGCGTGGAAAACCCTGGGTCAGTGGGAGAAACCCTGCCTCACCATCTTCGGGTATCGCGACCGGATCCTCGGACGGGCCGACCGCCCCCTGATCAAGCACATCCCCGGCGCGGCCGGTCAGCCGCACGCCCGCATCAACGCCGCCCACTTCATCCAGGAAGACGCCGGACCCGAACTGGCCGAACGCGTTCTGTCCTGGCAGCAGGCCCTGCGCTGACGGTCGGCGCGGCATGGTCGGTGGCCAGGAGGACATGCTCGTCGAAATCGCCCTCGATCTCACATCAAGGCCGGGCGTCGAGTTGTTGTCGCGATTCGGGCGCGACGGGCACGACTACTCGACGTTCGGCGCCCATGGCTGCCAACGCCCCGCCGGCAGACTGTCCAGCCGCGCGGCATCATCACGCAGGCTCTGGTCCGGTTCCACGCCGAACGCGGCGCGGGATTGTCCTGGGCCACCCAGGATCTCGATTGTGTGCTCCACCGTTGCTTTCCCGTCGCCCGCAAGGTCAATCCGCTCGCTGAACCTCCCGTCGGTCACCGCGAGAACCAGCCGCTCCATGTCGTCGGCCGCGTTGTCCCATGTCTCGTCGCAGGCGTCGCACCCGCAAGCCGGAAAGGCCGCGGTGCAGCGGAGGCCGGCCCGCAGCACGACCCCCGGAAAGTCGGTGAAGCGAAACACCAGCTGCGCGGCGTCGGCCCGGTCCGGCGTGACGGCGACGAGCTTGGTGGTGGCCGGAGTCGTGAATGACGGTGCAAGCGGCGCTATATCGGCCCGGTAGGCGGCGCGCAGGTGTTCGATGAGCGCATCGGCGACGGTCTGCAGCGGCGCGAAGCGCTCCGGATTGCTCACGCGCGAGTAGGACTCGTCCGGCGGTGATCCCGTCCAGCGTGCGCCGTAGCGAATGACGGCGCCGGACTCGTCGCGAAACTTTCGGCGCCCAAGGGCGGGGCGGACGTACTCGGGCATCGTCAGCCGGTGACGGCGAGCACGGCCCGGGCAAGTTCGGGGCGGCAGACCACCAGGTCCGGCAGCCTGGGGTCCGGTTGGTTGTAGGCCAACGGCGACCCGTCGATGCGGGAGGTGTGCAACCCGGCGGCGCGGGCCACGGCCACCGGGGCGGCCGAGTCCCACTCGAACTGGCCGCCCGCGTGGACGTACACATCGGACAAACCCTGGACGACCGAGGCCACCTTTGCTCCGGCAGAACCCATTTCGACCAAGGTGCCGTCCAACGCGTCACGGACCGCCAGCGCGATCGCGGGCGGCCGGGTGCGGGAGACCACGATGCGCGGCTTGCCCGTGGCGGCGGGAGGCGCATCGACCCGGGGGGTCGCCAACGTGATCCCCTGCGCCGGCAGCGCTACCGCGCCGGCAACGAGCTCCCCGGCCTGCCAGAGCGCGACGTGCACCGCCCAGTCGCCGCGCCCGAGCTCGGAGAACTCCCGCGTCCCGTCGAGCGGATCGACGATCCATACCCGCTCCGACCGCAAGCGCACCGGGTCGTCGGCGCCCTCCTCGGACAGCACCGCATCGTCGGGCCGCCCGTTGGTGAGCGCTTCCACCAGGAAGTCGTGGGATCGCTTGTCCCCCGCCGCTTTCCGGTCACTCGCGTCGGCGCCGGCGAATTCTTCCCGGACCCCGAGCAACAGCCGGCCCGCCTCGGTGGCCAACCGTGCGGCCAGCTCGTGGTCATTCATCGGTGACGTCACACCACCATCCTCAATAAGTTGGTTGGGTTGACCAAAATTTACTGTGTGATGTTTCTTGTCGAAGTCCCACCCCCTGTTTGACGTTTCTGCATAACCTGGTGAACGTGAGCGGCGACGTCTCTTCATCGAGCCGGTTGCGGTTTCCGTGGGGGAACCTGGGCGTGGTCGGCGTCGTGCTGGCCGCCGTGCTGATCGGCGCGCTCGGTTTCGTCGGGGTGAGGCTGATCCGGGGCCATGAAAGCGCCCCGGCGCAGACCACTGCCCAATCGTCGCCGCCGACCAGCTTCGCCATTCCGGGCTGCTACAACCCGTCGGTCCCGCCGGTCGAGCGTCCCAAGAAGCTCAATGTTTTGGGATGCGCCAGCGTAGCCATTGCGGTGCAAGACATGTCGTGGAGCTCATGGGGGCCGCAGGGCGCCGACGGGACCGGCACCGCGGTTTTCAAGATTTGCGACCCGAATTGCGCGGCCGGCTATCAACTCACCGACCCGGTCGTCGTGCATGCCTGGAACGCGCAACCGCCGCGGCGCGACGCCGTCTGTCAGGTCGGCCTCAAGATCTTTGGCGACATGATCCTGGCCTTCCCCAAAGACGTCCCGCCGCCGACCGCCCAGCAGATGAACACTCAGTATCACGGAATGCCGGCGGTGCACTTCGTCAACTACTCGGCCGCCAACGCCCGCGACACCCAGTTCCTGGGCTACACGTTCTGCAACTGACCGTTGCTCAGACCTCGATGACGACGGCGCCGCCCTGGCCGCCGCCCGCACACATCGCCGCGACACCGATGCCGCCGCCACGGCGGGCCAGCTCATAGGTCAGCGTGGTGACCATGCGCGCACCCGAGGCCGCGATGGGATGTCCGAGGCTGCAGCCGCTACCGAAGAAATTCACCTTCTCCTCGTCGATTCCGTACTCGCGGCACGCCGCGATCGGCACCGAGGCGAACGCCTCGTTGATCTCCCACAGCGCCACGTCGTCGACCGACAGCCCGGCCCGCTGCAGCACCTTCGCGATCACCCTGACCGCACCCAGACCGGTGTCCCTCGGCGCCACGCCCACGGCGGCCCACGCCCTCACCGTGCCCATCACGTTCAGCTTCTCGGCGTTAGCGTATTCGCGGTCGACGAGCGCGACCGCCGCGGCGGCGTCGTTGGTGCCGCTGCTATTGCCGGCCGTGATCGAGAATCCCTCGATCTCGGGGTGCAGCACCTTGAGCGCGGCGAGCTTCTCGACGGTGGTGTCGCGGCGGGGATGCTCGTCGACCGAGAACTCGGTCACCGAACCGTCGGGCCCGGTGATCTTCAGCGGGATGATTTCGTCGAGGAACTTGCCCGCATCCATTGCCGCGATGGCGCGTTGATGCGACCGGGCCGCCCAGGCGTCCATCTCCTCGCGAGTGATTCCGACCGCCTGCGCGGTGTTCCACCCCACGGTGATCGACATGTCCTTGGTGGGCGCGTCCGGCGCCTCGATGTGCGTCGGCGGCATCCATCGCTCCTCGAACTTCAGCTCGGGGCCGGGGATCCGCTGGTTCATCAGCGGCGTCATCGACAGCGACTGCACGCCCCCGGCGATGAGCACGCGCTCCATCCCGGAGCCGATCTGCGCGGCGGCGTTGCCGATGGCGGTGAGGCTCCCCGCACAGTGCCGGTTAACCGCCTGACCGGGGATGCCCTCCATACCGGTCGCGGCGGCCGCATATCGCGCCAAATCTCCTCCGCCGTAATGTGATTCGGCGAAGATGAGGTCGTCGATGGCCGAGGGGTCGACGCCCGACCTGCGCACGACCTCCGGAAGCACCGTGGTGATCAGCGTCTCGGGCGGCGTGTTGACGAGCGTGCCTTTGAAGGAGCGGCCGATCGCCGTTCTGGCGGCGCCGACGATCACGGGTGTAGCCATGTACTCAACCTCAACTGTTGTGGGCGGGCGAATGCCGCGAATCGTATCAAATACCGTATGGGCAATAGTAATGGGCTAAGTTCAGGCTGGCAGGGCCGCGGCCCAGTGGATATGGCCCTCGAAACCCAGCTCCGTGGCACGCGCCCGGTAGCGATCCCAATGGTTCCGATAGCCTGCCTCGTCCCCGATGGGCCCGCGCAACGAGCGCCTCAAGACGCAACAGCCAGATCTCGTTAAGCACGAAACCGGGGTCGGTGGGCAGGGCGGCCAGCCGATCGATCGCCGCGCGTGCCTCACGCATGTCCGCATCCGAACCTCGACCCAGCAGCGACTCCACGAGCGCCGAGACGGTAACAGCGAGCCAAACGCCGGCGCCCGAGCGAAACACGTACTCAACAGCGGCCCTGCAACACTCGATCGCACCGTCAAAGTCGCCCAGCGCAGCCTTGTAGCGCGCCGTGCACACGTCGACAATCGGAAGTGGTGCCATCGAAAACTGTTCGCTCAGTGCCCTTTCGCGGATCAGCGCTAACAGCTCAAGGCCCGCTTCGCGCGCCGGGCCGCCCTGGTAGACGAGAACCACACCGCGAGTGGTTCGAGCGAGGTCAAGCGCAAGATCGTCGCCCGACTGCTCCGCGGCGGTCAACGCTTCCGCGGTGTCGAGCTGTGCCGTCGTTTCGGGCAATAGCAGCCCGTTCGGAATCGTCAGGAGGTAGGCGAACCAGACGATCCCGACGGACGTCAGTTCCCCGAAGGAACCCCCCATGGCGATAGCCTGGCGGATGTCGTCCTGCCATCTCGAAATACCGAGACACGCGCGAGCAAGACCGCGCATCACCGTCGCGAGGGACAGCGGCGAGTCGTTGACCAGGTTGCCTTTTGTCGGGTCGCCCTCGGCCATGTCGATCACATGCTGAGCCACCCGAAGGATTTCGGCCATTTCGCCAGTCTCGTGTTTGACGACCGTGACATAGGGAAGCAGCGCGACCGTCAGCATCGGGTCGCCGATCGATTCGAGCAGTTGGACGAGTTCACCGGCGAGACGAGACGCTTCCCGGTTATTCGCATTCAGGTTGTTCGCAATCAGCCACCCGATCATGCCGATCGCCAACGACCGCTGATCGCCGGCGGCGGTGCACAACTCACGCAGCTCGTCGAAACCCGTGTCCGCACCGCTGCCCCCGCACCGAAACGCGTTGGCGCACAACAGGCTACGAGATTCGATGCGCATCGACATTCGATCGGGATCGTCTTCGGGCAGTCGGTCGGCGACCTGCCGAGCCCGCCGCCAACTCGTGATCGCCGCGGCGATATCGCGGAAGGTCGCCCAGGTACCGGCGCGCATGTGCCAGGTGAAGGCCGCGCGCAGGTCCCCGGCCGCCTCAGAGTGCTCGGCGATGAGCGCCGCGTTTTCCTCAGCCCCACCACGGCTTTCGATCGCTACGGCCAGGCGGCGGTGCAACTGCGCGCGATCGGATCTGAGCTGCGATTCGTAGGCCACCGCACGGATCATCGGATGGCGAAACGCGTACTCGGCGCGCGAGGCGAACCTCACCTGCTCGACAAGTTGCGCGTCGATCAGCGGTGTCACGTCCGCGGCATCGACGAGCACGTCCAGCAGGTCGGCATCGAAGCGCGACCCGATGGCCGCCGCTGCGTTCAGGGTGCGTTTCGCGGTGGGGTCCAGGCGATCGATGCGTGCGCCGATGGTCGCCTGCAAGGTGGCGGGCACGCTTGCGTCTTCAACATCGCCACCCAGCAGGTAGGCGCCCGATCCTCCGTGCAGCACACCACGTTCCGCCAGGTCCCGGACCATCTCCTCGGCAAAAAACGGGTTCCCGGCAGCCCGGGCGGCCACGAGTTCCGCCAACCGGGTGGTCGACGGGTCACCGCCCAGCAGTTCCGTGGTCAACGCCGATGCCTGCGCCTCGTTGAGCGGGCGCAGCGCCATCGTCTGCGCATCCGAAACCTGGGCCAGCGCACCGCGGTATTCCGGACGGTAGGTGATCAACACCAGCGATGGTGTCTGCGGGATCACGGCCAAAAACTGGGCCATCATCGCTTCGCTTGGCTCGTCGATCCAGTGCACGTCCTCGATCACATAGACGACGGTCTCGGTAAGTTCCAGTGAGGCCGCATTCACCAGCGCCGTCAACCGCCGACGCCGCGCATCCGCAGCGATATCGGGCAGCGGCACCGTAGTGTCCCGAATCGCCAGTAGATCCTCGAGCAGCAAGACGTCTTCGGGGTCCGCGTCCGGGAATCGGTCTCGCACCCGCGTCCGCGCGGTGTCCGGGGTCAAGGTCGTCGATTTCAAGTCCCCCGCGCAACAAACCCGCGACGGCGTGGAAGGGGATGTCGCGCGTATGCGATTCGCAGTAGATGGGGATCACGGGCACGCCGCGGCCCGCCGCGATGGTCGCGGATTCGCGCACCAGTCGGCTTTTGCCAATGCCCGCCGGTCCCCTGATGTTGACGACGCAGCCGGCACCGCCGATGGCCTCGTCCAGGATCCCGGCGATGGTGCTCAGTTCCCAGGTGCGCCCGATCAGGGTCGACTCGCCGCGACGACGCGGCTGATGCTCGCCGATGGCCAGCAGTCGCCTTGCGGCAACCGGAACGTCGGAACCCTTGATCTGCACCAGCTCCGAATCGCCCAACACCACCGCGTTGTCGACGAGCCGGACCGTCGATTCGCTCAGCATCACCCCGCCCGGCGGGGCAACGGATTCCATTCGCTGAGCCATGCCGACTTGCTCGCCGACGGCTGTGTAACTTGCTGTGCCAGAGCCGATTTCGCCCGCGATCACCTGACCCGAATTCAGCCCGACCCGAAGTTCTAACGCCACGCCATCGCGACTGTTGAGTTCGGTCGCCAACCGTTGGGCTTCCTTTTGGATATCCATGGCCGCCATGCAGGCGCGAAAAGCGTGATCCTCCAACGCGGTGGGGGCACCGAACAGCGCCATGATGCCGTCGCCGGTGAACTTGTCGACCGTGCCACCGTAACGCTGCACAACGGCGGTCGAGCAATCCAGCAGCGCGGTCATGATCTCGCGTAACCGCTCCGCGCCCAACGACGCGGCGATATCCATGGAGTGGACCACATCGGCGAACAAGACCGTGACCTGCTTGTACTCCGCCGCCTGGGCGCCCTGGGTGAGGGGCTTACCGCACGCGCTGCAAAACCTCGCCGTGGCGGCCGACCGGCTTCCGCACGACCAACAGGACAGTTCCTCGGTCCCCATCGCGGCGCGGCCGTTTGTTTGCTCCACACCCGTATCGTGTCACCGGCCCAAACGCTTGGTCTACAAATTTGCGCCGCGTCCTGTTGCCACATCTGCCGCACGAGGCCCTTCCGATAGGGATGCTCGTTGTGTCCACCTCAAAGCGACAACCGTTCGTCGGCCGGCTTCCCTGCCACCGTCGCCGCAGTTGTCGCTGTGAGGTGGACAAAAATCCACCACCAATCCTGAGCGATCCGAGTGACAGATGAGGCCAGTGTTCCCCGTGAGGCGTCTTCCAAGGATGACGCAAGAATCCGACAAGCCTGAGGCGAGAGCGTCTGCCTAACGGCCGCGATCAGGACAGCACCGACGCACGATCCGGGACCCGGCCATCTTCTAGCACGAGGAAACCGAGATGACCGAAATCGCCCACTACCAACCGTCCATTGCCCGCGACGCACTCGCGGAGCTGGCCCCACTGCTCGATGCCCTGGCCGCGGTCGCCATACGTGGCGAAGTTCCGGGCCCCGAGTTGCTGGCCCGCGTCATGCAGGCCGGCTCGACGCTGGCCGAGGTGGCGAAGCTCCCCAACGAGGGAGAGCCCTACTCGCGCTCCATTCTGCGGGCCGACGACGAGGTTGAGATCATGCTCGCCCGCTGGCGCCCGGGACACGGGTGCGCGCCTCATGACCACGGCGGGGCCGGCGGCTTCGTGATCCCGGTCGAGGGCACATTCGTCGAGCGGCGGTTCGGTTGGGACGGCCCGGAGCTGGTTGTCGCCGAGCACGCCACCCGGCCCGAGGGCGTCCCGATTCGCATCACCTCCGACGACATACATGACATGAGGGCCGGCGAGCGTGGGCTGACCCTGCATTTCTACAGCCCACCGGCGTCCAGCATGCGGGTGTTCGACCTGGGGCGAGCCGAAGTGCTGGAGCTGGTCGGCAACTACGGCGCCTGGATCCCGCAGGGCAACCATCCCCGCATGCCGTTCGCCGAGGCCGCGCCCAAAAGTCAAGGAGCTCCGGTGATTTGGGTGGCCCACACCACCCACTACCGCGGCGGGTCGGCCGAGTTCGGCGTCGCCGCGGACACCATGGCCCGCGAGCTGGCCGTCACGCATCCCGACGCCGAGGTGATCGTCTCCGGCCTGCACCAGAAGGCCGACTTCGTCGCCGAGCTGACCCGGCTCGCCCAGTCCGGTCGGGTGCTCGGCCAGCTGCACCTGATCAGCCATGCGGGGATGTACGGGCCGATGTTCGGCTCGACGGACTGGCCCGAGCAGTTCTCGCCGCATGAATGGCGGGCCATGGCAATCCCATTCGCCGCCGACGGCCGAGCGTATTTCCACGCCTGCCGAACGGCCCGTTGGTTCGCACCATTTTTCGCCGACGTGTTCGCAGTCCCGACGTTCGGCAACTACAACTACACCACCGTGTCCACTCGCAAAGACCACTTCGCGTGGGCGGGTCGCCGCCCGGCGAAACGGCCGAATCTCTACCTGATCGCCGCGCCCGGCAAGAAATCACATGGCTGGGCCGGAAGCGTCCGCAAATATTCCGGCTGCCCCGCGGAGCCAATGGTGCAAAGCCTTCCCGCCGCGACGGCACCGGCGCGCTCCTACGATCGCGTGGCCGATCTGCTACGACCACGCCTACCTCGACATCACGGTCCGCGACGCCGAGTGGCGGTGGGTGTCCGACGCCGCCGCGCGGGCCCGCGCCGAGCTCGGCCGTCCCTTGCGGGTACTGGAAATCGGTTGTGGCAACGGTGCTTTGCTGCGCGAGCTGGACGACAACGGCGTCATCGACTTCGGCATCGGGGCGGACGCCTCCGCCGGGATGCTTGAGCGGGCGCGGCGGCGCAGCCGCGACCGCTCCCGATTGCGGTTCCTCAAGGTCGACGGCCCGGAACTGGATGTCCCCGACGACCACGTCGACGTCGTGATCTCGTTTCTGTCGTTCCGGTATCTGGACTGGGATCCGGTCATGGCCGAGATTCGCCGGGTGCTCGCCCCGGGCGGACGGTTGTGGGTGGTTGACATGGTCGCGCACCCGATTCGGGTGCGCGAGCTGGGCGTACTCGCCCGGTCGGCCCTCGCGCACGTGCGGACACGGCGGGCCCGGCCACAGTACGCGGAAGCCCTGGCCGCGCTGACCACGCATCCCGATTGGCTGGAGATGTTGCGGCACAATCCAATCCGCGCCGAGCACGAATATCGCTGGTATTTTGGCAGCCGTTTCCCCGACACCCGGTTGGAAATGTTGACGGCGACCACGTCCCAACGAGTGGTGGCTTTCGATTCGGGACCACTGGCCAAGGGGCAGACCGCCCCGCTCTCCTACCCCTGATGCCCATGAACACAAACCCGTGCCTAGGCATAATCGACTGGGGCATCGGCGGCCTCGGCCTGGTACAGGCCCTCGACCGAGCCGCACCCGGGCTGCCGGTGCTGTATTGGTCGGACGCCGCCGCTACCCCCTACGGCCGGATGAGCGTCGACGAACTGGCCGGCCGCCTCACCACGGTGGTCGATGCACTCGCCGAGCGCGGAGCCACCGAGGTGGTGCTGGCCTGCAACGCGGCCAGCACGGTGGTTGGGCGACTTGGTGGTGCGGCGGTTCCGGTGGAGGGAATCATCGACCACGGGTTGGCCTCGGTCCCCGAAGAGCTCACCGGACAGGTTGGCGTGATAGGCGGGCGGCGCACCATCGCCGCCGGTCACTATCGGCGCGGGCTGTCCAGGCGGGGACGAGTGGTGTTGTCCCGGGTGGCACAACCGCTGTCCGCACACATCGAGGCCGGGCGCACCGGCTCCCCGGAGTTCCTCGCCGACCTGGCCAAGATTCTCGCGCCGCTGCGGCGGGTCGATGCCCTGGTGCTCGCCTGCACCCACTACCCGGCCGCGAGCAGATGGTTCGGCGCCGCTCTGCCGCACGCACTGCTTATCGACCCGGCCGAGCGAATGGCCGCCGCGATTGCCGAGCGGTACCCGCACACTGGCGGCAGCGCAAAACTCGGTACGCGGGTGTATCTCACCACCGGCGATCCAGATGCGATGCGGCAGAACGCGGCCCGCGCCTGGGGAACAACTTTGACGGCCAGGGTGGTCCGGCCCTGACGCGTTCTACAACAATGGGTCCATGACCACCACTACACCCCTCGTTGTGCGCGACACCAGCCAGGTCGCCGCCCGCCGCATCGCGGCGATGCTGCTCGGCGTGGGCACCCTGCATTTCCTGGCGCCCAAACCGTTCGACGACATCGTCCCCGCCGAGCTGCCCGGAGACGCGCGGCTGTACACCTACGCATCGGGAGCCGCAGAGTTATCCATCGGGGCGCTGCTGCTGCCGCGGCGCACCCGGCGCCTGGCCGCCGCGGCGGCCGTCCTGCTGTTCGTCGGGGTATTCCCGGCGAACGTCAACATGGTCCGGTTGTGGTGGGACAAGCCGTGGCCCATGCGCGTCGCCGCCGTGGCCCGGCTGCCGCTCCAGATTCCGATGATCACGACCGCGCTCAAAATCAGGCGCAACAGCTAACCTCACAGCCAGGCGGCGGGAACCCCGCCCGGATCGACATAAGCGAATTCCCTTAAGCCGCTGATGTTTGTTGCGGGATGGCTGCACGCCGTTTACCCGTTGGCCGTAGCTACCCCGCACAACGGCGGCGTACGCTCTGGCGGCCGAGCCGGCACCGAACCTGGGTTTTGAGCCGAACCCGCACATGGCATCCTGACACGTGGTCCCGGGCGATCTGTTCGCGGTCGACCAGCGTTGAGGAGGGACAAGTGACGACACCAGACAAAGCATCCGAGCCGCACGGCGGGCTGCCGGTAATCCATCTCTCTCAGCTGCTGCGCGCGCCGGTGATTTCTCGCTCCGGCGAGGATGTCGGCCGGGTTGAGGACGTGATCGTGCGGCTGCGCAGCGCCGAGGAGTATCCGCTGGTGACCGGGATCGTGGCCGGGGTCGGCGGGCGGCAGGTCTTCATCGGTACCAAATCCATTGACGTGTTCGAGCCGAAGCGAATTGTGTTGGCGAAGAACAAGGTTGACCTTCGTGGTTTTGATCGCCGCGAGGGCGAGGTGCTGCTGCGCGCCGATGTGCTCGGGCACCGATTGATCGACGTGGCGGCCGTCGAGCTGGTGCGCGCCTATGACGTCGAGCTGGAAGATACCGGCTCCGGGTGGGTGCTGGCGCGGCTGGACACCCGCCGCCCGCCAAGATTCTTCGGGCTGATCAAGGGCTCCGGCGGGCACGCGCCCCGCGATTGGAAGGCATTCGAACCGCTGATCGGCCACGCCCGCTCCGATGCCGTGCGCCGGGCGTCGGGCCGGTTCGGCGGATTCAAGCCCGCCGAGATCGCCGATCTTTTGGAGGACGCCGACAAGGCCGAGGGCGGCGAGATCCTCGACCGAGTCCGCAGCGACCCGGAATTGGAAGCCGACGTCTTCGAGGAACTCGACCCAGAAAAGGCCAGCCGGCTACTCAATGGCATGCCCGACGACGAGGTCGCCGCCCTGCTGGGCCGGATGCGCGCCGACGACGCGGCTGACGCGATTGCTGACCTGCGCCAATCACGGCGCCGGCGCGTGCTCGACCTGATGCCTGCCCCCCAGCGCACCAAGGTGATCACCCTGATGGGCTTCAACCCGGAGAGCGCCGGCGGGCTGATGAACGTCGACTTCGTTTTCTGCGCGGCCGCCGCGACCGCGGGCGCGGCCCTGGCGCTGATCGCCGCCGCCCGCACCATACAGCCGGAGGCACTCATCAAGGTGCATGTTGTCGGCGAGGACAAGCGGCTCGACGGTGTGGTGTCAATAATCGCCCTGTTGCAGGCCGATCCAGGTGAAACCGTTGGGGCACTTATGGATTCCGACCCCGTGCGAGTCAGCGCCGACGCCGACCTGACCGACATCGCACTGTTGATGGCCGACTTCAACCTGTACTCCATCCCGGTAGTCGACGATCAGGACCGCGTGCTCGGCGTGGTCACCGTCGACGACGTGCTGGAGGCGACCATCCCCGAGGATTGGCGCCGCCGCGAGCCCGCCCCCCGCCCGGTCCGCGAAATCACCCAATCCGATGACGAGCGCAACACGCCGGTGGGGGGAGGTGAGGCACCGTGACCTCCGGCGCCGACGAGACCACCGGTCCCGAGGCGCCGGACGACGAGGCCGCGCCACGTCGCACCGCGGTGCTCGACACCGCGCACCTGGGTGACATCGAGGGCGCATTCGGGCGCATCAGCGTCGGCGAGACGGATCATCCCAGCACCTGGAAGACCCGATTGCTGACCCTGCTGGCCATCGTCGGACCCGGGATCATCGTGATGGTCGGCGATAACGACGCCGGCGGAATCGCCACCTACGCGCAGGCCGGCCAGAACTACGGCTACTCCCTGCTGTGGGTGCTGTTGCTGCTCATCCCGGTGCTCATCGTCAACCAGGAAATGGTGGTCCGGCTGGGCGCCGTCACCGGCGTCGGGCACGCCCGGTTGATCAACGAGCGCTTCGGCCGCGGCTGGGGCTGGTTTTCCGTAGGCGACCTGTTCCTGCTCAACTTCCTGACGATCGTCACCGAGTTCATCGGCATCACGCTCGCCGCGGACTACTTCGGTATCTCCAAATACGTTGTGGTGCCGATCTCGGCGGCCGCACTGGTCGCGATCATGGCAAGCGGCAGCTTCCGGCGTTGGGAGCGGGCCATGTTCGTCTTCATCACCATTACGTTGCTGCAGATCCCGATGCTGCTGATGTCGCACCCACAATGGGGGCATGCGGCGAAGTCGTTTGTGGTGCCGAGCATCTCGGGCGGCGTGAGCTCGGATGCGGTGCTGCTGATCATCGCAATCGTCGGCACCACGGTGGCGCCGTGGCAGCTGTTTTTCCAGCAGTCAAACATCGTCGACAAACGCATCACGCCGCGGTTCATGGCCTACGAACGCGCCGACACCGTGCTGGGGGCCTTCGTCGTAATCATCGGCGCCACAGCGCTGCTCATAACCGGCGAGTGGGCGGCGCGGTCCACCAACACCGTGGGTGGTTTCACCGACGCCGGCGCCGTCGCACACCAGCTCGGCCAGCACAGCGCGACGCTGGGCGCGATCTTTGCCACCGTGCTGATCGACGCCTCGATCATCGGCGCCGCCGCGGTGACCCTGGCCACCAGCTATGCCTTCGGCGACGTGTTCGGCATCAAGCATTCGCTGCACCGCGGGTTCGCCGACGCCAAACAGTTCTACGTGTCCTATACCGCGATGGTGGTGTTGGCCGCGGCCATCGTGCTGATCCCCGGCGCCCCGCTCGGGTTGATCACCACCGCCGTGCAGGCCCTGGCCGGCCTGCTCTTGCCCAGCGCCAGCGTTTTTCTCCTGCTGTTGTGCAACGATCGGGAAGTGTTGGGGCCCTGGATCAATCGGCCCTGGCTCAACTGGGTCGCCGGCCTGATCGTCGGCACCCTGCTGCTGTTGTCGGGGATCCTGATGGCCACCACCTTGTTTCCTCACATCGACGTCGTCGCGGTCGCCGGTTGCCTGGCCCTGGTCCTGGTCCTACTCGCGGTCGCCGCGGTTCCGGTGCTGCGCTGGATGGCACGCCGCCAACCCGCGGCACCGGTTCCCAAAGCCCCGGCACGCCCCGTCGACCGCAGCACGTGGCGCATGCCACCCCTGACCCTGCTCGAACCGGTCACCTGGTCGCCAGGCACCCGACTCGGCATGATCGCCCTGCGGACCTACCTGGTCATCGGCGCGCTGCTGCTGGTGGTCAAAGCCATCCAGCTCAGCCACTGATAGTGCGGATCAGTTCGGCGTTAGTTGCCGACGCGCGTGAAGGTGTCGTCGAAATCTGTCTTCGTTGCGCACTTGCCGATCCCGGACCCGGTCTGTTCGGTGTGACCGTGCCCGGTGAGCTTCGCGATGGGATCCTGTGGTGGTTGCGGCAGTGGATATTGCGCGTTCACTTGGATGTGGACCGTGCCACCGCAGGCGGCTTGGTCGCTATCGACCTCCATGGTCCAGTTCCCGCCGGCGAATATCATCGGCATGTCAAATGATCCCGACTGGAAGTAGCTCATGCACCGTTCGCCGGTGCGTAGGCAGTCGGTGACGACAGCCGGCCCGTCCTGAATTTGTGGGAGTCCGTTTTTGAAGATTCGCGTCCAGTGGTAGCGGCCATGTAGCGCTTCGGCCGGCGACGCCACCCGCGCCGGCAGTTTGGCCGGGTCGGGGAGGCTATTGACGTCGACGTCTCCGGTGCGGGTGAAGGTCACGGGTCTTTTTCCGGCGCAGGCATGGACGTCGGCCCCGCGGTATTCGCCGGCGAGGGTGCCGTCGGGACGCGGTTCTAGCGTGAACACCTCCCAGGCTTCGCCGGTCTGGCCGTTGCACTTGCCTGGGGCGTTGGTTACCGAGACCCAGCGTCCGCCGACCTGGTCGAACACCGCGCTCGCCGCGAGGTCCATCTCGCCGCTCAGGCGTGCGGCGGTCGCCACGCACCCGGCGCTTCCGCACACCGAACGGAACGCATACGTGTCCGTCAACGGCTTGGCTTCCGGAACCGGGGCGCCGTTGAGTTTGGTGCCCTGGTCGAAACTGGCCGAGTACGTGCCGGTCAACGGACCCGTGTTGGGTGCCGGGGCGGTGCTGGTGTTGGTGTTGGCGTTGGGTGCTCCGGTGGCGCCCGGATGGTTGGGATGGTCGGGCTGGCTGAGCTTCACGACGGCGACGACACCAGCAGTGATCAGCAACGCGACGCCGACGAGGGCGCCGATCAGCACGCGGGAGCGCCGCCGGCTGCACGGGGGGTGGTGCCGACGCCGGCCAACGGGGCACGGTTGCGTCCACCGCCGGGGGCGCTGCGCGCAAGGTCGGTGGGGTGTCTGGGAAGGGGATCGCTCCGGCGTACCCGAAATCCTGGCCCGGGTGACCCAGTCGCTGGGCGAACTCCTCGCAGCTGCGAAACCGGCCGGCCGGTGCCTTGGCCATCGCCGCGGCAAACACCGGATCCAGCCCGGCCAACTCCGGGCGGCGCGCACCGATCGAGGGCGGCGGGGCATTGACATGCTGGCTGATCACCACCGCCGGATTGGAATCCTCATACGGCGGCGCGCCGGCCAACATGTGAAACGCGGTGCAGGCCAACGCGTATTGATCCGCGCGCCCGTCGATCGCCTCGCCCCTCAACTGCTCGGGGGCCGCGTAATTCGCCGTTCCCACGGTCATGTTGGTCGCGGTAAGCCCGGCCGCATCGTCGATGCGCCGCGCGATGCCGAAGTCGGCCAGAAAAACTCGCCGCTCCTGCCCGTCGGGATCGGCCAACAAGATGTTGGCGGGCTTGACATCGCGGTGTAACAACCCACGCTGATGCGCATAGTCCAGCGCCGAGCCCACCGCGGCAATGATCGGCGCCGCCTCACCGAGGGGCATGCCTCCCGGATAGTTTTCGCGCATTAGCCGGCCTAGATCCTTGCCGGCCACATAATCCATCGAAATCCAGAACTGGCCGTCCTCTTCACCGCGGTCATAGATCCCCACGATGTTCGGATGCGACAAACCGGCGGCCAGCTCGGCCTCACGCATGAACCGTCCCCGGAACTCCGGATCGGCGGTCAAATCCGGCGGCAACACCTTCAACGCATCCTGGCGGGGCAACCGCGGATGGGAGGCCAAGTACACAGTGCCCATCCCGCCCGCACCCAGCACCCGCACGATCGTGTATCCAGCGAACACCTGCCCAACCTCGAGCGTCATGGCGAGATCGTAGATCCTCTCAGTTCACCCGCACCCGCAATTCGGGCGCATTGCTACCAACAGCAAAGACTAGACCAGTGAAGACCTCGAGGTAGCGCAGCTGTTCGGCGGGGAATCCGGCCCGTAGGTCGTCAACGATCTCGGCACTTGGAACGACAGGCACCCACATCGCGATGGCGGGCACCGGAGCGTCGGCGGTCATAGGTTGGCCCGTGGGCCGACCGGGCCCAGCAAGAACTCATCGAAGACCGCGTCGTGCTCGACGGCGAAGGCCTGTTCGAATGTCGCGCTGGGGCTGCTGATCAGATAACGCTTTGTGCACTCGAGCGCGGCCTGGGGCGCCTCGATGATGGTGCGTACCATCGCCAATGCGTCATCGAGCACTCGCTCGGGTTCGCTGATGGTATTGACGAGCCCGATGCGCAGTGCATCCTCTGCATCGAAAAGCCTTCCGGTCAGGCACAGTTCGCGCGCAACGCCCACACCGACGATCCATTGCAGCGGCGTAAACAAGGGCGGCGCACCGAACTTGATCTCGGGATGCCCGAAAAGTGCTGTGGCCGACGCGATCCGGAAGTCACACAGCACGCAAAGGTCCAGCCCCCCGGCCAGCGCGTGGCCGTTGACCGCCGCCACCAGCGGCTTGGGAAACTGCCACACGGCGAGGTGGTAGCGATGTGAGCTGTCCTTGATGCTTGGCGCGAGATCGGCTTGCGCGAACTCGTCAAGGTCAAAGCCAGCGCAAAACGTTGATCCCTCCCCGGTGAGCACGACCGCGCGGACGGCCGGATCCGTCGCCCAGCCATCAAGCTGTTCGGTGATCTCGTTGCGAAGTTTGATCGACAGCGCGTTGCGTCGCTCCGGCCGGGACAGGGTTAGCGTCGCAACGCCGTCGTCGGCGATCTCTGTGGCAATGTCGCGGCTCATCGCTCCTCCAAGCTAGATGTGTGAGGAAAACTGATCAGGTGCAAATTTAGGTATTCGTGCCATCGTCGACAACGGCGCAAATCGCCCCCGGTCTGGAGGAGCTATGTCGATCAGTCCTCAACTCGGCCGAGAGCACCGGGTCGACATCCCGGAAGGAGCGATCAGCTACCGCGAACGCGGTGACGGCTCGCCGATCGTGTTCGTGCACGGCGTTGGCGTCAATGGCGATCTGTGGCGGCACGTCGTGCCGCGCCTGGCGGACGAACATCGTTGCGTCGCCCCAGACCTGCCGTGGGGCTCACATTCGATCCCGCTGAAACCCGATGCCGATCTGTCTCTGCCGGGCATGGCACGGATCACTGCGGACTTCGTTGAGGCCTTGGACCTCGACAACGTCACGATCGTCGCCAACGACACGGGTGGTGCCGTCGCACAGGCCCTGGTCGGGCGCCACCCCGAGCGGATCGCTCGCCTGGTGCTGACGTCGTGCGACGCCTTCGAGAAGTTCCCGCCGACGCCGCAGAAGTACTTGGAGGTGATGGCACGCTCGCGGCTGCTCATGTGGGTCGTCGCCTATACCGCGCAGTTCAAGCCCATCCAGCGACTGCCGACCGCTTACGGCTTTGTGACGTCACGGGCGATGCCTCCAGACATCATGCGCTCCTATACCGGCCCGGTGCGCCTCAACCCGGGCGTCAGGCGCGATTTCCGCCGCATGCTGCGAGCGGTCGACACCAGGTACACATTCGAGGCCGCAGCCCGGCTCACCAGCTTCGACAAACCCGCGCTCGTCCTCTGGGCCGAGAACGACAAGATCTTCCCCCGCGATCATGGACGCCGGCTGGCAAAACTGTTGCCGCAAGGCCGTTTCCAGTTGATCCCGGGCAGTCGCACCTTCATCCCCGAAGAACAGCCCGACCGCCTTGTCAGGGCGATCGGGGACTTCCTCTCGCGCGCTCGGGAGTGAACGCTGAGCCGCGCTGCTCAACCGCCGGGAACCAAGCATCCGGTCGACACCGGCGAACTGCTCCATCGCGTGCTCTGCCAGCACGCCGAGGTTTAGCAGGTGATCCGCCGATGTCTAGCTGGTGGGCGGCTGACCGGGGCCGTGAAGCCCGCGGTGTCGTCGAAGAACGCCCACTTCCCTTCGTCGTCGACCTCCATGCGCCAGCCCAGCTCGGAACTATCCCCAACGGAGTCGACAAACCATCCGTGTGCGGCCTCCGCGTTGGCAAAATTTTTGGTCGCGACAATTTTGCCGTGTGGGTCGATGACCCGAAACTCAGCCATGAGACGTGATTATCCCTTGTGGCGGGTTTTCAATCAGATGAAATCTTGGTGCTTATAACGCCTACACCGTGCGGGCCAGCCGGTCCGCAACCAACTCGGCGAACCGCGCCGGGTCCTCGAGCGCACCGCCCTCGGCGAGAAGCGCTGTGCCGTATAGCAATTCGGCGGTCTCAGCGACCGAGCCATCATCTGCGCGATCCTTGTGCGCCTCCCGTAGGCCGGTGACCAGCGGATGCTTCGGGTTGAGTTCGAGAATCCGCTTTCCGACCGGAATGGCCTGTCCGGAGGCACGGTAGAGGCGGGCCAGCGCCGGCGTGATTCCGAAGGCGTCGGTGATCAGGCAGGCCGGCGACTCCGTTAGGCGCGTCGACAACCGCACTTCCTTGACGTGCTCGCTCAGGGTCTCCTGCAGCCAGGCCAGCAGGTCGGCGAACTCCTTCTGCTGCTCTTCGCGCTCGGCGTCGCTTTTGTCCTCGTCGGCATCCAGGTCCACCTCGCCCTTCGCTACCGACCGCAACGGCTTGCCGTCGAACTCCGTCACGTTTCCCACCCACACCTCGTCGACCGGGTCGGTGAGCACCAAGACCTCGTAGCCCTTGGCCTTGAACGCCTCCAGGTGCGGCGACTTCAAGATTTGCTGACGGGTCTCGCCGGTGGCATAGAAGATCTCCGTCTGGCCGTCCTTCATGCGCTCGACGTACTCGGCGAGGGTGGTGGGCTCCTCGTCGCTATGCGTCGAGGCGAACGAAGAAACACGCAGCAGGGTGTCCTGGTTGTCGAAATCCGACATCAGGCCCTCCTTGAGGACCCTGCCGAACTGGGTCCAGAACGTGCGGTAGTCGTCAGGCCGTTCGGCCTGCAGCTCCTTGATCGTCGTGAGGACCTTCTTGGTCAGCCGGCGGCGGATCGCCTTGATCTGCCGGTCCTGCTGCAGGATTTCCCGGGAAACGTTGAGCGACAGGTCTTGTGCGTCGACAACACCCTTGATGAAGCGCAGGTACGCGGGCATGAGCTCGTCGCAATCGCCCATGATGAACACGCGCTTGACGTACAGCTGGACCCCGGTCTGGGCGTCGCGGCTGAACAGGTCGAATGGCGCGCGGGACGGGATGAACAGCAACGCCTGATACTCGAAGGTGCCCTCGGCCTTCATCGCGATGACCTCGAGCGGGTCGTCCCAGGCGTGCGCGATGTGCTTGTAGAACTCCTTGTACTCCTCGTCGGAGACCTCGTCTTTGGGCCTGGCCCACAGCGCCTTCATCGAGTTGAGGGTCTCGGTTTCGATCGTGACGGTCTCTTCGCCAGCCCCGCCTTCTTCGTCCGGCGGCCGGGTCTCGGCGTTCCACCTCCATCCGGATCGGCCAGGCAATGAAGTCGGAGTACCTCTTGACCAGGTTCCTGATCTTCCACTCCGCCGTGTAGTCGTGCAGCTCGTCTTCTTTATCTTCGGGCTTGAGGTGCAAAGTGACCGAGGTTCCCTGCGGAGCCCCGCCAATGGATGAGTCGACGGTTTCGATGGTGTAGGTGCCCTCGCCGCCGGATTCCCACCGGGTGGCTTCGCTCTCGCCGGCCTTGCGTGTCAGCAGTTCAACCTTGTCGGCCACCATGAACGACGAGTAGAAACCGATACCGAACTGGCCGATCAGTTCCTCGGAGGCGGCTGTGCTTTTAGCGTTCTGGGCTTCACGCAACTGCTGCCGCAGCTCGGCGGTGCCCGACTTGGCCAGGGTGCCGATCAGGTCCACGACCTCGGCGCGCGTCATGCCGATGCCGTTGTCGCGAACCGTCAGGGTGCGCGCGTCCTTGTCGGTTTCGATCTCGATGTGGAGATCGGAGGTGTCGACCTCGAGATCCTTGTTGCGGAACGCTTCCAGCCGCAGCTTGTCCAGTGCATCGGAGCCGTTCGAGATCAACTCCCGCAGAAACGAATCCTTGTTGGAGTAGACGGAGTGAACCATCAAATCCAGCAGTTGCCGGGCTTCTGCCTGGAACTCCAACTGCTCGACACGTGCATTCATGCGATTTCCTTCGACGACATATCATGCAAATTTACCCAGCTGCGAAGCGATCATGCGCTGGGGCCCAACCGAAGGGAAATCAGGTGTCCGTTGCTCAACGCGAACGTGCCGCCCTCATCGAGACCTTGCGCGGCGTGGGGCCCGATGCGCCCACCCTGTGCGAAGGCTGGAAGACGCGGGACCTGGCCGCCCACCTCATGATCCGGGAGTACCGCCCCGACACCATGCCCGGCATCATGATCCCGTTCTTCGCCTCCCACACCGCCAAGGTGCAGAACGAGGTTGCCGAGCGGACCGATTGGGACGAGTTGGTGGACAAGGTCGCGTCCGGTCCGCCGGTCTACTCGCCGCTAAAATTGCTCGACCCGATAACCAACGCGGGCGAGATGTTCATCCACCACGAGGACGTGCGCCGCGCGCAACCGGGCTGGGAGCCGCGCGTGCTCGAACCCGCGCTGGCCGCCATGCTGCGCCGCTCGCTGCCGCTGATGGGCCGCATGACGCTGGCGAAGGTCCCCGGCCGGGTCGCGTTGCGCACCCCCGACGGCAAGACGCTGCTGACCGCCGGCCGCGGCCCGGCGGTCACGGTGACCGGTGCGCCCGAGGAGCTGCTGCTGTTCTCCGTCGGGCGACAGGCGCGGGTCGAATTCGACGGCGACGCGTCGGCGGTGCAGGCGGTCCGCGACGCACCAAAGGGGTTGTAGGCAGTTCGCCGAACGCAGCAGATCGTCAACCAGGGTGCGAATCCAGGGATTGCCGGGCGGAATCCGGAGTGCGCTATCGCGACGGACACACCACTGCCGATCGGGCCCTTGCGGTCAACGAGAACGGCTGAACCGCTAGCGACTCCGTCGTGGCTGCAATGCGTAAGTGAGGCCAGGCCGATATGGGGCCCTTCGGGTAGCCGGCTCAACGTCAGGGTGTAGTCGGCATTGATGAACTGCAAAGCCTGGGTGCCCCAGTTGGCGATGGACGCGGTGATGTCGGCGGCCATCGCCGCACGGGTGAAGGCGCTGAGCGGTTCGTCGTCGATCAGCGAGCGCGTTTCGTGCAGCCAGGTGTATTTCGGGCCGGGGGTATCGCTCCATTCGGGATCCGGGTTCTGGATCCCAGCGCCCCAGCCGTAGGTCCGCATAAAAAGCGACGGTTGGGCGCCGTCGATTGGCAGTGGAGGCATCTGCACTGATGGTGACCAGACGTCTCCGTCGGGCTGCGGGCCGCGCCGCAGAAACAGTGCGCTTCCCCGCGCGACGGCGGTCCCATGCTGGATGAGCACGGCCTCGACGAGCCGCAATCGCCGTCGGTCGTGTTGCACACGGCTGTGCAGCTCGATCGGTTCCAGGGCGGTTGGCGCGGGGAGGTCGACGGTCAGCCGCGCGGGTTGCAGTTGCGGGTCGTCGACCGCGCGTTCGACCGCCCAGCCCAGGAGACCGCCGACGACGTGACCGCTGATCGACGGGCCCCATCCACCGCGGGCGATTTCGGTTGGCACGTAATGATTTACGTCGCGCAGAAAATATGGCATCGCCGTCGCTGGATCGACGTCATTCGGCACGATCTTCGGTTCGGTCAATACGTGCCTCCACATGAGCGGACTTTCCTAGGGAATCCTCGCTGGCAGGATAGCAACAGTAGACATTACAGTTTCGTTTTCCAGTCGCATTTGCCGGGCCGATGTGTAGCCAGGCCGACCGTCAGGCGATCGCGGCGCCCACCAAATGGCCGATCAGGTAGGTGGTCGCCAACGCAAGACAACCACCGACGAGATTGCGGAGCACCGCCCGGCCCTGCCGCGCTCCGCCCAGCCGCGCCGACACCGCCCCGGTGATCACCAAAGCCAGGAGCACCGCCACGACGGTGGCCGGGATTCTCCACGGCACCGGCGGCGCCAAGATCACGATCAGCGGCAACAACGCACCCATCGTGAACGACAGCGCCGAGGAAATCGCCGCCTGCCACGGGTTGCTGAGCTCGTCGGGATCGATACCCAGTTCAACCTCGGCATGGGCGGCGAAAGGATTATTGTCGGTGAGTTCCTCGGCCACGGTGCGCGCGGTCGCCGGCGTCAGACCCTTTCCTTCCAATAGGCCGGCGAGCTCGTCCAATTCGGCAGCCGGATCGTCGCGCAACTCTTGGCGTTCCTTGGTCAACAAGGCCTGCTCGGTGTCACGCTGGGTGCTGACAGAGACGTACTCCCCCAACGCCATCGACACGGCCCCAGCGACCAGTCCGGCGATTCCGGCGGTCAATATCGGTCCGCGCGCCACCGTCGCCGCCGCAACGCCGACGACAATGCCCGCGGTGGAGACGATTCCGTCGTTGGCACCCAACACTCCCGCGCGCAGCCAGTTCAACTTCGACGACACGGAACCCACATGGGGCTCGGCAGCATGGGACGTGGTCGACACGGCCGCAACGATATACACCAAAACCACAGCTGACCAGCAAACATAGCCTTGCCATAGCTAGCTCATCCTTACCTGATTGGCCGTGGCACGGGCGTTTCGCTTGTCCGGCGCCGAGGTTGCTGTGACTGCGATCACTCGCGCGCCCAATGCGGCGGTAGCCGGGCCCTTTTGAACGTGCGGACCCGTCCCAAAAGGCCTCGCACGGGTCCCTCACAGCAGATCCATAGACACCCTATCTAGCGTGTGGGTTGTTGGGGGGTTCAAAGGAACTCACTTCTGGATAGGTGGTGAAGGACGATGAAACTGAAGCAACTGATTGCGGGAGGAACCATCGCCGGTGCCCTGGGCGCTGCGGCGCTGGGTGTTGGCGTCGGTGTGGCAAACGCCGCTCCCGGGGCACCGGCTCCGCCCGGTGGCCATGGCGCGCCGCCCGCGGATAACCACGGCGGGCCCGGCGGACAAGGTGGCCCAGGCGGACCTGGTGGCCAGGGCGGACCCCAGGGCGGACCCGGTGACCACGGCGGACCCCAGGGCGGACCCGGTGACCACGGCGGGCCGCAGGGCGGACCCGGTGACCACGGCGGGCCGCAGGGCGGACCCGGTGACCACGGCGGGCCGCAGGGCGCACCCGGTCACCCGGACGGACCTCCGGGCGGCCCCGGTCACCCGGGCGACCCCGGTCACCCGGGCGACTTCGGTCACCCGAACGGCCCCGGGCCCGGCGGACCCGGCAACCCTTGGCGCGGCGATCCGCAGCGCGGTTACTTCCGCGGGGCCCCGTGGGGCGACGGAGCGGCACCCTGGGGTTGGGGTGCGCCACCTCGCCCGGCATGGGACCGGCCGCTTCCGCCGCCCGGCGGGCCGTGGTCATATGGCCCCATTAACTACTACGGCTACAACGAAACGCCCGTCTGGGATCCCGGATTTAACCAGTTTGGCTTCTGGTTCTTCGGGGTCTGGATCCCGCTGTAATCGGTAAGCCCACCCGACGGCCGCCTTGCCGGATGGCGAGGCGGCCGTTGCTGGGTTTGACGCGGATTCTCACTTAGCCACTTTGGGTTTGATCTCCTCGATCACCCACTGCGTGTAATCGAGGTACTCGTCGACCCCGCGGACGGCGGGTACCGGCACCGCACTGAAAGTCACGCCCTGCTCGGCGAGCCAACTCAGGCACCGGGTCTTGCACACCACGTCCGTGTCGTCGCCAGTTCGTTGGTCTCATAGGTTCCAACGGGTCTGCCGATTCGCCCTGGGGTGCTCGCCGAGGCGGCGATTCAAGCCGCCGTGGCCGAACTCGATAGCGAGGCGGAATGACAACCGGCAGCAACGAATCGAAAAATGGTTCCGAGATCGAGTTAAATTAACGAGCGCCCAGGACCGACAAGCGCGCTAGCAAACATCAGGTTTGAATTGCCGAGCTTTGGGTAAAGCCCACCCTGTGAATCAGCTGCCGCTCTTCGACAGCCGGCACCTCACGAAGGGAGCCCGACGTGGCGTTCTCACACATTGCATTGAAAACAACGGCAGTAACAGCTGTATTGGCGGCGGCCGGACTCCTAGCGGCGACACCGGCATTCGCTGATCCGCAAGTGCTGCAATTCGGCCAGATGGCAGAGCTTTCCAGTATGGGCGGCACCATCGACTACACCGTGAGCAACCTGCAGCCCAGCGGCCACAACGACGGCGTGTGGTACTCCGACGTCACGGCCAAAGGTGTGAGCGGTAACGCAACTCCGAACATTGCCGACTTCAACGCTAGGGCCGTCAACAGCTCCACGTTCGCGGTGATGAAGGGCAACCAGACCGACGGCCTTCCTGAAGGGCCACTCCCATTAGGCAGCGCTGTTACGGGGCGCATTTACTTCGACGTTCGCAACGGTACGAACCCCGACAGTGTCGTCTACCGGGACGCCGGAGGCACGGACAAGGTCGTCTGGAAAGGCTAGCAACGTTCATAGCCGCCACCGCCCTGCAACGGCTGGCCACCAGCGCACACCGCCTGCCTGACGACCTCGACGCACAGTGAGCAT
Source organism: uncultured Actinomycetota bacterium (assembly GCA_963703795.1). Lineage (GTDB taxonomy): Bacteria > Actinomycetota > Actinomycetes > Mycobacteriales > Mycobacteriaceae > Mycobacterium. Next base: position 63,728 of record CAVPFT010000047.1, on the reverse strand, counting down.
AAGAAATCGCCGAGTGTGCGACGAGGGCGTCGGATGTGCGGTGAGGGCGCTCGCTACGCCTCATCAGCGCCGTGTACGCACACCCGACGCCACCGCTGCACACTGCACGCTTGCGCCGACGGTCCTTCTTAGCTCTTGACGCCGACGGTTATCAGGTCGGACACGATCCGCGTGGCCCAGGCCGGCCGAGGGATGCGGTGCTGATCGCTGATGACAAACCCCGCGCCTTCGAATAATTCCCGCATCTCGGCCGGCGACGTGTTGTGCTGAGGTTTCCACCTATTGGCCGCCGGCGCCTGCAGCCGCCCCTGCCGTGTGCTGAGGGCCGAGACGGCCACCAGTCCGCCGGATGCCAGCACGCGGTGGAATTCCCGTAGCGCCGCCGGCTGGTTGAAGAAATGAAAGGCCGAAGTCGTCACGACGGCATCGAGCGCCCCGTCATCGAAGGGCAGCTGCTCGGCCGGCCCACGCAACCAGTGCACGCGGTCGGATCGGGCACGAGCCTGGCTGAGCATGCCGTCGGACATGTCGATGCCGTAGATCTCGTCCGGGTGTAGTTCGCGTTCGATACGATCGCTGAGAATGCCTGTACCGCAAGCGATATCAGCAACCTTACGCGATCCGTGGGAGCGCAGCTGCGCGATCACCTCGTCGTGCGGCGGCCGGTAGACAAACCGCTGCAAAGACCGGAGGTCGTATGCCGGGGCGAGGAAACTCCACATCCGCGTGACCGCGTTATTGAGCCCCCGACGTTGCGGCGCCGTCATTTGCTCGGTACCCCGGTGCAGTAAATGGTGTCGGCCAACGGCTGACTCATAGGGTTCGTCTCCTGTGCGTGGCATGGGGGCCTGCCCCCCGGCGCGTTACTTAGCCAGCGTAGGCCGCCCGGTTGCCGCGGCGGAAAACTTCTAACGCCGGCCGGGGCCACCATTGATTTAATCGCTGCACGACCTCGCCCACCGGCATTTTCGTTGATTTCAATGCCGCCGAGAATTCGCGCCGTCGTCAGGCGTCGATCACCACGCGACCGCCCTTGGCGCGCGAGACACAGACCAGCATTTCGTCGTCACCCTCCGTGGTGCGCCCCCGGCGATCGACGTCCCCGGCCAGCACCTTGACCTTGCAGGTCCCGCAGAACCCCTGCTGGCACGAATACGCGGTCGACGGGACATGGTCGAGCATGACGTCCAGCGCCGACCGGTTTTCCGGCACGCCGAGCACCTGCCGGGAACGCCAGAGTTCAAGCTCGAACGGGACGCCGTCGACGACCGGTGGCGGTCCAAACCGTTCGTAGTGCAGTGGGGCGTTGGCGTTTTTGTCGCGCACGGTGCGCACCGATTCCAGCATGCCGGTCGGGCCGCACACGTAAACGGCCGTCGTGGGTCCGGCGTCGGCAAGCAGTTCCGCCGCGGTTGCGAAGCGGCCGCGCTCGTCGTCAGCCCACACGGTGACCCGATCCGGGGCCACCGCCATCATTTCGTCGAGCAGCGGCATGTACTGGCGGCTCCTGCCGGCATACACTGCGCGCCAATTGATTCCGTGCTGATGAGCCACCTGAATCATGGGCAGGATTGGCGTCACCCCGATGCCGCCGATCACGAACAACACGTCCTCCTCGTCCGTGACGAGATAGAACGCGTTGCGGGGACCCTCGAAGATCAGGGTGTCGCCCGCATTGAAGGTGTCATGCATCTCGATCGAGCCGCCGCCGCCGTCGGCGATGCGGCGCACGGCGATACGGTACTCGGTGCGCCGGCCGGGCGGACCGCACAGCGAATACTGCCGACGGCGACCCGAAGGCAGCCGAACGTCGATGTGCGCGCCCGGCGTCCAGGATGGCAGCAACCCGCCATCCGGGTCGGCCAGCGTCAAAGCGACCACGTCGGGCGCGAGGGGTTCGCGTTTGGTGACCACCGCGGTGCTGGTGCGCCGCATCGCCGACACCCGCGACGGATCCCACCGCGACGCCGACGCCAAACCACCGAAGAGAGCACCCACACCCCACAACGCGGTGTAAATGCGGTCGCGCTTGCGGCGACCGTACAGGTCGGCGGGTCTGGTACTCCAAATAGTCTGCGACACAGGAAATTTCCTATTTTTGTCGAGTGCTCATGCCAGGCTCGCCCGCCGGAGCCGTGCCCTCGATGATCCGGTCGACCCATTCGCCGGCGAGTCGGGCGATGACGTCGGGATGGGAGGCCACCACCCAGTGCCCGCCCTCGATCGGGACGATCCTGCTGCCGTCCGGTATCGAGCCGGTGAACCGCTGCAGGGCAGGCGTCACGAAATAGTCCTTGCGCGCCACCAGCACCTGCACCGGGACGGTGGTCTGCGGCAGCTGCTTTCCCGGGGCGAAAAACGGCCCGGGCATGTTGGCGCGGTACAGGTTGAGCCCGTTGAGGTAGTCGTCGATCGACCGCGTCGGCGCTGCGCGCCGCCGGCTGTCGCCGCCTGATCGGCCGATGCGTTCAACCGCCTCAAACACTTTCACGGTCGCCCGGGACCGGATCGCCAGCTCGGGCGCACCCGGGCACAGGAAAAACCAGATGTACGTTGAGCCCAGGACCTGTCTGACGACGTCGACGATCGCGCGGGGTGTGCGTGGCGACCGCAGGAAGCTGCCCGCATAGTTCAGGTGCGGCCCGGAGATCGACGTGAACGACGCGATTTTGCGCATCACCGCGTCGTCGGTGACCGCCGCCCAGGCCTGGATCGAACCCCAGTCGTGGGCCAATAGGTGGACCTCGCCCGCCCCCAGACCGTCGATCACCGCGCCGACGTCGGAGACCAGTTGGCGCATAAGGTATCCCGACCGGCCGGCCGGGCGTGAGGATTGACCGGCCCCGCGCACGTCGTAGGCCACGAAGTTGTAGCGGTCGGCGAGATTGGCCGCGACGCCGTCCCACACGTGGTGGTTATCCGGGTAGCCGTGGATGGCCAGGATGGTGGGCCGCCGCTTGTCGATCTCGGTGTAGGCGTGGACCGCGAGCGGTACGCCGTCCGAAGCGATCACGGTGGTTGGAGCCGCCTGAGTCGTCATCAGTTTCTCCGCTCAGTGAGACGCGCGCGCAGCAGGCGATCTGGCCAAGTAGTCGACCGCGCGTCCAACCCCGCCCAACTGGGACGGATGGAAACTTGGCTTGTAGTAGGCGCCGATGACCCCCAGGAACTGGAATGGCCCGGGCACCAAACCGCGGCGCGCCGCGCGGAAATAGTCTCGCCAGCGCGGCTTGGTCCCCGGCGGGAGGTTCGGGTCGATCGAGTACATGAATCGCACGCCGCGCACGCACAACCACAGCAACGCCGGCGTCACCAGCAGCTGCGTGCGCACCTGCCGAAAGTACCCGGCACGCAGGTGCTTCATGGTGTCGAAGGCGACCGATTTGTGTTCGACTTCTTCCGCACCGTGCCAGCGAATCAAGTCCAGCATCACCGGGTCGGCGCCGATGGCGTCGAGTTGCGGGGTGTCGAGAATCCATTCACCCAGGATCGCGGTGTAATGCTCGAGGGCCGCCACGATGGACACCCGCTCGAGCAACCAGCTCTGCCGCCGCCGCGCACTCCACCGCGGCCGGTCACCGATCAGCTTCTGAAACAGCCAGGCCATCTGGTTGGTAAACGGCGTGACGTCGATGCCCTTGGCCTCGAAGTGCCGAAGCACACCCGAGTGCGCTTGGGAGTGCATGGCCTCCTGGCTGATGAAGCCCTGCACGTCCAGCCGCAACTGATCGTCCTTGATCAGCGGCAAGGTGTTCTTGAACGCCTCGACGATGAACTCCTCGCCCGCCGGCAGCAGCAAGTGCAGGACGTTGCAGAAGTGGGTGGTGAAGGGCTCGTTGGGCACGTAGTAGAACGGCAGCTTCGCCCAGTCGAATTCGACGTCACGCGCCTGCAGGACGATCCGCTCGTGATCGAGCGAGGCGTCGTGTGGACCCGCCGCCTGGTCGTCGACCGTGAACATCGTGGACCCCCTGGTGTCGCTAGGTTTGTTGGGCGGCGACCCGCTGCGCCCGGCTTCGCCGCTCTTGCGATCGTCGCTAGGCACTGCGTTGCGCCTCGTCCTCAGCCTCGGTGATCAGACGCTCGCTCCGCAAGAACCGGACCAGATTCTCGACCGTCTCCGTCAGAGCGGGCTCTCGCACGCGGACCTTGGCCAGGGAGCGCGCATGCCGGTACTGGGTGTTGCCATAACGCTTGTCCCGCATCGCCGCGATCTTGTCCGCCGAGCGGACGAGGAAATCGACCAGCGGATAAATCGGATCGCGCGGCGTGCACCGGCGGTTCATCTCCTCGGCGAAAGACGGGATGTCGTGATAGTCGAACTGGTAGCCGTAGCGCTCCGTCAAGACCCGGGCGATGTCCGTCAGGTTGTAGTAATCATCCGCGGTCATATTGAAGACATGACCGCAGCCGCTGCCCGCCTCGGCCGGCAGATCCATCAGCGCGACGATGTGGTCCGCGATCAGGTCCGCCGGCAACAAGCTCAGCTGGTTGAGCGCATCGGCGGCGATGCCATGCTCGATCATGAACGCCATAGTGCGCACCAAGATGTCGTCCTGGCTCCCAAATCCCGCGCTGGTGGGTGAGATCAACGAGGGCCGGTAGATGCGCACGTCGAGTCCTTGCCGCTGCGCGGCCAGCGCCAGTTGCTCGGCGACCCACTTGGTCTGCGAGTACCCGAAGTCCAGGGCGTTCATCTCGGCGTTCACATCGGCTTCCCCGACGACCGGCTTGACGCTCCACCCGTAGATGAAGGTGCTGGAGACCAGGTGGAAGGTTTTCCGGTGCGCGGTCATGGCCAGACGCAAAAGCTCGTGCGTGCCGATCACGTTGGCGGGCCGCAGGGCGTCGTAGGTCCGGATGTAGTTGACCAGGGCGCCGTTGTGGACGATGGCGTCGACGCTCTCGGCCAGTCGCTGGAACTCCGCCTCACCGATTCCGAGGTGAGGCTCGGCGAGGTCGCCGCAGATCACGCGCACCCGGGCACGGACCTCGGCTTCGAGAGCCGGGGACCAGAGCTGGGCCCGGCGCAGCGAGGCGACGATCCGGTCCAGTCCGTGTTCCGCGTCCGTCGCACGGAGCAGCGCGTGCAGGGTGTAGGAAGTGTGCCCGAGCAGGCTGCTCACCAGGAACGGCCCCAGGAACCCGGTCACGCCGGTCACCAGGATGTCGCTCTCCGCACCCTCTCGCGCCGGTGGCAGCGCCGGCAGGGGCAGCCGCGCGTCGGCGCGCATCTGCGTGGCCTCGGACGCCTCGTACTCGGCGGAAATCTGATCAAGCGCCTGCCGCAGGGCGTCGAGTGGTTGGCCGGACCCCTCGCCGAACTGCCGCATGAGCCCGAAGAACTCGGCGACCGTCAGGCGCTGGAGCAGGCGCGTGTTGACCTCGTCGGCCAACTCGCCCGCGCCATGCTCTTCCAACAGGGCCTGCAGGTCCGCGCGCAGCTCGGCCAGGGCCAGTGAGTCGATGCCGAGATCCGCGAAGGAGCAGTCTTCCTGCCCGGTGAGGTCGTAGCTCTCGATGAGATTGCGGAAGCGTTCCATGGGTCCCGCGCCGGCGTCCGGCCCGTCGTGGGTCTGATGGGCCGTCTGGTTTTCCCAGGTCGCCAGCACGGGCAGCTTGCCGTCCAGCCAGAGCTGGCGGGTCTCCGCGCGCCTCTTCTTCCCCGAAGTGGTCTTGGGAATGCTGCGCGGCGGCACGAACACGATCGCGCGTGGATCGATGTGACCATGCCTGCGGATCGCTCGGGCCAGGGCCTTGCCGTCCGGAAGCGCCTGCTCGTCCCGCACCTCGGCGACCACAACCAGCGCTTCCTGCTCGTCGAGCTCGACCGACAAGGCGGCGACGCATCCATGACGGACGTCGGATGTCGACCGCTCCACGATGGCCTCGATGTCCGCGGGGTAGCAGTTGACGCCGCGAATGATGATCAGGTCCTTGCTGCGGCCGCAGACGAACAGCTCGCCTTCATGCAGAAAGCCGAGATCGCCGGTCCGTAGGTAGGTGTGTTCTTCGTCGCCCCTGATGCGGCCGGCGAAGTTCTCGGTGAGCTCGGGACGATTCCAGTAACCGCCTCCCTTGGATGGTCCGTCCACCCAAACCTCGCCGACCCGGCCTTCGCCCAGAGCCCGTCGCGATTCGGGATCCACGATGCGGACCACGTTCGACGCAAGGGGCTTGCCGCAGCTCACCACCGGGGCCCGGTTGCTGTTCTCGGGCAGGGCCTTCTCGACCCGGGCGAGATTCTTCTCCAGCGCTCGTTTGTTCAGAGTCAGGATCTGGCGCCCCCGCAGGGACACGATGAGAGTGTTTTCGGCCATGCCGTAAGCGCCGGTGAGCGCGTTCGGCCTTAGGCCATATGGGGCGAAGCGCTGCCGGAAGCGGGTAAAGGTCTTGGCCCGCAGCGGTTCTGCGCCGACAACGATGCTCTCCAGGCTGCTCAGGTCGATCCCGGCCAGCTCGGACGTGGGGACCTTGTCCTCGCGCAGGCAGTACTCGAGGGCGAAGTTCGGCACCGGCGTATGGGTGGCGCGCACGTCGCTGATGAGCCGGAGCCACGCCGACGGACGTTTGAGGAACTCGAGCGGTGACATCGCATGCGTGGTCCCGCCCTCCAGCAACACGAACAGGTAGGCGGAGATCAAGCCCATGTCATGGTGTTGCGGGAGCCAGCTGACCAGCACCTCGTCACCATTGGTAAAGGCCGTGCCGTTCGCGATGACGTTGGCGTGGCTGACGATCACGCCCTTCGGATCGCTGGTGGAGCCGGAAGTGTACTGGAGGAAGAGCACCGGACCGGGATTGTCCGCCACGTGGGTGCCGCCAAACTCCTGCGTGCCATTCGTCGCGAACCAGGGCAGCTCCGGCGGCCGCGCCGCGTCCGGCCAGGACGACGCGTCTTGTCGCTGGCCGAGCAGCAGGCGGTAGTCGCACTCGAATTGCTTCGTCGACAGCACGGCCCTGGCCTGGCAGTCCCGTGCGATGAAGCTGAGCTTGGCCAGCCCCGCTTCGAACTCCATGGGCAAGGGCGGGCTGACGGGTACCGCGACCACCCCGATGCGCGCGCAGGCGAAGAACGCCGCCACCATTTCCAGGCTTGGCGGGTAGACCAGTAGCACCCGCTCGCCCCGACTGAGCCCGGCCTCTGTAGACAAGTAGGCCGCCAGCTCACGCGTCCGCTCGGCGAAGCTCTGGTAGGTGTAGTGCTCGAGCTCCCGGCCTTCTGCATCGACGAACCGGAAGAGGGTTTGGTCGGGCTTCCGCGCTGCCCACATCTGCAGGTAATCGATAAGCGTTTCCATGGCAGGACTCGCCCCCCTTCCAGGTCGGTGGTCGGCCTTAAACCGAGGTCAGCTCAACAACATCCCTACGCGTCGCGGTTGGTAATGCCGATAGTAGCCGCCCCGATCGAGCTCAAGCAAAGCCTGCGAAAGCATTTTTTGGTCGTGCTCATTAATCTCTTAGGCTAGATACAGCTACTAAGCGAGGCTTCAGACAGCCGCGCCCGGTGGGGTTCCTCGTTTCTGAGGATCGGACTCACCGCCAAGAGATCCGCGTAGATACTACGATCAGTATGTCCGTAACCCAGTACTCGCAATATCCGCAGCTAAACGCGGAATACTGGGATACTGACGTACGTATCTCCGTGTTCCCGTACACGATGATCAGCTATGCGCGCACCCTGCGGCTAGATGCCAAGCCCCACCCTCTTGTGGTTCCCGGCCCTAGGCGACACCCGCAAACAAAAGACCAGTGGCGTTCGCGCCATATTTCCCTCAACGTCCCGGCCGTTTAGCAACCGGGTCCCGATACCAACGGCGAAAAGGGCCGCGCCCTTCGCGGCCCGAGGCCGGCAAGTGGGGCATCCCGCCATCGCCCTGTGCCAATGCCACCGGACCTCGCGCCGTCTGCACCCGTACCTTCCGACGCCTATAGCTACTCATCGCCGCCGGACGAGCTAATGGTCACCTGGCAGCCGCGCGCTGCGGCGCGATCGTTGACTACCCGACCTGGGCGACGCGGATCTTTGGCCCCGCGCGGGCCACAAGCCTGACAATGCCGTCGAAACGCTCGCCGTCGATGATCGGCGCCAGCGGCTCGTCCTCGGCCTCGATGATCATCTCTTGGCCGTTGACGTCGCGTATCTCATCACCGTGGAGCCGGCCGCTTCTGAGCGCCGCCGGAAAGCGCACGACGATCAGCGAGGGCCGCAGGTTCCCGGCTTGGAAATGCAGCGCGCCCGGTTTCTCCGCTTTGGGGAAGAGCCGAAACCCGGCGCCGATGTGCAGGTCGATCGCGCCGGCGTGGAGCAACCGGTGTGTCCGCGTCGGGACCTCGTCGCCGTCGATTACGACGCGCGCCTGCGTCGGCGTGAACAGACTGGTTGCATAGTTGAGCTTGCTCGAGCGGACAACCTTGTTGGCGATGTAGTCGCCGAATGACCGGGCAATCACTCGAACGACGTCCGCGCGGCCATGAGTGTGGTCGCCGTAATACTTTTCGTAGAAGCGGTTGCCGACGCCCCCGGCCGCCAGCCCAAAGCAGAGCCGATGGAACTTCGCGCCGTCCGCGGTCTCACCGTCGAGTGTCAGAGTGTCGAGGCACACCTCGGGCGGAGGCCGATCCGTCTCGGCGGCAGCCGCCAGCGCACGCAGAATCGCTTGGGGCCGCCCGCGGACTCGCGCCTTGCGCGCGATGGCGTTGACACTGCCACCGTTGGTGGGTATGAACGCCGGCCAGTCTTCGGGATCGGTGACGCATTGCTCGACTTCGTTGATCAACCAGTTCAGCGACCCGTCGCCGCCGTCGCTGACGAGGTGGGTGGTTCGCGGATGGAGCTCCTTAACGGCCTTGCGGAGGTCTTCGACGGAGGCGGTTTCGTGCACCTCGCCCCACGGGCCGATGATGCGACGCAGCTCGGCGCCGCGATCGCTGCGCGCGGCACGAGTCTTGCGGGCGAGCGGATTGACGATGACGCCCAAGTACATCCCGCTGGCCATCCCAGCACGATACCCGCGACGTGGGGCAATACACCCTGGCTCCGCGCCACGGTCAATCCCTCGAGCTCACGAATTAGTGTGGTTCGGATGCCCGATTGGACCGCCGCAGATCTGCCCCCGTTCGCCCGGCGCACCGCCATCGTCACCGGCGCCAACAGCGGTCTGGGCGAGGTGACCGCCCGCGAGTTGGCCCGGGTCGGTGCGCGCGTCATCCTCGCCGTGCGCGACACCGAAAAGGGGGAGGCCGCCGCGGCGGGCATGACCGGCTTCAGACCTGGGCAAGTGGAGGTGCGTCAACTCGACTTGCAGGATTTGTCTTCGGTGCGGCGCTTCGCCGACGACATAGATAAAGCCGACGTCTTGATCAACAATGCTGGCATCATGGCCGCCGACTACGCGCTGACGGCCGACGGCTTCGAGCGTCATATCGGCACCAATCATCTGGGCCATTTCGCATTGACCAATCTGTTGCTGCCTAAGCTCACCGACCGGGTCGTCACGGTGTCCTCGTTGCTGCACAACATCGGCTACATCAGCCTCAAAGATTTGAACTGGCAGTCCCGGCCGTATTCGAGGTGGCTGGCCTACGGCCAGTCAAAGCTCGCCAACCTGCTGTTCACCAGCGAGCTGCAGCGGCGCCTGGATACGTTCGGTTCGTCATTGCGCGCACTGGCCGCCCACCCCGGTTGGTCGCACACGAACCTGCAAGGCAACTCCGGTCGCAAATTGACCGACGCGACGGTACTGGCCGCCGACCGTCTGGTGTCCACCGACGCCGACTTCGGCGCCCGGCAAACGTTGTACGCGGCATCGCAGGACTTACCGGGCAACACTTTCGTCGGCCCACGATTCGGCCTCTATGGCCGCACCCAGCCGACCTGGCGCAGCTGGCCGGCGAAACGCGCGAACACCGCCAAGGCGCTCTGGGAGCTGTCCGAACAGCTCACGGATACCAAATTTCCGCTATGAGGAACTGGCGAGCAAGTCCCGGGGGTCGCGACTAAATTGGTTGGTTAGTCGGTGACGCGGTTTCAGCGCACGTTTCGCGCCAGGCGGGACAGCTAAATCGCGCAGCAACGTAACCGCAGAAGTGGCGACGAAGTGTGCGTGCAGGTGCGGCTTCGGAGCCGGACGTCGGGCGAGGAGGTCAAATGTCGGAAGCGGTTCTGGCGGCGTTTTACGCGCTATGCGCCGCGCTGGCATCCGCGGTCGGGAATGTGATCCGTCAGCGGTCCGCGCAGGAGGTCACCGACAAATCGGTCGGCCACCTGGCGTTGTTCGGCATGTTGCTGCGGGACAAACGCTGGTGGGTCGGCGGTATTGGGGACATCTCCAGTTATTGCTTTCTTGCGGTGGCCCTCGACGACGCCTCGGTGTTGTTGGTGATGTCGCTGCAAGTCACGGCGCTGCTTTTCGCCTTGCCGATTTATGCGCGATTCACCCGCCATCCGATAACCCGCCAGGAGTGGATGTGGGCGGTCTTGCTGGCCGTGTCATTGGCGATAGTCATCGCGGTCGGGCAGCCGATGGGCGGCCAGGAACAAGCATCGTCGCAAACCTGGCTTGTGGTGGCGCTCGTGATCGGCCCGCTTCTGGTGTTGTGTTTGCTGGGCGCCCGGATCTGGTCGGATCGTCCGGTCGCGGCGGTGCTGCTGGCGGCGGTGGCGGGTTCGTTGTTGGCGGTGTTCGCGGTACTGATGAAGGGCATGGTCGACATACTCGAACACCACCCCGGCCAGTTGTGGCACACGCCGGCGTTCTACGGCTTCGTGTTCTGCGGGGTGGCCGGCATGATCTACCACCAGTCGGCATATCGCGCCGGGGCGCTGACCGCCTCCCTGCCGACGATCATCGTCGCGAAGCCCGTGGTGGGCGGTGTGCTCGGCGTCTTCGTGCTCGAAGAGACCTTGCGCACCAATGGCATTGGGTGGTTTGTGCTGGTGACGGCGGCGGTCGTGGTGATCGTCGCGACGGTGGGCCTGGCGCGCGGTGAGGCCGCCACCATGGCGGCCGGCGAGGGGCGTGACGTGAAAATCGGCGACCGGCCGAAGGCGCCGTCGCAGGGATTGACCGGCTGACGGTTTCCGGACGCGCCCGGAGCCGTTGCGCGACAGACCATTACGCGATTTCTATTGGTGATAGCGCCGGTGATAGCGCAAATGGAAACGCCTTATGGCCTGCTGACGATACTCACGTGGCTCAAGCGATGGCCCGTCAGTGATTCGGGCCTACCACCAGCGCGCCGTTGGCCATCCGGTGGACGTATTGCGGGCAGTAGGACTGCGCCGCGTCGACCGTGATGAGCACGCCGGTCTGCCGGTCTATTTGGGCGTTATGGCTGGCCAGCTGCTGGCTGATCTGGCTGGGCTCCATGCCCTGGCCGAGGGCATCGCAGACGTGGTGTGCGACGCCGATGGCCGACTGCGGGTTGCCGAAGCTGATGCCTTGCTGGTGCAGGGCGGCCAAAAACTGGTCGTCCGCCGCGCCGGCGTGGGCGGTGGCGGCGCCGAGCACAGCGGCTAGGCCGAGCGCGGCCGCGGCGATGGCGGTGCCGGCAACGGGCTTGAGGGGGTGAGAGATCAACATGGCGATGGACTCCTGTTCGGTAGATGGGCCGTACGGGAGATCAGAGTTCGCCTAGGGGGTTGCTCAGTTCTGACAAAATCCTTGTCGGATTCTTGCGGCGCCAGATCAGCTTCCACAGATTTCGAAGGTGAATTCGTGGCCGCAGATGCAAATGCGGTCACCGTCGGCCAGCAGCGCGCTGGTGCGAACCCGCTGGTCCGCAACGTCGACTCCATTGGCTGACTGCAGATCGGTGATGACAAAGCTGTTTCCGGTGTCGACGATCACCGCGTGGTGGCGGCTCACGGTGTCGTCGTCGATCACGACGTCATTGTCGGAGAGGCGACCGATCCGGGTGGTGGCCCCTCGCAGCGGATAACGACGCCCGGCGCCGTCACGCAGCTGTGCGACGGCGGACTCGTGGGCGCCCTCGGGGCGCCGCTGGAGTGTTGCGGCAGCACGTTTGGCCGTGGCGCGGGCGGCTTGTTTGATGTCCAGCGGCTCCTGGCGAAGGATTCGCTGGTGCAGGCCTCGCAGGGTGGGACCGGGGTCGATGCCGAGATCGTCGGCGAGCATTTTCTTCAGCCGCCCGTACGCGTCGAGCGCATCGTATTGGCGTTCCGCAAGGTAGTAGGCGGTTATCAGCTGTGCCCACAGCGGTTCTCGGTAGGGGTGATCGACCACCAGGGCCTCAAGCTCACTGATTATGGAATGAGTTCGCCCACAAGCTATCTCGGCTTCTGCCCACGCGGTTAGCGCCACCAGCTTGTCCTCCGTCAGCGCCGCGGCGAAGGCGTCGACGAAGGGGAAGTCGCGCAAATCCTCGAGCACCGGGCCGCGCCATTCGGAAAGCGCGGCCGACAGGTGCGCGCTGGCCTCTTCGAATCGGCCGCCGGCCGCCGCTCCAATGCCCGCTTTTTGTTCGATCGCGAAGCGGCCGATGTCGCAAGCCTCGTCGGGCACGTTGAGCCGATACCCCGGCCGGGCGCTGACCACAGTGGTGGCGGCGTCTGCGCCGGCGTCGCTCACCAGCCGGCGGAGCCTGGATATGTGAGCATGCAGGCTCCCCCGCACCTCCGGCGGAGGCTGCTCCTGCCACACCGCATCGATCAACGAGTCGATTGGAACGATGCGATTCCGATTGATCAGCAGAATGGCCAGCACCGCCCGCTGCTTTGCCGCACCCAACGGCAGGTCGGCGCCGTTGGCGCTGGCCTGCAACGGTCCCAACATCCCAAACCGAAGTGCGCCCTGGGCCATCGCGGTAGCAATCCCTTCAGCTCGGCAATGCTTCAGGACCCATTGTGGGTCGTCAGCCCGCGTTTGCGGTAGTTAACGGATATCCGGTTTCCCGCCGCACCTCGTTGACAGCCACCGGCCGGTGCTCGATGGTCGAGACGTGACGCCGCAGCGCTACCCGATCCGGCTGATCGCCGGCATCGCGGTGCTTGCGACGGCGGTGCTGGCGGCGGGCGTGGTCGTCGGATACCGCCTGGGCACCGACAAGACGGCGCCACCCACGGCGGCGGCCACGCTGGCCGCCGACTTCGCCCAATTGGAAGCGAAGCTGCACGCGGCGGTAGGCGTCGCGGTCAGCCCCGTCGGCAATGGGCAGGCACCAATCACCTTGGGAAGCTGGAAAAGTGGACCCGCCTGGTCAACGATCAAGGTTCCGTTGATCATCGCGGCGCTGCGTGAAGAAAACCCGCCCACGGTCACCGACGCGATGACGGCTGCCATCACCGAATCCGACAATGCGGCAGCGGAATCGATCTGGGCAAGCCTGGGAGATCCGGTCACCGCCGCGCAGAAGGTCGAAGCCGTCCTGAGGCAAACGGGCGACCTCACGACCGTCCAGTCGCAAAAGGTGCTCCCGGAATTCACCGCGTTCGGTCAAACGGAATGGTCGCTGACCGACCAGGCGCGGTTCACTTCAGTTGCGTTCTGCGACAAGGCAAACGCGCCGGTCTTTGCGCTCATGGGACGGGTCGTGGCGGATCAGAGGTGGGGCATCGGCACGGTACCGGACGCCGAGTTCAAGGGCGGCTGGGGCCCATCACCGCCGGGTGGCTATCTGGTACGGCAGCTGGGTGTGCTGCCCGCGCCGAACGGGAGGATCGCCGTCGCGCTGGCCGCACAACCGGCCTCGGGGAAGTTCGATGACGGCATCGCCGCCCTCAACGAGATGGCCACCTGGCTGACCGCCCACTTAGGGGCAATGCCCGCCGGCCGCTGTGGTTCCTGATCGGCCTTGCAGTCAACGGCCCCCGCGCCGAGACCCGACTCAAATTGGTGCGCCGTCGGCGCGGCGTTTGGGGAGCGCTTCGCTGGGGTCGTCGGGAGGAGAGTCACAGACGCCACATCTGCCTCTCGGAGGAGGGGTGCCGCGTTGTCCGCCTCTTAGCGACAATCCCCCGACCTGCGACTTCACCCGACATCATCGCTCATCGCCTCGACCACAAAACGGTATCTGACCTGTGCGGACACAGTTGTCGCTACGAGGCGGACCACACCGCATGTCCGCAGCTGCGCCGCCTTGGCGTGGTTGGAATGTTTGAACCCGATTTTGCTCAATTTGCGTTGAGTGTCCGCGCCGGCGGTCGGTCATGCTAATTGAATTGAACAGTACGCGAATACTTTTTGCGTTCACCGGACTCAACATGATCTGGGGCACCGCAGATTGTGCTGGCAACTTGCGCTCACTCCGAATCACAAATCGTGACCCAAGGGGCCGTTGCCGGCCGGCCGGCCCAACTCACCACAGGTACACGCGGGCGCTGTTGCCACCGATGCAGGTGATCCAGCCGTCTCCCGGGTACTGCTGGCAATGCATCAGGAAGTTCGAACCGTTGCACAGCGCGCCCGGTACGGACTTGCAGTCAACGGCCCCAGGCGCCGAGACCGCCCGCGGTAGCGGACTGGCGTTGCCGTATTCGGCCCAGTACGCCGTCAGCACGCTGTTGGCGAAAAGACACGACGTTTCGGGCGTCCCCCGCCCGGCGTGGGTGCCGTAGCCCGTGGCGTTCGGCAAGGTGAAGCCCTGGTCGCAGGACTGATGCATGCTGCTCAGGTCGGGTCCCGTCACCATTGGAGGCGGGCCGGAACGCGCGGGCGGGGTCTGCGACTGCTGCACGGTCCGCCCGTGGACGAGCAGCCCGATGACCACGCCGACGCCGCCGAGAATCAGAGCCACGACGACGATCACGGTCGGCAGCACCCACCTGCGCCTGGGTTTGCCCGGCTCGCGGTCACGAGGTTCCGCTACGGTGACGCGGTCCAGCGGGCCGGTGGGCACGGCGGCGGTCGAGCCCGCATGCACGGACGAATTACCCATCGCGAACGGTCGAGTGCCGTCCGCGTCGGCCGATGACACGACCGGCCCCGTGAGGACATCGCGGAGATTGTGTCCGCCGGTCGCCAGGGCGCGCTGTGCGGCGCGGCCGAGGGCGCCCGCCGTCCCGTACCGGTCGTCGGGGTGCTTGGCCATGCCGCGGGCGACGACGTCGTCGAGCGCGGCGGGAACGCGCGGATTGGCGGCGCTCGGTCTCGGGGGCGGCACGGCGATGTGCGCGGCCACGAGCTGCTCGAGATTGTCACCGGCAAACGGCGGGTCTCCGGTCAGCGACTCGTACAACACGCACGCCAACGAATAGACATCGACGGCGGGTGTGGATACCTCTCCGCTAATCCGTTCGGGCGCCATGTAATTCAGGGTGCCGATCTGGGTACCCCGCCGTCGTCAGCCGGGGGTCGCCCTTGGCCTCGGCGATTCCGAAGTCGACCAGATATACAAAGTCGGCGGGGGTGACGATGATGTTCTGTGGCTTGACGTCGCGGTGGATCAATCCCTGGGCGTGTGCCGCATCCAGGGCGGCGGCGACCTGACCGATGATGGCCACCGCACGCGCGGGTTCCAGCGGGCCCTCCGCAATCAGGTCGAGAAGCGTCTCCCCCTGTACCAGCCGCATGTCGATGTACAGGCTGCCGTCAATCTCACCCCAGTCATGGATCGGAATGACGTGTGGTTCCTGCAGGACCGCCGCCGCCTGCGACTCGCGCTGGAACCGCGTCCGAAAGGTGGCGCTGTCGGAATACTCCTCGGCGAGTATCTTCAGCGCGACAGTTCGTCCTTTGCCGGTGTCATAGGCTTCGTACACCGCGCCGCCCCCGCCCCTGCCGAGCAGGCGCGTGATCTCGTACTTGCCGAACGTCGTACCGACGCGTGAGTTCGCCGCCATCTTCCTCGATTCCCCGGGTACCGCAGCAGTATCTCCCTCACGGGCGCGCCACGCACCTATTTGCCGCCGAGGCCGGCACGAGCGCGTCGGGCACGCGCCACAAGACCCGTGCAAGAAACGCGCAAGGTGTTTGCCGCAACGTTTACGGGACACGCCTTCACGGCGCCGAAAACCGGACATGTTTCCCCGAAGGACACCGATATGATCACGACGCACACAGGCCCTCGCAACTCTCGTCGGCGCACCCCGCTCGGACGGTGGATGAAGATGACGACGCTCGCGTTGATGGCAACGGCGACGGTCGCCGCCACGGTCAGCGGCCTGCCCATCGCATCCGCCGAGCCCGCCAACTCGCCGACGATGGCGGCCCACGGCGTCGAGGCGCCGCTCGGTGCCGTCCCGTGGTCGCAGGTCGGCCCGGGTTGGATGCTGGCCACGTGGAGCCCGGTTCCGGGCTTGGGCACCGGCGAGCAGGCGCCCCCTGGCTCGCCGACCTACCAGACGGCGACCACGACGCTGTACCTGGTCGACCCGGCGGGTGGCCGCTACCCGATCACGACCTTCCCCCCACCGGGCGACGGTTCAAGCCCATCGTTGGTCGACTGGTCGGGCGACGGGGCCCGCGCCCTGTTCTCCAATTGGGGGAGCGACAAGACGGACATCACCCAGGTCGACCTGCGCAGCGGCACCAAGACCACGTTCACCGTCGACGTCGCCGACGCCACACCCCGCTACACGCGCCCCGACGGCAAGGCGATACTGCTGACCTCCTTGTTGTCTGGGGCGTCGCTCGAACGAGTCGACCTTGCCGGCAACCACCAGCTGAAGTACCCGGCGGGACCGGACTATCGCGGCTATCTCTCCACGCCGGACGGCACGCGGCTGGTGCTGGGGACGGCCTCCGGCCTCGCCTTCATGGGCAATGACGGGGTGGCCGGCAAGGCGCTGCCGATCGCCGGCCAGAAGGACTGCACACCGATGCGGTGGTGGGATACCGGCTCGACCGTCGCCGTCACCAGCTGCAGTAGCTCCGCCGGGTCACGGCTGTGGCTGGTGCCGATCGACGGCGGGACACCGACCGGTCTCACCGCGCCGAACAACGGCGGCCAAGGCCCCGATTACGGCGACGTCAACGCATGGCAGCTCCCGACCGGGACTTACGTGCAGGCCCTGGGCGCGTGCGGCGTCATTTTCCTCGCCAAGCTCAACGGCGACGGCACAACATCAAAGGTCTCGGTTCCGCAGGTGCACAGCGCCACCGTTGTCGTCGTCGGCGTCAACGGGGGCGATCTCGAACTCCAAGCCAAGGTCGGATGCGGGGGCGGCCAGTCACTCATCGACTACAGCCCCGCGGCCGGCACCTCGACCGTGCTGCTCGGTCCGTCGGTCAACGGCGGCGGCGTCATCAGTGCAAAGCCCTACCCGGGCCAGAAGTAGAGGAGACGAACATGACCAAGACCGCGTACCACCAACGACTTATGAAGCGCGCGTTGATCGCAACGGCGACCCTGCTGGCGGTTGCCGCGTGCTCGACGAGCACACCGGCCGGAAAGCCGACGCCCAGCTCGAGCACCCCGGCCGCCGGCCAGGCCGGGGGCTGCAAGGTCAACCCGTCGTCGGCGCCGATGCCGACGTCCGAAAAGTACGAACCCGTGCCGGAGATCGGCAGGATATCCGTTGCGCTGAGCGGCATCACATCGGGCGAAGTCAAGCCGGGCGACCCGCCGACCGAGGTCGACGTGGCGATGTGCAACGACTCGCCGGTCGACTACCCACAGGTGGGCATGGTGCTGGTTCTGCAGCACTGCAGTTGCGCGCCCTATCCGTCCGGGATGCCGCGCGGCACCGTCGAGCGCTTCGACCAGGCCACCGGGGGCTGGGTCAAGGTCGATTATCCGGTCGAGGGCACGGGCATGGATTACATCGGCACCTACTCGAACGTCCAGGCGCTGCCGAAGGGCAAGTCCGTGACGCTGCGCTACCGCGTTGCGCTCGACGCTTCGATGACCGCGGGCAAGGGCGGCGTGGAAGCTGTTGCAGTCACGCCGAATTCCATCGTTCAGATCGGCAAGGCGGACCTGCCCTTCACCGTCGTGAAGGGGCCCGAGGATCGATCGAGTGGACCGCCGCCGCCCGCGGCCCACCAAACTCTGTTGCCTTTCACGGGTCTCACCTACCCGAGCGATATGGCGGTGGACGCGGCGGGCGACGTGTACGTCACCGACTCTGATGGTGGCCGGGTGCTGAAGTTGGCGGCCGGGTCGAATCAACAGGCCGTGCTGCCGTTCATCGGCCTCAACAAGCCCGGTGGTGTCGCGGTGAACGGCGGCGGCGATGTGTTCGTCGCCGATACCGCCAACAACCGGGTGCTGAAATTGGCAGCCGGGCCGAAAGACCAGACAGTGCTGCCGTTTACGGGCCTGGACAATCCCCGCTATGTTGCGGTGGACACCGGCGGCAACGTCTACGTCACCGACGGCACGAAGCGGATGGCCAAGTCGGCGAACGGATCCTACGCCCTCGTCGGCACGCTGCGGGTCGTCAAGTTGGCGGCCGGATCCAACGAGCAGACCGTGCTGCCGTTCACGGGCCTCGAGTGGCCGGGTGGTCTGGGAGTGGACGGCGCGGGCAACGTCTTCGTGTCCGACGACCACAAATACCGGATGCTCGAGCTGCCGGCCGGGTCTAGCGCCCAGACCGTGCGGTCCTTGGGCGGCCTGGAGGGCCCCTTCGTGGTGACCGCCGGAGGGGATTTGTACTTCGTCGACGAGGTCAACAAGAACGTGCTGAAGTTGCCGGCCGGGTCGACCAACTCGACCGCGCTGCCGTTCCAGGGTCTCAACGGACCTAGGGCGGTGGCGGTGGACGGTGGCGGCAATGTCTACGTCCTCGACAACAGCGGCTTCGGCCAGGTCGTGAAGTTGGTGTTGGGCTGATGCGCCGCCGCATCGCAGCGCTGGTTCTGCTAGCCGTGGCGGTCTTTGGCGTCAGCGGATGCAGCGGGACATCGCACTCGACGGCGACATCTGCAGGGGCGACCACATCACCCGCGCTGCCTTCGGTTGCAGCGCAAGGGCAGTCGGCGTGTGCCGATCTCAACGGAACGGTTGGCTCGGACCAGACCTGCCACGTCCATGCCGCCACCTCCACCTACCAGATCGACGTGACCTTTCCCCTCGACTACCCGGACATGCAGGCGGTGACGGACTTCCTGAAAAAGGACCGCGATTCGTTCCTCGACTGGGTCGCCGAGATCGGGCCGTCGCAACCGCGCGATCGGCCGTATCTGTACGACGTCACTGCCAAGACATTCCGTTCGGGAACGCCGGAGTCGGGCACCCAAAGCCTGGTGCTCCACATTGACAACGACACCGGTCTGGCCCACGAAGGCCACCCGAACACCACCTTCCGGTCGTTCAACTTCGACCTCGGCAAGCGCGCCCCGATCAGTTTCGACACGCTGTTCAAGCCCGGGACAAAACCGCTCGAGGTGCTCAACCCGATCGTCCGACGCGAATTGCATGCGCCGACTGCCGATCTCGATGAGACGAAGTATCAAAACTTCGCGATAACCGACGACGCGGTGATCTTCTTCTTCGGCCAAGACCAAGTGGTGATGGACAACAAGGGGTCAAAAGAGGTCACCGTGCCCCGCGCCGAACTCGCATCGCTACTGGCGTGATGTCATCGACCGAGATGTTCGATTAGTTGGACTTGAATCTCACCGACGATGCCGCCGAGGACGGCTCCGACCGCGATCATCAACGGCTCGTCGTCTTTGAACACCGGCCGCAGAATCGATTCGTATTCCTCGTTGGTGAGCTGGTTCATCTTGTCGACGATGGTCGCCTCGAGGTCGATCACCGATGTCGCGTAGTCCTGCGCCTCGAGCAGTGTCGAGGGCAGCCGCTCGAGAACTTGCTTCGCCACCCTGTCCTTGAGCGCGCGATAGCGTTGCGTGCCGACGGCAAGGACGATTACGGGGCCGGCGAATCCGGCCTGGGCATCGATGGCCGTGTCGATCTGCTTGGCGACGAGCGCGAAGAGCTTATCCGAACCGGGGCCTTGGAGCAGGCCGTCGAAAAGCACCTCGGGCGAGAAGAGGTCGTCGGCCAGTATCTTGGCGTAGTCGCGCGTGATCTTTTCGCGTTGTGCGTGCAACTGGCCCTGAAACGTGATGATGCCGAGGTACTTCGTGGGCTGCACCGGACGGAACAGCATGTTCAGCGCGATGTAGTCGCTGATGAAACCGACGCCAAAGCCGAACGCCGGCATGATCCACGGGTTCTTGAACAGCGCCCACACGACCATCTGCACCAGACCGATGCCAAGACCGAAGTAGATACCGCTGCGCCGCACGAACGCCATCGCGTCGTCGCTCACCGAGCGCATCAGCTTGACCAGCTTCTCTTTGTTGCGCACCAGCGTGGTGACGGCAAGGAACTGCAGGTCGACATACCGGGTCAGGTCCGCCCTCATCTCGTTGATCATGTTCTCCACGATCCGGGGCGTTTGGGCGTGGATCCGGGCCGTGACCGCTTTCCGGCCTGCCTCGGGAAGTGAGTCCCAAAGCCCGGGACGGATCTGCTCGGCGAGGTCGCGCGAGATCTCATCGACCGCCGACAGCAGCGGGCCACGCAGGGCCTCGACCGCCTCCCCGGCATCGATCCGGTCGAGCAGTTCTTCGGGCTTGAGCAGGTTCGCGGTCAGCAACTCGATGGTTTTGGATCCGACTTTGCCGGCGCGCCGGGGCACGATCCCCTGCCACCCGATCGGCCCGATACCTTTGAATTCGACTGGCCGATAGAGCATTTCCAACGCCACGATCTTGGTGCTCCACCCGACGAAGGCGGCGACCAACGGCATGGATACATAGATCACCCAGTTGAGCCCAAAGTCGCGGGAGATTTCCCCCCACGTCTGCAACGCGACCACGGAAGTTGTCATGGCCCGTCGTGTTGCATGGTCTCCGCCCACAGCGCGTGACCCATGCCGGATAGGGTCAACGTGAGTTTGTCGATCTTGGCCGCCAACGGCCCACGCGAGGCGCTCTTGATGGCTCGGAGCACCGTGGTCTCGGCCATCAATATCTCGTAATCGTCTTTCAAATCGGGGTTTTCCGGACTGATCTCGACCAGACCGAGGGACAGCAGATGACTCACGTAGGTCGGGACCATTTCAGGCAATGCCAGGTTCGCGGTGCGGCCGATCAATGCCACGTTTTCGAGGACCGCGCGGCCCACGACGCCCCGACGGGCCCAGTCGTGAACATTCACGAGCGGCGACGCCGAGCCGTCCGAGAGCGCGCCGATGATGCGGGCCTCGTCGGCGACCAGCTGGTCGAGGATGTGATGGAACAATTCCACGCGGCTGCTTCTTGTGCTCTGGTCCAGCGCCCGGTCAAGCAATTCGCGCATCTTGGAGCCCAGTGAGTCAGCGGGCAGGGCGTCAACGGCCGCGTTGAGCAGGCGGGCCGGGGGCGGGGGCTTGTCGTCCTGAGCCCCGAGCAGCGCAAGCAGCTGTTCTTGCGTGCGGATGCTGGTGCGAAGCCAATAACGCGCCACTCCGGACGCTGCGCTGACCAGGCCCAGCGGATTGAAATCGTTGCCCACGGATGAACGGTAACGGCTCGACGAGCCAGTCGACAGCACCGTGGCTGATTTGGTGCGGTAGGGCTTCAGTTTGGTGAGCGGATATCGCCAACGGCTTCCCACAAACCCTCGCCGAATTCGCCACGCCGGCGGCGGATCGACGCTTGGCGAAGCCGGCTGCGGAGGCCCCTGGGCTGAATCCGCGAGGAGGTTAGTTCAGACGCGGCCGGTGCGAGACGATCGGTGCGCGATGTGTCGCTCGTTCACGTCGACGAAGGTAACCCGTCGGGAGCCGACATCGTGGCGGTGAGGCCAACGAGCAACGCGCCGATGGCGTGGTCGAGTTCCGCGGCGCCGTCGTAAGCGGCCAAGGCCGACGCCAGCCTCCGCACCTGGGGGAACTCGGTGATCGCCAACCGGTGCAGACCAAGGCGCAGGACGTCGTCGGTCTCCTCCGGTCGCTCGACGACCTCTTGCAGCTCGGTGAGGATGTGACCGTGCAGGTAGCCGAAGAGCACCCGGTAAATGCAGAGGGCATCGTCGCCGGTGAAGCCGGCGGTTGTCAGTAGCGCCAGAATGTCCTCTAGGGGGCGCAGCATCCCCGGAGGACGTTGGCCAAGCGGGGTGGCCAGGGGCCGAGTCACCAACAGCGGCACCACATTTGGGTGCTTCAGTGCCAACCGGCGGAAGTCGTGGGCCACGGTACGCAGCTGTCCGGCCCAGTCCGGATCTGCGGTGTCCACGTGCAGTTGCCCGAGCACGACCTCGGCGACACCGTCGAGCAGTGCCGCCTTGTTCGGTATGTGCCGGTAGAGCACCGTCGGATCCCGGCCCACCTCGTCGCTGAGGCGGCGCATGGACAGGGCGTCGGCACCGTCGCGGTCGATGATCCTCAGTGCGGATTGCAGGATCAGTGACCGGCTGACCTGACCATCGGCTCGATGGGCGGCCACGGCCGACGGGTCAGTCCCGTCAGCGCCCGCAGCGGGCACGGTCAGATGCTTTGTCATCACGGCCCAGCACGTCCCTTCGGCTTGTCACGCACTACGTGTATGTTAACGCTATCCGTCAACAACGTTGACAGGGTTGGCGAATAGGCGTGTACTGGAGGTCTGCTCCAGATGAGGGGCGCTGAATGCTTGTCATCGTCGGTTTGTTTGTTTGGCTCGTCGCCGGGATCGTCGCGATCACGGGCGAGCTGAGCAATGCAGGGGCGGCCCACCCGCTGATCGAAAACCTGCGTGTTTGGTTATCGCCGCACTGGCTCGACCGGCACGTTGTTCCTCTTTCGGATCCTGGTCGGCGCGGTGGGCCTGCTGGAACTGAGAGTGACCTTTTCCGGCGCGCGGCGCACCGCAAGCCGCGGGCCCGACGCGCAGCCGCCCGCTTCCAACGTGACATGGCTTTCATCAACCTCGCCCGCGACACCCGGCTCGAAAATCAGCAGCGAGCCGATAGCGCCGCGGTCGCACCGCCTCCCTGATGATGGTCTGCGATCACCACGAGCGGGGCTGCGACACGAACTGCGCGGTGCCACAGCCGAGTTCATAAGACCCGCGGATCCGGCTCACCCACGAGGACCCACGAGGACACGTTCTCCAACAGAGTCGTCGAATCGATGTGGTTGCCGAATTCGGTTGCGGCGAAGCATCTCACCTCAGTGCGGCGACCAAGACCACCGGGTCCTCAACGGGCCGGCCTGGTGAGCGCCGTCAGTAGTAAACCCTCGGTACAAATGCGCAGCGATTCACCTGCTCCGGTGCCCCGCCTTCGGAATCCCACGTGGACTGGGCCGCAGTCATTTCCGTGCGCGTGGTCCTGCGGCGTACAGCCGCTGGGAGTATGTCCGTTACGGTCAACGAAGTACGAGTGGCCACGGTGGTCGACCCGCCCATGTCGGCATGGTTGCCGATAACACGCTCTTCGGTGATGTGCGTCATGAACCGACTCTCGATCTGCCCGCAGAAGCGAGCTGGTTGGGGTGTGGTAATGCCGGGTCTCGGCCTGTCTACCTTGCGAATTCGGTGATCTGGGGCGGTGCGGAAGGGTGCGGATGCCGAATCGTCGCGTTCCTGAGTCGGCGGTTATGCATGGGCTCGCGCGCCGACTTTTGGTGTTCAAGCTGCCGGATCAGTTCACCCTTTGCTTCGCAGAGGGCACGGGTGAGGTCCGGGTTGTCGGCGACGGCCACGAGCGGCGGATGGCCCGGTAGGGTCGTGCGCAATGTGATGCGCTGCTCCTTGCCGCCGCGGTCCTGCAGGGTGACTTCAATATCCACATCATTCGGATCCCACCGTCGCAGATGCGGCTCGACCGCTGCTAGCGCGTCCAACACGAGCGGGCGCTCCTTCGCCACGAAACCCGCGCCTACGTGGATCACCTTCTCGCGAAATGTAATCCGGCGCCTGTTGTCAGACCTTTTCATCGCGTTCGTCCTCCTTAATGGCTTCGGCAGTGGACACGCACGTGTTCGGATTTGTCCCGGCGCGTGTCGCGGTGATGCAGTGGTCTGAACCCGGTTTTCGGGGATAGATCAGGAAACGCGTCGACCTCGCCGGCCAAATTATGGCTATCGCCGACGCCGGTTTCCGGATTAGGCCTCCATAAACACCCTGCTAGATGCCGTGTCAACATTGTTGGCATACAGCGTTGTATCCACGAGTGCCCCGTAGCCGAGCACGCAGCCAAGGACTGCCGGTCCGGTCCGCTATCCCCTCATGGATGTGTTAGCATCAACGATGTTGACACACGCTGACCGTCTATGGTGTGGGATCTGCCGCCTGTAATGACGCGATAGCTGGCAATCACTGAATTCCCTTGGAGACGAGGGGTATTCATGCGTGCAAGTGCGGTCGTCTGCTGAGCGCTGTTCGGCGCGGAGCGAGAGTCGTCAAGCAAACCGAGCAGTAGCAGCACGGAGGTTATGGAGCAAGATGAAGCGGTTAACCGGTCTGGACGGTGTCACGTTGCACGGCGAAACGTCGGTGATGCCCACCCACGTGCTTGCTGTGATGTTTTGCGAGCCGGCAACGCGTGGTGACCTGACCGCTAGGGCAGTTCTAAGGCTGTTGGCTGAGCGCACTGCGGCGACAAAGGGTTTCCGCCAGCGCCTACTCACCAAACCCTTTGGACTGGGCCAGCCGGTATGGGTCGAGGACCCGGCGTTCAATGTCCACGACCATTTGCATCATGTGCGACTGCCGAAGCCGGGCAGCATGCGTGAGCTGACCGCCCTGGTTGACCAGCTGCATGCACAGCCCCTGGACCGTGATCGCCCGCTGTGGGACGCCTGGGTTGTCCAGGGTCTCACCGACGGCAGGCTCGTCGTCGTGATGAAGTTCGCCCACGCCATGACCGATGGTGTCGGCGCGGTGACCACGCTGCTGCCACGACTGATGACCACCGATCAAGACGCTAGTTTCCCCGCGGTGCCTGAGCGCGCGCCTGCCACGATGCCCGGCGCGGCCTCGATGGTGCGCGACATGATCGACGAGATCGCCGTCAACACCACCGGTGGTGTTCGGATCGCTGTCAAAGTAGCTCCCGGTGCGGTGAAGTCCGTGGTGGGAACCGCGCTGGGATCGGTCCGCCAACTGCTCCCGGGCGGCGGGCAACGGTCAGGCACCCCACAGTCCGACGTGGACCAGAGCTCGCCGCGGACCCGGCTGAATGCCCCGATCACCGCGCGGCGCAGCGTCGCGTTCGCCTCGGTGCCGATGGATGATTTGCGGGCCATCGCGGCGGCGTTCGACGTCACCGTCAACGACGTATTCCTCGCCGCGGCAACATCGGCGGTGCGGCGATGGCTGGAAGCGCATGACGCAATACCCGATCAACCGCTGCGCACCTTGATGCCTATCTCGACCCGCGGCGTCGGTGACAAAGCGTCTAATAGTTGGTCGCCGACGGTCGTCAACCTGCCGGTCTATCTCGCCGATCCGGTGGAGCAGCTGGCCAGCATTCACGCCGCGACAGCACGGATCAAGAAGCGACGGCGAGCAGAGCCGCCCGTTAACCTCGCCGATGTCATCGATCTGATCCCACCAGCGGTCATCGGGCTGGTGGCGGGGCTGTATACCGGCCTGAAACTGTCGCGATTCCATCCCCCCGTGGCGCACTTGATTACCTCCAACGTTCCGGGCCCACCCGCCGAAATCTACTGTGCCGGAGCCCACGTTCTCGGAATCCACGCCATGGCCCCGCTAATTGAGGGCGCCAACCTCAACATCACCGCCGTGTCCTACGGCGGCACCTTCAACGTGGGCATCGTCGCCTGCCCCGACAACGTCGACGACGTCTCATCAATCGCGCGGGGCATCGAAGCTGTAGTGGGTGAGCTGAAGAAGGCTGCCCAAGAAAAGACCGGCCAGAGCCTCGGCTCCGCCAGCACCAGACCACCGGCGCACGCCACGAAGTCCACTCCCACAACACAATTCGCTCCCGTCGAAGCGGGCTCCCTCGAGAAAGTTGGCCACCGTCGCGAAACGGGCGGCCTAACAGTCACTTGGGGTCAACCGGCGGCGCGCGTCCCGAGGAAACACCGCATCGTTTCACCACCGGCCGCCGGGATACCGGCACGTGCACCGCAGGGGCCGGCAACCTGGAAACGGCCTAGCGTTGGGGTGTCGAGCCCTTCGTTACACCGAACGCACTCGACAGACTAGGAAAGAACATCATGATTCCCGGAACAACACTGCGCACGCCTTACGAAAATCGCCTGAAACTCGTTCAGGACACGATGACGATGTATTCCGTGCTGGATGACGACGCTGCGGGCAAACTCGCGGTACACGTACTGCACGCACTGGACTCGATACCCGAGAGGATCCGCTGAGCAACGCCGTTGATCAGTAGCGGCTGATGGGAACCCACCTGTCAATGACGACGTGGGTCCCGCTTGCACAGCGAGTACGGCGACTACCCGAGGCCATTTCGCTCTCCGCAATGAAACCGCCCCATAACCGATTTCGCGTCGGTCATGGGGCGGTTTCGTGCGTGACGACGTCAGGCGATGGTCGCCCCCTGTGGCGGCAAGTCCGTCTTGGTCAGCGTTTGCCCGGTGCCCGTGTGGGTCCCCGTGGTGGGCACCGTGGTGTGCTTGGTGTGGGTGCCGTTGCCACCGCCAGTGCCGTTGCCACCGCCGGTGCCGTTGCCGCCTTGGCCACCGTGTGCGATGCGCAGCTCGTCCGCGGTCAGCATGCGGATGCTCTGTCTACGCAGGGCCAGCTTGTTGATGTTGGTGTTCATGATTTCTCCTGTTTGGTGTCGTCGAGGCCCCGTGTTGGGCCGCGCTCATAGGTAGGAGCATCAACCGCGCCGAAACCGGACACTTTTTTCGGAGAACTTTTTTAAAGAACTTTTTGGGCTAGGACCCGGCAACCTTGGCACGGGGTGCCCGTGCGATCTGGCTGGCGTAATAGCGGTCCAGGAAGCCTAGAAGGACCAGCTCATGGGTGCGCGCGGCCGAACGCAGCAACCGAACGGCGTGCAGGTGGTCGAAGCTGTGCAGCAGCGACGAGAAGGGCTGGGTCAGCTCGCCCCGCCTGGACCGGTCCGCCAACTCGCCGAGCAGGGGTGCGAGAACTTCTGATCGCTGCCTGAAGACCTGGCGTGCGGGTTCGTAGGGATGCTCGGTGGTGTCGCCGAGCAGCGCAGTGAGGTCGGCGCGCTCGTCACGCCAGCGCCGTCCGACGCCGGCTTCGAGGTTGGTTGCGTTGGGGTATTCGGACCGGTAGCCCGCCGCGCCGCTCTTGGCCCAATCGCGACGCTGCTGCATGTCGAGCCCGGCGTCGGCGAGCAGCCGGTCGGTGGCATACATGCATAGCTTCCAGCGGGCCTCGGGCCCGTCGTCACTGTCAAGCATGCCCAGCACGTTCAGCACGGCTTCGCTGTCGGCGCCGTGGATGAGCTCGGCGAGTTCGATGCCGGCGTCGCCGCCGTAGCGCTCGATTTCGCGTTCGTAGGTGTCGACAGCGACCTTCGATATAGTCCCGTCGCCGAGACGCGCGGCCAGCGCATCGGTGAGCGCGGGTAGCGCGCGTTCGCGCAGCGCTGCGGGCTCACCATGCAACCGGAGCCGCAGATGATGCTCGGGATCGGCGTAGCGCAGGAAGAACCAGTGGTCGACCACGCCCGCGTCGCGCAGCTGACCGATGACGGGGCCGACGGTGTCGGTGAGGATGCGGTCGGCGGATGCGGTACCGGTATACGCCTTGAGGTACAGCCACTCGCTGCCGGGAGCGAAGGCGCGCTGTACCCGGGGCGCCGTGAACGGTGCCGGGGCTGGTTCGGGATCGCCGCTGCGCAGGAACGGCACGATGACTTCGTGGGCGAAGCGGCCCTGCGGCCCCGCGGCGACCCCGGAGGGCAGCGCCTCCTCGACGACCGCCGCGCTGCGACCCCGCAGCACCTTCGCGGCAGCGGCGATCAGGGCGGCGCTGGCGGTGTCGACGTAGAGCCGGTTATCGCCATCCGCGATCAGCAGCTCTTCGGGCAATCCGCGGTCGCGGCGCAAGGCCGCCCACCCGGCCGCCGCGTCGGCTCCGGTGACCGTGCTCAGCTCCGCGGCCGAGAGCTGCCAGCGGGCCCGGGCCAAGACCAGTCGCCCGGCGGTGACGCGCGGCAGCGTCGGCGCGAGCGCCAACGCGCCCCAGTCCCACGCGAGCCCGCCGGCCACCCCGTCGTTTTGCAGCGCCGCCAGGAACCGGTACACCCCGAAGCCACGCCACGCCGGATTGTGCGCGGTAGTCAACCGCGGCCGGACTTCGGCGCCCAGCCGAGGGCAATAGAGGACGAGCCGCTGACCGTCGAGGCGCAAGGTCAGCTCGTCCACACTGAGTTGGCGATCCGCGGGCGCCCCCGACCGTCCCAGAAGAACCAGTTCATAGTCGCGCAGCACGGGCCGGGCCAAGACATTCCCGACGCGCCCTTCCGGCAGGTGAATGAGCTCGGCGAACACCACACCTGGCGCACGGGCTTCCTCGGCGCGCAAATGCGCGCGAACGGCCTCGTGCAATCGGGAATCGCCGTGACAGAAGCGTCCGAGAAGCTCCGCGCCCGACGGGCCGCCGATGCTGTGGATCTCAACGCCATTGTCGAGCACACTGGCGAAGACGGCCAGCGCGTCGGGCAACGGCGATGGCGTCGCGGTTGCGATACGTGCGACCGTATCTTTGTCAAGCTCAAGGGTTTTCGCGCCACGCTCGCGAGCGCGCATCAGCATGTCGAGCAGGGCTGCGTCGCGCGCGGTGAACACCGAGTTCCCGTAAACTCCGCCGAGGTCGATGCCTGCCAGCAGCGGCGACTCGTCGGCTGCCGGATGCGTCGTCCGGTCGAACCCGATGCCCATCTCCTCATCCAGGGCCTCCATCAGGGGAACCTCGCGCTCCTCGTAGCGGGCCGCGAAGTCGGCCTTGAAACGACGCAGCGCGGGATCCTCGAAACTCGGGGACACGCGGTGCAGCAGATCCACCGCCTCCGTGAGCAGCGCGACGGTGTCAGGCCCCAGGGTCAGACCCGAACCGGCGCGGTGCAGGTCGACCTGGACCAGCCGAGCGTCGTCGCCCTCGCCGGCCAGCTCGAGCAGCGTTTCGGCCACCGACTCGTAGGCCTCGGGAGGGTTGCCCAGCCCGGCGGCGTCCAGTCTGGCGAGCTCGTCGGCGACCCGACCCAACGCCGCCGATGGCGCAGCCAAACCGTGGCCGGTAAGAGACGAGACGACATGCGCCAACGGTTCTGGACCCGTCACCGCCGGCTCGGCGACCGCGGTGAGCACCTTGGCATCGATCAAAGCGTCCACGTAGTCGCGGGCCTCGTCGTGCTCGACGCCCGCGTGCGACTTGACCGCATCGACGACCTGCGCGACGGCGCAACCACCAGACGCCGCATCCAAGGCGCACCGCAAGGGCGCGTCGTCCTCGATCACGACGAGGTGATGGCTGCGACGGCCTTCCCGCACCCGGCTTTCGATGATGCGCATGGCTCCCGCCGCGTGGTAGCGACTGGAGTTGGGCTCCACCACCATCGCCGGGCGCGTCGACGCGTCTGCCAGCAGGCGATCCACCAGCGTCGCGAGCACCTCGGTGTCGGGTCGACTGTGCCGCGCGGTGCCCTCCGGACCGTCGACCACTAACGCGGTCGCATCGCCCACCTCGCCCAGCGAGCAGCCTGCGAACAAGCCGAAAGGGGTTGCGCGGGTGCACATCCGCACTAGATAAGCAGTCACCGATGCGGCCACCCGGTCGTCCGGATTGCCGGCCGCCAAACGGCGCATCAGGCCCGGCGAGGCCAGGTGCAGCGCCTCACGGACTTCCGGTCGCTCTGCCAAGCGGAGCCAGTAGGTGGGGTCGGCGCGCAGCCGATCCAATTCCTGCACCGGCAGCAGCGGGGCGCGCAGCACGAAGAAACCGGTTGGGCTCAGCTCCCTTCCCATCTCTGGCTCCTACCCCTTGGTGTGGCCGACGAGTTGTCCGGCGACCAGTTGTGCGTAATGGCCACCGGCGGCCAAAAGCTCACGGTGGCAACCGACTTCGACGACACGGCCGGCGTCCATCACGACGATGTGGTCGGCGTCGATCACGGTGGCCAGCCGGTGCGCGATCATGATGACGGTGCAGCCGAGCCGAGCGATGTTGGCGTGGACCTTGGCTTCGGTGACGGTGTCGAGGTTGCTGGTGGCCTCGTCGAGCAGCAGGATCCGCGGCTGGGGCGCGAGCGCGCGCGCGAGCGCCAGCCGTTGGCGTTGACCACCCGACAGTGAGGCGCCCGCGTCGACGAGCGGGGTGTCCCAGCCCATCGGCATCGCGCGAATGTCGTCGGCGACGCCGGCGAGCTCGGCGGCGCTCTTCAGCCGGTCCAGCGGCAGGCTGGGGTCGCCAAGAGCGAGGTTGTCGCGGATCGACAATCCGAAGATGTAGGGATCCTGGGTGACCACGCCGATCTGCGAGCGGACACTGCGCGGGTGCAGGGTGGCCAGGTCGATCCCGTCGAGCAGGACACGCCCCTCCGAGGGTTGGTAAAGACCCAAGAGCAGCCGGCCCAGTGTCGACTTGCCCGAGCCGGAACGCCCGACGATGGCCAGAACCTGCCCGGGGCTCACCTCGAGATCGACGCGCTCGACAACGGACGGCCCGTGACTCGTGTAGTGGAAAGTGAGCCGCTCCGCACGTACCGCGCCGGTCAGCTGGGGTGCGTGCCGTAGGTCGCGGCCGGCGGTTTCGGTCGGGGTGCTGAGGACGTCGTCGAGGCGGGCGAGGTAGCTGCCGAGCAGTTGGATCTGCAGGGCCGTGACGACCAGAGTCGCCAGCGGTTCCAGAAATGCCGCGGCCAGCGCGGCCAGCGCGAGCATGGTGCCCAACGAAAGCTGGCCGCTGCCCACCAGATACGCGCCGAACAACAGCACCGCGATCGGCGACAGCAGCGCCATCCCGTGCGTCGCCGTCTCCACCGCCGCCGCAAGACGCCCGCGGCGCAGCGAAACGTTCAGTTCGGCGACGAACAGGTTCGTCCAGTGCGACACCGCGCGGCGCTCGGCGCCGGCGGCCTTGAGGGTTTCCACCGCGGAGAACATCTCGTAGGCGTAGGACTGCGACTTGGCTTCGGTGGCCAGCGACTCGCCCATCAGCTGTTGGTTGCGGCGTCGCGACAGCAGCAAGACGGTGACCTGGACCGCAGCCAGCACCGTGACGAGGACTCCCAAAGGCGGTGACAGCACGAATATTGCGGCCAAATACAGAGTCGCCAGGGTGCCGTCGAGCAGTGCGGCGATGGTACCGCTGGTCAGGATCTCGCGGACCGTGGCGTTGCTGCGCAGTCGCATCATCAGGTCCCCCGATGAGCGTTTGAGGAAGAACGCGTACGGCAGGTCCACCAGGTGTTCGAGAAAACCCAGTGTCATGTCGACATCCAGTCGGCTGCGGAGCCGCAGGAGCAGATGAGCCCGCAGGAAGGTGGCGAGCATCGAGTAGCCGATCAACGCAACCATAACCGCGGCAAGGACTTTGATCAGGTGCGAGTCATCGGCGGGCACGACCCGGTCCACGACCACGCCGGTGAGCACCGGCACCGCCAGCACCATCAGCCGCACCACCACCGAAGTGGCCAGCACCTTGCCGATTCCACTGGAGTGAACCAACATTCGGCGAGCATGGTGCAGCACACCCGGCACCCGTTGCCCGCCCGCCGCGAATTCGTCGGTGGGTTCCAACGTGATCGCGACTCCGCTGTAGAGATTGTCGACGGCTTCCCAGGCGATCCGGTAGCGGCCGGCGGCGGGATCGACGACGGTGACACCGCGCCGCGATGCCGAGTCCAGTACGACAAAATGCGCTGCCCCCCAATGTAAGACAGTGCCACGGGGCAGCACACGCAGATCATCGAGCTCGGTGGCTACCCCTCGGGCGCGCAGTCCGTAGGAGGAGGCGGCTTCGGCAAGCCGCAGCGCGTCGATGCCGTCACGCCCGGTGCCGGTCGCCTCGTGCATCTCGGCCAGCGATACGTGGCGGCCGTGATAACCCAGCGCCATGGCCAGCGCGGCGGCACCGCAATCTGCCATCTCGGCCTGCGCGATATAGGGGATCGCGCGCCGGCGCCTCACTGCAGCCTCGGCAACAGCACCGTGATCAGCCGTTGGCGATCGGTCGGGACGAGCAGTTGGCCCGTCGACGCCGGGCCGGGCCGGTCCAGCCGCGCCGTCACCTCGGTCGCCGTCACCTCGACGACGGTCGCGCCCAGCGTGATCCCGGACGCGTCACGGTATTGCACGACGCTGCCCGGCGCCGGCGACGCGTCGCCGCGGGCCGCGGTCACCGACGCACCCTGCACCACCGCCGGCAACGCCTGCGTCCGTGCGACGGTCATCGTGCCGGCGGCGAAAACGCCCGCGGCCAACAAAACGCCCAGCACGACAAGCCCGGCGTCGATCCAGCCCGGCTGCTTGACCAACTCACCCGGTCGCGCCCCCGCCGACTGGCGGTCGCGCCAGCGCTCGCGAAAAACCGCCTCGTATCGGGTGTCGTCATCCTCAGGCACGGGATTCTCCTCCCAGGCGAGCCGCCCCGACCCACATTGTTGCCTGCGTTGCCGGGCCGGGGCCAGACCGGTATCTGAGTTCGGCCGATTGCCCCATGCCCGCGTTGCTCAAGGGTGCTTCGTCGTCTGCGTCTGCCGAGTGGTGGTCGTCCTGGTGGGGATGCAGGTACCGGTCCTGGTGGGGGTGCCGGTGGTGGGGGACGCCGAGGTCACGGTGCCGTTGACCGCGCCACCGTGCGCGATGCGCAGCTCGTCGGCGGTCAGCATGCGGATGCTCTGTCGGCGCAGCGCCAGAGTGTTGCGGTTGGTGCTCATGATCTCCTCATTGGTTTGGTCGCGGCCCCGTGCGGGCCGCGCTCATGGGTAGGAGCACAAACCGCGGCGAACCCTGACAACTTTTTGAGAAGAAATTTCTGGCCTGCGTCTTGCCGAGCCTCTTGCCGAACCCCGACACGACACCGCGTGGGAGCATCGGCGGATGGAGGCGCCGCAACCGCTCTATCTGCTGGCAGACAGTCAACTGCTGTTCTGGAAGCGGCAGGACCGCCCGCTCCTCGAGGCGGCCCTCGACGGATTAGCTCGGGACGCACCACTGCGCGCGGCCTACATCGGTGCCTCCAACGGGGATCGTCCGGAGTTCTACGAAATCTTCGAGGCGGCCGTGGATGCGATCGGAATCACCGACCGTCGCATGATCGATTCGTCGTTCGGCCCGGACCAGCGCGCCTTCCTGGAGCGTGCCCAGTTGATCGTCCTCGCGGGCGGCGATGTGCGTCTCGGCTGGAACATCTTCGAGACGACCGGCATGAAAGACGTGATCCAGGGCCGGTACGCCCACGGGGCGGTCCTGGTGGGCATTTCGGCCGGCGCCGTCCAGCTCGGACGCTACGGAATCGTCGAGACACCCCGATCCCCCGCGACGGAACTGCTCGATGTGTTCAAGTTCGTCCCCGCGGTCATCGACACGCACGACGAGCGAGCCGAGTGGGCGCGGCTGTCGCACACGATTCAATCGCTCGAGGGAGCGGCCACCGGGCTCGGAATCCCCTCCGGCGGCGGAGTAATCGTGCACCCGGATACCACCATCGAGCCGCTACGGCGTCCCGCGCACGAATTCCGTTTCGAGGGAAATCACGTCACGCACTCGCTGTTGTTCGCCAAGGAGGACGACTGATTGGTTGGGCCGGCTGTCTATATCAGCCACAACCAACCGAGGCTCGTGGCGAAGCGGCTGAGATCGCGCACGGACGCTGAGCATATGGCAGAGTGCTAGCGTCTTCGGCGTGACCCTCAAAGACATCGCCCTGACCACCCTCGACGGCAAGCCGACCACGCTGGCCGAATTATCCGACGGCGCAACGCTTGTCGTGAACGTCGCCTCCAAGTGCGGACTGACTCCGCAATACGCGGCACTGGAAAAGCTGGCCAAGGACTACGGCGACCGGGGCCTGACCGTCGTCGGCGTCCCGTGCAACCAGTTCATGCGACAGGAACCGGGCACCGCCGATGAGATCCAGGAGTTCTGCTCGACCACCTACGGGGTGACCTTCCCGCTGCTGGCGAAGACCGACGTCAACGGCGACGAGCGCCACCCGCTGTACACCGAGCTGACCAAAGCTGTCGACTCCGATGGCCAGGGCGGCGACATTGAGTGGAACTTCGAGAAATTCCTCGTCACGCCCGACGGCGAGGTCGTCAATCGGTTTCGGCCTCGGACGGAGCCGGACGCCCCCGAGGTCGTCGGCGCTATCGAGGCCGTATTGCCCGGATAGCCGGCGCCGATGGCCCGAAATGATCAGCCGAGCCAAACACTGGGCGGCAGCGGCTTGCGCTGGAATGGTAGCGGTTCATGCGGGTGTGGCTGAGCGGCTAGGCAGCGGCCTGCAAAGCCGTATACACGGGTTCGAATCCCGTCACTCGCTCTGCGGAAGCCGTACCTCTACACGGCGACAGCTTTCGTCACTGCCGCAGGGACACGACGGCCCGAGGAGTTCGTCCACGTCAGTTTCGACGTCTTGGCGTGCGGTGCGCTGCGAGCACGTCCGCGTTTGCCTGCGTTTGTGCCTGAGCGGCGAGCGTCGATGCCCGGTTGGCATAGGCAGTGGCTTCGGACTCGTTTGTTCCCTCCCTGCCATGCGCCGCAGCCAAATGTCGTTTCGCCTCCTCGAACCGGCGCTGGGTTTCGGCGCCGATGCTCTCGCCATGCCTGGCGACGTAGTCGGAGATTTGGCGCAATCTGCCGTCCGCGGTGGACAACGCCTCCCCCAACGAATGATCGCGCCCTTCAATGCTCGCCTGCCCAGCGCGACGGCGCCGACGCCGGCGCGCACGAAGGATCAGCAAAACCACCACGACAACGACCACGACGATGACGCCGATCGCGACCCACAGCCAGATCCGCTTGGATGAGGTCGCCGCGCTCGCCGATTTGTTCAACCCGTCAGCCGCGGCGACCGCAGCACCGCTCCAGTCTTTAGCGCCGATCGCCGGTTCAATTTTGTTGCTCTGCAGACTGTTTAACTCGGCTGCTGTGAGGCCCACCTGCGGCGGGACGTCGAACTTGTACAACTTGGTGTTCGTGGCCACGGCCAGCAGCACATCGTTGTTGCCCATCCCGCTGGCGCTGCGGGTGTTGCCGGCCCAGTTTTCGGGTTTGAACCTGGAGAAGTTGTCGACGTAGACCACCCAGAGTTGAATGTGCCGATCGTGGTAAAGCCGGTCGATTGCCGAGCCGACCGCCGCCCGATTGGAATCCGTCAACACCCCGGAGCTGTCAGTGACGTGATCCGTGAGCTTGGACGGCGGTTGCGCGCCGGCGGGGGTTGCCAGCAGCAACCCCGCTGTGAGCATCGTCAGGACTACACCGAACAGGCGAACAATGCGCATACGGGTAATCTAGCCCGCCGCCGGCCGCGATCCGGGGTTGCGTAAACCACAGCACGAGGCAACGCGACCTGATATATACGCCAAATCATGCGCGGGGTCGGCGATGCCCGGACAGCCGGGAGTTTCCGTTGACCCAGGCCTAGTCGACGCCGGCCCGTTCTTTGTCTTCGCGGACACGCGGGTCGCGACGCCATTGGCGGACCGCCGCGATCGCCGTCTTGAGCCCGCGGCGGCGCCCCGTCACCAGGTCGGTCCCGGCGAAACCAGGCTCCAATTGGCTAAACATCCGCTCGCTGCGGGTCTCCGGAGCGTCATCGGCGGTATCGCGCAAGTAGCGGTCGGGCAGCGACAGTTTGGCAATGGTGCGCCACGTCTTGCCGTACTGCACCACGAACGAACCCGTGGTGTAGGGCAAGTCGTACTTTTCACAGACCTGCCGGACCCGCACCGAGATCTCGTGCAGCCGGTTGCTGGGCAGATCGGGGTAAAGGTGATGCTCGATCTGATAGCACAGGTTCCCGCTCATGAATCGCAGCACCGGCCCGGCGTCAAAGTTGGCACTGCCCAGCATCTGACGCAGATACCACTCGCCCTTCGTTTCGCCGATTATGTCTGTCTCCGTGAATTTCTCTGCGCCGTCGGGGAAATGCCCGCAGAAGATGACGGCGTTGGCCCACACATTGCGGATCAGGTTGGCAACTATGTTGGCCTTCAGCGTCGATTTGTAGGTCGCCTCGGGCGACAGCGAGGTCAGCGCCGGGAACGCGAGGTAGTCCTTGAACACCTGCCTTGCGGCCTTGCCTGCAAACTCGCGCAAGTGATGGACGTTGGTTTCGCGGTCCGGGCCGGCCTTGAAGAGCTTGGTGACCTCGATGGACTGGAACCCAATTCCCCACTCGAATCCGACCGCGAGGATGGTGTTGACGAGCACGTTGCCGATGTTGAAGCGCTCCCAGGGCTGGTCACGGGTGACTCGCAGGACGGTGTAGCCCACGTCGTCATCCATGCCCAGAATGTTGGTGTATTTGTGGTGCTGAAAGTTGTGGTTGGCGCGCCAATGTTTCGACGCCCCAATCATGTCCCACTCCCATGTCGAGGAGTGGATCTCGGGATCGTTCATCCAGTTCCACTGGCCGTGCATGACATTGTGGCCGATCTCCATGTTCTCGATGATCTTGGCCAGACTGAGGGTCACCGTTCCCGCCCACCACGACGAGCGTTTCGCACTACCGGCCAGCATGAGCCGGCCGGCTACGTCGAGGACACGTTGCGCGGCGATGGTGCGGCGGATGTAGCGCGCGTCGCGCTCGCCACGGGAATCCTCGATGTCCCGCCGGATAGCGTCCAGCTCAACGGCCAGGCTCTCGATGTCGGCATCGGTCAGGTGAGCGAAGGCGGGAATGTCAGTAATCGCCATTCGTTTGGTCCCTTTCGTTGGGCACATATGTTGCGTTCCCCGCGTTGATCGGCAACGAAGAGCCCGAACCGCCGCAACCGCTGCGGCGCGCCCGGCCGGGGCATTCCCGGCATCGTCGGCAGGGTTGTTTCTCGTTCGGGTCGCCGGTCAGGTGGTCGACAACATGCATGCCGTCCCAACCGCAACGGGTAGATATCCGAATGTGCGGCGCGAGCAAACGCTCATCGAGTTCGGCGGTGTACGGCCAAACTCGCTTCCGGACTGGCTGTAAGACTCAGCGACAACAACGCTACCCCTCTCGGGGAGCCCGCGACTAATTGGCCGCGGACTGCGGTGTGGCCGCGGTGGTGGTTTTCGGTGTACAGGCCAGGTGGTAGGGGCCGAGCGGAGCCCGTCTGCTCGCCGCCCCGCGGCAGGCCCGTACCGGCCAGGACGCCTCAGCGAGCGGTTCGTGCGGCCCCCTGCGATATGATTTTTCACGGTTGACTCCCCAGCCTCCCGAAACGTCCGGTGGCGATCTGCAAGAAGTCCCCGCCGGAACGTGTCGGTACCCCCGTTGAGCCGATTGCTACAGGGTTTGTGCTTTCGCACTGGCACTGACGGAGTCCCGTGTTCAGAGCGTCAGGGGTGATCGCCGCATGCGGCGGTGATGTCGTGGCGCCTCGCCGCCGGATCGCGCGCGAGCGTGTACCGTCAGTGCATCTGAAGTGCTCGACACCTCGCTTCGACCGGAGTGACGGACCATCTGGGTGTGCATGAAGGGGGCAGCCTCTTCGGCAGTCATCGCCAGCCTTATTCCCGGGCGGGCGGCGGTCGGAGCGCAGCGGCAGCAGCGGTGCTGGCGTGCCCGCAATCTCGGTCCAAGCGTCGCGGCTCGACACTGGCGCATTCAATGTTTCACTCGTGCCTGCGCGTCCGCCGTTGAACGCCCCGAATCACGGTCGGAGGCCAACCGCGGCGCCGTCGCGCCAGAGCCAAAGGAATGGTCTTGAGCAAATTCACCGAAACGATGTATGCCAACGCCCGGTCCAGTTCGAAGGGCATGGTCACCGGGGAGCCGAACTGCCCCGTCCGGCATACCTGGAGTGAGGTGCACGAACGCGCCCGACGTGTCGCCGGTGGTCTGGCCGGGTCCGGCGTGGGACACGGTGACACCGTCGCGGTGCTGGCCGGCGCCCCGGTCGAGATCGCCCCGACCGCGCAGGGCATTTGGATGCGCGGCGCCTGCCTGACCATGTTGCACCAGCCCACTCCACGCACCGACCTGCAGCGCTGGGCCCGGGAGACCACCGCCGTCATCAGGATGATCGGTGCCACGGCGGTCGTCATCTCCGATCCGTTCATGCCGGCGGCGGTGGTGCTCTCCGACCTGGGCGTGCGGGTGTTGACCATCGAGCGTTTACTGCACAGCTGCCCGATCGATCCGGTCGAGACCGACGACGACGACCTCGCGCTGCTGCAGCTGACATCAGGGTCCACCGGACCGCCCAAGGCCGTGCGGATCACCCACCGCAACTTCGTGTCCAACGCCGAAGCGATGTTCAACGGCGCTCAGGTCGACGCCGATACCGACGTGATCGTGTGCTGGCTGCCGCTGTTCCACGACATGGGCATGACCGGCTTCCTGACGGTGCCGATGTACTTCGGCGTCGAGCTGGTCAAAGTCACCCCGATGGACTTCATGCGCGACACGCTGTTGTGGGCCAAGCTCATCGACAAGTACAAGGGCACGATGACCGCCGCGCCCAACTTCGCCTACACGCTGTTCGCCAAACGCCTGCGCCGACAGGCCACGCCGGGCCAGTTCGACCTGTCCACGCTGCGGTGGGCGCTGTCGGGCTCCGAGCCCGTCGAACCTGCCGACGTCGAGGACCTCATCGACGCGGGCAGGCCGTTCGGGTTGCGGCCAGAGGCGATCCTGCCGGCGTACGGGATGGCCGAGACGACCGTGGCGGTGTCGTTCACCGAGTGCGGGGCCGGCTTGATCGTCGACGAAGTGGACGCCGACCTGCTGTCCGTACTGCACCGCGCCGTCCCCGCGACCAGGGGTAAGACCCGGCGGCTGGCCACGCTCGGCCGTCCGCTGGACGGCCTGCAGACGCGCATCATCGACGAGGGCGGCGGTGTGCTGGCCGCCCGCGGCGTTGGTGTAATACAGGTTCGCGGCGAGTCGGTGACCCATGGCTACGCCACTGTGGCCGGTTTCATGGCGGCCCAGGATAACCAAGGTTGGTATGACACCGGCGACCTGGGTTATTTGACGGAAAACGGCCACGTCGTGGTCTGCGGCCGGGTCAAAGACCTCATCATCATGGCCGGCCGGAAAATCTACCCAACCGACATCGAACGCGCCGCCGCCCGGGTGTCCGGCGTCCGACCGGGCTGTGCCGTGGCGGTCCGCCTCGACGGACATTCGCGGGAGACGTTCGCCGTCGCCGTCGAGTCGGTCGCGTGGGAGGAGCCGGCGGAGGTGCGCCGCATCGAGCGTCAGGTGGCCCACGAGGTCGTCGCGGAGGTCGATGTCCGGCCCCGCAACGTGGTTGTACTCGAGCCGGGGATGATCCCCAAGACGCCGTCGGGGAAGCTGCGGCGCACAAATGCGTTGGCGCTCGTCAACTGATTTGTTCGGGATTGAACGAGAGTAAAATCGCTCATCACGGGTGCACGGGAGGAGGGTGATGTTGGCCGACTTCGACGCCCAGCCCGGTCGTGACGCGCCGCCGCAACCCGAACTCTCCCCTGTCCAGCAGGAAGCAGACGAGGCCGAACTGGCGGCCGGGCTCCGCGGATTGGCCGGGACTGTGGCCGGCGCCCAAGGGGTGATCGATCTTCTCCGGGACGTGGCGGAGTTCGCGGCCCAGGCGATTCCCGGCGTCGACGGCGCGGGCGTCGCATTGATCGACCCGCAACGCGGCATATCCAGCGTCCGGACCTGGGCGGCGACGGAGCTGCTTGTCCACGAGATCGACACCGTTCAGTACGACGAACTGAACGAGGGGCCATGCATCACCTGTATGCAGTCGCGGCGACCCACGGTGAGCGGATCGCTGGGCAGTGACAGCCGTTGGCCGCACTTCGGTGGCCGGGTAGCGCGGATGCGTGTGCACTCCGCGCTGGCGCTGCCGTTGATCGTCGGCGACCAGGTGATCGGCTCGATAAATGCCTATGCCAAAGGCCGCGACGCGTTCGCCGAGCACGCTGTGCAGTTGGGGTCGCACTTCGCCAAGCCCGCCGCGGTGTCGGTGTATAACGCGCAGTTGCTGGCCAACGCGCACGAACGGACACTGCGATTGCAGCGCGCCTTGGACAGCCGATCGGTGATCGATCAGGCGATCGGCATCATCCGCAGCCGGTCGGGTGGCAGCGCGGCTGAGGCCTTCGAACGGCTCACCCACATCAGCCAAGCCGAGAACGTCAAGCTGTACGCCGTCGCGGACCGGCTGGTCGAGGAGGCCGTGCGGCGGGCCCGTGCACGGCGTGGCTGAACCCGTTACTGCGGCGGCGCGGCCGCGAGTTCGGCTAACTCCCCCACCAGCATCGGGCGGGAATACCGATCGGTCACCAATCTGCGGGCGACGTCGGTCAGGTGTTCGCCGTTGGCCCGCGCGTAGGTGCGCAACAGATGGAACGCCTCCTCCACGGACAGATCCAGCAGTTCGCGGACTAAGCCCTTGGCCTGCTCGACGATGACGCGGTGGGTCAGCGCCGAGCGTAGTTGCGGCATGACGGTGGCGAGTGTGGGTGGGTGTTCCTGCAGGATCGCAACACATGCAATGTGACTCAAGGTCTGGCCGACCAGCAGATCGGCTTCGGTCAGCCCGCCGGGGAGACTGCCGAACAAGTTGAGCGCGCCCAGCACGATGCCCGCGGCGCGCATTGGGACGGCGTGCACGGACGCGAACCCGGCGTCGATCGCGGCGGGAACGAACCGCGGCCACCGCTCCATTGCCGCTCGGAGGTCGGCGACCGAGACCGCTTGGCCGGTCGCATAACAATCCATACATGGGCCTTGTTCGGCTTGTAGCTGGAAGAGTTCGAGTTCGCGGGCATGCTCCGAGGTGGCGGCCAGCAGACGGAGCTGGTTCAGCGGGTCGGCGAGCAGAATTCCTGCGGCCTCGATGTCGAGCAGCTCAGCACATCGCTCCGTGAGCCCGGTTAGCAGGTCGACGACGTCGAAGTCGTCGAGCAGGCTGTCGACGAGCGAGACGACGGCGTCGAGCACACGGGTTTCGCGAGGGGTATCAGTCACGTTGCCCTCCTTCCTGGACTGTTCCCGGCAGTCCGCATCAGTCGGCCTCGAGCTTCAGTCGGCGTTCGAGGATGTCGCGGGCGACGTCGGTGGCGCTGCGGCCCGTTGTGTAAGCATGGGCGCGCAGCCGGACCAAGGCCTCGGCCGGTTCCACCTCCAGCTGAGCGACGAGCATCCCGGTGGCCTGGCTGACCTCCGCGCGGCTCAACGCGTTCAGCTCCGCCCAGGCATTGCTACTGGGGTCGGCGGCAGCGGCCTGCATGTCGCCATCCAGCAGGTCCAGCAGCGGGATGCCGGCGAGCTCCGCCGCGGCGATCCCACCGGCCAAGTCCTCGCCCGGCAGTTGGCCCGGCTGCGCGCGGTAGAGGTCCAGGGCGCCAACATATTCACCGGCTACCATCACGGGTATCGCGTAGACGCTTCTGATCTGATGAGCCAACATCGCAGGCCCGTACGCGGGCCAGCGAACTTCCTTTGAATCCGCGAGGTCGACGACCTGAATCGGAATCCGCCGCGCGACAGACTCCAGGCACGGTCCCTCGCCGAGGGTGAACTGCAGTTCGTCGTACATACGGGCGGGCGCGCCGCTGGATCCCAGTGTTCCGCCGCTCGCGCCGTCGAAGACGAGCGAGATGGCCGCCGCGTCAATGCCGAGCAGAACCACGCAGGCCTCGCACAACCGGTCGGCGGCCGCTACTCCACGCCGGCCGTCGACGGCGGCGAGGAGCTGCTTGTGGATCGGCACATTTAGCCGAACGGGGTTCGGGCAGGTGCGGAACTGCCCGGGGGTCTCGGCCGGGACGTCATCCCCCCACCCTTCCACTAGTCAGGGCGTTTGACGAGCGTGACGCCGCTGGCATGGCCGGCGCCTCGGCAACCAAGGGTGGCGGTCATCGCGCCTCGGCTCGATAGCCCGGCAAATCTGTGATTGACCGGTGCCCTTGAGCGGAGAATCCCTCAGGTGATCGCCGGGATGATCCCCGGACCCGAGCCGACCTACCGCAACGAGCCCTAGAGTGTACCCGACGGCGACGGCACCTAGATAACCTGCGCTGTGCCGCAGGATAATTCGAGCATATCGACATGCGCACACCCCGACACGCGACAGTGGCGTGGCTTGAGTCGTGCGCGCGTAACTTCGCGCCAGCCACCACGGCGACTGACCAAGCCCAAATCAACTAGTGAACTTTCCCGCGCGGTGCGACGTCGTACTTGACGTAGGAGGCGGAAACGATGCGCAACTCAGACCGAGCGTGGGTCGCACTGGCCGGTGGCGTGGCAGCGTACGACCTGATCGCCACCGATGACGAGCTGCTGACCAACGCGGCCCGCCGGTACTTCAAGTCACAGCCGATTGCCACCGTTTCGATGATCCTGGTGACCGGCCTACATCTAATCGGCGGCATACCGCCGTGGTGCGATCCGATCACCCTGACGTTCGCCGCATATCGGCGGCTGCTGCGGCGATTCTGGCTTCGCCAAAAAGCGGAACAGCGGGACAGCTTGGTGGCTGCGACCGTCGTGCGCAAGTTTGCGGCGTAACGCACGACCAATGCGTCTCCGGTCTCAGGATGAGGCCGTACCGTATCGCGCGTCAGCTCGCCGTCGAATTCGCCTGAGCTGTAACACATCACGCGCTTGAAAGCTCGAGCGCCTTGGCGGAGCGAGCGCCGTGGTCCCGACATGGCTTCGTCGCAAGACGGCGATTTGCGGCGGAGGCTTTTCGGCCCCCTAAGATGAATTCCCGCGCCGCGGTGTGACCGGCCTACTCTTGACGATAGGAGCGCTTGAGGGGGCCGTCTGTGCAGCAGCTGAGTTGGACCGATGACATGATGCTGCGCGCGGAGACGCCGGCAACGCCATTACAGATTCAGATGCTTCTGATCTACGACCCGTCGACCGCCCCAGGCGGCAAGGTGACCTTCAAAGGGATTCTCGAGGAGCTCGACGCCCGGCTACATCTTGCAGATGTGTTTCGGCGGCGGTTGACCGAGCTGCCGGGCGGTTGGCACAGGCCGTATTGGGTGGATGACCCGAACTTCGATCTCGAGTATCACGTCCGTCATATCGGGTTGCCCCAGCCTGGCGACTGGCGGCAGCTCTGTATCCAGATCGCACGCCTGCACGCCCGACAGATCGACCTGCGGCGTCCGCCGTGGGAGATCACCGTCATCGAAGGGCTGAATTCCGTGCCAGGGGTGCCGAAGGGCTCGTTCGCAATGGCCTTGAAACTGCACCACTGTGCGGTCGACGGCATGGCGAGCATTCAGATGATCGCGGCGTTGCACGACCTTGCGGCTGATAGTCCCCGCCCGGCTGGTCCCGACAGTCCCTGGCGCCCCGGACCTCTCCCCTCGACCGCAGATTTGCTCGGGCGCACGGCGATCAACGCGGCGCTGCACCCGCTGCGGGCGGGCACAGTGCTGGCCTCAAGTGCCCCTAGTGCCGTCCGCGGCTTAACCGCCCTGCCGGGCAAGCTGGTCGCCGGTGTCGTGGCCAGGGTTGCCGGGGGTAGTGTGCCGTCGTTTCCGCCGAAGACCCGTTTCAACCAAACAGTGTCGCCGCACCGTGTCTTCGAGGCGCGGTTC
The DNA here is from genome assembly GCA_963703795.1 of uncultured Actinomycetota bacterium. Classification (GTDB taxonomy): domain Bacteria; phylum Actinomycetota; class Actinomycetes; order Mycobacteriales; family Mycobacteriaceae; genus Mycobacterium. The sequence continues at coordinate 20,167 of CAVPFT010000047.1, read as the reverse complement.
CACGATCTCGCCGATTTCAAGCGGATCAAGGCGAGCGTGCCCGGCTCGACGGTCAACGATGTGGCGCTTGCCTACGTAGGCGGCGCCCTTCGCAAGTATCTGGATGGCCATGGCGAGCTTCCCGATGCGTCGCTTGTCGCGGCATGCCCGATCTCGCTGCGCGACGCGGGCGACGAGCGCAGCAGGGGGAATGTGGTGTTCGGCCGGTTGCAAACGCTCGGTACGGACATCGCTGATCCGCTCGAACGGCTTGCCGCAATCGCTGCATCGACTGCGGAGAGCCGTTCGGAGTCGAGTCAATCGACCAGGACCCAGCTGGTCGATCTGATTGGAACAGTGCCAACCTCACTGCTCGGGGTGACTGCAAAGGCCGCGAGCATGCTTCCGTTCTCTGGCCCAACGGTCGCCAACACGACTGTGACCAATGTGCCAGGTCCGCCCGAACCGATCTTCTTCAGCGGTGCTCGACTCATGCGCGCCGCCGGTCTCGGGCCGCTGATAGGTGGCCTGAACCTTATCCATGTCGTTGCGAGCTACAACGGAACTTTGTCGATCAGCGCTACTGCGGATCGGGACGCCCTGCCGGACCCCGCGACGTATGCCGAATGTATGCAAAACGCGTTTAAGGAGTTGCTCGCCCGCGCTGGCTGAGCTGACTGATCCTTCGCGATGCACAATCGATCAGTTCCCCAAGTGGCGCCACAGCGGAGACGGCGCAAGAGGCGTTGCGCCTCTTCACCCGTCAATAAGGCCTGCCGCGTAAACGATTCGAGGCGTGTGACGTCATCTCCGTTACGACGGAACGGCCTTGTCCGCGAGGAGATTCCCGTGCAGCCGCCATCAGAACATCGACAAAGTGCGCGATCCCGGTCGCGATATCGTCGACCCCGGGCACATTGTCGGGGCATGCACACACGCTCACATCCAACTGCTCCCCACGGGAGGTCAGCGCGATGTTCAGCCCACTTTCCTCGGATAGCGGCGCCACGGTATGCATGCCGATGACTTCGCCGCCGGCGCAGTACGCCGGCACTGGCTCAACGGCGATGTAAGAGACACTGCCGTGACAGATCGGCTTGAGCCGGCGCCGCAGGCCTGATCGGGTGTAGAGCTGCATGCCTACCTGAGCCACGGTCGGCGGAACGAGCGAAGCCATTGTCTCTAAATCAATTGCGGGAGAATCACTTCCATTGCTGCTGCTCGGGATGGCGTTCAGTCTGTCGGTGGCGGTATGGAGGTTGGCGAGGACCTGCACAGGGTCGTCGAGGTGTACCGGGATGCGAAGCCGCCCGACGGTCAACGCCTTGCCAATGCGATGGCGATCCGTGGCTGGCAACTCGAACGGCATCCGCATCAGCAGCGGACCGTCGGGCACCTCGTCATGCCGTTTAAGCCATGCGCGCAATGACAGGGTGCAAGCGGCTAAAACAACGTTGGTGATGCTGCCCCCGAACGCGTCGCTGACCGTCTTCACGTCTGCCAGCGGGATCGATGCGAAGGCCACTGCTCGGCGTTTGGTCAGCGGCTCGTTGAACACTGTGTACGGCACCGGCGCGCTCACCGGCGCGATCATCCGGCCCCCTACCCGCGTGCCGGACAACCAACCGTGTACGGCCTGCAGCACACCTGACACGGCCTCGGCGATCAGCCACGCGACGGTGACGTTGTTCTCGACCAGCTCGCTCAACGCATCGGTAACGAGCTCGCCCACGGAAGGCGCTGAGCCTAGGCTCCGCTCGGTAGGCAGACCGTTGGCCAAATCGGCGCGTGGCCGGGTCGTCAGCAACCGCGGCCACAGGGACGCTGCCCCTGCGGCCCCGTCATTTAGTGCGGGCGACATCTTCACCGCCAACGCCCACCTGCCGCCCGCCAGACCGTCGATACTCCACGCTTCCCACAACCGCTTACGGGAACCCAGTCGCTCGGTACTCAGATCCGCGATGAGATCCGCGAACTCGCGCCGGCCGCCGGGAGGGCGAACCGTTGCGCAATGAATGTGCGGAGAAGGGTCATAGTCGTCAATCTCGGCCCACAGGGGCTGCCCCACACCCAGCGGCTTGGCCACTAGTCGGCTGCGAAATCGCGCCAGTTGCGGCAGCGACGCGGCGACCAGTTGATGTAGCCGTTGGTGGCTGAGCTGATCGGACGCATCGATGATGACCAGCGTAAGGGTGTGCGCAGGCACCTTCGCGCTCTCTGTGCGCAGCGACAGCGCATCGGTCCCCGACAATCGCGTAGCCATCAGCGCGCCACCTCCTTCGCAATACAGCCTTTTGAGCCATAACTTCTAACCAACACGCACCAACGGTGATGCCGACAGAACCACTCCAACCAGCGGTTCCCGATCTTCGCCGGTGAGTAGTCGTTTACTTCGCTTGCGCCAGTTGCTTTTCCAATTTGATGAGTTGGGACTCGAGTTCGACCGCGGCGTGCGCAACGACGCTGGACGCCAAGGCCGCGCGCGCAGCCGAGACGGTCGGGCCGGGGGTTGTCGAATTGTCGATATCCTCGAGTCGCCGAAGCACGCGTCGCGAAACAACCGCCTCGCCAGACATGTCGTCAGTACCAAAGTCGCTGAAGGATCTGAAGACTGGGTCGTCAGCTGCCATAGTCGTTTTGTCCCTAACTCATGGTCCGGTGGGGGCGCGTTGCCGCACCGTCAAGACGCGGGAAAGTCGGCCTTGGGTTTCAATCGACACCGCGGCGTGCGGGCGCCCAGTGTGCCGTCCCGCCCCAAGCTAATGCTGGGTCGCTCTCGCGTCATCGCGACGCTCCCGTCTTGACCACGAATCGCCCAAATCACTCGGAATCGACGACGGCATAACCCAGAATGGTCACACACTGAACACCGCCGATGCGTTTCACCCTACTCCGATCTGGTCTGAAACATAGAGGACGCTGGCAACCAACGCCGGCCCGCAGGGTTCCGGGCGAACATCATGCCCAGATGCGTCGGCACCGCGAGACCGCGCACCGAGTAAGCCTGCGAGTGCGCGGCCGCCCGAGATCGACAGTCCGCACTGGCGGCACCCGCGAACTGGCGGGTCCCCGATTCTGCTCTGCTGGACTCATTTATATACACAGCATCCCGGCCCGGCGCAGCGCACGGCTGGCGAATCCGGAACGACTGGCGCATTATCGCGCTATGAGACGAGAAGTGGGCGCCCAGCTCGAAGTCGAAATCACCGCGCCCACGACGCTGGAGTTTCAGATCGCCGTTGCTCCGCATCCGCGCACTGAGGTCTTCGAATCGCTGCGCTTCGTCTTGAACGGACGGCCCATCCAGCCTCTGGAAGTCAGCGGTGTGCATGGCAACCGCATCCATAAGTTCGACGCAGCGGTGGGCACACTGACAGTCGACTACGCGGCGACGATCGTGGGTCAGACGGATCCGGCTCCGGTGACCGAATACGACCTGTCGATGTATCTGCGCCCCAGCCGCTACGCCGAGGCCGATAAGTTCTATGGTTTCGCCGCAACCGAGTTCGGCACCTACGGTGATTCGGCGACGCTGTTGGAGAATGTGAGCTCATGGGTGGGCACCAGGCTGAACTATGTGCCCGGCTCGAGTGATCCAATCGACGGGGCGGTGGACACCATGCTGTCTGGCGAAGGTGTTTGCCGCGATTACGCGCATCTGGTGGTGGCGTTGCTACGCGCGGTCAAAGTCCCAGCCCGCCTGGTGTCGGTGTACGCGCCGGGCGTGTACCCGATGGACTTTCATGCGGTGGCAGAGGCTTTTGTCGACGGACAATGGCGGGTGGTCGATGCGACGCTGCTAGCGCCGCGGCAAACCTTGGTGCGCATAGCCACCGGTCGCGACGCCTCGGACACCGCGTTTCTCGATAATCACAAGGGCCAGATCAACCTCAACCAGCTGGTTGTGACCGCGGTCGTTGACGGCGACTTGCCAACGGATTCGATCGACCACCTCGTTTCCATCCGCTGAGAACACGCGCCCGATCGGCTGATCACGACCACCAGCTTGCCGTGCTAGTTCTGGACCGCCCGAGTAGTGTACGAACTATCGGCGATACCTCGTACCTGACTATTCATAGCCATGTCGTCGTCGATTCGAATGATGTGGCCGGTTTCGCGGTCAAGACGGGGGCGTCGCTATGACGCTGAAAATAAACCATGTAGATGCCCGGCGCCGGCATGCCCCGCCGGTGCACACACCGCGCTTGAGGCTCAAGCCCAAGGCGCCCCAGAGCGGGTATGTCGATGGCGCATGGTGGCCGCACAGTGAGGACCTCACGGCAGAGCTGCCAGATCTGCTGTCGGTGCTGTCAGTTCGACTCGGGCCGATTGACCGCGTGATGTACAACGTGAACGAATGGCCAAAGCCGCCCGCAAAATTCGCGACCGGTGGGCGAACGGTACGACTCGACGGATATCGCCTCCAGCCGGTCAACACCGTCCAGGCCCTCGGGCTCAATCGCACCAAAATCGTCTTACTGGTGATCTCCCCGCACGCCGACCCAGACCAGGCGCACGCCATCATGATGGCCGCAGCCGGCCCGAACAATGCCTCGACCGTCGAGAACCTCCTTAGGATCAGGGCGGAGGAAGCGGAAACCCGCGTGTAGGCCCATACAGGCAGCCATCACACAAAATCACTGGGAAACAACGAATCCCGATTTGCGCCTGCTTCGTGCGCTAGTCGCTCGGCAATCGGCGTGACCCACGCGCGGCCGAGATGGCCTCAAACCTCTCGACCTTGCGACATCACTGTGAAATCACCTCGCCGTGAGCGGCGCACTTCAAACATTCTCTCGCCCCGGGCCTCGCGGACAATGCATTCCGCGGTCTGATAGGCATGACAATCACGATGCGCCGCATAGATGGGTAGGCCGGCAGCCCGGCACAAGATCATCATCGCAAGGGCCGTCTTAGTTCGGTGCGGAACGATCAGAAGCTTCGCCCGCGCATCGCGGCCGCTAACCGTCATGATGTGTGGGTGTATCGCCTGCCACCAGCCCCAATTCAGATCCGGCTGGCGTTGTAACGATGACCAGTTGACGTTGATGTCGATGACCTGGCCTAAACGGACGTCCAAGACAGAGATCAATTCGGGCAGCTCTCGCGAGATCAGCCCCGTACGGGGCCACCACGCGCCATCAATCTTGTTCCCCAGCCTGGGCGCCAGAGTGAGCCGCAGCGGGCTCGCCGAGCGCCGCTCCCCTGCCGTACTGATTACGTGTGGAGTTGGCCGCACTATCGGGTTGGTCGTCCCCTCACACTGTTGCTCTACGGAATCTATGATCACGTCTGTTGTCGGATCTGTTGAGGCGCAATGGAACCGATCAACCGCTCTGCACTATTCATGCGACAACCCTTCACGGTGCGAGACGATCGGCCCGCGACAACGAAACGGCTCTTTACCGACGCTACGCCACTATCTACCCCTGTGCCGCCAGATGGGCAGCGCGCTCGGTTCACCGGCGCCCACAAAACCGTATCGACTGCACGGTCGCCGTCGGCGGGACACGCTAGCGGTAACCCTTGGCCCAGTGGGCTCCGCGGGCCGAGGTGGCGTACAGTCGGATGACCGGGACCAACACAGGCCCCCACATCAAAGGGCCGCGATGTCTGATAAATCCCCCAGGCAAACTATGACCAAGAAGGCCGGTAAGTCTCTGAAAGAGAAACGTGCGGACAAGCGCGCCAAGGCCACCCAGACCTCACAGACCGAGGCTGTGCTGCATCCCAAGCAGCGCTGAGCGACAATCCTCGCGAAGTCCGGCTCAACCGTGCGCGCCCGGCCTCGTCATCCGGCCTCCATGTCCAGCCTCGTCGCACGCGGCGTGGCCGAACCCGAGGACCTAACAAAATATTTGGACATACAGCAGTCGAAGATATCCGGTATTTCCGGCGCTCTATCTAATCGTTTGATTCATGCAATAGTGGTTATGGGTAAATCGAAATGATACCCGTTTGAAAAGAGAGAAGTTGGTATGACACAGGGAACCGTTAAATGGTTTAACAACGACAAGGGCTTCGGCTTTATCACCCCTGACGGTGGCGAAAAAGACGTGTTCGTCCACCATTCTGAGATCCAAGGGGACGGTTTTCGCTCCCTTGACGAGAATCAACGAGTCCAGTTCGAGATCACCCAGGGACCTAAAGGTCCTCAGGCGGTGGGAGTGAGCGCCGTCTAGCGATTCAGTACGAAACCCCTGGGCCTGGTTGGGTTTCGTCCTCGTTCGTTGGCGGGACCCCACCTTTTGGTCGGTTGTAATTCAAGGGCCGGGACGCGGGCGCACCATTATTCATAGGAGTCCGAGACTTGTTGGTGCACAGCTACATAACGGTGGCATGTGCATAGGCTCAGAACATATGAACTCGCAACGCCGTCAGAAATCATCCCGGTCTGCGACTCCGCTGGCGGACCGCGGCAGTCGCTGTCTTGAGCCCACGGTGGCGCCCTGTCGCGATGTCGGTCTTGGCGAAACCAGGCTCCAGTTCAGCGAACATCCGCTCGCTGCGGGTTTCCGGCGCGTCGTCAGCGGTGTCGCGTAAGTACTTATTCGGCAGCGACAGTTTGGCGATCGTACGCCACGTCTTGAAGTACTGCATCAGGAAAGAGCCTGTTGTGTAAGGCAAGTCGTACTTGTCGCACACCGCTCGCACCCGCACCGAGATCTCGTGCAGCCGGTTGCTCGGCAGATCGGGAAACAGGTGATGCTCGATCTGATGGCACAGGTTGCCGCTCATGAACCGCAGCACGGGGCCGCCCTCGAAGTTGGCGCTGCCCAGCATCTGGCGCAGATACCACTCACCCTTCGTTTCCCCCACCATGTCAGTCTTCGTGAATTTCTCTGCACCATCAGGGAAATGCCCACAGAAGATCACCGCGTTGGCCCAGATGTTTCGGATCACGTTGGCCACCGCGTTGGCCTTCACAGTCGATTTGTAGGTCGCAGCCGGCGACAACGAGGTGAGCGCCGGGAACGCGACGTAGTCCTTTACCACTTGCCTGCCGGCCTTAATTGAGAACTCGCGCGTCCGCTGGAGGGTGATATCGCGCTCTGGGCCAGCCTTCAAGAGCTTTTCGAAGTCGACGGTCTGCAAGCCGATTCCCCACTCGAACCCAAGCGCGAGAAGGGCATTGAACAGCAGGTTGCCGATATTGAAGCGCTCCCAGGGCTGGTCACGAGTGACTCGCAGGATGAAGTAGCCCACATCGTCATCCATGCCGAGAATGTTCGTGTACTTGTGGTGCTGAAAGTTGTGGGCGGAAATCCAGTGTTTTGACGCCGCACTCATGTCCCACTCCCATGTCGAGGAGTGGATCTCGGGATCGTTCATCCAGTTCCACTGGCCGTGCATGACGTTGTGGCCGATCTCCATGTTCTCGATGATCTTCGCCAGACCAAGAGTCACGGTTCCCGCCCACCACGCCGAGCGTTTCGAGCTACCGGCCAGCAGGAGCCGGCCGGCTACTTCGAGGGCACGTTGTGCGGCGATGGTGCGCCGGATGTAGCGGGTGTCGCGCTCGCCAAGGGAATCCTCAATGTCTAGGCGGATCGCGTCCAGCTCAACGGCCAGATTCTCGATGTCGGCGTCGGTTAAGTGGGCAAAGGTCGGGACATCGGTAATCGCCATGGTTTCCTCCCCTTGGACTGCTCTGTCGGGATCGCAGCATTCATGCGCGATTGGCAAGTGCCGAATCGACGGACAAGGCAGCTCCCTTGATTGTTTAACGTGGCCAACGGCTCTGTCGTTCCTTCCGGTGAAGAACTTACGTGTTTCTCATGTCTGCAGGTGGAGCCAATTTGTTTGAGCGTCAACACCGTTCGTTGATTTGCCGGCCGGACTCCCGCGAGATGAGCGGCGGCTTGGCACCAGATAAGCGGTGGCTTAGCAATGATAGCGACGACCGTCGACGGCGTACCCATCGGGCCCGCATGACTTCGACGAAAGCTCAGCTGTGCCCGCGAAGTGCTCGTTAGCCGACGCGTACTCAGGTTGAGAACTCCCACTGTACGCGCGTCATCGACGGAACGGCCGTCGCTGTGAACTCTGGACCCGCGATTCCGGTCGATTCTCGACCACTATCGATGCACAAAGATGACCCGGGACGCCGGGTCAGACGTGCCCCAGCCGCCGAGATCGTCCAGGAGATGATGTCTCAGCGATCTAATCTGGCGTCGCATCAGTCTGCTGCGGCGGAACGCATTCGATGGTCACCAGCTCGGACAGTCCGCTGATGGTGAGGACGGGCATCAGGACTGGGTGGGCGATCAGGCGGATGTGGTCGGCGCGCATGAATAAGGCATTGATGGCGGCGCTGTCCAAATACTCCACAGCGGTGAGGTCGACAGTAAGCGTCTCGCCACTGTCTGCAGCCTCGGTCGTGGCGGTAGCGAGGGCTTGGTCGAATGCGTCGATGTTGCTCAGGTCGATTTCCCCGGCTGCGATCAGCACGAGTTTCTCGTCGTCATTGCGCGCGGTGTCCAGGGTGAGCGACGTGGGCATCATGTAATCCTGGCGGATAGGTGAACTGTTGTCCCGGCGATCTCGGGATTTATGGTGACGTCGTGCATGAGCCCGCGCATCAAGATGATGCCCCGACCGCGATCGGGGTTGGCGACCGGTTGTGGAGGCTTCCATGAGCCGGTGTCAGTGATGGTCACCTGCACCTGGTCGACAAGCGCGATCGCGCCCAGGCTGATCGTGCCTCCCGGACTGTAGCGATGACCGTGCTCGATGGCGTTGGCGACGGCTTCTCCGGCTGCGATGAGCACGTTCATAATTTGGTCTGGGCCCAACCGGGCTCGGGTTAGCCAGCTACGCAAGGCTTTCCGGGTTGGGGCCAGGTTGCTGGCGTGGGCGGGAAACTTCAACTCCAGCGGGGCGGGGTGGCGGTACAGCAAAAGGGCAACGTCGTCCTGATAGCCGCCGCTTGGCGCGAGACGAGACATGATCTGGTTCGCCAAATCATCCAAGGGCGAGGTGAGGCCGTCCTGAAGGAGGCTGACAGCGCGGGAGATGCCGTCGTCCAGTGGAAGGCGGCGACGTTCAACGAGCCCGTCCGTGTAGAGCAGCAGGGTTGCGCGGGCCGGCAAGGTCACCCGGGCTTCGGGGCGGGGTCGGTGGGGTCGTATTCCCAATGGGATGGTGCGGCCATCATTGAGCATGCGGGTGGTGCCATCGGCGTGGACCAAGATGGGTGGCGGGTGCCCGGCACTCGAGTACACCAGCTCACCGCTGTCGGGGTCGAGCACCGCGCAGACGGCGGTGGTGCATCGGGCGCCCCGCAGACGGGCGGCGAAGCGGTCCATCCCCGCGAGAGCTGCGGCGGGGCTGGGGTTTTCGAACAGCAGCGCGCGGCAGGCGCTGCGCACCTGTCCCATCACCGTCGCCGCGGCGAGGCCATGGCCGACACAATCACCGACGACCAACGCGATGCGGCCGTCCTCCAGTTCGACGACGTCGTACCAGTCACCGCCGACTTGTAGAGGTCGGGTGGCCGCCTGATAGCGCACTGCGAACCCGTGCGGCAGATCAGCTGGGCCGAGGATTGCGTGTTGCAGCGCAAGCGCGGTTTCGCGCTGCTGGTCAACTTGGTGTACCCGCTGCAGTCCCTGGCCCAGGCGGCCGGCGAGCACGGTTAGCAAGGTCTGGTCCTCGAGGGTGAACGGCCGTCTGTCCGCCAGGTCGATCCAGACGACAAGCACGCCCTCGGGATGCTGCAGCGCGATGGCCGCCGTCCCGGACTTTGTTGTGTTGGGGGTGAGTAAGTCGCCGTCCCGCAATGAGCTGAGCATCTGTCGTGTGTCTGGCGGCAGATCGATCCATTGCGTGGGCTGGCCGACCGCGACTAAATCCGGTGCGCGGGAGGCTATTTCCGCGGCCGAGCTGTGGGTGGGAAAGATTACGGCCAGTACCCTGCGCGCCCGCCAAAGTCGACGCAGTTCCTCGGCCGCGGCGTGCACGGCGTCATGGACGGTGTCCGCTCGGGCGAGTTCCTGGTTGAGGGCATGCTCGCGCCCTGCCGCCAGCGCCAACGCGATAGCAGCGTGTCGGGCGAAGTCACTGACCAGCTCGAGGTAATCGTCGCCGAATGGCGGCTGCTGCGGGTCGCGTGCGACCGCGATCACACCAAGCACCGCGTCGTCCGCAATCAGCGGCATGACGATCGCCGAGCGCTCACCGACATCGGTGAATCCCTCGATCGGATACTGGAAGGAGTCAGTGATCAACGGTTGGCCGCGACGCGCAACACCGCCTGTGGTGGAGCCCTCCATCGGAACCCGCTGACCGATCACCTCCGAGGCGTACCGGCCCGCCGTGGCGGCCACGACAAGGGTGTCGACGTCGTCGGCGGGCAGATCGGGCTCCCTCGGAACCAGCAAAATGGCCTGCTCGGCACCGGCCAGATCGAGCGCCAGATTGACGATGAGTTGCAACGGCCCCGTCTGTGGGTCACCAGACAGCAGCGCCGTCGTGATCTCGCGACTGGCCTTCGTCCATTTCGCTGACTCGCGTTCTCCCTCGAAACGTCGCGCGTTGTCGATGGCGGCCGCCGCCGCAATGGCCATTGCCCGGACGGCTCCCTCCTGGGCTTCGGAGAACACTCGGCCGGGCCGGTCGTCGGCCAGGTAAAGGGTCCCGAAGTCAGCTGCCCGTACGGTGATCGGTATTCCGAGGAACGCCCGCATTGGCGCGCCCCGTGCGTGCAGTCCGGTGCCCTGCGGGTGAGCGCTCAAATCATCGACGCGCAGACCCTCACCCACCTGCAGACCGCCGAGCCGCCGCGCCGTGTCCTCGTCGATTCCCACGTGGACGAAAGCGACCAGGGTGCCGTCGGACACGCGTATACCCAGCGCTCCATATCGGGCACCGGTCAGCTCCATCGCCGCGCTGACGATTCGCTGCAGCGTGACATTCAAGTCCAGATCGGAACCGATCTCGACGATGGCCCGCACCAGTTGTTCCATCTGGTCGTGAGCTGCCACCAGCGCGTCAAGCTGTTCATGCTCTCGGTTCACCATTGGTCAAACAGATACCCGCCTTTGACGACAAAGAATCAGAGGTCAGGTAGAAATCTCAGCAGCGCCGAGTTGACTTCCTGGGTCCATTCCAGCAGCGGTTGACGCCAGTGGACAGTCCTAAGACGACGGAGCTGCGGTTAGGGCAGGGTGTGCGGAGTCACAAGGAACTTTTCCCCTGTCGCCCGTTTGACGTATTCGTTGAACGCATCGGGACTGAGCATGCCGGCGAGTGACACCTCTCGGGTGTAGCTACTCGCGAACGTCGTGGTGAGCTCCGCGGCCACCCGAGCGCGCAGCCGACCGAAGGTCTCGGCCCCGGCACCCTGAATAAATGGAGTCAGCAGCCACCCTCCGATGCCCCAAGCCATCCCGAAGTTCCTGGTCAGCACCGTGGGACTGGTGTCGAGTGCGCCGTAGATGTAGACCTGCTTGTGGACGCTCGACCCGTAGCGTGAGTACTCCGCCGCGGTCGAGTTGGCCGCCTCCTCCATGCCGTTGAGGATCTGACTTGCGAGCGTTCCACCACCCGTGGCGTCGAAAGCAAGCGTCGCGGACGTCGCTTTGAGAGCCTCGACGAGGTCCGTCGAGAACGACGGCGATGCCGAGTTGCAGACATAGGTCGCGCCGAGCGACCTCAGCAACTCCTCTTGCTCTGGTTTGCGGACGATATTGACCAGTGGTATCCCGTCCTTCTGGCAGAGCTTGACGAGCATCTGGCCGAGGTTGGACGCCGCGGCTGTGTGCACGAGGCCCGAATGTCCTTCGCGGCGCATGGTTTCGGTCATTCCGAGTGCCGTCATCGGATTGACGAACGAGGATGCCCCGTCTCTTGCCGTGGCCCCCTCGGGCAGGACCAGGCATGCGGAAGCGTCGACCGCTCGGTATTGCGAGTACATCGCGCCGCCCGCAATCGCCACCGTTTTTCCGACGAGGGCCTGGGCTGCCGAGGACGACCCCGCGGCCACCACGGTGCCTGCGCCCTCGTTGCCCACCGGAAGCGACTTGTCGAGTCGCACCGACAACGCCCCGAGGGTTGCCTTTGCGACGGGGGCGGTGACGACGGGGCGCTCAGGCGTGCCCGCGACCGTCGCAGTAGTCATGTCCGCGCTTGCGACGAGAAGGCCTAGGTCTGACGGGTTGATCGGCGAGGCTTCCACACGCACCAGCACCTCGTTGGCACCGGGGGCTGGAACCGGAACCTCGTGCACCGAGAGTTCGAGCGTGCCGCCAGACGTCACCAACGAACGCAGCTCTAGGGCAATATCGGGCAAATCTCCGGCCATTTGTGGTGCCTCGTTCCTGTTTCGGGTGGACGCTCAGACCATATGAACTCAGGACGCCGTCAGAAATCTTCCCCGATCGGTTGCGCTAGCCGGTGCCGGGCCGTCCTCCTGTCTCGTGCAGCGCGCGACGGGACGTAGACAACAGCACGTCTGAGTGGGGTAAACCCTTACACCGTGGGCCTATCGTGTGGGCATGTCGGTAGTCCACCGCGAACGTGTCGCCCTAGTCGAAACCCTGCGCGCGGTGGGACCGGATGCCCCCACCCTCTGCGAGGGCTGGACGACCCACGACCTGGTCGCGCACCTCGTAGTGCGCGAACGCCGCCCCGACGCGTTGCCTGGCCTGGTGTTCGGGCCACTGGCGTCCTACACCGCACGCATGCAGACCCGACTGGCCACCTCGACGACGTGGGAGGACCTGGTCGAACTGTTCGCGTCGGGTCCTCCGGTGCTTTCCGTGTTCAAGGTTCTCGACCCGGTGGCGAGCATCCACGAGATGTTCGTCCACCATGAGGACGTCCGCCGTGCGCAGACTGGCTGGGCACCAAGGGAACTCGATGCGGGCACCAGCGCGACGGTGAAGCGGCGCGTCGCGATGATCAGCCGGGCCGGAATGTCGAAGGCGATGGCCGCGGTGCGCGCGCGGCTGACGCTGCGCACGCCCGACGGTCAGACGGTGGTGGCGGTCGGCAGCGGTTCGCCGGTCACGGTGACGGGCGAACCGCTGGAGCTGTTGCTGTTCGCGTTCGGCCGCAACGCCGTCCGGGTCGACCTGCGCGGGAATGACGACATCGTCGCCGCGGTGCGGGCCGCCAAGCGTGGCTTTTGAGTCCTTCGACGTCCAGGCGACACGGTCAACTGGATCGCCGCACATCCCCTGCTACACAACAAATCCTCAGTTGCATGGTGAACGGCGTCGGCTGGGGACCATTCATGGCGTCACCGAGAGGTGATCTCGGTATCCAGCCAGCACCGCGAGCTGATCGGTTACGGATGGAAGAGGTTAAAGACGCCCGAGATTAAGGTCCCCGTGTTGCCGATGCCCGAGTTGTCGCCGCTAAGGAAGCCGGGCGGCACGCCTTCGATGTTGGTCGTGGCGATGTGGCCGGTGTTGAAGAAGCCCGAGGTAATGCCGTCGAATACCGAACCGCCGGTGGCCGTGTTGAAGAAGCCCGAGCCAGAGTCGTTAAATATGCCGCCGGTGAACGAGTTGGAGAAGCCCGACACAGAGTCGCCGACGTTGTTCCAGCCCGAGCTTCCCACACCGGTGTTGTTGAAGCCCGAGCTAATGGCACCGGCGTCGGTCGTGATGAATCCGGAGCCCGTGTTCAGGCTGCCCGAATTCCAGAAACCCGTGTTTATGCTGCCCGAATTCCCAAAGCCCGTATTGAAGTTGCCCGAATTCCACCAGCCGGTATTGCCAGTCCCCGCGTTCCCAAAGCCCGTGTCGAGGCTGCCCGAATTTCCAAAGCCAGTGTCCCACCCGGCGAAGGCGGGATTAAAGTGGGGAGCCGTCAAGCCCGAGTTCCCGACGCCCGTGTTGAAATCGCCCGAGTTTCCGAAGCCAAAGTTCCCGATGCCCGAGTTCCCGAGGCCAATATTGTTGAGGGGGCCAATGTGGCCGCCGCCCGGCACGAAGACAGTGTCGGTGCCGGTGTTGAAGATGCCGATGTTGCCGCTGCCCGAGTTGCCGAATCCGATGTTGTTGCTGCCGGAGTTGCCGAAGCCGATGTTACCGCTGCCCGAGTTGAACAGCCCGGGCCCGAAGCCGAACTGATTGTTGCCCGTCAGCCCGATCCCGACGTTGTTGTTGCCGCTGTTGCCGAAGCCGAAGTTGGAGTTGCCGGTGTTGCCGCCGCCATCGTTGAAGTTGCCGTTGTTCCCACCGCCGAAGTTCAAGCCGCCGACGTTGCCCATACCGAAGTTGCTGTTACCGGTGTTGCCGAAACCGAAGTTACCGCCGCCCGGAAGCGGGGAGGTGCCGAAGTTCGTGCCGTGGTTGCCGAAACCGATGTTGAAGGTACCGATATTACCGAAGCCGTAGTTTTGGTTGCCGGTGTTTCCGAAGCCGATGTTTCCGAAGCCGATGTTCCCGCCGCCGAAGTTGTAGCCGCCAGTGTTTCCGCTCAGGATGTTGAAGTCGCCGGTGTTCCCGTTGCCGAAATTGAAGCTACCGAGGTTCCCCAAGCCGAAGTTCGGGCCCAGCAGTGGGCCCGCGCCCGTCACACCCAGGAACGGCAGGAACGGCGCGAACGGCAGACCCAGGAACAGGCTCGGCAGGCTCAAGCCCGGCAGACCCAGGAACAGGCTCGGCAGGCTCAGGCCCGGCAGACCCAGGAACAGGCTCGGCAGGCTCAGGCCCGGCAGACCCAGGCTCAGACCGCCCAGGCCAAGGCCGGGCAGGCTCAGACCGCCCAGACCCAGGCCAAGGCCCGGCAGGCTCAGACCCCCCAGGCTCAGGCCGGGCAGGGTCAGGCCGGGCAGGGTCAGGCCGCCCAGACCCAAGCCCCCGCCCAGGCTCAGGCCCGGCAGACCCAGGCTCGGCGCAGCGTTAGCCGCGCCAGCCAGCTCACCCGGAAGCCCGGACAGGCTCTTTACCGCTTGCAACGGCGAGGCGTTAGCGGCCTCGGCGGCTGTATAAGCAATCCCCGCCGCGTTCATTGCCTGCACGAACTGGGCATGGAACGTCGCCGCCTGCGCGCTGAGCGCCTGAAACGCCTGTCCGTGCCCGGCGAACAGCGACGCCACCACCGCCGACACCTCGTCGGCGCCGGCGGCCAACACCGCCGTCGTCGGCCCCGCTGCCGCCGCGTTCGCCTCGGTCACCGCCGAGCCGATGTTGGACAGATCCGTTGCCGCAGAAGCCAGGAACTCTGGAGCGGCCGACAGGAATGACATCGCTAGTTCTCCCCCCGGGGCGCCGACATGCATCGAGGAATTGGACCAAGATCAAACGCTTCGACAGTTTAGACAAATTCCGACCCGATGTTCCAACGTTTCGACAAACTTCGTATCTAACGCTTTTCAACACGCGTACAACAACTTTCGTCATTGCCCGGCTTGGAACAGTGGCGGTTGGTCACGTTCGGCGACGTGCAGTGATCACGATGGCTGTTCGCAGTCGTACGAGGGGATCACGGCAAACCGCAGCGGTTCCGGCGTGGCCACGGTGGCAATTTGCTGTGGCGGATCGGCTGCGCGGCGCGTGAAGCCTAAAACTCCTGCGCGACAATGGTTCTGCTCATTGCCGCACGGCCACGGTACGCCTCGGGTACGGCTACAGTCACGCCAGTTGTTTCGCGATCCCGGGGGTATCGGCGGTGTCGGACAGGAATCTACAGTTACGGCCCAGGCGGTCCGTTGGTCCCAGCTGCTCCCAAGACAATCCCGCCGTTGCCGCCCGCACCACCGGGACCGCCCGAGCCGCTACCCGCAGCGCCACCTTCGCCGCCGTCGCCGCCGTCGCCAAACAGCCCCACTGCGTTGCCGCCCGCGCCCCCCGCGCCTCCAGTGCCGAATGCCGTCTGTCCGCCTGCGCCCCCGCGACCACCGTTGCCCTCAAGCTGCCCACCGTTGCCGCCTGCGCCGCCGGCACCTCCGTTCCCCACTACACTAAAAACGCCGCCCCCGGCTCCTCCAGCACCACCGTTTCCTACCAGCCCGGCGTTCCCGCCGGCGCCTCCGCCGAATCCCAGGGAGCCATCACCGCCATCGCCACCATCGCCGAATAGCTTTCCGCCCGCGCCGCCAGAACCGCCCACGTTGCCCGTGTTGCCGAATCCGGCGTTGCCCCCGTGGCCCCCCATCCCGTACACCAGGCCGCCGCTGCCGCCGCTGCCACCGGCCCCGCCGGGGCCGGTGCCACTGTTGGCGAAGCCGCCGGCCCCCCCGCCTCCGCCGGCCCCGAACAACCCGATGGCGTTACCCCCAAGGCCGCCATGGCCCCCTCGGCCGAGGATAAAATTGCTTACCCCACCAATCCCACCCGCGCCGCCATTACCGGCCAGCAAGCCACCGGCGCCGCCCGTGCCGCCAACGCCACCGGAGCCTCCCGACACGTTGGCGATGCCGCCGGTGCCACCGGCGCCACCGTTGCCGATGAGGCCGGCGGCCCCGCCGTTGCCGCCGTTTTGGCCGGGGCGCCGGACCCGCCGGACCCGCCATTGCCCCACAGGATCCCGCCGGCCCCGCCGTTTTGCCCTGTCTTGGGCGCCCCGTTGGTGCCATTGCCGATCAGCGGGCGCTGCAGCAGGGTTTCGGTGGGGGCGTTGATCACGCCGAGCAGTTCCTGCAGGACGGTCTGCAATGGCGACGCATTGGCCGCCTCGGTGCTGGCATACGCGCCCGCACCCGCGCCCAAGGCCTGTACAAACCGCTGATGAAATGCCGCCGCCTCGGCGCCGAGGGCCTGATAGCTCTGCGCGTGGGAGCCGAAGAGTGCCGCCACAGCCGCCGAGATCTCATCGGCACCGGCCGCAAGCACCTCCGTGGTCGGAGCCAGGGCGGTCGCGTGGGCTTCGCCGATTGCCGAACCGATGTTCGCCAAATCCGTGGCGGCCGCCGCCAGGAAGTCGGGTTGTGCGATGACGAAAGACATTTCGAGCCTCCCAGTGGCGCACTACGGCTCGACCATTGCGCCAGCCAGGTGGTCGTCGAGCCGCGCGTTAAAGCGGTGAAATTGTAGCTCGCTCCGGGAAGCCACACGGTCGGTTTGATTTTCTGCATGCCCGATTCATGAAAAGGCACACATATATGGGCGGAGTTCGGGCACCGCAACGCGTAAGTACGCGAAATGACCTGCGGATACGGGAAAGGTGTTTTTGGCATCAAAACTTGTCAGGTGCGCTACGCATGTGCATGCGCGCGCTCGTACAGGGTCGGGTCGTGGGCGCAGACGACATATAAGTCGGGGTCTGCGCGTCGGTAGAGCTCTGCGAGGCGGGCGTGGTTGTCTCGCACCATTTTTCGATCGAATGCGATAAGGGCTTCCATGGCCGCGAGGGCACGAGGGACACGGGCGCGACGGTCGAGGGTGGCGTGGTGGAAGAACGAATCGCCGCCGTGCAGCACCCATCGGTGGCCGGCGTCGACGGCCACGCAGGCGTGACCACGGGTGTGACCGGGCAGCGAGATCAGGACTATGCCGGGGGTGATCGCGTCAAGTTCCTTGGCCGCGGCGAAGCCTCGCCACTTCTCCCCCGCGGGTCATGTTCCACGATTTTGGGCTCGTGTGCCCATTGAGCGGATCGGTAGCGCGTCTTCTCGAACCGCGACGGGGAGGTGATCGCGCCGAGCGCCTCGGCCGCGGTGACGTGGACTTGGGCGTGCGGGAAGTCGGACAGACCGCCGATGTGGTCCAGGTCGAGGTGTGTGACGACGATGTGGCGGACATCGTCACGCCTGAAGCCGAGTTGCTCGATTTGGTGGGCGGCGGTTTCTTCGTGGCTGAGGACGGGTCTGAGGAAATGGCGCAGCGGTCCGACCCGCCCGGCGGGGTCGGCGCAGTCGTGTGAGCCGAAGCCGGTGTCGATGAGCACCAGGCCGCTGTCGGTTTCGACGAGTAGCACGTGACATATCACCGAGGCGGCGGCGGGCGGGTTCATGGTGCCGCAGTTGAGGTGGTGAACTTTCATCGCAGTGTCCTTGCTATCGATCCGTCGGCGTCGGCTTGCTTGGCCTTAAACGGTCCAGCGCCGAGGACCAACCTAAGACGATGGCCGGCTACGGGAAATCGCCGAAGGCACACACTTGCCACATCGAGGTATGCGACAGCACACCTGCTCCCTGCCGTCCCCGTGCATTCCAGAACATCCTCGCCCCTGCCAACCCTGTGTGCGACGGCACACCGACCTCCGCCAAGTGTGTGCACCAGGCGATTCCGTCCGCCGCATCACCGCCGTAGTTTCGGGTCAACAGATACCCCAAAAAGGGTTTGCACCGCGGATGAACTAGGAACCGAGCGTATGGACGAGATCAGCTTCTACAGTGGCGACGATCGCTGCGCCGCTTGGCATTTCGCGGCTACCGGCGAAGCGTTCGCCGGCGCAAACGGGCGGCCGTGTGTGGTGATGGCTCCGGGTTTCGCGAGCACCCGCGACACCGGCGGCTTGGTGGACTACGCGCACGGCTTCGCCGCAGCCGGGCTACACGCGGTGTTGTTCGACTACCGCGGTTTCGCCGCCTCGGGTGGATCTCCTCGCCAGCTCGTGTCGGCCTCACGCCAGCGCCAGGACTATCACGCGGCAATCGCCGCCGCCCGGCGGCTGCCCGACGTCGATCCTGAGCGCATCGTCCTATGGGGGATCTCGTTCTCCGGCGGTCACGTCATCCGCGTCGCCGCCGAGGACGGCCGCGTCGCGGCAGTGATGTCGGTGACCCCGGCAGTGGACGGTGTGGCCGTGCTGGCGCAGCTCGCCCGCAATGCCGGCGTACGTCAGCTGTTCCGGGTGGCCGCGCACGGTTTGCGTGATGCGCTCCGGGGACTGACGGGACGCCGGCCGCATCTTGTTCCGGTGATCGGGGAACCCGGCTCGCGCGCGATCATCGCCAAACACGGCGCGGAGCAAGCCTATGCCCCGATCGCGGGCCCAAGCTGGCGCAACGAAGTGTGCGCGCGCACCGCGCTTGGAGTGGCGTTCAACCGGCCGATCAGGTTCGTCGCATGTGTTTCCTGCCCGCTGTTAGTGCAGGCCGGCACCGCCGACAGCATTGCCCCGCCGGTCGGCGCGCGTCGAGCGGCGGCCAACGCCGGTAGCCACGGGGAGCTGCGGGAATACCCCATCGACCACCTGGACGCCGAGACCGGCCCCGCGCAGCAAGATGCCCTGGCCGATCAGCTCGAATTCCTGCGCCGGCACCTGGCGCCCACCGCGTCCCGCCGGGCCGCGATCACCACCACCGATTGGAATCAACCATGAAGCTCAAGAATCTGAACAACCGTGTCGTGCTGGTCACCGGCGCCGGCAGCGGCATCGGCCGGGCCACCGCCCTGCTGTGCGCACGCCGCGGTGCTCGCTTGGCGATCTGCGATCTGAACGAAGCCGGGCTGAAGGAGACCGCCGAAGCCGCGCGCGGACTGGGAGCCGAAGTACTCGCGCAGACCGCCGACGTCACCGACACCGCCTCGATGGATGAATTCGCCGACGCGGTGCACGCCCGCTTTGACACCGTGGACCTGCTGATCAACAACGCCGGCATCGGCGTCGGGGCCGGATTTTTCGACACCACGCCCGAGGACTGGGACCGCCTGATCGCGGTCAACGTCATGGGGCTGGTGCACGGCTGCGAGCGCTTCATCCCCCGCATGATCGAACGCGGGACCGGCGGTCACGTCGCCAACGTGTCATCCGGTTGCGGCTACTCGGCGCTGCCGTACATGTTCGGCTACTCGGTCACCAAGTTCGCCGCATTCGGCTTCTCCGAGGCGCTGCGCATGGAGATGCGCCGCCACAAGATCGGGGTGACCACCATCTGCCCGGGCCTGATCAACACCCCGATCCTGCGCACCAGCGTCACGCGCGGGGCCCGCGCCGAGGAACGGGCCGAGCGGCTCGCGCGCGTGCATCAGCGGCGCGGCTACTCACCCGAGAAAGTCGCGGTCAACCTTCTGCGCGCGGTGGGCCGCAACCGCGCGGTCGCCCCGATCACCCCCGAAGCCCACCTCACCTACGCGCTGACCCGCATCGCCCCGCCAGTGGCGCGCTGGTTTTCCGCCCGCACGGCCGCCGTCATCGCCAAGTAGATCGCCTCGAGGGGCTCAGTGAGCCGGCGGCGGGAGGTGTCGCCGTAGCTCCAAGGCCAGTTCGACGGCGAGCCGCCGCTCGCCGGGCCCATAACCGAGCAGCTCGGTCGCGCGTGCGATCCGCTTGAGGACTGTGTTGCGGT
>CAVPFT010000046.1:0-61269 GCA_963703795.1 uncultured Actinomycetota bacterium | reverse complement strand
CGGGCAGCGACACCAGTCCGAGCCCAATCCCCACCAACGCCACCAAACTGATGATGCCAATGAATACCCAACCCACGATTTCCATTCGAACTCCTTTCAGGGGTTTACCGATTGCTCAGCTTCAAGCGGCTCTATCTCGTCGGGCGAGAAGTACAGATAGCGCCCGTACCAGTCGTGCAGCTCGGCGGCGGGGTCGTCGTCGACGACCACCGCGACATGCTTGTTGCCCTCCACGTCCTCGTGCACCGACGTGACGCGGGCGGCCTTGCCGGCCACGAAGATGTCCTGCGCGTCGGCGTTGCGCCTCGGCCGCAACCGCACCCGGCTGCCGCGGGCGACCCGGATCCCGTTCACCAGTACCGCATCGAGTTCCGGGCGAACGGCGTTGTCGGCCACTGGATCCCACCAGTCGACCCCCTCGGGAATCTCCGGGACCAGCCCCGCCTCGGCACGCAGCGCGTGCGGATCGCGCAGCACGCCGTGCAGGCGTGCCATCGCCTCGGGCGACATGGTGTCACACTGATCGATGATCCGCGCGGCACGCGGATCGGTCGCCCGCGCCTGCGCCTTCTCCTCGTCGGTCATGGTCATCACCCGCAGGGTGAGGATCTCGTCTATCTCCGTGCAGTCGTACAGGGCGGCGCTGCTCTGTTCGGCGACCTCGGGGTGGTCGTAGAGAATGATCGGCGATATCAGCAGGATGTCCTGGGTGCCGACGGGACCGGCCAGCACGGGGAAGCAGCGGTGCCGGCTACACCGGGATGCCGCATCGATGGCGTGCGGCGGCGGCTCGAGCAGCGAAACGAACTGACCGCCGATGACTTCGGCGATGAGGTGGGTTCCGATCATGGACCGCGCGATGACCGAGTCTTTGTCTTCGTCGTGCCGGTTCACAGCGTCGCCCACATTGCCGACCCGGATCGACACCCGGCACAGGTCGCCGTCCGGCTCGCTGGTGACCGCGAGCACGCCACGCACCTGCTGCCGTTGGCGCACCAGGCGGCCGCCGTCGAGGAATTCGGTGTCTGTCGCCGCGTCCGCCAGCACCGGCGCCGTCCACGGCCGGCCGTCCAACGCGATGGGGCCGAAGGATCGTTCACATTCGACCGCCTCGTCCCACGTCAGCCAGGACCCGTCCGGGGTGATCAGCTCGTCGACGGGTTCGTACTCGCCATGGGCGAACTCGCGCTCGGCCCGGCGGCGCTGCAGCTGCAGGAACCGCACCACCACGGTTATCGCCGGGGTTCCCTCGACCAGAAACTCCGCCGCGAGGGTGTCGTCTTCACCCAGGCCCGCGTCCGCGGCGCCGGGCGGGCCCAAAACGCCGAACTGCCAACGCGATTGATTCTTGCTCGACGTCCCCCGGTACGGGTAGAGGAGATAGCCCTCGTATAGCACCGCGTCGGCGACGGCGCGGGCCCGGTCCCAGCTCGAGGTCATCGGGCCGTCTCCCGCTCGGTGTCCAGCAGCGAGGTGACCGCGTGGTCGAGGTCGAGCATCCCCTGCGCCGACTTGTAGGAGGCCAGCGCGGTGATGGTTTCGTGGCTCAGCCGCACCCACCCGGAGTTCGGATAGTGCTGCCCGATGAGCTCGCGCCAGACCGTGACCGGCATGTCGTAGCGGTACTCGCAGTCCCACGGCACCTGCTGAACCGAGAAACCGCGTTCGGACTTGATGAAAACCGTTCCGCTGAAAAGGAACTGGAGCGGCAGCGCACCCTCGCGCAGCGCGTGCAGGTACTTGGCGGCGGCGACCTCGAAGTCGTAGGTGCAATCCAGCGGGAGGGCGGCCGTCGTGTTACCGGCGAAGCCCGGCACCAGCGCGGTGCAATGTTGCCAAAGGAAGGTGCGCTGGGTGGTTGCCCAGCGGTCGCGGGGCCCGAACAGGTCGAGCAGCCCGGCGGCTTCGGCGTCGGAGTAGAAGCGTCGCAGCGGCTCGATCCGGACCTGGCAGCGCAGCGCGATCGCGTGCACCGGGTCGTCTCCGCCCACGACGACGCCGACGCGGGCGGTGAGGATCGGGCTGACGGCATACGGTTCGGGCGCCACGTCGAGAACCGCGAAGTCCACGTCCATTGGCTCGCCGTTCATGGTGGCGTCTCCCGCGCGCGCGCGGCGATCTGCGCGAAGAAGTCGTCGATGAACTGCCGGGCCTCCTGGCCGCCGTCGAAACCTCGCCAGAGCATGCGCAAGCGCCCCACGAATTCGTAGCAAGCGTCGATCGGAACCAGATAGCTTTGCGGCTGGGCGAATTCGCTATCGTCACCGTCGGTCTCGGGCACCCGGACCAGCAGCGCCTCGACGTCGTCGGCCAGCAGGGCCACCCGCGGGTCGGCGCCGCGGATCGCGTTCCACGCATCCAGATCCAGTTGGGACTCGCAGGCCCCGGCGGGGCCGGGATAGAACGCCACGGTGCGTTCGAGCGCGGAATTGGTGAAGAAGAAGGCCACGCCGACCGGGATCTGCAGTGCCTCCCACGCGCGGCGGTCGAGGGCGAAACTCGGAAACGCCAGATACCGATCGGGCACCGCCCGATAGCGCAGCTCGGCGTTGTTGTCGGTGAACAGCAGATAGCAGGCCCGGCAGACGCACATCAACTGCCGGCCGGCCACATTCACCACGTGCTGGTGCTCGTCGGCAATCGTCTCCGAGCACATCTCGCACCGCTCTTCGGCCGCCTCGGGGGCTGGCCGATTGCTTCTGATACGCGCCAGCACGTCATACGGGCTAGTCATAAGCGCCGCTCCTCCTCATCGCTGCGCTCTGCATCGTCGCCGGCGCGTCATGCCGAAGCTCCTATAGCCTCGTCGCGCAGTGCCACCGACAACCGGCCGTCGCGGGTCAACAGCGGAATCGGGTCCAGGTGGCCTTGCGATTGATCGGCCGCGCCGGCTCCCGCATGCACGACGTCGAACTCCGACCGACAGCGCGGACAGCGCAGCAGCGCACCATCCAGTTCGGCACCCGCCAGCGAGTCGTCACAAACCGGGCAGTGGTCGCGATAGGCGAACAACTGGTCGCCCACCCGGCACGCCACGACCACGGTTTCGGCGACCCCCGCGACCCTGAAACCCGCAACCTCGCCGGGTGCGAGCTCGGCCAGCTCGGGCACCCAGTGCCAGGTGGTCGCGCTGTGCCCGTTCGAAGGCCCGTTCGAAGTCCCATTCGAATGGACGTGTGCCAGTAGCGATTCGGCGGGAATCACGCTGGCGGACTTGGTGGTGGGCTCGGCGGCCACCACCTCGATCGAGGAGATCTCCGGGGCGGCCGCGCGGACCGCGTCCTCGACGGCCAGTTCCAACGTCACCGCCGACGACGGGCAACTCTTACAGCTGCCCTTAAACGCCAGCCGTACGACATCGTCGTCGGTGACCTCGAGCAAATCCACGTCGCCGCCGTGGGAGCCCAGGTACGGCCGCACCCGGTCCAGCGCGTCGGACACCCGCCGGTGCACGTCGTGCGGGTGCAGGCCGTGGACCAGGAGCAGACTGGCCACCAGGTCGTCGCTGGCCAGCCGCTCGGCCAGGCTCGGGGCCTGGGTCGAATCCGAGCCCGAGACCTGAGCCAACTGCACGATCCGTTCCAGCCCGGCCCCGTACAGGCCGACGACCTCGCGGACCAACTGCTGGGCGCGTTCGTACGCGGCCGACCCACTCGCCGCGCAGGAATCCAGAAGTGTCTGGATCCGATCGCCCGCTGTACGCCACTGCGCTTCGTTCTCGGGGCCTTCTGAAGGGCCCGTCGGGCGATCCGCCATGCGTCACTCCCCGACGGGCGACTGCGTGGGTGAGTGCAGTCTTTCCAGGGTCTTGCCCTTTCCGAGGTACATGTGCACACCGCAGGGCAGGCAGGGGTCGAAGCTGCGCACGGTGCGCATGATGTCGATGCCCTTGAAATTCTCCCGGCTGTTCTCCTCGAAGATCGGTTGGCCCATCACCGCATCCTCGTAGGGGCCCGGCGTGCCGAAGCTGTCGCGCGGGTTGGCATTCCACGGGGTGGGCGGGTACGGGTGGTAGTTGGCGATCTTGCCGTCCCGGATCACCATGTGGTGGACTGAGCACGCCGCGGACCGCCTCGGTGAAACCGCAACCGATGGCCTCGTCGGGCACCGTGAACTTCTCCCAGGTCTTGGTGCGCCCGGCGCGGATCTCCTCGAGCGCCTTCTCGGCGAAGTGCAGCGCGCACGCCGCCGCGTAGGCCTGGAAGTAGGTGCGTGCCCGGTCGCGTTCGATCGTGTTGCTGCCGTGCTGGGGGATCTTCCACTCGAACGACACCGGACCCTTCAGGACGGTCTTGGGGAGGTTGATCTGCACGCTGTTCCCCGTCGCCTTGACGTAGCCGATGTCGACCAGGCCGGCCAGGGCGGTCGCCCACAGCCGTGCCAGCGGTCCGCCGCCGGTGTCCAGCGCCAGGTGATCCTTGCCGTCGAACCAGCGTGGCGACATCACCCAGCTGTACTTGCCACCGTCCATGTCCCGCTTCTGCGGGTGCGGGTTGGTGTGCTGGTTCCACGGGTGGCGCCGGTCCACCGCGTTGCCCAGCGGATCGGTCTTGACGAACATCTCCTGGTCGGTCCAGTCGTCGTAATACGAACTGCCCAACAGGATCCGGATGCCGAGGTTGATGTCCACCAGCGAGTGGGTCACCAGCTTGCCGTCGACCACGACGCCCGGGGTGACGAACATCGCGTTACCCCACTGCTCCATGTCCTTGTATTGGAAGTTGCACACGTCGGGATCCTGGAACGAGCCCCAGCAGCCGAGCAGGGTTCGGCGCAGCCCGACCTTCTCGTAACCGGGCAGCGCGTCGTAGAAGAAGTCAAACAGGTCGTCGTGCATGGGCACGACCTTCTTCATGAACTCGACATAGCGCATCAGCCGCGTCATGTAGTCGGTCATCAGCTGAATGGTCGCGACGGTGCCAACGCCGCCGGGGTACAACGTGGACGGGTGCACGTGGCGCCCCTCCATGAGGCAGAACATCTCTCGCGTCCAGCGGCTGACCTGCAGCGCCTCCCGGTAGAACTCACCGCTGAACGGGTTGAGCGACCGCATGATGTCGGCGATCGTGCGGTACCCGTGCGCATCGGCGTGCGGTGCCGGGGTTTTCTCCGCCAGTGAAAGCACGCTCGGGTTGGTCTCGGAGACCATCTTCTCGCAGAAGTCAACGCCGACCAGGTTCTCCTGGAAGATGTTGTGGTCGAACATGTATTCCGCGGCCTCGCCGAGGTTGACGATCCACTCGCCCAGGTTCGGCGGCTTGACCCCGTAGGCCATGTTCTGCGTGTAGCAGGAACAGGTGGCGTGGTTGTCGCCGCAGATTCCGCAGATGCGACTGGTGATGAAGTGCGCGTCGCGAGGATCCTTGCCCTTCATGAAGATCGAGTAGCCGCGGAAGATCGACGACGTGCTGTGACACTCGACGACCTCCTTGTTCTCGAAATCGATCTTGGTGTAGATGCCGAGGCTGCCGACGATCCTGGTAATCGGATCCCACGCCATCTCGACCAGCTGGCCGGGTTGGCGGGAAGCATGTGACGGCTCAGGGATGATCGTTGTCATCGGCCTTCGCTCTCTATTGAGACGATCAAGACTTATTTGGTGTCACCCGGATGGCGCTGCTTGCTGAACGCCGGTTGCACCTACCAGGTGCGGCGGGCTCCGGTGGTGAGTTTGTCGCCGCTGTGGCGCCATTTCGGCTCTTTGTCGAGGGTGCGGTTGGTGATGCCGCGCAGACTGCGGATCATGCTCCCGTACAGACCCGACGCGGTGCTCGACAGCTTGCCGCCCGGCGGCTCGTCCATGAACGGCATGAACTTGTCCGGGAAGCCCGGCATGGTGCACCCGATGCAGATGCCGCCGACGTTCGGGCAACCACCGATGCCGTTGATCCACCCGCGCTTGGGCACGTTGCACTTCACGACCGGGCCCCAACAGCCAAGTTTGACAATGCATTTCGGTGACCCGTACTCGGTGGCGAAATCGCCTTGCTCGTAGTAGCCGGCCCGGTCACACCCCTCGTGCACGGTGTTGCCGAACAACCACTTGGGGCGCAGCGCGTCATCGAGTGGGATCATCGGTGCCTGACCGGTCGCCATGTAGAGCAGGTAAGTCAGCGTCTCCGACAGGTTGTCCGGATGGATCGGGCAACCCGGAACGCAGACGATCGGAATGCCGGCCTTGCTCTTCCAATCCCAGCCGAGGTAGTCGGGCACGCCCATCGCCCCGGTCGGGTTGCCGGCCATCGCGTGGATGCCGCCGTAGGTGGCGCAGGTTCCGACCGCGACGACGGCGGTGGCCTTGGGCGTCAGCCGGTCGAGCCACTCGCTGGTGGTCATCGGCTGGCCAGTGGCCGGGTTGTTGCCGAACCCGCACCAGTAGCCCTCGTCCTTGAGCTTCTCGTTGGGAATCGATCCTTCGACGACGAGCACGAAGGGCTCAAGCTCGCCGCGATCGGCCTTGAAGAACCACTCGAGGAAATCGTCCGCCCCTCCGGTGGGTCCGCATTCGAAGTCGATCAAGGGCCAGTGCACGGCGACCTTCGGTAGGCCCGGGAGCGCACCGAGTGCGATTTCCTCGACGCTGGGCTGGGTGGCGGCAGTCAACGCCACCGAATCGCCGTCACAACTTAGACCCGCATTGATCCATAGAACATGGATCAATGTTTCTTCCGCTTTCACTGCTGCTTCTGTTAGCATTTCGCAGCTTTCTGGGGCCGGGCTGGGACCCGCTGAAACCCCCACGTCGCCGGGAGCCTTTGCTTGACTCCGCCGTCGCAACGCTATTTGTCGGTTTACTCCCGTCGAACTGCCTTGTCAACGTTTACTTGGCCAAATCGCGGTCGTGCGCCCCGCCCTCCGAATTACAGCCAGTTTCGTTGTTCAGCAAGGCATTTCGAACGGTCGCCGGCGCCAACCCAGCACGGTTAGCTTAGCCTAAACTTATTTGCGGGCCCCTTAGCGTCATGCGAATTATTTGCAGGAACTTGTACATACAAATTATTCGGAGCCGCTGTGGCGGGAATTCAGATCAGAACGTGATGCGTATTTAGGTCGCAACGCCTTCCGCAAACCGTCGTAGCCAGCCGAACCAGGCACCCATCCCGGCTCCGGTCCGCGCACTGACCGGCAGGATCGTCGCCGCCGCATTGACTTCGCGAACATGCGCGATGTAGGTGTCCACATCGACGTCCAGGTGCGGCACCAGGTCAATCTTGTTCAGCAAGACCACGTCCACCGATCGGAACATCACCGGGTACTTCAACGGCTTGTCCTCGCCCTCGGTCACGGAGTAAACCATGGCCTTGGCGTGCTCACCGACGTCGAACTCCGCCGGGCAGACCAGGTTGCCGACGTTTTCGATGATCACCACGTCCAGCCGGGGAAGGTCGAGGCCCGGCAGCGCGCGGTTGACCATGGGCGCGTCGAGATGGCATTCTCCGCCAAATCCGTTGCTGGTGTTAAGTAATGACACCTGGGCGCCGCGCCCGCTGAGCTTGGCCGCATCCAGATCGGTGGCGATGTCGCCTTCGATCACGCCGATGGCGAACTCACCGGCGAGCTCATCGAGCGTCGCCTGCAGGATGGTCGTCTTCCCCGAGCCCGGTGAGCTCATCAGGTTGAGGGTGCGGATCCCGTTGC
This sequence comes from uncultured Actinomycetota bacterium, assembly GCA_963703795.1. GTDB lineage: Bacteria > Actinomycetota > Actinomycetes > Mycobacteriales > Mycobacteriaceae > Mycobacterium. The sequence goes on along the minus strand of CAVPFT010000046.1, from coordinate 53,631 downwards.
TCTCGAATGCAGCCCGGTTGGCATCGGCGAGAACGTCGTTCTCCGCGAAGATCGCCTCCAGGACGTCGACGCGCTGCTTGCCCGTCTGGTAGTGACTGTGATCCCCATGGTCATGCTGATGGTCATGCTCAGGGTGATCGTGCTCGTGGGTATGCACGGTTCCGTCGTCGTGGCGATGAAATCTACCCATGGTCAAATCCGTTCACACAGAAAGCCTTTCACGAGACGTCCAACGATGTCACCAGGAATTCGTTGCCGCGTAGCACCTCGACGTCGGGACTGTCGCACTGCGGACACCAGATCGACCAGGTCGACGTGATCTCCGACTGGCCGCCGCACGCACGGCACTTCACTTCGGCGCTGACACACTCGAGTTCGAGCTCGGCGTCCGGCATGTCCTCGGAGTCCCGGAGGAGGGTCCAGCAGAACGACAGCGATTCCGGCACCACCTGGCGAAGGGCGCCGATCCGCACGCGCACCACGTCGACGTGCCGTCCGTCGGCATGCGTCTTGACCACACCGGCGATCGCTTCGCAGAGCGACAGCTCATGCATCGCCGGTCACCGGCGTCCAATCGCGGCCAGGCCCATGAGCCCTTTTCTACACCGAATCGTGGTTATCCTGAACCTGACGGGGCGCAGCGTGAAGGTTGATGAGTTATTTGCCGCGATCGAGGCGAACCGCCCCGGTCGCGATGATGTCGTGTGCCTCGAGCGCCGCGGGGATGAGTATGACTGGCGGATCGTGCCCCCGGGCGGCGCGATTACGCCGATAACCGAAGCCGGGCCCGAGCCCGACGCGTGGATGTCGTTCTCGGTGTCCTGGCCGTCCGACCCACTCCGGCTGCGGGCGTTGTTCGATGACCTGCTCGCCGAGCTGGAGTCGATGGTCGATCGCACGGATCGCTGCCGCTGGCCGGTGGACGAGCCCTGGCCGCACTCGCATTGAGTGGCGGGCCGCACCGTGAACTTTCGGATTACCGAAGACGACCGCGTCCGGTTCAAGCGCTGCCGGCGACAATGGGACTTCGCCTCGCCGCATCGGCGCGGCCTCGAACCGGTCAGTGCTGCGAATCCGGTGTTGGCCGCCGTGCTCAGGGATGCGCTGGCCGTCTACTACTACCCGGGCACGTGGGACTGGCAACCCGAGATGAGGCAATCGCTGGTGCGCAAGGCCGTCGTCCGTGCGCTCGACGACGCCGACGCACCCGAGGCGCTACCCACCGCGCTTCCTCTTCTGGAGGCGCTGGTCGACGCCTACGACGCGTGGGCGAGCACGGTCGACGACTTCGCTCCCGTGCGGATCGGCCACGATGTCTCAGGCCTGGTGCCCGATCCGCGCGATCCCGAGCGCGGGCTGACGACCCCCGAGGGAAGCGCGGTGATCTACGTCTGCCGGATCGACCTGCTGGCCGTCGACGCCCGCGACGAGTATTGGGTGGTGCGGCACCAAATCGTTGACGAGTGGCAGGACTTGGAGGCGTTGATCGGTGACGAGGCGGCCGTTGCGGCCTGCTGGGCCTGGGAGCAGGAGTACCTGGGCATGGAGATCTCGGGCACGATTCACAACCAGGTGCGGGTTACCGGCCCGTTCGATCCGCCCGCGGCCGGCACGCCCGCGCCCGATCGGGTTCAGCAGAGCGAGCCCAGCGGTGGCGGTCGCTCGATCCCGCAACACCGGCGGCTGGTGGCGCGCACATCGCGAGCCGACCAGCCGGACCCGGTCGAGCAGGTCACCGGGGGTCCGCTGCGGCGAACTCGCATTCGGCGCAGCCGCGCCGAGATCGGCGCGGTCGGACCGCTGATCGCCGGCGATGCAATCGAAATGAGCAGGGTGCCGGCGATCTATCCGACGTTCGCCGCCCACTGCGGGGCGTGTGAATTCCGCGGTCCCTGTCTGGCCCTCGTCGCGGGGACGGACCCCGAACCGATGCTGGCGGCCGATTATCGTCGGCGTCCCACGGAGGATCACAGCAAGCCGCGACTGGGTCAGTCGACATGGGGCTTCGGCCGGGGCGCGGCACCACCGCAGTGGTGAAGCCGTTTGTCGGCTAACCCGCGGTTTCGGCCGAGCTCCACTTTTGTTCGATGCGCCCGAAGCGCCAGACGAGCAGTGCGACCGCCCAGGTGAGAACGAACATGCCAACCACGACGAACCCGACGGTGTTGAGGTCGAGGCCGCCGAGCCACTCCCAGAATCGCCCCCGCCACCCGAGCTGGCCGGCGAACAGGCCGAGCAGTTCGATGGTGCCGATCAACAGGGCAACAGCCACCGAGAGCCCGGTGATGGTGATGTTGTAGTAGATCTTGCGCACCGGGTTGGAGAACGCCCAACCGTAGGCGAAGTTCATGAACGAGCCGTCGATGGTGTCCAGCAGGCACATGCCGGCGGTGAACAGCACCGGCAGACACAGGATGGCGTACCACGGCAGCCCGGCCGCCGCGCTGGTGCCGGCCAGGACCAGCAGCGCGATCTCGGTGGCGGTGTCGAACCCCAACCCGAACAACAACCCGACCGGATACATCTGCCAGGACTTGGTGATCGATTTGGTGAAGCGGCCGAGGAACCGGTTGAGCAGCCCGCGGTTCTCCAATTGCTGTTCGAGTTCTGTTTCGTCGTAGTCACCGCGGCGCAATCGCGCGAACACGCGCAGGATGCCGACCAGGACTATGACGTTGAGGAAGGCGATCACATACAGAAACACGCCCGACACGCTGGTCCCGATGAGGCCGGTGTAGTGATGCAGCGTCGAGGAGTCGTCCTCGACGGGTCCAATGATCGACTTGACCCCGGTCGCCAGCAGCAGCGCCAGCGCGAAGACCACCGTGGAGTGGCCCAGCGAGAAGAAGAAGCCGACTGCCAGGGGACGCTGACCGCCGCTCATCAGCTTGCGGGTGGTGTTGTCGATGGCGGCGATGTGGTCCGCGTCGAAAGCGTGCCGCAGGCCCAGGGTGTAGGCCGTAAGCCCGACACCGACGCCAAAGGCCTTGCCGCCCAGGCTGAGTCGCGCCGGATCCACGATCAACACCAGGGTCATCCAGCCGACCAGATGCAGCGCGACGATCACCGTAAGCATCGATGAGAGTCGCCGCCACTCCGCGGGCGAGAGGGCGCCGCGCACCCGGGACCACCGGGACGACTGCGGGTCGAGCTCACCGATGGCCATGTCGGTCCTTCCCCGAGGCCGAACCCAACAGCCCGACTGTAGGTGGCGTCGCGAGCTAAATGCAAGTGAATTGCAGGATCGCCAGAGGCCCGGATGCCCGGTGAGTACTGGCAATCCCGGTTGTCGGGCGGGACACTGAACGGGTGACGCCCAAGCCGTCGGTTCTGGACCCCGCCGTCACCGAGCGCATCGGGGACTTCCTCCGCGCCCGCGGGCTGCGGCGGATGGCGTCGCGCATCCAGGTGCTGGCGGTGCTCGAGCCGGTCAGCGGGCATCTGCCGGTAGCGGAGATCCACCAGCGGGTGCGTGCGTGTCTGCCGGCCGGCACCCAGCCGCCCGACGTGGCGACCATCTATCGCACGGTGACCACCCTGGTGGCGCAGGGCTTGTTGCACGCGTTGACGGTCGACGGCGGTGTCACCACCTACGGGCTGGCCACGGCCCCGCACCATCACGCGGTGTGCACGCAGTGCGGCTCGATCATCGAGGTGCCCGCCCGGCAGCTGAGCTCGGCGCTCGAGCACGCGATGGCGGGCAGTTCGTTCGCGTTGTCGGAGGCGGCCGGCCTGACGCTGCACGGCCTGTGCCCGCAGTGCCAGCTCAGTCCAGGGCCAGTAGCGCGTTTTCGACCACCTCGGGCAGCGCCGGATGAATCCAGTACTGGCCGCGGGCCATCTCCGCGACGGTCAGGCCGAAGCTCATCGCCTGGGTCAGCGGCTGGATGATCGACGATGCCTGGTGGCCCATGATGTGGGCGCCAAGCAGGCATCCGCTGTCGCGCTCGGCGATCAGTTTGACGATCCCGGTGGTGTCTTCCATCGCCCAACCGTAGGCGACGCCGCTATAGTCCTGTACCGCCACGGAGATGTCGAATCCCCTTGCAATGGCTTGATTTTCGGTCAATCCGACCTCCGCCAGCTGAGGGTCGGTGAACACCGCCGCGGGCACGAATCGGTGGTCGGTCTTGGCCATTGACCCGGTGTCGTCCCAGTCGCACAACAGGTTGCGTTGCACCACGCGGGCCTCGTGGTTGGCGACGTGCTTGAGTTGATAGGGCGACGAGACGTCGCCGAGTGCGAAAACGCCGCGCGCCGAGGTCCGTTGGTATTCGTCGACCACCACCCGGCCGTCCTCGACATCGATGCCGGCCTGTTCCGCGTCCAGTAGGTCGGCGTTGGACAGTCGGCCGGTCGCCACCAGCAGCAGATCGGCGTTCACGGTGTAACCGTCGTCGAGCTCCAGCGCGACGCCGCGGCCGCGGTTCGCGGCGTGCGCGACGTTGCGGTGGGTGCGCAGTTCCCATTTGGTTGAGGCGATGCGGGTGAACCGTTCGCAGATCGTGTCGTCGCAATGCCGCAGCATGCGGCCGCCCCGGATCACAAGCGTGACCCGCACCCCGAGCGCGGAGAAGATGTGCGCGAATTCCGCTGCCACAAAGCCACTTCCAACGATCGCGATGTGCTGGGGCAACTCGGCGATCCGCATGATCGTATCGCTGGTGTGATATTCGACGTCGGAGGCCAGGATCGCCGGCGGAATCATCGGGCGGGAGCCGGCGGCGATCACCACCTGATCGGCGACGAATTCTTCGCCGGCGTCGGTGCGCAGCAGGTAGCGCCCATCGGATTGAACCGGCCCGAACCGGGTGTGCTGACCGTACACATCGATATTGGGTGCCGCGCGCCGATAGTCCTCGCCGGTGAGCGCGATTGGGTCGATCCGTCCGAAGATGCGTGAGACGATGTCGTCCCAGCGCACCCGGTCGATGTGCGCGTCGACCCCATACCGCGCCGCGTCCCGGACGGTGTTGGCGACCTCGGCGGCGTAGACGAACATCTTCGTCGGGATGCACCCGACGTTCAGGCAGGTACCGCCGAAGGTGCCCTGCTCGCAGATCGCCACCCGCTTGTTGGCGTAGCGATCGTCGAGAATGCCATTGCCCGAACCGGTTCCGATGATCGCGATGTCGTAGGTTTCCATTGCACGCCTCACCCCTTCCCCGAAGAAGCCGAGGCGTCGGTGCTGTCGGTGCTGTCGGTGCTGAGGTAGTCGTCCAGCCAAAGATCCAGTTGGCGATATGCCGTCCGGCGCGGCTGTGTCAGAGACAAGAACACATCGTGTTTGGCGTCGGGCACCGGAACGATGGTGCTGCGATTCCCGATACAGCCTGCCCACCTGGCGATTTGGGCGACGTCGAGAACCGCATCGCCGCGGTGCATGGATTCGGGGTCGGTGCCCTCGGCCACGGTGTGATCGGAACGCAAGATCAAGTTGGGCACACCCACGTCGAGCCCGCGATGCAGCCGAGCCTGGCCGCCGCGGATGGCGTGCAGCCAGCCGAGGGTGATCGGGAAGCCGCCCACCGGTTTCCACTGCAGGTCGTAGTCGAACTCGCCGTGGTAGTCGCGGTGCAGGGTGATGCCGTAGCCGCCTTCGCTGGGGCCCCGGATCACACCCTTGGACCGCACCCGAGACAGGCCGGAGATCAACGCCGAGGTCACGGTAAGGCGCAGGACCACGGGGCCGCGCAGATCCAGGAACGGGCTGTTGAGCACCAGGCCGCCGACGCCGGCGTGCGCCGTCGGATCGCGCCGGCGCAACCGGTCCAGCCATAGCGGCACGATGAGACCGCCGGAGGAATGGCCGTACACCAGGACCCTGACGGGCCGGCCGGGCCGGCCCTGCTCGCGGATGGCCGACAGAGCTTGTTCGAGCTCGGTGTCGTAGTGAGCCAGGTCGGTGATGAAGTGGGGGGTCTGGCCGTCGCGCCAAGACCGGCCGCACTTCTGCATGTCCAATGCGTAGAAGGCAAAGCCGCGATCGGCGAAGTGGTCGGCCAGCTCGGTGTGGAAGAAGTAGTCGGTGTAGCCGTGCACGGCCAGGACCGCGTGGTCGGCATCGGTGGGTTCGCCACGCCGGACCAGCGTCGCGGCGATGTCGCCCTCGCCCGCGGGATCGGTCCCGAGCGGGAGTGTGCGCTGCCAGTACCCGGGCAATACGTCGGGCACCCAGCTAATCGCGCCGGCGGTCACGGGGCCAGCTTAAAGCCTCGGGATAACCTGGGACCGTGTCAGGGCTAGCCGCAACCGCACGGACTGACGTCGTGCTGGTGGGCGCGGGCATCATGAGCGCCACGCTGGGTGCGATGCTGCGGCGGCTCGAGCCCGATTGGTCGATCACTCTGATCGAGCGGCTGGACGCCGTCGCCGCCGAGAGCAGCAGCCCATGGAACAACGCCGGCACCGGGCACTCCGCTCTGTGCGAGCTGAATTACACCCCGCAAAACCCGGACGGCTCGATCGACATCAGCAAAGCGGTCCGCATCAACGAGCAGTTCCAGGTGACCCGCCAGTTCTGGGCTTACGCCGTCGAGAACGGCATCCTGACCGACCGCGGCTTCCTCAACGCGGTCCCGCACGTGAGCTTCGTGCACGGGGAGCGGGGCGTCGACTATCTGGGGCGGCGGCAGCGGGCGCTGGCCGGCAATCCCCTCTTCGCGCGCACCGAATTGATCGACGACCCCGACGAGTTCGCCCGTCGGCTGCCGTTCATGGCCCGCAAACGTGAGTTCTCCGAGCCGATCGCGCTCAACTGGGCCCACGACGGCACCGATGTCGACTTTGGCTCCCTGTCCCGACAGCTCGTCGGTTTTAGCGTGCAGGGCGGCACCGCCGCGCTGTTCGGTCACGAGGTCCGCAACCTGACCCGCCGATCCGACGGCAGTTGGACGGTGCTGGTCGGCAACCGCCGCACCGGCGAAAAGCGCAGGCTGAATGCGAAATTCGTCTTCGTCGGGGCGGGTGGCGACGCTTTGCCGTTGCTGCAGAAGTCCGGCATCGACGAGGTGAAAGGCTTCGCCGGCTTTCCGATCGGCGGCCGCTTCCTGCGCACCGACAACCCGGCGCTCGTCGCCGGACACCGGGCCAAGGTGTATGGCGTTCCGGCGCCGGGGGCACCGCCGCTCGGCGCGCTGCATCTCGATCTTCGGTTCGTCAACGGCAAGTCCTGGCTCGTGTTCGGCCCGTACGCCGGCTGGTCACCGAAGTTCCTGAAACACGGCCACTTCACCGATCTGCCCCGCTCGGTCAAGCCGGATAACCTGCCGTCGATGCTCGGTGTCGGCGTCACCCAGCTGGCGATGGTCAACTATTTGATCGGCCAACTGCGGCTCACCCAGCCCGAGCGGGTGCGTGCGCTGCGCGAATTCGCCCCCAGCGCAGAGGATTCGGATTGGGAGGTGACGGTGGCCGGACAGCGTGTGCAGGTGATCCGGCGGGACAGGCGAAAGGGTGGGGTGCTCGACTTCAACACCACCGTGTTGGGTGCCGCCGACGGCAGCATCGCCGGACTACTGGGAGGCTCCCCGGGAGCGTCGACCGCCGTGCCGGCCATGCTCGAGGTGCTGCGGCGATGCTTTACCGATCGCTATCCGTCGTGGCTGCCCACGCTCAAACAGATGATCCCGTCGCTGGGGGTCGAGCTGTCACGCGAGCCCGCGCTCTACGACGAAGTGTGGTCATGGGGCACCAAGGTGCTGCAATTGGAGGCCTCGTGAGTCGCCATGAGTGAGTCGCCATGAGTGAGTCGCCATGAGTGAGGCGCTGCGTCGCGTCTGGGCCAAAGACCTTGACGCTCCAACCCTTTACGAGCTGCTCAAGTTGCGGGTGGAGGTGTTCGTCGTCGAACAGGCTATTCCGTATCCGGAGCTGGATGGACGCGACCTGCTCGCCGAAACCCGGCATTTCTGGTTGGAAACGCCCGACGGAGAGGTGATCTGCACACTGCGGTTGATGGAGGAGCACGCCGGAGGCGAGAAGGCGTTCCGGATCGGCCGGCTGTGCACCAAGCGCAGCGCGCGCGGCCAGGGCCACACCACCCGGCTGCTGCGCGCCGCGCTGGCCGAGGTCGGCGACCACCCGTGCCGGATTGACGCGCAGACTTATCTGGCCGACATGTACGCCCGGCACGGATTCGTCCGTGACGGCGACGATTTCGTCGACGACGGTGTTCCGCACGTGCCCATGCTGCGGCCCGGCTCCGGACTGGCAGAGCAGCCGTGAAGCCTTATCCGTTCAGCGCGATCGTCGGGCAGGATCAACTGCGGCTCGCGCTGCTGTTGTGCGCCGTGCGTCCGCAGATCGGCGGGGCGCTCATCCGTGGCGAGAAGGGCACCGCCAAGTCGACGGCCGTGCGCGGGCTGGCCGCGTTGCTGGGCGCGGGCCTGGTCGAAATGCCGCTCGGCGCAACCGAAGACCGGGTGATCGGTTCCCTGGACCTGCAGCGGGTGCTGCGCGACGGCGAGCATGCGTTTTCACCGGGACTGCTGTCCCGTGCGCACGGCGGCGTGCTTTACGTCGACGAGGTCAACCTGCTGCACGATCATCTGGTCGACGTGCTGCTCGACGCCGCGGCGATGGGACGGGTGCACGTCGAACGCGACGGCATCTCCCATTCGCACGAGGCCCGGTTCGTGCTGATCGGCACGATGAATCCCGAGGAGGGCGAACTGCGTCCGCAACTGCTGGACCGGTTCGGGCTCACCGTCGACGTGCACGCGTCGCGTGACGTCGACGTGCGGGTGCAGGTTATCCGGCAGCGAATGGCCTACGAAGCCGACCCGGACGCGTTCGCCGAGCGTTACGCCGACGCCGACGCCGAACTGGCCCGCCGGATCGCCGCCGCGCGTGCCCTCGTCGACGATGTGGTGTTGCCGGACGACGAATTACGCCGCATCGCGGCGCTGTGTGCGGCGTTCGGCGTCGACGGCATGCGGGCCGATCTGGTGGTGGCCCGCACCGCGGCCGCGCACGCCGCCTGGCGTGGCGCTCGACACGGTCGAGGAGCCCGACATCCGGGTGGCGGCCGAGTTGGCGTTGCCGCATCGGCGCCGCCGGGACCCGTTCGACGATCCCGGCATCGATCGCGACCAGCTCGACGAGGCCCTGGCGCGGGCCGGTGCCGACGACCCGGAGCCCGACCCGGATCCCAACCCACCGGGCGGAGGCCAAAGCGCCAATGATCCAGCTTCGCAATCGAACTCACGATCGCCGCGCCCGCAATCGCCGACGCGGCCCAGCGCGCCGCCGTCGCAAACCTTCCGCACCCGGGCGCTGACCGTTCCGGGGGTCGGCGAGGGCGCACCGGGACGACGGTCGCGGGCCCGCAACGCCTCAGGCCGGGTGGTGGCGGCCGCCGAAGCCGGCGACACGAGCTCCGGTGCGCATGGGCTGCACCTGTTCGCAACCCTGCTGTCGGCCGCCGAGAGCGCCGAGGCGGGGCCGTTGCGGCCGGGGCCGGACGACGTGCGCCGGGCGATTCGCGAAGGGCGCGAAGGCAATCTGGTGATTTTCGTCGTCGACGCGTCGGGTTCGATGGCCGCCCGGGATCGCATGGCGGCGGTCAGCGGCGCCACCCTGTCACTGCTGCGCGACGCCTACCAGCGCCGTGACAAGGTCGCGGTGATCACGTTCCGCCAACTTGAGGCGCGGCTGCTGCTGCCGCCGACATCGTCGGCGCACATCGCCGGCCGGCGACTGGCCCGGTTCGACACCGGTGGCAAGACCCCGCTGGCCGAAGGTCTGCTGGCCGCCCGAGAGCTGATTGTCCGGGAAAAGGCGCGCGACCGGGCGCGGCGTCCCCTGGTGGTGGTGCTCACCGACGGTCGGGCCACCGCCGGCCCGGACCCGCTGGGCCGCAGCCGGATTGCGGCGGCCCGGCTGGTTGCCGAAGGCGCCGCGGCGGTGGTCGTGGACTGCGAGACGTCGTACGTGCGGCTCGGGCTGGCCGGTCAACTCGCCCGCCAGCTCGGTGCGCCGGCGGTACGGCTGGAAGCAGCTGCATGCCGACTACCTGACGCGGGCCGTGCGCACGGTGGCCTGAGTCGGCGAGAGATAAGCGTCCATGCCACAGGGAAGTCCACGCGAAGTACCCGACGACGGTCTGACCACCCGGGCGCGGCGCAACACACCGGTGCTGGCGGTGCATACCGGCGACGGCAAGGGGAAGTCGACGGCGGCATTCGGAATGGCGTTGCGGGCGTGGAACGTCGGCCTCGACGTGGCGGTGTTTCAGTTCGTCAAGAGCGCCAAGTGGAAGGTGGGCGAGGAGGCGGCCTTCGCTCGACTCGGCGAATTGCACGATCGGCACGGGGTCGGCGGAGCCGTCGAATGGCACAAGATGGGTGCGGGCTGGTCCTGGTCGCGCAAGGCCGGCAGCGAACTCGATCACGCCGCGGCCGCCGCCGAGGGCTGGGCCGAGATCTCGCGCCGCCTGGCCGCGCACCGTCACGACTTCTACGTTCTCGACGAATTCACCTATCCGCTGAAGTGGGGCTGGGTCGACGTCGGCGACGTGGTGGATGTCCTGTTGGCCAGGCCCGGTCACCAGCATGTCGTGATCACCGGGCGCGATGCCCCGACGCGCCTGGTGCAGGCCGCCGATCTGGTCACCGAGATGACCAAGGTCAAGCACCCGATGGACGCGGGGCGCAAGGGTCAGAAGGGCATCGAGTGGTGATCCCCGCCCCCGGTCTCCATCGCGAGCGTGCGTGTCCGTACAACGACACGCCGTATTCAGTGGCATTTTGCGCACGCTCGCGGCAGTGGGTCACGACGTGACCCCAGTCCCCGCGGTGGTCATCGCCGCACCCGCATCGGGCAGCGGAAAGACCACCGTCGCAACGGGTTTGATCGGCGCGCTGCGGCAGGCCGGCCACACGCGTCGCGCCGTTCAAGGTCGGCCCGGACTTCATCGACCCCGGCTACCATGCGCCTGGCCGCCGGGCGGCCCGGCCGCAACCTCGATCCGGTGTTGGTGGGGGAGCAGCTCATCGGGCCGCTGTACGCCCACGGCGCCGGTCGAGCGGACATCGCCGTGGTCGAAGGTGTGATGGGACTGTTCGACGGGCGCATCGGACCCGCCGCGACCGCTCCCGCGGCGGGCTCCACCGCGCACGTCGCCGGCCTGCTGGGCGCCCCGGTGATCCTGGTGGTCGACGCTCGCGGCCAGAGCCACAGCATTGCCGCACTGCTGCACGGCTTTTCGACTTTCGATTCCGCGACGCGGGTCTGCGGGGTGATCCTCAATCGGGTCGGGTCGCCCAGGCACGAGCAGGTGCTGCGCCAGGCATGCGAACAAGCCGGTGTCACCGTGCTGGGCGCCATCCCGCGCACCGCCGAATTGGAGCTGCCCACGAGGTATCTCGGACTGTTACGGCCGTCGAATACGGCCGCCGCGCGCAAGCCGCGGTCGAGGCGATGACCGCCTTGGTCGCTCAACACGTCGACCTGGCCGCAGTTTTCGCCGTCGCGGGATGCCGGTGCGCCGACGCGCCATGGGATCCGGTGGCCGCGGTGGGGGCGGTACCGGCCGGACCCGCCACCGTCGCAATGGCGGCCGGGAAGGCGTTCAGCTTCGGCTATGCCGAACACGCGGAGCTGCTGCGTGCCGCCGGAGCCGACGTGGTCGAATTCGACCCGCTCGCCGACCCGTTGCCCGACGGCGCGGACGCGGTGTTGTTGCCGGGCGGCTTCCCCGAGCAGTTCACCGCGGAGCTCTCCGCCAACGACATGGTCCGCCGCCAGATCGGCGAACTGGCCGCCGCCGGGGCGCCGGTGCACGCCGAATGCGCGGGGCTGATCTACCTGGCCGCCGAACTCGACGGATACCCGATGTGCGGGGTGCTGGCCGGATCCGCGCGCTTCACCGACCACCTCACGCTGGCATACCGCGACGCCGTCGCCGTGGCCGATTCCCCGCTGTATTCGGTGGGCCGGCGAGTCGTTGGCCACGAATTCCACAGAACGGCAATCACATTCACCGACAGTTATCCGCCGGCATGGGTGTATCGCCGCCACGACATAGAACACGACATAGAACACAACACAGAACACAACACAGAAGCGGTGCGAGACGGTGTCGTGCACGCCGGCGTCCATGCGTCGTACCTGCACACCCATCCGGCCGCGGCGCCGGATGCGATCGTCCGCTTCGTCGCCCACGCCGCCGCCACTACGCTTGGCGGGTGACCGAGAGCGCCTATCTCGCCGGACTGCGGCTGGCCGGCAAGAGGGTCGTCGTGGTCGGCGGGGGGACAGTCGCCCAGCGCCGGTTGCCCCTGCTCATCGCCAGCGGCGCAGACGTACACGTCATCTCGCGTACCGCCACCCGCGCCGTCGAGGCGATGAGCGGAATCATCCTGTCAGCACGCGAATACCGCGACGGTGATCTCGAAGGGGCCTGGTACGCGATCGCGGCCACCGACGACCCGCAGGTGAATGCGGCCGTGGTCGCCGAGGCCGAACGCCGCCGCATCTTCTGCGTCCGCGCCGACGTCGCGGTCGAGGGCACCGCGGTGACCCCCGCGTCCTTCAGCTATGCGGGGTTGTCGGTAGGGGTGCTGGCCGGCGGCGAGCATCGCCGTTCGGCGGCGATCCGCTCGGCCATCCGCGAGGCGTTGCAACAGGGCGTGATCACCCTGGAGAGCGCGGTGAGCCCCGACGTGGTGCGCGGCGGGGTAGCGCTGGTTGGCGGCGGTCCCGGCGATCCCGAACTGATCACGGTGCGTGGCCGTCGCCTGCTCGCCCAGGCCGACGTCGTGGTCGCCGACCGGCTCGCGCCGCCCGAACTGCTCGCCGAGCTGCCGCCGCACGTGGAGGTCATCGACGCCGCCAAGATCCCGTACGGGCGGGCGATGGCGCAGGACGCGATCAACGACGTCATGATCGAACGCGCCCGGTCCGGAAGCTTCGTGGTCCGCCTCAAGGGCGGGGACCCCTTCGTTTTCGCGCGCGGCTATGAGGAAGTGTTGGCGTGCGCCGAGGCCGGAATCCCGGTGACGGTGGTGCCGGGTGTGACCAGTGCCATAGGCGTGCCCGCATTGGCGGGCGTTCCGGTCACGCATCGGGCGATAAATCACGAATTTGTGGTGGTCAGCGGCCATGTTGCGCCCGGACACCCCGAATCGTTAGTGAATTGGGACGCGGTGGCCGCGATGACGGGCACCATCGTTTTGCTGATGGCCGTCGAACGCATCGAGCTGTTCGTCGACGCCCTGGTGAAAGGCGGCCGACCTGCGGATACCCCGGTACTGGTGGTGCAACACGGAACTACCGCAGCTCAACACACGTTGCGGGCCAGTCTCGCCGACACGCCGGAGAGGATTCGCGCCGAGGGGATCCGACCTCCCGCGATCATCGTGATCGGTGCCGTAGTGGGCCTGAGTGGCGTTCGGCGTTTAAACGATTCTTAAGATTACTGTAAGGTAACCCGTTATGACGGCTCTCAACGACACAGAGCGCGCGGCCCAAAACTGGACGTCCGCGCGCCCCGATCGGCCGGCTGTGGCGCGCCCGGCGCGCCCGGCGGAGACCGCCTCAACACGCATTAGTAGGTATTACCCGACCTGGCTGCCTTCCTGGCGTTTTATGGCGGCCGTGATCGCGATCGGTGGCATGCAGCTCCTGGCGACCATGGACAGCACCGTCGCCATCGTCGCGCTTCCTAAGATCCAAAACGAGCTGAGCCTCTCCGACGCCGGCCGCAGCTGGGTCATCACGGCGTATGTGCTCACCTTCGGCGGGCTGATGTTGCTGGGTGGGCGCCTCGGCGACACCATCGGACGCAAGCGCACCTTCATCGTCGGCGTCGCGCTGTTCACCATTTCCTCGGTGCTGTGCGCGGTCGCGTGGGACGAGGTGACCATGGTCATCGCTCGGCTGTCGCAGGGTATTGGGTCGGCCATCGCGTCGCCGACCGGTCTCGCGCTGGTGGCGACCACCTTCCCGAAGGGGCCGGCGCGCAACGCCGCGACGGCGGTGTTCGCCGCGATGACCGCGATCGGTTCGGTGATGGGCCTGGTGGTCGGCGGGGCGCTGACCGAGGTGTCGTGGCGGCTGGCGTTCCTGGTCAACGTGCCGATCGGCCTGGTGATGATCTACCTGGCCCGCACCGCGCTGCGGGAAACCAACAGGGAGCGGATGAAGCTGGATGCCGCCGGGGCCGTGCTGGCCACACTGGCTTGCACCGCAGCCGTTTTCGCATTCTCGATGGGCCCGGAGAAGGGCTGGATCTCGGTCACCACCATCGGCTCCGCCGCGGTAGCGTGTGCGGCCGCTCTCGCGTTCGTCGTGGTCGAGCGCACCGCCGAAAACCCCGTCGTGCCGTTTCACCTGTTCCGGGACCGCAACCGGCTGGTCACCTTCATCGCGATCTTCCTGGCCGGCGGCGTCATGTTCACCCTGACGGTGTTGATCGGGCTGTACGTCCAGGACATCCTGGGTTATAGCGCGCTGCGCGCGGGCGTCGGCTTCATTCCGTTCGTCATCGCGATGGGCATCGGGCTGGGCGTCTCCTCGCAGCTGGTGTCGCGGTTTTCGCCGCGGGTGCTGACGATCGCCGGTGGATTTTTTCTGGTTCTCGCGATGCTGTACGGCTCGTTGTTCATGCATCGCGGCGGGTCCTACTTCCCGAACCTGGTCATGCCGATCGTCATCGGCGGGATCGGCATCGGCATGGCCGTCGTTCCGCTGACCCTGGCGGCGATCGCCGGCGTCGGCTTCGACCAGATCGGCCCGATATCGGCGATGACGCTGATGCTGCAGAGCCTGGGCGGGCCGCTGGTGCTCTCCGTCATCCAGGCCGTGATCACCTCGCGCACGCTGTATCTGGGCGGCACCACGGTCCCGGTCAAGTTGATGAACGACGTGCAACTGCGGGCACTTGACCACGGCTACACCTACGGGCTGTTGTGGGTCGCCGGGGCGGCCGTCATCGTCGGCGGTGCGGCCGTGTTGATCGGCTACACGCCCGAGCAGGTCGCCCACGCGCAAGACGTCAAGGACGCGATCGACTCCGGGGAGATCTAGCCCGCGCACGCGCACTGATTAGGCTTGCCCGCTGTGATCACCCGGATGTCCGAGCTGTTCCTGCGCACGCTGCGTGACGACCCCGCCGACGCCGAAGTGCCCAGCCACAAACTGCTGATCCGGGCCGGATACATCCGGCCCGTCGCGCCCGGGCTGTACAGCTGGCTGCCGCTGGGGTTGCGGGTGCTGCGCAAAATCGAACGAATCGTCCGCGACGAGATGAACGCGATCGGCGGGCAGGAGATTCTGTTCCCCGCCCTGCTGCCGCGCGCACCGTACGAGACGACGAACCGGTGGACCGAATACGGCGACGGGGTGTTCCGGCTTCAGGATCGCCGCGGCAACGACTACCTGCTGGGCCCGACCCACGAGGAGCTCTTCGCCCTGACCGTCAAAGGCGAATACAGCTCGTACAAAGACCTTCCGCTGCTGCTGTATCAAATCCAGAACAAGTACCGCGACGAGGCGCGGCCGCGGGCCGGCATCCTGCGGGTCCGGGAGTTCCTGATGAAGGACTCCTACTCCTTCGACCTCGACGACGCGGGACTCAAGGCCGCATACCACGCGCATCGGGAGGCCTATCAGCGAATCTTCGACCGGCTCAAAGTCCGTTACGTCATCGTGTCCGCGGTATCGGGAGCGATGGGCGGCAGCGCCTCCGAGGAGTTTCTGGCCGAGAGTCCGGTCGGTGAGGACACCTTCGTGCGGTGCCTGGAGTCCGGTTACGCGGCCAACGTCGAGGCGGTCGTCACCGCCCGGCCGGAGGCCCTGTCCGCGGACGCCGTGGCCGGGCTGCCCGAAGCGGTGGTCTACGACACCGGCGACACCCCGACCATCGCCACCCTGGTGGACTGGGCCAACGGGGCCGACCTGGGCCGCACCGTCACCGCCGCCGACACGTTGAAGAACGTCCTGCTCAAGGTTCGTCAGCCCGGCGGGGACTGGGAGCTGCTGGCCATCGGGCTGCCGGGCGACCGCGAGGTCGACGACAAGAGGCTGGGCGCGGCGCTGGAACCGGCCGACTACGCGCTGCTCGGCGATGCCGATTTCGCCCGGTATCCGTTTCTGGTGAAGGGCTATATCGGACCGAAGGCATTGCACGACAACGGTGTTCGCTACCTTATCGACCCACGGGTGGTCGACGGCACCAGCTGGATCACCGGGGCCGACCGGCCCGGGCGCCACGTCGTCGGGCTGGTGGCCGGTCGGGATTTCACCGCCGACGGCACCATCGAGGCCGCCGAGGTGCGCGACGGCGATCCCTCTCCGGACGGCGCCGGCCCGCTGGTAGCGGCGCGCGGCATCGAGATTGGGCACATCTTCCAGCTCGGCCGCAAATACACCGATGCGTTCACCGTCGACGTGCTCGGCGAGGACGGCAAGCCGGTGCGGCTGACCATGGGCTCCTACGGCCTCGGGGTGTCGCGGATGGTGGCCGTCATCGCCGAGCAGCACCATGACGAGCTGGGCCTGCGCTGGCCGTCGGCGGTCGCGCCGTTCGACGTTCACCTGGTGATCGCCAACAAGGACGCGGAGGCTCGCGCCGGCGCCACCACCCTGGCCGCCGACCTGGATCGGCTCGGTGTCGACGTGCTGCTCGACGACCGCCAGGCATCGCCCGGCGTGAAGTTCAAGGACGCCGAGTTGCTGGGCGTGCCCTCGATCCTCGTGGTGGGGCGGGGTTGGGCGGACGGCGTGGTCGAGCTGCGCGACCGCTTCAGCGGGCAGACCCGCGAGCTGGCCGTCGGTGCCTCGCTCGCCACCGACATCGCGGCGGCCATAAACGGCTAACCGCGGGTTACTCGTTGCCGCCGGGGAAGCTCGTCGTGATGGGCCAGGCCCCCAGCGCGCGGTTCCATCTGGCGGCCATGACCGCGCTTTGCGTCAGGGCCGTCGAGGCGAACGCCCGGTCATCGGCCGTATCGGCGTGCTCGATGACCGCGCGCCAGGCCGTCGCGCCGTCGTTCTCCATCCGCGCCGCCAGCCGCGCCGCATCCGCGGGGCTCGCCACCAGCATGGGCAACTGGTAGCCCGCGGCGGGCAGCGGGGCGGTGACGTTGCGGGCGGCCAGCATCGCGATGACGTCGTCGCGACGCTGGCGGTGCTGGCCCAGGGCTTGCGCCACCAAGTCGTTGACACTCGGGGGCGACAGCGCGGACACGATGCCGTACCCGTAGATGGTCGAGTGTTCGATGGTCAGCGCGTCGCACAGCGCCGTGTCGTCGGCCTTGCCGGAGGTCATATCGACGGCCCCCCCGGCACCAGCGCCACCGTGTAGGACGCCGTGCACGAGGCGGCGACGGACGCGAGCAGCCCCGCTCGATAGCCCGAGGAGGTGGCGACCAGGCGGCTGGCACTCTCGGCCGATGCGCGCAGCGAATTGATGACGTCGGGTATCGGTGGCGGCGGCGGTGGCGGGCCCGTGGCTTCGGCCGGGCTCGGGCTGGCGGTTTCGTTCGACGAAGAGGTGAGCTTGCCGGCCGCCCGGTTGATCTCGGTGGACAGGGCGCGGGCGTGCGCGGCGCGTTGGGTGGCGACCACCGTGAGCGCGGCGGCGACCTGCGGCGGGTTACCGACGGCCGCGGCGGCGGCGCCCGCCAGCGCACTGTCCTTTCTGGCCTGGTCCAGCGGGCCTAACAGGTCTTCGACTGCGGGCGGCTTGGGGGTGGACTCGCCGCAGGCGGATCCGACCACCCCGAGCGCAGCGAGAGCAGCGCCACCGGCGAGCACACCCCGCCTGCTGGTGACGGGTACTGCGCGAGGCACAGCAACATCCTGCCATTGGCGCCAGCCGGGTAGGTGCGAGGACCTTGACCGGCACGCGGCGATCCCGCCGCGATCCCGCCGCGATCCCGCCCCTTTATCGGCGATTCCTGGCGTATCGTTGGTAGCTGGCTCTCGCGGAACGAAAGCGGGTGCGTTCCGCCGGGACACCGGAAACCGCCCGGAAGTCATCGGGCGGCGACATCCGCCTGATGACCGGACAACTCAAGATGAGGAGCTCGCCGTGACCACCGGGCTACCTTCGCAGACGCGGGTGATCGAGCTACTCGGTGGAGAGTTCGCGCGCGCCGGTTATGACATCGAAGACGTCGTCATCGACACCCGGGCGCGCCCGCCGCGGATTGCGGTCATCGCCGACGGTGACAACCCCCTCGACCTCGACACGATAGCAACGCTGTCGCGTTCGGCATCGGCTTTGCTGGACGGCCTGGACGGCCTGGACGGCCTGGACGGCATCAAGGACCGCTATGTGCTCGAGGTCAGTTCGCCCGGCGTGGACCGCCCGCTGACCAGCGAGAAGCACTTCCGCCGCGCCCGTGGCCGCAAGGTCGAAATCGCGCTGTCGGACGGGTCGCAGCTGACCGGCCGCGTCGGGGAGACGCGCGACCAGGCGATCCCACGTGGTGGTCCGCGGCGGCCGGGACTGGGCGATACGCGAGATCCCGCTCGCCCAAATCACGAAAGCCGTTGTCCAGGTGGAGTTTTCACCGCCAGCCCAGATCGAGCTGGAACTGGCGGCCGGAGTCACCAAGGGGCGGGCCGACAGGACGGAGGCCGGAGCATGAACATCGACATGGCCGCGCTGCATGCGATCGAGGTGGATCGGGGCATCTCGGTCAACGAACTGCTCGAGACGATCAAATCCGCGCTGCTCACCGCCTACCGGCACACCCAGGGTCACCAGATCGACGCGACCATCGAGATCGACCGCAAGACCGGAGTCGTCCGCGTGCTCGCCCGCGAGACCGACGAGGACGGCAACACCATCAGTGAATGGGACGACACGCCCGAGGGTTTTGGGCGCATCGCGGCGACAACCGCGCGTCAGGTGATGCTGCAGCGTTTCCGGGACGCCGAGAACGAGCGGACCTACGGCGAGTTCTCCACCCGCGAGGGGGAGATCGTCGCCGGCGTGATTCAGCGCGACAACCGGGCCAACGCACGTGGTCTGGTCGTCGTCCGGATCGGCACCGAGACCAAGGCCTCCGAGGGCGTGATCCCGTCGGCCGAACAGGTCCCCGGCGAGAGCTACGAACACGGCAACCGGGTGCGGTGCTACGTGGTGGGCGTGACGCGCGGGTCCCGTGAGCCGCTGATCACGCTGTCCCGAACCCATCCCAACCTGGTCCGCAAGCTGTTTTCGCTGGAAGTCCCCGAGATCGCCGACGGGTCGGTCGAGATTGTCGCGGTCGCCCGCGAGGCCGGCCATCGCTCCAAGATCGCGGTGAAGTCGAACGTTGCCGGCCTCAACGCCAAGGGCGCCTGCATCGGTCCGATGGGGCAGCGGGTGCGCAACGTGATGAGCGAGCTCTCCGGGGAGAAGATCGACATCATCGACTACGACGAAGACCCGGCCCGCTTCGTCGCCAACTCGCTGTCGCCCGCGAAGGTGGTGTCCGTGTCCGTGATCGACCCGAACGCCCGGGCCGCCCGCGTCGTGGTGCCCGACTTCCAGTTGTCGCTGGCCATCGGCAAGGAGGGCCAGAACGCCCGGCTGGCCGCCCGGCTCACCGGGTGGCGTATTGACATTCGCGGGGATACGCCGGGTGCTTCCGAGGCGCATTCCGAGGGCCGGCCCGAACACGGGGCCACCCACGGCATGGCCCACGACCACTAGGGCCGGTAACGGACCGGCGCGCCCGCGGCCGGTTCTGACCATCGGTGAAGTGACGCTAGACTGAGCCGTGATCCAGCGCGAGCCCTCGGTCTCGGCGCACGGACACACCGGTGGTCCGGTGCGGACGTGTGTGGGGTGCCGAAGGCGAGAGTTGGCCGTCGAACTGCTTCGAGTGGTGGCCGTGTCGACCGGGAACGGCGATTTCGCCGTGATCGTTGATACGGCGAGCAACCTCCCGGGGCGGGGAGCATGGCTGCATCCCGTACCGCAGTGCGTGCAGCAAGCGATTCGGCGGCGGGCTTTCACGAAAGCGCTGCGCATCGCCGGTTCACCGGACACATCCGCGGTGGTCGAGCACCTAGAATTTCTAGGCGCGCCCGATCATCCCGGCATTAGAACAGAACAGGTAGCAAAGAACATGAGCACACCGTGAAGCCCCGATGACAATGCGTCATAGCTAAACCCGAGGCGCGGCCCACTGCTGTCGCCTCATAGACAGGAGATGTAGTGGCAGGCAAGGCCCGCGTACACGAGTTGGCAAAGGAACTCGGTGTCAGCAGCAAGGAAGTTCTCGCCCGACTGAATGAACAGGGCGAATTCGTCAAATCCGCTTCGTCGACGGTAGAGGCGCCGGTCGCTCGCCGGCTGCGCGCGTCGTTCGGAGGCAGCAAGCCGGCCCCCGCGAAGGCGCCCGCCAAGGGTCCCGACAAGTCGCTCGATAAGGCCCTCGACAAGGCGATCAGCAAGGCGACCAACGGCGAGGCGACCAGCGCCCCCGCCGAGACCGCCGGCACCGGCGCAAAGGCAGGCGCTACTGCGCAGGCGTCCCCGCCTGCGACGGCGGAGGCCCCCGCGCCGGCCCCGGCGCCGGCGCAGCCTTCAGGCCAGCCACAGCCCGGGCAGCCGGGGGCGCCGACCCCCGGACAGCCCACCGGCCAACCGGCCGCGCACCCCGGTATGACCCCGGGCGCGCGTCCCGGCCCGATGCCGAAGCCGGGCCACCGCGCCCCGCGCGTCGGCAACAACCCGTTCTCGTCGCAACCCGTCGACCGGCCCATCCCGCGTCCGCAAGCACCCCGTCCCGGGGCGGCCCGGCCGGGCGCGCCGCGTCCGGGCGCTTCGCCCGGCAGCATGCCACCCCGTCCCGGTGGTCCCGGTGGGCAGGCCCGCCCGGCGCGATCGGGCGCGCCTCGACCCGGCGGTGGCCGGCCGGGTGGTCCCGGCGGCCGCTCGGATGGCGGTGGCGGTAACTACCGCGGCGGTACCGGCGGCGGAGTGGGCGCCGCGCCCGGCGGGTTCCGTGGCCGTCCCGGCGGCCCCGGTGGTGGCGGTGGAGGCCGTCCCGGCCAGCGCGGCGGTGCCGCCGGCGCGTTCGGCCGTCCCGGGGGTGCGCCCCGGCGCGGCCGCAAGTCCAAGCGGGCGAAACGCGCCGAGTACGAGAACATGCAGGCGCCGGTCGTCGGCGGCGTGCGGTTACCGCACGGCAATGGCGAGACGATCCGGTTGGCCCGTGGAGCATCGCTGTCGGACTTCGCCGACAAGATCGACGCCAACCCCGCCGCGCTGGTGCAGGCGCTGTTCAACCTCGGCGAGATGGTGACGGCCACCCAATCGGTCGGCGACGAGACCCTCGAGCTGCTGGGCGGCGAGATGAACTACGTCGTCCAGGTCGTCAGCCCCGAGGACGAGGACCGCGAGCTGCTGGAATCCTTCGACCTGAGCTACGGCGAAGACGAGGGCGGCGAGGAAGACCTGCAGACCCGTCCGCCGGTGGTGACCGTGATGGGTCACGTCGACCACGGTAAAACCCGGCTGCTGGACACCATCCGCAAGGCCAACGTCCGCGAGGGCGAGGCCGGCGGCATCACCCAGCACATCGGCGCCTACCAGGTGTCCGTCGACTTCGACGGCACCGAGCGGCCGATCACCTTCATCGACACCCCGGGTCACGAGGCGTTCACCGCCATGCGTGCCCGCGGCGCCAAGGCCACCGACATCGCGATCCTGGTGGTGGCCGCCGACGACGGCGTGATGCCGCAGACGGTGGAGGCCATCAACCACGCGCAGGCCGCCGATGTGCCGATCGTGGTGGCGGTCAACAAGATCGACAAGGAGGGCGCCGACCCGGCCAAGATCCGCGGCCAGCTCACCGAATACGGTCTGGTGGCAGAGGATTTCGGCGGCGACACCATGTTCGTGGACATCTCGGCGAAGGTGGGCACCAACATCGAGGCGCTGGAGGAGGCGGTGCTGCTGACCGCCGACGCGGCTCTGGACCTGCGGGCCAACCCCGACATGGAAGCCCAGGGTGTGGCGATCGAGGCGCACCTGGACCGCGGTCGCGGACCGGTGGCCACCGTGCTGATCCAGCGCGGCACGCTGCACGTCGGCGACTCGATCGTCGCCGGCGACGCCTACGGCCGCGTCCGCCGCATGGTCGACGAGCACGGCGAGGACGTCCACGAGGCTCTGCCGTCGCGGCCGGTCCAGGTCATCGGGTTCACGTCGGTGCCAGGTGCAGGTGACAACTTGCTGGTGGTCGATGAGGACCGCATCGCCCGCCAGATCGCCGACCGGCGCAGCGCCCGCAAGCGCAATGCGTTGGCCGCGCGTTCCCGCAAGCGGATCAGCCTGGAGGACCTGGATGCCGCGTTGAAGGAGACGTCGCAGCTCAACTTGATCCTGAAGGGCGACAACGCCGGCACCGTCGAGGCGCTGGAGGAGGCCCTGCTGGGCATCGAGATCGACGACGAGGTGGAACTGCGCGTCATCGACCGCGGGGTCGGTGGTGTCACCGAGACCAACGTCAACCTGGCGTCGGCGTCGGACGCGATCATCATCGGCTTCAATGTGCGCGCCGAAGGCAAGGCGACGGAGCTGGCCAACCGCGAAGGCGTGGACATCCGGTATTACTCGGTGATTTACCAGGCCATCGATGAGATCCAGAGTGCGCTCAAGGGCATGCTCAAGCCGATCTACGAGGAGAACCAGCTGGGTCGTGCCGAGATCCGGGCGATCTTCCGGTCTTCGAAGGTCGGTGTCATCGCCGGCTGCATGATCACCTCCGGCATCGTGCGCCGCAACGCGAAGGCCCGGCTGTTGCGAGACAACATCGTGGTCACCGACAACCTCTCCATCGCATCGCTGCGGCGGGAGAAGGACGACGTGACCGAGGTCCGCGAGGGCTTCGAATGCGGTATGACACTGGGCTACTCCGACATCAAGGAGGGCGACGTCATCGAGTCCTTCGAGCTGGTCGAAAAGGCGCGCGCCTGATGGCCGACCCCGCCAGGGCGCGCCGACTGGCGAAACGGATTTTCACGATCGTCGCCTCGGCGATCGAGTTCGAGATCAAGGACCCTGGCCTGGACGGCGTGACCATCGTCGACACGAAGGTGACCGCCGACCTGCACGATGCGACGGTGTTCTACACGGTGATGGGGCGCACGCTGGACGAGGAGCCGGATTACGCCGCCGCGGCGGCCGCGCTCGACCGTGCCAAAGGTGCGTTGCGCACCAAGGTCGGGGCCGGCACCGGGGTGCGCTTCACCCCCACGCTGACGTTCACCCGGGACACGACGTTGGACAGCGTGCAGCGGATGGACGAGTTGCTGGCCCGCGCCCGCGCCGCGGACGCCGATGTGGCGCGGGTTCGCTCGGGTGCCAAGCCGGCCGGGGAGGCCGATCCATACCGTGAGCGCGGACCGGGGTCGGGGGCGCTGGACGGGCTAGACGCGAGGGACAACGGTGTCGATCGACCCGAAGACTGAGCTGGCCGGCGCCCCTCGGGTTGGGGCACGCGTCGACGCCCTGGGCGCCGTCGAGTTGTTGTCGCGCGCTGCGACGATCGCGGTGGTCGCCCATGTCCATCCCGACGCCGACACCATTGGTGCGGGGCTGGCGCTGGCCCTGGTGCTGGACAAGTGCGGCAAAGACGTCGAAGTCAGTTTCGGCGCGCCGGCGACCCTGCCGGAGTCACTGGCGTCGCTGCCCGGCTGTCATCTGCTGGTCGACCCGGATGCGATGCGCCGCGATGTCGATCTCGTTGTGACCGTTGATATTCCGAGTGCCAAGCGGCTGGGAGGGCTGAGCGAATTGGCCGGTCCCGACCGGCGGCTGCTCGTCATCGACCACCACGCCTCCAACGAGATGTTCGGCACCGCGAACTTCATTGACGTGTCAGCGGATTCAACAACGATGATGATTGCCGAAATGCTTGACACGTGGGGCAAGCCGATCGACCCGGAGGTCGCGCACTGCATCTACGCCGGCCTGACGACCGACACCGGATCGTTCCGCTGGGCCAGCGCCCGCGCGCTGCGGCTGGCGGCTCGGCTGGTCGACATCGGCGTGGACAACGCCGCGCTCAGCCGAACGCTGATCGATACCCATCCGTTCGCGTGGCTGCCGCTGTTGTCGCGGGTGCTGGGCTCGGCGCGATTGCTGCCGGACGCGGTCGGCGGTCGCGGGTTGGTGTACGCGGTTGTCGAGAATCGGGACTGGGTCAGCTCTCGGCCGGAGGAAGTGGAGAGCGTGGTCGATATCGTGCGCACCACGCAGCAGGCCGAGGTGGCGGCGGTCTTCAAAGAGGTTGCGCCGCAACAGTGGTCGGTGTCGATGCGGGCCAAGGCCGACGTGGATTTGGCGGCGGTCGCGTCAGCGTTCGGCGGTGGTGGGCACCGGCTGGCGGCCGGCTACTCGACCGTCGGCTCGATTGACCACGCCGTCGCGTCGCTGTGCGCGGCCCTCGATTAGAAAGCCCAGCTTCCCGAGCGCTGCAGCACGAACCCATGGTCTCCGCTGGTGGTGTCCAGGCAGGCGACGAGATTGTCGGCGCCGACGGCGCACGTCACGTTCAGGTACGACAACTTCTGGCCGGCGCCCAACGGTTTGCCGGCAGACGGCAGTGCGGGCGGGCTGCCGTCACATCCGCTGTAGGACGTGCGGCTCAGTTCGTAACCGGGTCCGTTGAAGTTCACCGCACCCTCGATGCAATCGCCCGGTTTGGTGTGGCCCCCGCCGGGGATGGGGACGTCATCCATTCCGGGCATGTCCCCGTTGCACTTGATGTCCTGTGAGGGTTGGGGTGGAGGAGGGCTCCCGCCGTAGAAGTCGCACACCAGGGTGGGCGTGACGGAAAAACTGATCCTGGGCGGGCCGCCCGGGTGAGAAGTCGTGGCGTAGCCATCGGCCGGGACCGAAGTGAAACCGTCGAGGTTGGGAAATCCCGGCGGCGGCTGCGCGGCCGCCCGCGGGGCGGGCGCCGCGATCGTGGCTGCCGCCACGGTCAAGGCACCGAGGGCCCGCACGGTGCGGGCCCGCCTGGTTAGGGGGCCGGGGCGCATCGCGATTCCTCCTGCGCTGGTGACTGCTTTCCTGCAGTAGCTTTCCTGCAGTCGCTTTTCTGCAGTCGCTTTCCTGCAGTAGGTGGGATCGTATTGGCTATCGCCACCGCGCGCGATCATCGCGGCTAACGGACCTGGGCCCGCCCGCGTTGCAGCACCGCCTCCCGGTTGGCGGCGATGTCGTCGCCGCTGGTGCGGAATTGCCTGGCCGCCGCCGCTTCGAGCCACAGCCCCGCGCCGGTCTGTGAGTCGTCGATCCGGTGATAGGACGCCAGCAACGCCCGCACCGCGTCTCTGATTGTTGCCGACGATCGACGCCGCCACCTGGCGAGCCGCTGGCAACAGCTGGTCGTGCGGCACCACCTCGGTCACCAGGCCGGCGCGCAGCGCGTCGGCGGCGGACAGGTAGTCCCCGGTTAGGCTCATGCGCCGGGCGAGGCCGACGCCGACCTTCTGCGGTAACCGCACGCTCAGGCCCCAGGTGGGCAGCAATCCCACCCGGGCGTGGGTGTCGGCGAAGCGTGCGTGCTCCGACGCGATCAGGACGTCGCAGTACAGGGCCAGCTCCAGCCCGCCGGTGACCGCGGCGCCGTTGATCGCGCCGATCACCGGCTTGGTCATCGGCGGCCACCGCGGCGAGATGTCCGGAAGCGCCGAGTGACCACCAAGCTCTTTGAGATCCAGCCCCGCGCAGAACACCGGATCGGCACCGGTGAGGATCACGACGTCGACGTCATCGTCGGTTTCGGCGTGCGCGAGAGCCGAAAAGAACCGATCCCGCAACGCCGAAGACAGTGCATTGCGGGATTGGGGACGGTTGAGGGTCAGGGTGCGCACCCGCTCGTCGGTCTCGATCAGCAGGATGTCGTCGCTCATGAGACATCACCGTAGAGGGTCGAGCCGCGCGCGCCTATCGTTGAGGCATGTGCAGGAACATCACCGAACTGCGCGGCTTGCAGCCGGCGGCCACGCGCCGAGGAGGTCGCGGCGGCCGCGCGCCAGTACGTGCGCAAGGTCAGCGGCATGACGCACCCGTCGGCCGCCGCCGCTGAAGCGTTCGAGGCGGCGGTCGCCGAGGTAACGGAGGCGACGACGCGGTTGCTGGCGGCGTTGCCGCCGCGGCGCCAGCCGCCGAAGACCGTCCCACCGCTGCGCCGGCCGGAGGTCCGGGCCCGCTCGCCCGCTACGACATGACCCCACATGATCCCGACCGCGACGATGCCCGCGCTCAAGGAGTGGAGCGCGGTGGTGCACGCGCTGCTGGCCGGCCGGCAGCGGGTGCTGCTGCGCAAGGGCGGCATCGGTGAAAAGCGGTTCGAGTTGGCGGCCCGGGAGTTCTTGTTGTTCCCGACGGTCGCCCACAGCCACGCGCAACGCGTCCGACCCGAGCACCGAGACCTGCTGGAAGCCGGGGCCGCCGACAGCACCGAAGAGCGGCTCGTGATCAGGGCGGCCGCGAAAGTCATTGCCGCGCAAGAAGTCAACCGGCCTGACGGTCTTTCGGCGATCGAGGATCTGCACATCTGGACCGCCGAGTCGGTGCGCGCCGACCGGCTCGACTTCCGGCCCAAGCACAAGCTGGCCGTCCTGGTGGTGTCGGTGATCCCCTTGGCCGAGCCGGTGCTGATCGCTCGCACCCCCGAGTACGGGGGCTGCAAAAGTTGGGTGGACCTTCCGATACGGACGCCGTTGGCACCGCCGGTGCACGGCCCGTTCACGATCGGGCCGCGCTAAGCGAGGTCGCCGTCCGGGTCCGCGACGCGGTCGGTTGACGGGTCGCTGGGCCCGACCGGAAGCAGCAGCCGGGAGCGCCCGTAGTGCACGGCGTGGGTGGCCGGCTTCGACTGCCGCCCCGTCAGCACGGGTTCCTCGGTGCCGAGGTTGCGCGCGTAGCGGGGAAACCAGCTGCCGGCGATCAGGACGCGGATGCGTGAGCCGGCGGGGAAGCGGTGCGCGATCGCGTCGAGTTCGACGCTGACGGTCTTCGCTGACTCGGTCTCGTCTACTTTCCGGGCTGCGCGCAGCCGCCGGTAACCGTCGCTGACGTTTCGGGACCGGCCCTTGGCCCCAACCCCACTGACCTCGCTCACCCGAACGAACAGGTCGACGTGGGGATTGTCCGCGGTGTGCGCCAGCTCGACCACCGGGTTTCCGTAGGCGTGCAGATCGCGGGTGAGGGTGAGGCTGGTGAAGGCCAGCACGTCGTCGCGCAACGCGAGCCGGCTGTCGTCGCGGTAACCGCCGTTCGGGGACAGCAGGGGACCGCCGGTGGTGGGCGTCGGGTCCGCGGGGTCGTAGCGAAACGTCGCGGGCGCCAACCCCGTGAGGTCCGTCGGCGCGGTCTCGCCCAGGTGGCCGCCGGGCCGTAGGTACAGCGCGCGTTCGGTGGTGGCGGGCGGCCAGTCGCCCAGGTTGCGCCAGGCTTGCCCCTTGTTCGAGCCGGTGACGTAGACGCGGACCCTGTCGGGCCGGTGTGGGGTGGGCGCACCGCCCAGGTGGGTGGCCAGCCAGTCCAGTGATTCCCGCGCGCTGGTGGCCAGCCCCTTGGTGAGCATCTGGGTGTGGGTCCAGGGGCCGACCGTCAGCGCGACGTCGACGCCACGGCCGCGCAGCTGCCTGTACTGCTGCAACGTCTGCTTCAGGAAGATGTCTTGCCAGCCGCCGATGAGCAGCACGGGCACCCGCGCGCGGTCCAATGCCTCGCGGAACCGCAGCGAATTCCAGAACGGATCGTCGGATTCGGAATGTTCGATCCATGATTCGAACCACGGCGCACCCGCGCCGAGCAGCGTGCGTGCCGCGGCGCCCATCGGCACTTCACCAACCGCCTTCGCGACCTTCCGCTGGGCCCGCAGCTGGCGGATACCGGCTCTGAGGCGCCCGGGGTCCTCCTGGTGGGAGACTAGATCGTTCCAGCCCAGCCAGTCATTGATGGCGAATGAACCGGTGTCCCATACCGAGGCGTTGAAATCGTGCGGACCCACCGTGATGACGGCCGCGGCCAGCTCCGGCGGGGGATCGTGTAGCAGCGCCCACTGCGTGAATCCCAGGTACGACAGCCCGAGCGTGGCGAATCGGCCGGTGAACCAGGCCTGCTCACGCAGCCAAGCGACCGTGTCGGCGCCGTCGGCGGCCTCGTTGACCATCGGTTCGAACACCCCGCCCGACCCGAACGTTCCGCGCACGCTCTGCAGCACGACGTGGTAGCCACGCGCGGCATACAGCCTGGCGAATGCCAGCGAGAACGGGAACGCGCGCCCATAGGGTCCGCGGACCAGCAGGGTGCCGAGGGCGCGGGCGGTGACCGGTGCGTAGTGGTCGGCCACCAGGCGAACCCCGTCGCGCATCGGCACCTCGGCCCGGTCCACGGTGTAATCGGTGGTCGCCGGCGGCAGACCCAGCAGTCGGCCGACGGCGTTGCCGCCGACTTGTCTCAGGGTGCCCACGCTTTAGAACTTGTAGTACGGCGCGAGGTCGTTGGCTCGCTGCAGGTTGGTGGACATGCAGTCGACGTCGGGGTTGGAGTAGATCGCCGAGAAGTAAAGCGCCTGCTGGATCACCCCGTAGCTGGTTTTGAACACGACCATGCAGGAGAAAAACCAGTAGCTGTTGTGATACGTCGGCTTCAAAACCCAGTACTGCGCGGCGCGATGGCCTGCGATCGTGGTCTCGACGGCGTCGGCGGGCAGGGTCTCCTGGTAGGTGCGCCAGACGATGGGTTCGACGGCCACCTGATAGTTGCCCGCGTCGAAGTGGCAGCGTAGCCCGTCCTCGTGTTCGGGCGGGGTGAACGCCAACCCGAGCCGCTGAATTACGTCGAACGGGATGTCCTCGCACGCGTCGAAGGGGCGCGGGTCGGTGGTCGCCACGATCGGGCTCTTCATGGTGGTTGGTATCGGCTCATCGGTCGCCCGCAGCTCGACGGGTCCGCCCCGGGTCGGCCCTCCGGTCGGCATTGCCGGAACGCCGTGGACGCCAACCGTGCCCGCTGTGCCCGCTATGACCGCCGTGACCAGCGCACCAAGCGCCCCGATCAGACGCACACTGGCCAACACGACACCCCTTGCTGCCTCGGCGGTCCCCTGCCGGGAGTGTACAAGTCGGGTCGAGCAAGAGCCTAGCCCCAACCGGCCCATCGCATCGAGTCATTAGTCTGGTTAATCGTGGCTGGGCAAAAATCGGCGCACGAAGCGACCCACGGGGCGCAGCCGACGCTGTGGGCGGTCTCCGACCTGCACACCGGTCACCTGGGGAACAAGCCGGTCGCCGAGTCGCTGTACCCGTCGTCGCCGGAGGATTGGTTGATCGTCGCAGGCGACGTCGCCGAACGCACCGACGAGATCCGGTGGACGCTTGACCTGCTGCGGCGGCGGTTCGCCAAGGTGATCTGGGTCCCGGGCAACCACGAACTGTGGACCACCAACCGCGATCCCATGCAGATCTTCGGCCGGGCCCGCTATGAGTACCTGGTCAACATGTGCGACGAGATGGGCGTGATCACGCCCGAGCATCCGTTCCCGGTGTGGACCGAACGCGGTGGCCCGGCCACGATCGTGCCGATGTTCCTGCTTTACGACTACACCTTCTTGCCCGAGGGGGCGGCGAGCAAAGCCGAGGGCATGGCCATCGCGCGGCAGCGCAATGTGGTCGCCACCGACGAATTCCTGCTCTCACCCGAGCCGTACCCCACGCGCGAGGCCTGGTGTCGCGAGCGGGTGGTCAGCACCCGCGCCCGCCTGGAACAGCTCGACTGGATGACACCGAGCGTCCTAGTGAACCATTTCCCGCTGGTGCGCGAGCCCTGCGACGCGTTGTTCTACCCGGAATTCTCGCTGTGGTGCGGAACCACCAAGACCGCCGACTGGCATACCCGCTACAACGCCGTCTGCTCCGTGTACGGGCACCTTCACATTCCGCGCACCACCTGGTACGACAAGGTGCGCTTCGAGGAAGTGTCGGTGGGTTACCCGCGCGAGTGGCGGCGCCGCAAGCCGTACACCTGGCTGCGCCAGGTGTTGCCGGATCCCCAGTACGCGCCGGGCTATCTCAACGACTTCGGCGGTCACTTCGTGATCACCCCCGAGATGCGCCGGCAGGCCGAGCAGTTCAGGGAACGAGTGCGGCAGCGGCAGTCACGATGACGCGGCGGTCACGATGACGGGGCACCCGCTGGTGTCGTCGGTGCTGCCCGACACGGTGTCCGAGGATCTGGCGTATTCCGAGGTGTATTCCGACCCGCCCGGCCTGAGCCCGTTGCCGGAAGAGGAGCCGCTGATCGCCAAGTCGGTTGCCAAGCGGCGCAACGAGTTCATCACCGTCCGTCACTGCGCGCGGATCGCGTTGGGCGAGCTCGGGGTGCCGCCGGTGCCGATCCTCAAGGGGGACAAGGGCGAACCGTGCTGGCCCGACGGCGTGGTGGGCAGCCTCACCCACTGCACGGGCTACCGCGGTGCGGTGGTGGGGCGCGCCGGCCCGGTGCGCTCGGTGGGCATCGACGCCGAACCGCACGACGTGTTGCCGCAGGGCGTGCTGGACGCGATCACGCTCGAAGAGGAACGCCACGAACTCGCCGCATTACCCGAGGGCCTGTATTGGGACCGAATCTTGTTCTGCGCCAAGGAAGCTACGTATAAGGCCTGGTTCCCGTTGACTGCGCGCTGGTTGGGTTTCGAGGACGCCCACATCGTGTTCAGCGTCGATCGGGGCGTTGATCCGGGCGGCAAGGGAGCCGCGGGTTCGTTCGTCTCCAAGATCCTGATCGACGGGCAGGCGCTGTCGGGTCCGCCGCTGACCGCGTTGCGGGGCCGGTGGTCGGTCGAGCGCGGGTTGGTGATCACTGCGATCGTGTTATGAGCCAAAGCCTCATCGGTCCGGGCTTCGGTCCGGGCCTTGGTCCCGGATTGGTGGTCGTCGACAAGCCCGCCGGGATGACCAGTCACGACGTCGTGGCACGCTGTCGCCGCATCTTTTCCACCCGCAGGGTGGGGCACGCGGGGACGCTGGACCCGATGGCCACCGGCGTCCTGGTGATCGGCATCGACCGCGCCACCAAGATCCTCGGCCTGTTGTCGGCGGCCTCCAAGTCGTATGCCGCCACCATCCGCCTGGGCCAGACAACTTCCACCGAGGACGCTGAAGGTGAACTGCTGCAGAGTGTTTCGGTCGGCCACGTGACCGACGAGGCGATCGCCACCGCGATCGCCGGGCTGCGCGGCGAGATCGAGCAGGTCCCGTCGGCGGTCAGCGCGATCAAAGTGGAGGGCCGCCGCGCCTATCGGCTGGTCCGCGCGGGTCACGCCGTCGAGCTTGCGGCCCGTCCGGTACGCATCGACCGGTTCGAGATGCGCGCTATGCGCCGGGAGGTCGACGAGGGCATCGAGGGCATCGAGGGCATCGATGTTAATGGCGTCATCGACGTCGATGTCGAGGTCGACTGCTCGTCGGGAACTTACATCCGTGCGCTGGCCCGCGATCTCGGCGCCGCGTTGGGGGTGGGCGGGCACCTGACGTCGTTGCGGCGCACCCGCGTCGGCCGCTTCGGGCTGGACCGGGCGCGCTCGCTCGACGACCTGGCCGAGGAGCCGCGGCTGAACTGGACGCTGAACGAGGCGTGCCTGCTGATGTTTCCGCGCCGCGACCTGTCCGCCGAGGAGGCCGTGGCCGCCCGCAACGGGCGGTCGCTTTCGCCGGCCGGTATGGACGGCGTCTATGCCGCCACCGACGCCGACGGCCGGGTGATAGCACTGCTGCGCGACGAGGGGCCGCGGACCAAGTCGGTGGTAGTGATCCACCCGGCGACCCTGTAGGAATAGACCCTGTAGGAATAGGCTGGGGCAAAATATCTAGATCGCCTAGGTTGAAGAAGGTGCGCTGATGTCCAAGGTGTCCAACAAGGTTTACGTCGTCGGCGTCGGCATGACGAAATTCGAGAAGCCGGGCCGCCGCGAGGGCTGGGACTACCCGCAGATGGCCAAGGAGTCGGGCACCAAAGCGCTCGCGGACGCAGGGGTCGACTACACCGAGATCGAGCAGGGCTACGTCGGGTACGTCGCCGGCGATTCGACGTCGGGGCAGCGCGCACTCTACGAACTCGGGATGACGGGCATCCCGATCGTCAACGTCAACAACAACTGCTCGACGGGATCCACGGCGCTGTACCTCGGTGCGCAGGCCATCCGCGGTGGGCTGGCCGACTGCGTGCTGGCGCTGGGCTTCGAGAAGATGCAGCCCGGATCGCTGAAGGGCGGCGCCGACGACCGGGAATCGCCGATGGGCAGGCACGTCAAGGCCCTGGCCGAAATCGACGAGTTCGGTTTTCCGGTGGCGCCGTGGATGTTCGGCGCGGCGGGCCGCGAGCACATGAAGAAATACGGCACCACCGGGGAGCATTTCGCGAAGATCGGTTTGAAGAACCACAAGCACTCGGTCAACAACCCCTACGCGCAGTTCCAGGAGGAGTACACCCTCGACGACATCCTGGCCGCGAAGATGATCTCCGACCCGTTGACCAAACTGCAGTGTTCACCCACCTCCGACGGGTCGGCAGCGGTCGTGCTGGCCAGTGAGGATTACGTGGCCAAGCACAACCTTGCCGGGCAGGCCGTGGAGATCGTCGGGCAGGCGATGACCACCGACTTCGCGTCCACCTTCGACGGCAGTGCCCGCAACATCATCGGCTACGACATGAATGTGCAAGCGGCCCAACGGGTTTACGATCAGTCCGGGCTCGGCCCCGAGGATTTCCAGGTGATCGAGCTGCACGACTGCTTCTCCGCCAACGAGCTGCTGCTCTACGAGGCGCTGGGCCTGTGCGACGAGGGCGAGGCGCCCAAGCTGATCGACGACAATCAGACCACTTACGGCGGACGGTGGGTGGTGAACCCCTCGGGCGGGCTGATCTCGAAGGGCCACCCGCTGGGCGCGACCGGGTTGGCGCAGTGCTCCGAGCTGACCTGGCAGCTGCGCGGTGCGGCGGACAAGCGTCAGGTCGACAACGTGACGGCCGCGTTGCAACACAACATCGGGTTGGGCGGAGCGGCCGTCGTCAGCGCCTACCAGCGCGCCGACCGCTGAACCCGAGAGTGCTGAACCCGAGAGTGCTGAACCCGACAGTGCTGAACCCGACAGTGGGTCGCCGATGATCGAGTGGTCCGACACCGACCTGATGGTTCGGGATGCCGTTCGGCAGTTCGTCGACAAAGAGATCCGGCCGCATTTGGACGAACTGGAAACCGGCGCAATGTCGCCCTATCCGATCGCGCGCAAGCTGTTCAGCCAGTTCGGTCTCGACGTCATGGCCGCCGAGGCGATCAAGAAGATGCTGGACCGGGAGCGGGCGAAGCTGGAGGGCAAGCAAGCCGAAAGTGACGAAAAGTCTGACGACGCAGGCGGTTTCGGCGGCGGCGTCCAGGGGTCGATGGTCGCGGTGCTGGTGTCCGAAATCGCCCGGGTCAGCATCGGATTGCTGAGCACCGCGTCGGTCAGCCTGGGTCTGGGCGCGGCGACCATCATGAGCCGCGGGACGCTGGCACAGAAGGAGCGCTGGTTGCCCGAGCTGATGACGATGGAGAAGATCGCGGCGTGGGCCATCACCGAGCCGGACTCGGGCTCGGACGCGTTCGGTGGCATGAAGACCTACGTCAAACGCGATGGCGAGGACTACATCCTCAACGGGCAGAAGACGTTCATCACCAACGGCCCCTACGCGGACGTGCTGGTGGTCTACGCCAAACTCGACTCGCGCGATTCCGGCGACTCTCCCGCGGACAAGCGGAATCGGCCGGTGCTCGTCTTCGTCCTCGATTCGGGCATGCCGGGACTGACGCAGGGCAAGCCGTTCAAGAAGATGGGCATGATGTCGTCGCCGACCGGCGAGCTGTTCTTCGACAACGTGCGGCTGAGCCCGGACCGGCTGCTCGGCGAGAGTGAAGAGCACAGCGACGGCGACGGCCGCGACAGCGCCCGCGCCAACTTCGCCGCCGAACGGATCGGCATCGCGATGATGGCGCTGGGCATCATCAACGAATGCCACCGACTGTGCGTGGATTATGCGAAGACGCGCACGCTGTGGGGCAAGAACATCGGGCAGTTCCAGCTGATTCAGCTCAAGCTGGCCAAGATGGAAATCGCCCGGATGAACGTGCAGAACATGGTGTTTCACACCATCGAGCGGCAGCAGGCCGGGAAAGCGTTGACCCTGGCCGAGGCATCGGCGATCAAGCTGTACTCGTCGGAGGCGGCCACCGACGTGGCGATGGAGGCGGTGCAGCTGTTCGGCGGCAACGGCTACATGGCCGAGTACCGGGTGGAGCAGCTGGCCCGTGACGCCAAGTCGCTGATGATCTACGCGGGCAGCAACGAGGTTCAGGTGACCCACATCGCCAAGGGCCTGCTCAGCTAGCTGTACTGACCTGCTAGGCGACCACCCAGATCGCCCGGGCGGCCGGGCTGCCCAGGTCGACGGTGCTCTGCGCCCCGTCGTCGGATTCGATCGCCACCGAGATCATGCCGGCGAATTCGCGGCGGGTCAGGACCCGCACCCGGGAGTCGAGAATGATCCCGACGTCGGCGAAATAGCGCAGCATCTCGGGGTCCGCATCGGAGATCCGGGCCACTGTGCCGCTGTCGCCGTCGCCGCACGCCCACAGCTGACGGGCCGGAGGTGTGGGCACCTGCCCGTCGGAGGCCGGGATTGGGTCACCGTGCGGGTCGCGCCGCGGGTAGCCCAGCTTGGCGTCGATGCGGGCCACCAGGCGATCCGATACCGCGTGCTCGAGCACCTCGGCCTCGTCGTGCACCTCGTCCCAGCCGTAGCCGAGCTCGTTGACCAAAAAGGTCTCCAACAGCCGGTGTCGGCGCACCACCTCGAGTGCCGCCCGCCGCCCCGCCTCGGTCAGGGTCACGGCGCCGTACTTCTCGTGGTCGACCAGGCCCTGCTCGGCGAGTCTGCGGATCGACTCCGAGGCCGTGCTGGCCGACACGCCGATTCGGGCGGCCAGCATTTTGGTGCTGACCTTCGCGGGGCCCCCTTCCGAGGACCATTCCTGGGCATTCCAGATGACCTTCAGATAGTCCTGGCCGACCGCGGTGATACCGCCAGGCTCGTCATCAGCCCTCACAAGCAAAAGTCTAGGCAACCTTGCAAACTTGGGGGCCTCGACCGCCCATCGCGATCGAGTCTGCGGTGAGCGCGTGTCCGAGCCCCAGACGACGATCTGGGCGCGGTCTCGGCGCCCTCAGCGCAGTCTCGGCGCCGACGCGCCACGGACTGTCCTGGCGCCGTAGGCTTGCGGTCGTGCAGCGGTGGCGCGGCCAAGACGAGATTCCCACGGACTGGGGCAGGTGCGTGCTCACCATCGGGGTGTTCGACGGTGTGCATCGCGGGCACGCCGAGTTGATCGCTCATGCGGTGAAGGCCTCCCGCGCGCGCAACGTGCCGGCCGTGCTGATGACGTTCGACCCCCACCCGATGGAAGTGGTCCATCCCGGCAGCCACCCGGCGCAGCTGACGACGCTGACCCGTCGCGCCGAACTCGTCGAAGAGCTCGGCATCGACGTCTTCCTGGTGATGCCGTTCACCACCGATTTCATGAAGCTCACCCCCGACCGCTACGTCCACGAGCTGTTGGTGGAGAACCTGCATGTGGTGGAAGTCGTGGTGGGGGAGAACTTCACCTTCGGCAAGAAGGCGGCCGGTGACGTCGACACCCTGCGTCGCGCCGGCGAGCGGTTCGGGTTCGCGGTGGAGTCGATGTCGCTGCTCTCCGAGCACCACAGCAACGAAACCGTGACGTTCTCCTCGACCTACATCCGGTCCTGCGTGGACGCTGGCGACATGGTGGCGGCCACGGAGGCCCTGGGCCGCCCGCATCGCGTCGAGGGTGTGGTGGTCCGGGGCTACGGGCGAGGCGCCGAGCTGGGCTTTCCCACCGCGAACGTGGCGCCGCCGATGTACTCGGCCATCCCGGCCGACGGCGTGTACGCGGCCTGGTTCACCGTGCTCGGGCACGGACCGGTGACCGGCAGCGTCGTCCCGGGGGAGCGCTACCAGGCCGCAGTGTCCGTCGGCACCAACCCGACCTTCTCCGGACGCACCCGCACGGTCGAGGCGTTCGTGCTGGATACCGCCGCTGACCTGTATGGACAGCATGTGGCATTGGACTTCGTCGCGCGCGTGCGCGGACAGCGCAAGTTCGACTCGGTGAAGGATCTCGTCGCCGTGATGGGTGACGACACCGACCGGGCGCGTGCCCTGCTCACAGACTGATCACACTCAGAGACTGATCACTGGCTGAATCACAGGCTGCTAAACTGCCGGACGACATCGGCGCGTGCTGCGGTTCGCGGTGGCCGCGCTGGACAGATCCATGATCGCGGACCAATTGATGGAGATATTTCGTGGCGCTTACAGCCGAGCAGAAAAAAGAAATTCTTGGCCAGTACGGCCTGCATGACACCGACACCGGATCCCCGGAGGCGCAGATCGCGCTGCTGACCAGGCGGATCGCGGACCTGACCGAGCACCTCAAGGTGCACAAGCACGACCACCACTCGCGGCGGGGACTGCTGCTGCTGGTGGGGCGCCGGCGGCGGCTGATCAAGTACGTGTCCCAGGTCGATGTCGAGCGTTATCGCTCGCTCATCGAGCGGCTGGGCCTGCGTCGCTGACGCCTGGCAAATCCCGAGTGCTGTTAGCGGGCTAGGTTCGCCCGTGTAGTTCGCCCGTGTAGAGTAAGAGCGTTCTGGGCCGGTTCGGCCCGAGCAAACGGTGCGGTTTGCGCAGATCCGCGTGAGCCGTTCCAGCGTGTCACTATGCCCGTCACGGTGAGCAGCCCAGTCTGCATCGGGCGGTCTTCGGTAGTGGCTGCCGGGCTCTCCGGATCTGGGGCAGGTCGGCCGCTTCGATCGATGGCCGTAGCCGCATTCAGAACTCTTGCTCTCCGGGTTGCGCATTGACGCGCGAAAAAGCTGAATAACCCGAGAGAGGCTGTACGGACACCAATGTCTGTAGCTGAAATCGACGAAGGCGTGTTCGAGTCGACCGCCACAATCGACAACGGGACCTTTGGTTCCCGGACCGTCCGTTTCGAAACCGGCCGGCTGGCCCAGCAGGCCGCCGGTGCCGTCGTCGCATACCTCGACGACGAGAACATGCTGCTGTCGGCAACGACCGCCAGCAAGTCGCCCAAGGAACACTTCGACTTCTTCCCGTTGACGGTCGACGTCGAGGAGCGGATGTATGCCGCCGGCCGCATCCCCGGTTCGTTCTTCCGCCGCGAGGGTCGTCCCTCCACCGACGCGGTCCTGACCTGCCGGCTCATCGACCGCCCGCTGCGTCCGTCGTTCGTCGACGGCCTGCGCAACGAGATCCAGGTCGTGGTGACGATCCTGAGCCTGGACCCCAACGACCTGTACGACGTGCTGGCGATCAACGCCGCGTCGGCGTCCACCCAGCTGAGCGGGCTGCCGTTCTCGGGTCCGATCGGGGGTGTGCGGGTTGCGCTGATCGACGGCACCTGGGTCGCGTTCCCGACAGTCGAGCAGCTCGAGCGCGCCGTGTTCGACATGGTGGTGGCCGGCCGCAAGGTCGACGATGGCGACAAAAAAGATGTGGCCATCATGATGGTCGAAGCCGAAGCGACCGAGAACGTCATCGAACTGGTCGAGGGCGGTGCGCAGGCGCCGACGGAAACCGTTGTGGCACAGGGCCTGGAGGCGGCGAAGCCGTTCATCGCGGCGTTGTGTTCGGCGCAGCAGGAGCTGGCCGACAAGGCCGCGAAACCGACGAGTGACTACCCGACCTTCCCCGATTACGGCGACGACGTGTACTACTCGGTTTCCTCGGTGGCCACCGAGGAGCTGGCCGCCGCGCTGACCATCGGCGGCAAGGCCGAGCGCGACCAGCGCACCAACGAGCTCAAGTCCGAGGTTCTCGAGCGGCTCGCCGAAACCTACGCGGGCCGTGAAAAGGAGGTCAGCGCCGCGTTCCGCTCGCTGACCAAGAAGCTGGTCCGGCAGCGCATCCTCACCGACCACTTCCGCATCGACGGCCGGGGCATCACCGACATCCGCGCGTTGTCGGCTGAGGTGTCCGTGGTTCCGCGGGCGCACGGCAGCGCGCTGTTCGAGCGCGGCGAAACCCAGATCCTCGGCGTGACCACGCTCGACATGGTCAAGATGGCCCAGCAGATCGACTCGCTGGGACCGGAAACGTCCAAGCGCTACATGCACCACTACAACTTCCCGCCGTTCTCCACC
Organism: uncultured Actinomycetota bacterium; assembly: GCA_963703795.1. Lineage (GTDB taxonomy): Bacteria > Actinomycetota > Actinomycetes > Mycobacteriales > Mycobacteriaceae > Mycobacterium. The sequence continues at coordinate 15,378 of CAVPFT010000046.1, read as the reverse complement.
GGCGAGACGGGCCGGGTCGGCTCGCCCAAGCGGCGCGAGATCGGGCACGGCGCGCTGGCCGAGCGGGCTCTCGTTCCCGTGCTGCCCAGCGTCGAGGAGTTCCCGTACGCCATCCGTCAGGTGTCGGAGGCGCTGAGCTCCAACGGCTCGACGTCGATGGGCTCGGTCTGCGCGTCCACGCTGGCCCTACTGAACGCCGGAGTGCCGCTGAAGGCGCCGGTGGCCGGCATCGCAATGGGCCTGGTCTCCGACGACATAGAAATTGAGGCGGTGGACGGCGGAAAATCGACCGAGCGTCGCTTCGTTACCCTGACCGACATCCTGGGTGCCGAGGACGCGTTCGGCGACATGGACTTCAAGTGCGCCGGCACTAAGGACTTCGTCACCGCGCTGCAGCTGGACACCAAGCTGGACGGAATTCCCTCCCAGGTTCTGGCAGGTGCTCTCTCCCAGGCCAAAGACGCCCGGCTGACCATCCTCGAGGTGATGGCCGAGGCCATCGACGCGCCCGACGAGATGAGCCCCTACGCGCCGCGGGTCACCACCATCAAGGTGCCGGTGGACAAGATCGGTGAGGTCATCGGCCCCAAGGGCAAGGTCATCAACGCCATCACCGAGGAGACCGGCGCGCAGATCTCCATCGAGGACGATGGCACCGTGTTCGTCGGCGCCACCGACGGGGCCTCGGCGCAGGCCGCGATCGACAAGATCAACGCCATCGCCAACCCGCAGCTGCCGGCGATCGGCGAGCGGTTCCTCGGAACCGTGGTCAAGACAACGGATTTCGGTGCGTTCGTGTCGCTGCTGCCCGGCCGTGACGGGTTGGTGCACATCTCCAAACTCGGCAGGGGCAAGCGCATCGCGAAGGTCGAGGACGTCGTGAACGTCGGTGACAAGCTGCGGGTGGAGATCGCCGACATCGACAAGCGGGGCAAGATCTCGCTGGTCCTGGTCGCCGAGGAAGATGCCGCCGGGGCCCCTAGTGCTCCCGATGCCGCCGCCCCAGTCGATGCCGCGACGGCGAGCAGCTGACGCGGCGGCCCTGCGCAGGGGCAACCAGACCGCCGAAGCCGAACACCAAGCCACTTTGCGCCGCACCACCCTGCCGGGGGGCCTGCGGGTGGTCACCGAGTACCTGCCCGCGGTGCGCTCCGCGTCGGTCGGGGTCTGGGTCGGTGTCGGATCGCGTGATGAGGGCGCCACCGTGGCCGGGGCGGCGCACTTCCTCGAGCATCTGCTGTTCAAGTCGACCCCGACCCGCACGGCGGTGGAGATCGCGCAGGCGATGGACGCCGTCGGCGGGGAGCTGAACGCGTTCACCGCCAAGGAACACACCTGCTACTACGCGCACGTCCTGGACAGCGACCTGGAGCTGGCCATCGAGCTGGTCGGCGATGTGGTGCTCAACGGTCGCTGCGCGGCCGAGGACGTCGAGCTGGAGCGCGACGTCGTCCTCGAGGAGATCGCCATGCGCGACGACGACCCCGAGGACGCGCTGGGCGACGTGTTCTTGGCGGCGATGTTCGGCGACCACCCGGTGGGCCGCCCGGTGATCGGCACCGCGCACTCGGTGTCGGCGATGACGCGGGCCCAACTGCATTCGTTTCATACGCGGCGCTACACCCCGGAACGCATGGTTGTCGCGGTGGCCGGCAATGTCGACCACGGCGAGGTCGTCGCGCTGGTGCGCGAGCACTTCGGATCGCATTTGGTCCGCGGACGGCGGCCCGTGGCTCCGCGCAAGGGCGCCGGGCGGGTCAACGGGCGCCCCGGACTGACCCTCGTCAACCGGGATGCCGAGCAGACCCACGTGTCGCTGGGCGTCCGCATCCCGGGGCGTAGCTGGGAGCATCGCTGGGCGCTGTCGGTGCTGCACACCGCGCTCGGCGGCGGCCTGAGTTCCAGGCTGTTCCAGGAGGTTCGGGAATTGCGCGGGCTGGCCTATTCGGTCTACTCGACGCTGGACATCTTCGCCGACAGCGGCACCCTGTCGGTGTATGCGGCGTGCCTGCCCGAGCGTTTCACCGACGTCATGACCGTGACCGGCGAGGTGCTCGAAGCGGTGGCGCGCGACGGCCTCACCGAGGCGGAGTGCCGCATCGCCAAAGGCTCGCTGCGCGGCGGCCTCGTGCTGGGGCTGGAGGATTCCAGCTCCCGAATGAGCCGCATCGGCCGCAGCGAATTGAACTACGGCAAACACCGCAGCATCGAGCACACGTTGGAACGGATCGACGAAGTGACCGTCGAGGAGGTCAACGCGGTGGCCCACCGGCTGCTGAGCAAGCGCTTCGGCGCCGCGGTCCTGGGTCCCTACACTTCGAAACGATCGCTGCCCCAACAACTTCGGGCGATGGTAAATTAACGCAGATGGTGCTGGTCAGCCAAAGGGTACTGGGCTTTTGGGACATCTCGGTGCCCGTCGTGGGCGCGCCGATGGCCGGCGGCCCGGGCACCCCGGCGTTGGCCGCGGCGGTGACGAACGCGGGTGGGCTCGGATTCATCCCCGCCGGGTACGTCAGCGCCGAGCGGTTCGCCGACGACGTCGCCGCGGCACGCAGCGATGACCACCGGCCCGCTGGGTGTCAACCTGTTCGTGCCCCAGCCCAGCGTCGCCGACTGGGTGGCACTGGACTATTACGCTGACGAACTCGTGGGGGTCGCCGAGCACTACCAGGTCGAGGTGGGCCGGCCCGAGTTCGGTGACGACGACGACTGGGAACGAAAGCTCGAGGTGGTCGCCGATATACGCCCGGAGTTGGTGTCCTTCACCTTCGGCGTGCCGCCGCCGGATGTGATCCGGCGGTTGGGCGCGCTGGGCCTGTTGGTGATGGTCACGGTGACGTCGGCCTACGAGGCCGGGGTGGCCGTCGCCGCCGGAGCGGACAGCCTGGTGGTCCAGGGCCCGGATGCCGGCGGGCACCGCGGCACCTTTGCGCCCGACATGGAGCCCGGCAGCGAGTCGCTGCACGAGCTGATCGATCGAATCCACCGGGCGCACCGCGACATCGCGATCATCGCGGCGGGTGGGCTGGGCACCGCCGAGGACGTCGACGGCGTGCTGCGCAGGGGAGCGGTGGCCGCGCAGGTCGGTACCGCGCTGCTGCTCAGCAACGAGGCCGGCACCAACAAGGCGTATCGCACCGCCATGAAGAATCAACTCTTCGCGAAAACCATCGTCTCGCGCGCCTTCTCGGGCCGGTATGCGCGCAGCCTGGAGAACGAATTCATCCGGCTACTCGATACCGTGGCCCCGCTGGGCTATCCCGAGATCAACCAGATGACGCTCCCGATTCGGGAGGCCGCGGCCGAGTGGGAAGACCCCAACGGGATGGCGCTCTGGGCGGGAACGTCGTTCCGGGAGGCCCGCTCCGGGCCGGCCGCCGACATCGTCGGCGCTCTCAACATCTAGCTTCTGGCCAACGTTTAGCGTCAGGCCAACGTTTAACTTCAGGCCAACACGCTCGCGGGATCGGTGCACGGCAGACCCAGGTCGGTGGCCACCCGCTCGCACAGCAGCATCCCGTCGTGCGTCGAAAGCCCCTTGGCCAGAGCGGGATCCGATCGGCAGGCCGCCCGCCACCCGTGGTCGGCGAGTTTGAGCACGTACGGCATCGTCGCGTTGGTCAGCGCGAAGGTCGATGTCTTGGGTACCGCGCTGGGCATGTTCGCCACGCAATAGAACAGTGTGTCGTGTACCGGGAAGGTGGGTTGGTCGTGCGTGGTGGGTCGGGAGTCTTCGAAGCAGCCGCCCTGGTCAATGGAGATGTCCACCAGCACTGCGCCCGGCTTCATCTGCGCGACAAGCGAATTCGAGATCAGCCTGGGCGCTCTGGCGCCGGGCACCAGGACGGCCCCGATCACCAGGTCGGCACGTTTGACGGCGCCTTCGAGCTCGTACGCCGACGAGTAGCGCGTGCCGATGCGGCCGCCGAACTCCGCATCGAGCAGCCGAAGCCTGGCGATGTTGACGTCGAAAACCATCACGCTCGCCCCCATGCCGCTGGCGACCCGGGCAGCGTTGTAGCCCGCCGTCCCGGCGCCGACCACCACCACATCGGCGGCCTTGACGCCCGGAACCCCGCCCATCAGCACGCCGCGGCCGCCCTGGGTCCGCATCAGGTGATAGGCCCCGGCCTGCACGGAGAGCCGACCGGCGACCTCGCTCATCGGGGCCAGCAACGGAAGCGCGCCGTCGGCGGTCGGACGGTCTCGTAGGCGACCGACGTCGCGCCGGCGGCCAACAGCGCATCGGTGCAGGCGCGCGAAGCGGCCAGGTGCAGATACGTGAACAGGACCTGGTCGTGTCGCAAGAGGCCATACTCGGCCGGGACCGGCTCCTTGACCTTGAGCAACAGGTCGGCGTCGGCCCATACCTGCTCGGCCGCGGTGGTCACCTGCGCACCCGCCGCCTTGAACTCCGCGTCGGGGATTGCCGACCCTTCTCCGGCGCCCGCCTGGATGAGCACCTCGTGTCCGCGGTGGGTCAGTTCGGCGACGCCGGCCGGGGTGATGGCGACCCTGAACTCGTTGCTCTTGGTCTCGGTCGGAACGCCAACACGCATGCTTCAAGTGTGAAGAACATTCGAAACTGCAGCAAATACCCCGATGATCATTCGATAAAATCGTGTCGTGCCTAATAAGACTACGGAGCAAGACCACTCGTTGGCCGATCCGCCGAAGAATGCTCGAGTCGATCTCGACCGGGTGGACCGCAAGATCCTGACCCTGTTGCACGGCGATGCCCGAATCACCAACAACGCGCTCGCGGAGGCGATCGGCATCGCGCCGTCGACGTGTCATGGCCGGGTCCGGCGGCTGGTGGACCTCGGCGTCATCCGGGGGTTCTACACCGACATCGACCCGGTCGCGGTGGGTCTGCCGCTGCAGGCGATGATCTCGGTCAACCTGCAGTCCAACGCGCGCGGGAAGATCCGCAGCTTCATCCAGCAGATCCGCAGCCGGCGTCAGGTGATGGACGTCTATTTTCTTGCCGGCGCAGACGATTTCATCCTGCACGTCGCCGCGCGTGACACCGAGGACCTGCGCTCGTTCGTCGTCGAGAACCTCAACGCCGACGCCGACGTCGCCGGCACCCAGACGTCGCTGATCTTCGAACATCTACGTGGGCCCGCACCGATCTAGTGGCGATCGCAAGCGCGGCGTAGCCGCGCAGCGGGTCGCCGCCATCGGGCTAAGCCTATGACTTCGGGGCTTATGATCGGCGGATGAACGACCCGTGCGTGACGGCCACCGTGGAGATCGACGCCCGCCCCGACGTGGTGTATGGGCTCATCACCGACCTATCGACACTGACTTCACTGGCCGAGGAGCCGGTGGCGATGGAGTGGCGTCAGGGTGATGCGGTCGGTCCGGGCGCGGTGTTCGTCGGCAGGAACGAAAACAGCGGCCACCGCTGGACGACGAAGTGCACGGTCACCGACGCCGAACCCGGTCGCGTCTTCGCGTTCGACGTGCGGTACACCGTCATTCCGATAGCGCGCTGGCAATACGACATCCTTGACTTGGGAGCCGCCGACGGTGGCTGCCAAGTCACCGAGAGCACCTGGGACCGGCGGCCCGGCTGGTTCCGCAAGATCGCGCCCCGGGCGACCGGCGTCGCCGATCGGGCGGCCGCAAACGCCGAGCACATCCGGCTGACCCTGCAGCGCCTCAAGCAGCACGCCGAGGCCGGGTAGCGAGAGATCGGCGGAGCCAGGGATGACGGAACGCGATCCCACCGTAGCGATTGTCGGGGCGGGCATGTCCGGGCTGTGTGTCGCAATCGCGTTGCTGCGCAGCGGCATTACCGATGTCACCATCTACGAGAAGGCCGACGAGGTGGGCGGCACCTGGCGGGACAACACCTACCCCGGTCTGACCTGCGACGTGCCGTCGCGGGTCTACCAGTACACCTTCGCCACGAAGGCGAACTGGTCGCACTTCTTCTCGCCCGGCGGCGAGATCCAGGCCTATTTTCGGGGCGTTGCCGACCAATTCGGGCTGCGGGACCGGATTCGGTTCGGCACCGAAGTCGTCAGCGCCCGATTCGAGGGCGGCCGCTGGGTGCTCCGCACGAACGCCGGCGCAGAGGCGGGGTCAGAGGCGGAGTCAGAGTCTGAGGTCGACTTCCTGATCTCGGCGACCGGGGTGCTGCACCATCCGCGGACGCCGTCGATCGCCGGCTTGGACGACTTCGGTGGGCATGCCTTTCACTCGGCGCGCTGGGATCATTCCGTCGAGCTGGGCGGGCGGCGAATCGCGGTGGTCGGCAACGGATCCACCGGCGTTCAGCTGGTCTGCGGCCTGGCCGGCGTGGCCGGCCGGGTATTGCTGTTCCAGCGCACCGCGCAATGGGTTGTCCCGGTGCCCAACCCGCGGTACTCCAGGTTCGCCGGGATTACCCACCGGGCCGCGCCGTGGCTTGATCGGTTGGCCTACCGGGTATACAGCCTGGCCTTCGACACCTTCGCCGTCGCGCTGACCAAGCCGGGCCTGCGGCGCAGGGCGATGGGGGCGTTGTGTCGTTCCAGCCTGCGCAAGGTGCGTGACCCCGAGTTGCGCGCCGCGCTGACCCCCGATTACCAGCCGATGTGTAAGCGGTTGGTGATATCGGGCGGGTTCTATCGCGCCATCCAGCGCGACGATGTCGAACTCGTCACCGCCGGCATCGACCACGTGGAGCGGCGGGGCATCGTCACCGACGACGGCAAATTGCACGAGGTGGACGTCATCGTGCTGTGCACCGGGTTCGACACGCACGCGTTCTTCCGGCCGATGCGGCTGACCGGCCGGGACGGGATCGCCGCCGACGACGTGTGGCGCGAGGGGCCGCGGGCGCACCAGACCGTAGCGATGCCGGGCTTCCCCAACTTCTTCATGATGCTCGGGCCGCACAGCCCGGTCGGCAATCACTCGCTGACCGCGGTGGCCGAGTCACAGGCCGATCACATCCTGCGGTGGATCGAGCGTTGGCGCAGTGGCGAATTCGACACAGTGGAGCCGACGCGGTCGGCGACCGAGAGTTACAACGCGAAACTGCGTGCCGCGATGCCGGACACCGTGTGGACCACCGGCTGTCAGAGCTGGTATCTGAACAAGGACGGCGTGCCCGAGGTCTGGCCCTTCACGCCGGGCGAACATCGCGCCATGTTGGCCAAGACGGACCCCGGCCAGTACGACCTGCGCCGGCACGTCGCGGCCCACTGAGTAAACGTGCGGGATAACTCCGGGCAGAACCCGGTACCGGCGGTTTCGCATATCTCGGCCCGGTCACTATACTTTGACGCGCACTTGCGACGCGCGACTTGCGACGCGTGATGTCTGCCGAGACGACTTCATTGAAGGCCAAACGCCGAGGTAGGGGGTCAGGATGTTCACCGTTGATGACCAGGCGGCGGGGCCGCATGACGCGTCGCTAGACCACGAGCGCCTGGTCCTTGAGGCGCGCGATGTCGACTTCGATTGGGCGAAGCTGCCGTTTCACTATGTGCCGGGCGAGCCGTTCGCCACACACATCCTCAACGTCCTGCACCTGCTGCTGCCCGCGGGCGAAGAGTTCTTCGTCGACGTGTTCAAGAAGACGTTGCCGTTGATCAAGGACGATCAGCTGCGGCTGGACGTGCAGGGATTCATCGGCCAGGAGGCCATGCATTCTCAGGCGCACTCGAAAGTGCTCGCCCACTTCGACGCCCAAGGCGTCGATCTGACCCCGTACACCGACCAGATCAGGTGGCTGTTCGAGAAGCTGCTGGGCCCCAAGCCCGGGTGGAGCGCGCGGCGACAGCACAGCTGGCTGCTGGAGCAGGTGTCGATCATTTCCGCGGTCGAGCACTACACCGCGATTTTGGGTGAGTGGGTGCTGGACTCGCCGGCCCACGATGCCATCGGGACCGATCCGGTGATGCTGGACATGCTCCGGTGGCACGGCGCCGAGGAAGTCGAGCACAAGGCGGTCGCCTTCGACACCATGAAGCACCTGCGGGCCGGGTATTGGCGGCAGGTGCGCTCCCAACTGGTCGTCACGCCCGCCCTGCTGTGGTTGTGGGTTCGTGGGGTGCGCTTCATGTACTCGGTGGATCCCCAGCTGCCGCCGGGGAGCAAGCCGCGCTTGCGCGACTACTGGCACGCGGCGCGGCGAAAACTGGTGCCGGGGCCGCTGCGATTCGTGCGGGTGGTCGGTGCCTACTACCGGCCGGGTTTCCACCCGTCCGAGTTGGGCGGGCTGGAGCTGGCGGTGGACTACCTGGCGCTCTCACCCGCCGCGCGTGCGACGCACTGATCCAGGGTTGCTGTGACCGAGAACATCTGGGCCAGCAGGCCCGCCGATCTCTACGGCCGGCGCGACCGCGATCGCCTCGGCACCCTGTTGTGGGGCATCCGTGTGGTGTTCGGGGGATTCGCATCGACCTCGCGGTGGCAGCCGTCGCGAGTAAAACCGGTGCGGCGCACACAAACTGCGGTGGTCACCAAGCGCGAACTCGTCGCCCCCGACGTGGTCGCGCTGACGCTGGCCGACCCGGACGGCGGCTTGCTCCCATCTTGGACGCCCGGCGGGCATATCGATGTTCAGTTGCCCTCGGGCCGACGCCGCCAGTACTCGCTGTGCGGTCCGCCTGGGCGCCGCACGGACTATCGCATCGCCGTGCGCAGGATCGCCGACGGCGGTGGCGGTTCCGTCGAGATGCATGACGCTTACGACGCCGGTGACACCCTGGTCTTCGAGGGTCCGCGCAACGCGTTCTATCTGGGCGCCACCGAGCGTGAGGTGTTGTTCGTCATCGGCGGCATCGGGGTGACGCCCATTCTGCCGATGCTCCACGCGGCAGCCCAGCGCGGAATCGAGTGGCGCGCAATCTATGCCGGTAGCAGCCGGGAGTACATGCCGTTCTTGGACGAGGTGGTGTCGGTGGCCCCGGACCGCGTTACGGTGTGGGCCGACGACGAGCACGGCCGGTTGGCCACCGTGGATGACCTGTTGGCCGGCGCCGGGCCGACGACGGCCGTCTACGTGTGCGGGCCGACCGCCATGCTGGAGGCGGTGCGCGTGGCCCGCGACGAACACGCCGACGCGCCACTGCATTACGAGCGGTTCAGCCCACCGCCGGTCGTCGGCGGAGTTCCGTTCGAGCTGGAACTGGCGCGGTCGCAGCGGGTGCTCAGCGTTCCGCCGAATCGGTCGGCGCTCGATGTCATGCTCGATGAGGATCCGATGACCCCGTACTCGTGCCAGCAGGGGTTCTGCGGGACGTGCAAGGTCAAAGTGCTTGCGGGCGAGGTCGATCACCGGGGCCGCACCGTCGTCGGCAATGACGAAATGGTGGTCTGTGTGTCGCGGGCGAAGGGCGACCGCCTGGTCATCGACGCGTGAATCGGTAGCCCACGTGGGGCACGATCACACCGGGCAGCGGCTCCCAATCCAGGGTGCGGCCGTCGGTTCGGAAATTTCTCTTCTCGTAGAAGTGGCGCGCCCTGCCATTTTTTTCCGCACACCACAAGACCACGTCACCCGAAGGATGGGTGCCCATCGCGCTATCCAGCAGGCGGCCGCCGACGCCGTGCCGTTGGCTTTCCTCGGTTACGTACAGCGCGTCGATCAGGAGGTGATCGGGATCCGCGGAGTCCGGTCCGAATATGGTCACGCCGATTGTCTGCCCGGCGGACTCGGCAATCCACATGCCCCAGCCTTTGCGATTCAGGCTCTGTGGGTAGATCTCGGCGACCCAGCGTTCTGCCGGGCCAAGAATGTCGAGCAGCGGCGGCGTCAGTATCCCGGTCCACGACCGTCGCCAAACCGGATAGTGCATGTCGGCGACGTCCGGGTAGTCGTCCGGCTTCGCTTCGCGGATCCGGATGTCGCTGGATGTCACATGTCTAAGGCTAGAGACGGGTCATTCCGACCGCGACCGCTCGAGATAGGCGGCCAGGGCGTTGGTCAGACCGCGCCGCGCCATGTCGAGGTCGGCGTACGAGCCCAATTGACGCTCCGATACCAGGCCACGCATTGCGCCGGGGATCAGGGCGGCCACCTCGCGCAGCCGGTCCGGGTCGACGTCTAGACCGGCGAAGGCGTGTTGGCAGGTCTGAAGCCAGCTCTTGCCCCAGGAGAACAACTCGGCCGCGGTGCGCGGGTAGAGGCGTTCGAGCTCTTGGGGGTCGCGCGGCAGCGCCGCCCGCAGGTTTTCGATCGCGCGCGAGTCCGGTGCTGCCAGGCCGCGGTAGAGGGTGTCGATGATGGCGCCGACACGCTCCCGCAGTGGCGCCTCCGGTGGTACCGGTGCAGAAAGAGTCGAGAAGGTCGCGGCGCGCCGCTCGGCGGTACGGTGCAGCACCGCGGCCCAAAAGCCGTCGGTATCGCCGAACTGGTATTGCACCGCGCCCCAGGTGGCGCCGATCTCCTTGGCGATGCGGTTGGCCGACACCGAGCCCGGCTCACCGGAGGCCAGCGACTTCAGCGCGGCCTCGAGCATGCTCTCGCGCGTCGCGTGGCCACGTCGGTTGGGGCGTCTCTCGGCGACGCTTGTTTTGGCGACGCTTGTTTTAGGGACGCTTGTTTTAGCGACCCGTGTTTTAGCGACGCTTGCTCCGGTCACCCGCCAACCCTATCATTTTCATAGAGGGTACTGTGATTCTGTGACGATGCGGCCTATCACTATTTCGGGAGGAACAGCTCAGATGGCAGGGCTAGATGGCTAAGCCGCCGTTGTCGATGAAACCGACCGGATGGTTCCAGGTCGCCTGGTCCGACGAGATCGGCGTCGGCGACGTCCACACGATGAGGTACTTCGATCAGGAGATGGTCGCCTGGCGGGCCGAGTCCGGCGAGCTCACCGTGATGAACGCCTACTGCGAACACCTTGGCGCGCACCTGGGTTACGGCGGCAAGGTCGTCGGCGAGGTACTGCAGTGCCCTTTCCACGGGTGGCAGTGGAGCAGGGAGGGACGCAACGTCTGCATCCCCTACCAGGATCGGCCCAACCGCGGCAGGCGAATCCGCACCTATCCCGTGGTGGAGCGCAACGCATCGGTCTACATCTGGCACGACGTCGAGCGCCGCGAGCCGTACTTCGATGCGCCCGACGTATTCGCCGCGTTCGAAGACGGCAGCAGCGCGGACGGCTACTACCCGCAGCAGAGGTTGTATCGCCAGGGTCTGGAACTGCACCCCCAGTACGTGCTCGAAAACGGCGTGGATTTCGCACATTTCAAATACGTGCACGACACCCCGATCGTGCCGGTGTTCACCCGCCACGACTTCGGCGACGCGGTGTCCTTCGTCGACTTCACGATCACGTTCGAAGGCGACGACGGCCAGAGGATCGAGGACGTCAACAGCGGCGTGCAGGCCATCAACGGCGGCCTGGGGATCGCGGTGACCAAGAGTTGGGGGATGGTGGACAACCGCACCATCTCCGCGGTCACCCCGGTCGACGAATCCACCTCCGATGTCCGGTTCATGGTCTACATCGGCCGGGCGCCCGGCAAGGACCCGGCCCGGGCCGAGCGAAAGGCGGCCGAGTTCGGATTGGAAGTGATCAGGCAGTTCGAGCAGGACGTTGAGATCTGGCGACACCAGCGCTACTCGGACCCGCCGGCGCTGGCCGCCGACGAGTATGCGGGCTTCACCGCAATCCGCAAGTGGGCCAAGCAGTTTTACCCCGACGGCGTCGGCGGCAGTGCCGCCGACGTGTACGCAGCGTCGCAGAAAGGCTGAACCGAATGAATGCACCCGCCCGACCGATTCGCGTCTTCCAGGTGGCCACCGGCAACGTGGGTTCGGAGATGATCAAGCGGATCGCCACGCAGCCCGACCTGGAACTCGTTGGCGTGCACTGCTACTCGCCGGAAAAGGTCGGGCGCGATGCTGGTGAGCTCGCGGGCGTCGAGCGCAACGGGGTCACGGCCACCGGCACCATCGAGGAGATCATCGCGGCCAGGCCGGATGTGCTGACGTTTCACGGCGTGTTCCCCGACGAGGACCTCTACGTCAAAGTACTTGAGGCGGGGATCGATATCGTGACAACCGCCGACTGGATCACCGGGTGGCACCGCGACACGAACCACCCGCACCCGTCGGGCAAGCCGGTGACCCAGTTGCTCGCCGAGGCCTGCGAAAGGGGTGGCGCGACCTTCTACGGCACCGGGATGAACCCCGGCGTGAACCAGATCCTCGGCGTGGTGTGCTCGGCCGGTGTCGCCGAGATCGAGAACATCACCACCATCGAGTCCGTCGACGTCTCGTGCCACCACTCGCGCGACACCTGGATCGAGGTCGGCTACGGCCAGCCGGTCGACGATCCGGAAATCCCTTCCAAGCTGGAGAAGTACACCCGCGTCTTCGCCGACAGCGTGCTGATGATGGCCGACTGTTTCGATCTGCCCCTCGACGAGGTCAAGTTCAGCTACGAATTGGGCGCCTGCACCAAGGATGTCGACCTGGGCTGGTACACGCTGCCCAAGGGCTCGCTGGGCGGCAACTACATCAAATACCAGGGCATCGTGGACGGGGTGCCGCGGGTCGAGACGCACCTGAAGTGGCAGATGACCCCGCACACCGACCCGAGCTGGAACATCAAGGGCTGCTACATCACCAAGATCCAGGGCGACCCGTGCGTCTACAACAAGCACATGATCTTCCCCAAACCCGGCATCGACCTGTCCAACCCGGACAATTTCGCCTCGATCGGCATGACGATCACCGGGCTGCCGGCCCTCAACTCGATCAAGTCCGTTGTGGCAGCGCGCCCCGGCTTGATCACCAGCGCCGACCTGTCGTTGCGCGGCTTCGCCGGGCGGTTCAAGAAGTAAGGCGCGCGCGTCAAGGGGCTTCGTCGTCGTCGAAGAGCCGTTCCGGGTGGTGGTAGTCGTTGGTGTGCGCGCCCGGTCCAACCGAGGCGGCGGGATCCACTCCGTGCGGCCATTGGGGAGCTTCCTTGTTCGCCAACCCTTTTCGACTAGCTTGTGGTTGGGTGGGCAAGCGAAGGTGAGCTTGTCGACATCGGTCATGCCGCCGGCGGCCCACTCGTCCACGTGGTGCACCTCAGACCAATAGCCGGGCACGTCGCAGCCCGGGTGTGTGCAACCGCGATCCTTGGCATAGAGGACTATGCGCTGATCCGGTGAGGCGATTCGCCGCGACCGACCGAGATACAGTGGGCGACTTGAGTGCTCGTCGAACACCGCGAGGTAGTGATAGGCGTGCCTGGCCATCCGGATCAGGTCGCGCATCGGCAGCAGCGTTCCACCGCCGGTCACCGCGCGGCCCGCGCCGGAAGTCAGTTCCTGCAGCGTGGTCGACACAATGACCGTCACCGGTAACCCGTTGTGCACGCCCAGTTTCGGATCGCCCAGGTGGCCGCGGACCAAGGCGTTGAGCGCATCGTGCTGGCGTTGGGAATGGCTGCGCAGATCTCTACTCGCGCCGTCCTCGCCGGGTTCGCCATCGACGCAGGGGGTTTGGTCGTCGGGGTTGCACATGCCGGGTGCCGCGAACCGCGCGAGCCACGCTTCGAGGTTGGTGCGCAATTCCGGGGACGCGACCAGCTTGCCGATGCTCATCCCGTCGGCTCGCTGGCCGCACCAGGTGAATCCCCGCTGACGCGCGCGATCGGACTCGGAGAATTTCCCGTCCGGGTTGAGCCGCAGCGCGCATCGGTGCGCCACCTTTTCCAGTTGGTCGGGCCGCAATTTCGTCGCTTGCCGGGCCAGAAACCGTTCGGCCTTTTCCACCGCATCGACCGGTATGGCGTCGGGCAGGTCGCGAATGAAGGTCTGAATCACCCGCACGTGCTGGCCATCGAGCAGGCCATCGCGCCATACCTGCGCCGTGGCCGGCAGCTCGGGCGGGAGCTCCTCGCCGGTGAGAGTCAAGCGGGGAGAAAGCTGTTTGGCTTCGCGCAGCCGGCGGCAGGCCTCGGCGCAGCTGATCCGCAGCCAGTCGGCGACCACCTTGTGGACCGGGCCGCCGACGTCGGCGGGATCCTCTTTGGCGAGGCTCGCGATCACGTCGTGACCCAGCACAGCCTGCCCGCGGCCTGAGGTCTCCAGCCGCTCCAGGGCGCGGAGCCGGACAGCGGGATCGAGGCCGGCGAGATTTAGCGCGCCAAGGCTCGCCACGGCCGCGTCGAGCGCGTCGAAGGCGGCAGTCACCTCCGCGGGATCCTTGATCGAATGCATGTTCGAATTGTATGGCGCGGCACTGACGCCCGCCATCGGAACGCGTATCCCTGTGGATCAACTCCGAACTGTGGACAACCACCGCGATGTGTCGCGCGAATTAGTTCGAATTAATAGTTCGGGCAAATTAATAGTTCGGGCAGAGGTCGGCAATCGCGTAGTTGACGAGCTCGCTGGCCTGTACTGAGGTGAGCCCACGGGCCCCCTCCCTGGAATCGGAGCGTTGCACCGCCAGGGCCGCTAGTTGAGCGGAGGTAACGCCGTAACTTACCTGAACGCATAATTTCTGGCCCGTCTGCAACAGTGCCGAGTCACCGCCGACGTCTCGGATCCCGGCGTTGTGCAGGTCGCTGAGATAGGAGGCGGCGTCAGCCCGAGCCGGGCCGGCCCCGACGAGCCCGGCGACCACAAGTGGGCCACTTATTGCCGCCAAGCCCACAAATCGGCCAGAGCGCCTGTGCGTCGCCATAGTCCTTCTCCTTTGTCTAATACCGGACTTTCGAGGCCAAAGGGAGAACCTCGGACGCCGACGATCAAATGAAATTAAGACGTCCAGCTGTGTAATGCCTTCGAATTTCGCCAGAGCAGGCTATCCATTACCGACCAACTCCCCGGTCTAGGGTGAGATGCCATGCGGGTAGGCGTGCTGGGAGCCAAAGGGAAAGTCGGGTCGACGATGGTGAGCGCGGTGCACGCTGCCGAGGACCTGACCCTGTCCGCTGAGGTGGACGAGGGTGATCCGCTGAGCCTGCTGACCGAGGGCAACACCGAGGTGGTCATCGACTTCACCCATCCCGACGTGGTGATGGAAAATCTAAAGTTCCTCATTGACAACGGGATTCACGCCGTCGTCGGGACCACCGGCTTCACCGCAGAGCGGTTGCAGCAGGTGGAGTCGTGGCTGGCCGACAAACCCGACACATCGGTGCTTATCGCGCCGAACTTCGCGATCGGGGCGGTGCTGTCGATGCATTTCGCGAAGCAGGCCGCACCCTTCTTCGATTCGGCGGAGGTGATCGAGTTGCACCACCCGCACAAGGCCGACGCCCCCTCGGGGACGGCGGCTCGCACCGCGAAGCTGATCGCCGAGGCCCGAAAAGGCTTGCCGCCCAACCCCGATGCCACCAGCACCAGCCTGCCGGGTGCGCGCGGCGCCGATGTCGAAGGAATACCGGTGCACTCGGTGCGGCTGGCCGGACTGGTCGC
>CAVPFT010000045.1:0-8059 GCA_963703795.1 uncultured Actinomycetota bacterium | reverse complement strand
ATTTCCCGGAGTTGTATCGAGCGCCCGCAACGGGGGAAACTCCGCGCGAAGTTCGGCTGCCTGTACTTGAAACACCCCTAGCGGCATCGGTACATCCCGCAACCTTCGCGGCCCCAGATTGACGAGGTCTACTCCGGCAAGCAGACCCGCCGTCGACTCAGCCACGAGAATCTGCCCGCCATGCCCGGCGGCCATCACCCGCGCCGCACGATTGAGCACCGCACCGAAGTAGTCCCCGTCCCGCAGCTCGGCTTCCCCGGTGGCCAACCCCATCCGCACCGGCAACTCCAGTTCCCGCTGCGCGGCGACCGCCGCATCCACCGCTGACCTGGGAGAGGCGAAGGCAGCGCATACACCGTCACCGGTGTGCTTGAACATGAAGCCGCCGTGCAACTCAATCGCAGAGCGCAACGCCTCGTCGTGTGCGGCCAGCGCCGCGCGCATCGCATCCGCGTCGGTCTCCCACCGACGGGTTGAACCCTCCACGTCGGTGAACAGAAAGGTCACCACCCCTGTCGGGGGCACCCCTGTGGCCACCCGCAAAGGATGTCACATAAACCCTGTTAGAGCCGCTATTGCCGCCAAGCTTACGGACGCGGCTGCACGTCCACGCTGGGCGGCCGCGGCGAGGGCTCGTCGCGCGCGCGCATCGAGCGCCTGACGATGCTGAATGCGGCGGCGCCCCCTGCCAGGACCGCGACGGCCACCCCCGCGATCACCCAGGGGCGCCTGCTGTGACGTTGGGACCGGCGCGCATCCTGCAGCGCCTGGGGCAGATTCGAGACGACCTCCTGCGCGGCCGCCAGCTCCTGGGCGAGCGTTTCTTGGGCCGCGGCGATCTCGCGGGCCAACCGGCCCTCTTTGTAACGGCGGCGAAGCCCCGACGCGGTCGACTGGGCGGAGTGGACGCCCAGCCCGACAACTCCTCGGGTGACGTCTACCGGTCCCACCGTCGAGTACGTCAACCCGCGGGCCAGTCGCTCCCGAGGGGTCAGCCGGGATGCCGTCTTCGCGCTCATGTGCCGCCTTTCTCCGCCGGTCGCTCAATGCCCCATCAGCCTGCCATCATTGCGGCGTCCGTGGGAGTGGACCCGGTGCGGGCGTGGCCGTGCGTGATGGCAGACTCTGATGCCGTGACTAACCCGATTCAGACCGCCACAGCCACCCTGCACACCAACCGCGGCGACATCAAGGTTGCCCTGTTCGGAAACCACGCGCCCAAGACTGTCGCCAACTTCGTCGGCCTGGCGCAGGGCACCAAGGAGTACTCGACCCAAAACGCATCGGGTGGCCCCTCCGGGCCGTTCTACGACGGTGCGGTCTTTCACCGGGTGATCCGTGGCTTCATGATCCAGGGCGGCGATCCGACCGGCACGGGCCGCGGGGGCCCGGGTTACAAGTTCGCCGACGAGTTCCACCCCGAACTGCAATTCGACAGGCCGTACCTGTTGGCGATGGCGAATGCCGGTCCGGGCACGAACGGCTCACAGTTCTTCATCACGGTTGACAAGACCCCGCACCTGACAAGACGTCACACGATCTTCGGCGAAGTGACCGACCCCGATTCGCAGAAGGTTGTCGACGCGATCGCAACGACGGCCACCGACGGCAACGACCGTCCCGCCGACGCGGTCGTCATCGAGTCGATCACGATCTCCTAAAGCGTCCGGACCCCGCGCGAGCGGTCTTCGGTCAGTTCGGGTTCTGACCCGCGTAGCCGGCGGTCGTGAGCGCGTCGAGCACCTCCAACGGGTCCGTCCCTAGGTCCCAACGGGAGAAGACCACCAACCCGCCGGTGGCGGTTTCGATCTCGAGCAACCGAACCCTGCGCCCATGCCGGCGGAACTCGGCGATCCGGATGATCTTGATGTCGGAGTGCTGCAATACCTGCGTCCGGAACCAGCCCCTGAGCACCAGGCCGCCGGGGGTAATTGCCAGCTTCGGACGCGCGCGCCACGTGACGCCCGCAAACAAGATCAGACCCGCCGCGGCAACGCCTGTCAGAAGCTGCCCCGGCGGGTCTGTGACAAGGGTCACACTCGCGATAGCCATCAAAACACCGCCGAGCCCACAACCAGCGATTCCCGCCGCGCGCGGCTCCCATTCTGTTTGCTGCATGCGCTCCCTACACCCTCCCACCACTGCCGATGGAGTTATCCACAAGCGCTATCAACAGTGGGGATGAATCACACGCGTGTGATTGGGTTGTCCCGAGGTTGCTGGACCAGTAAAGGACAGATCCCGAAATGAATCCATTCCGTTATTTGTCTTGCTCAGTGCCAACGCATCGTGAGCAACAAACCGGTGATCATGAAAGCGAACGCGATGGCATAGTTCCACGGGCCCAGATGCGCCATCCAGTTCAGGGCCGCCGGTGCCTGGGTTCCGACGGCGGCCAATTGAAACACCATCAACCAGACGAGGCCGATCAGCATCAGGCCGACAAACAGACAAACGAACCACACACTGGACGGTCCGACCTTCACCTTCACGGGCGTGCGGCTGACGGCGCCGACCGTGAAATCGTTCTTCTTGCGGACCTTGGACTTGGGCATGATTACCTCGGGATATCTCGGGGTTACCTCAACACGTTGGGCGGGACGGGTGCGACGATAACGATTGCAGCCGCACCTATCGCTTGGCTACGAGACTAGCTCACCCGGCGCGGTGACCAGGAAACGGAGAGTGGATGAGCGACACGCGCCGCTCACCTTGGCGCTTCGGCGTCCCGTTGGTGTGCCTGCTGGCCGGCTTGCTGCTGGCCGCCACGCACGGGGTGTCCGGCGGCGGGGAGATCCGCCGCAGCGATGCGCCACGTCTGGTCGATCTGGTCCGTGAGGCGCAGTCGTCGGTGAATCGCCTCAGGGCCGAACGCGACGAGCTGGCCAACAAGATCGATTCGATGCACGGCCGGTTTCCGGATGCCGCGCTGGCCGCCATGCTGCGGCGATCCGCCGAGTTGGCCGGTGAGGCGGGCATGGACCCAGTCCACGGCCCCGGCCTGGTGGTGACCCTCCAGGACGCGCAGCGTGACGCCAATGGGCGCTTCCCGCGCGATGCGTCGCCCGACGACTTGGTCGTGCACCAGCAAGACATTCAGGCCGTTCTCAACGCGTTGTGGAGTGCCGGCGCGGAGGCGATCCAGATGCAGGACCAGCGGATCATCGGCACCTCGGTGCCCCGCTGCGTCGGCAACACGCTGTTGCTCAACGGGCGCACGTACAGCCCGCCCTACACGATCGCCGCGATCGGCGACGCGGCAGCCATGCAGGCGGCCCTGGCTGCCGCTCCACTGGTGGTCCTCTACAAGCAGTACGTGGTCCGGTTCGGCCTCGGCTACCGCGAAGAGGTCAAGCCTGACGTGCAGATCGTCGGCCATTCCGAACCGGTGCGGACGCATTTCGCGCAGCCCGCGGGCCCGGTGGGGTACTGAGCAGGAACACCACGCGGCGCCGGACGGTACCCTGACACGATGCGGATCCTGGTTGTCGACAACTACGACAGCTTCGTGTTCAACCTGGTGCAATACCTCGGCCAGCTCGGTGTCGAGGCTGAGGTGTGGCGCAATGACGATGCCCGGCTCTCCGACGGGACCTCCGTAGCTACGCAGTTCGACGGTGTTCTGCTCAGTCCCGGACCGGGCACCCCGGAGCGCGCCGGCGCGTCGATCAGCCTGGTCCGTGCGTGCGCCGCAGAGCGCACCCCGCTAATGGGCGTCTGCCTGGGGCACCAAGCCATCGGCGTCGCATTCGGCGCCACGGTGGATCGTGCACCCGAGTTGCTGCACGGCAAGACCAGCAACGTGTTTCACACGAATGTCGGTGTGTTGCAAGGGCTCCCGGAACCGTTCACGGCGACGCGCTACCACTCGTTGACCATCCTGCCGGAGTCGCTGCCAGGGGTGCTGGAGGTTACGGCCCGCACCCGCAGCGGCGTGATCATGGGCGTGCGTCACACCGAGCTGGCCATTCACGGTGTCCAGTTCCATCCGGAGTCGATTCTGACCGAGGGCGGGCACCGAATGCTGGCCAATTGGCTCGTCTACTGCGGGTGGACGCGCAACGACACGCTGGTCCGCCGGTTGGAGAACGAGGTCCGCGCCGCGGTGCGGCCGCATTTCCCGGCAGACGCGGCCGCTACTGACCGAACTTCAGCGTGATGATCCCGTCCCGGTTGACCCCGGTCCCGGCCGGCGGGTTCTGATACACGATTTTGTTGTGCTGGGACCCGCCGGCGTCGACGTCGGGGCCCTTGTCCAGCACACCGGTCCAGCCCAGCGCGCGTAGCCGCGGCTCGGCTTCGGTCCAGACCTGCCCGGTCACGTCCGGCATGACGAACTGGTTGCCCCTGGACACCTGCAGCTCGATCACCGAGTCCACCGGAACCATCTGGTCCTTGGGGGGGTTCGTGCCCACCACCTCGCCGGCCGGCCGCGGGCTGTCCACCTGCGCCTGGCTGAATTTGGTGAAGCCGTTGACGGTCAGGTTCTTTTGCGCGTCGTCGACGTTCTGGCCCGCGACCTCGGGCACCTTCTTGATCTCCGGACCCGAGCCGACGATGACGGTGATCACGTTGGTGATCGCCGACGTCTGGTTGGCCGGCGGGTTGGTCCCGATGACCTTGCCCAACAGTTCCGGGGTCGACGGCGAGTTCGCCTGCTTGAACTTGGTGAAGCCGGCAGCCTTGAGCTTGGTGACCGCGTCGCCGTAGCTCAGCGAGGAGACGTCGGGCACTTCGCGTTGCTCGGGTCCGGTGGAGACGTTGATCGTGATTTCGTCACCGGCACCGACCGAAGCGTTGGCGCCGGGGTCGGTGCTGATGACGTGGTCGGGCGGAATCGTCGAGTCGGGCTTTTGCAGGGTGCGAGGTTTGAAGCCCCGGTTTTGCAGTGTGGCAACGGCATCCGCGGACACTTGACCTCGCACGTCCGGCACCTGGACATCGCGGGTGCTGCCACCGAATGTGTTGAAGGCAATGACTACGACGATGGTCAGCACCGCCAACGCGGCGACCGCGACAACCCAGCGGCCGATTGGGCCGGCCACGCGATCGTTGTCGGTGCCCTCCAGGGGCTGGCGAGGCAGTGGGTCGGTGCGCGGGCCCCCGTGCAGGGAACTCCGCTCGGCGTCGGTGAGGACCTTGGGCGCTTCGGGTGTCTCACCGTTATGCACCCGGACCAGGTCGGCGCGCATTTCCGCCGCGGTCTGGTAGCGGTTGTCCGGATTCTTGGCCAGCGCCTTGAGCACGACGGCGTCGAGGTCGGGTGAGATGCCCTCGTGCCGCTTCGACGGTGGAACCGGATCTTCGCGGACATGCTGGTAGGCCACCGCGACGGGCGAATCTCCGGTGAAAGGTGGCTCGCCGGTGAGGATTTCGTAAAGCACACAGCCTAACGAATACACATCGGAGCGGGCGTCGACGGAATCACCGCGGGCCTGTTCGGGTGAGAGGTACTGCGCGGTCCCGATCACGGCCGCGGTCTGTGTGACGCTGATGCCGCCGTCGGCAATGGCGCGTGCGATGCCGAAGTCCATCACCTTCACCGCGTTGGCGTTGTTGATCATGATGTTGGCAGGCTTGACGTCGCGGTGAATGATGCCGTTCTGATGACTGAAGTTCAGCGCCTGGCATGCGTCGGCGATGATCTCGATGGCCCGCTGGGCCGGGAGCGGGCCATCGGTGTGCACGATGTCCCGCAGGGTGACGCCTTCGACGTACTCCATGACGATGTAGGGCAGCGGACCGGTGGGTGTCTCCGCCTCGCCGGTGTCGTACACCGCGACGATGGAGGGGTGATTCAGCGCGGCGGCATTTTGCGCCTCGCGCCGGAAGCGCAGGTAGAAGCTAGGGTCGCGGGCCAGATCAGCGCGCAGCACCTTGACCGCGACGTCGCGATGCAAACGGACGTCGCGGGCCAGGTGAACCTCGGACATACCCCCGAAACCGAGGATCTCGCCGAGTTCATACCTGTCGGAAAGGTGCTGTGGGGTGGTCATTGCGGTGTCTCGTGTGGGGCCGGCGACGGGCTGCGTTCGGGCGGCCTGCTCTGAAATCCAGAATTACCTATAGTCCCGCGATCCGTCCAATTAAGTCGCAGCCCCGGCCCGGCACCGGTGGGAGTCTTGCTTGGCGGCGCCGTAGCCGGCGGGGTCCCGGTGTCGGTGACGGTCGGGGGTGTCTGCCCGTTTTCGCCGCCGGAATTGATGACGATGAGCACCGCGATGATGATCGCCAGCGCTCCAAGCACTCCCGCGGCCCACAGCAGCGCGCGCTGGCCCGACGAGAAGGTACGCCGGGCCGGGGCCGGGCGACGACCGCCCGTCGGCGGCCCGGATCGGCGCACCGCGGGGCTGCGGGCGGCGACGGCGGTCCTGGTCTGCGGGCTTGACGGAATAGCTGCCGGCGAGGCGCGGCCGGGGGGCGGGGACTGGCTGGGCCGCGGGGGACGACGGCCGGCTCGTACCGCGGCGACGGCGTCGGCGAACGGTCCTCCACTGCGGTACCGCATTTGGGGATTCTTGACCAAAGTGATCTCGATGAGTTCGCGGACGTTGGGCGGCAGCTCGGGAGGCAACGGCGGCGGGGGTTCCTTGATGTGCTTCATCGCCACCGTCAACGCGCCGTCTCCGGTGAACGGCCGCTTACCCGAAACCACCTCGTACCCAACGACTCCCAGCGAGTAGACATCGCTGGACGGCGTCGCATCGTGTCCCAGGGCCTGCTCCGGGGCGATGTACTGCGCCGTGCCCATCACCATCCCGGTCTGGGTCACCGGCGCGGCGTCGACTGCCTTGGCGATGCCGAAGTCGGTGATCTTCACCAGGCCGGTCGGGGTGATCAGAATGTTGCCCGGTTTGACGTCGCGATGTACCAAGCCGGCGGCGTGCGCAACCTGAAGGGCCCGGCCGGTCTGCTCGAGCATGTCCAGCGCATGCCGCAGCGAGAGCCGGCCGGTGCGCTTGAGCACCGAATTCAGCGGTTCGCCATTGACCAGCTCCATCACCAGGTAGGCCGTTCGCCCCTCCCCGTCCAGCTGGCTTTCGCCATAGTCGTGGACCGCGGCGATCCCGGGGTGGTTGAGCATCGCGGTGGTGCGCGCCTCGGCGCGGAACCGGTCGATGAATTCGGGGTCCTGGGAGAACTCCTGCTTGAGCACCTTGACCGCAACGCGCCGACCCAGCCGGTTATCGACCGCCTCCCACACTTGGCCCATGCCACCGGTGGCGATCAGGCGCTGCAGGCGGTACCTGCCGGACAGCGTCACACCAACTCGCGGGCTCATGGTCCTCCCTGTAGCGCCGCCGCGATCACCGCCCGCCCGATCGGCGCGGCGAGCGCGCCCCCGGTCGCGGACAGTCGGTCGGCGCCGTTCTCCACCAGCACCGCTACGGCCACCTTCGGTGTCTGCGCGGGCGCAAACGCGATGTACCACGCGTGCGGCGGAGTATTACGTGGGTCGGTGCCATGCTCCGCGGTACCAGTCTTGGATGCAATCTGCACGCCGGGAATGGCCCCTTTCTGCTGAGCGACCTTCTCGGCGCCGACCATCAGCTCTGTTAGCTTAGCGGTGACCTGCGGCGACACCGCGCGCCGCTGCTGGTAGGGCGCCGTGGTGCTGATGTTGGACAGGTCCGGCCCCTTGAGGCTATCGATCAGATAGGGCTGCATCGTCACACCGGCGTTCGCGATGGTCGCGACGATCTCCGCGTTTTGCAGCGGGGTCAGCGCGACATCCCGTTGGCCGATGCTCGACATCCCCAGCGCGGCGGCGTCCGGAATTATCCCGATGGTTGATTCCGAAACCTGCAGGGGAATCACGCTCGGGGTGCTGTCCAGCCCGAACGAGTGCGCCATACTGCGCAGCGCGTCGGCTCCGGTGGTGATGCCCAGCTGGACGAACGCGGTGTTACAAGACAGGGCGAACGCCTGGCGCAGCGACACGGTCGGCTCGTCGCCGCACGGCGTGTCACCGTAGTTGTGCAGTATGGCGGTGCTGTCGGGCGACGAAAATGCTGCCGAAGAGGGCCTGTCGCTGGATACCTCCTGTGAGAGCCAGATC